>CAVKJB010000047.1:0-3181 GCA_963656785.1 Acutalibacteraceae bacterium | reverse complement strand
GATATTCAGGAGGTTCGCGACATTACCATGTACGACGAACTGGAGCTGGATACCCTGGGAGATGAGAAGACTGCCCTGTTCCTGATGATGTCGGACACAGACGGCAGTTTTAATTTTCTGATCAGTATGATCTACACACAGCTGTTCAACCTTCTGTGCGAGAAAGCGGACGATGTATACGGCGGCCGGCTTCCGGTTCACGTACGATGCCTGATCGATGAGGCCGCCAATATCGGCCAGATCCCGAATCTTGAAAAGCTGGTCGCCACCATCCGTTCCCGTGAGATCAGTGCCTGCCTGGTGCTGCAGGCAAGATCCCAGCTGAAAGCAATTTATAAGGACAACGCCGATACGATCATCGGCAACATGGATTCCCAGGTCTTCCTGGGAGGTTCGGAGCCCACTACCCTGAAAGAACTTTCGGAAGCCCTCGGCAAGGAAACGATCGATACCTTCAATACCTCGGATACGCGGGGCAACAGTCCGAGCTACGGAACGAACTATCAGAAGCTGGGGAAAGAGCTCATGAGCCGCGATGAGATCGCCGTGCTGGACGGCAGCAAATGCATCCTGCAGCTGCGCGGCGTCCGTCCTTTCCTGTCAGACAAATATGATCTGACCGAGCACCCGAATTACCAATACACTGCCGACTATGACAAGAAACTCACCTTTGACATTGAGAAGTTCCTGAACACCAGGGCAAAGCTCCGTGCCAACGATGCGTTTTTTGTTGTTCCGGCGGAAGAATAGGAGGATAAGCCAAAATGGAAAATGACAGATATTCAGTGCCGGGCGATGTTCCCGACTTTGTAAGAGAAGCGGAAGAAATGCCGGCAAACGGAGAAACCATTCCGGAGCAGGCAGAAGTTACCATCAAGTTCGGCAAAGGTCTTGTAGGAGACCCCTTTACTTCCAGAAACGGCAAGGAGCTGGTGGAAGTAAAGATCCCCAACGCAGATTCTGCCGATACCCGTCCGTGGGAGAGCTTCGTGATCTCCCCGAAGATGATCCACGATAACAAGTTCGGCAAAGGCGTCTGGATGAAGCTGCCGGAGGATGGCACTACCCGTCTTTCCCGTTCGGTGAGAGACGGCGTCGATGATGCCGGCAAAACCGTCTGGAAGCGGGAAACCAGGGAGGTTACCAACGCAGAGCTGAAGGCCCTGATGGAAGCTTACAAAGACAAAAGAAGAGGATCCGTACTCTCGGACCTATCTGACCGGAAGGAAGGTACAGCGGCTGCGCCTTCCGGAAAAGCGTCAAAGAAACAGGAAGCCGCAATATAAAGGAAAAACTCCCATTGACAGATATTCTAATTAAGGAATACTATAATGTTAGGTGGGATATCCCACCTAACATTGTCGATGGAGGTGCTGATGATGACAGCAGTAAAGGATTATACGGTTCATATTGACAACAAAAAACGGGTAACGCTGCGTGGAGCTTTATATCAGTATTACAATGTAAAAGAATATGATAATGGTTGTATTATGTTAGAGCCGAGGGAATTAACGGTTCCCGAGAGCATATCCGCTGCTACTTTAAGAGATATGGATAGGGCAATCAGCAATTTTAAAATGGGCGAGGTTTCTCAGCCGATTGATTTATCGGATTTCTAAAAAGGCGGCAGATGGATGTTCAACATAAGGATGGGGATTCCTGAAATGGAGACGATGTGGTACAGACTACAGACCGGCCACAGGAATGGAACAAACAGCAAAAAAGATGAAGAGTTATATGTGAAATGGGGAAATGCGTTAAAGAAATTAGCGTCGGATCCATTGTATCCAAGTCTTCATACACACGAAATAGAGCCATTATCCAGAAGATATGGAATGAAAGTTTGGCAGTCATATCTGGAGAATAAGACGAGCAAGGCAAGAAGAATGTTCTGGGTTTACGGTCCTGATCACAAAGACATAACCATCATTGGATTGGAGCCGCATCCGGAAGATTCAAAAAACGGAGCATACGATAGAATTAATCTGTCGGATCTTCCATAATTCAATATAAAACGAGGAAAAGGGTCGATCATTGAAGTGATTTCAATGAACGGTCTTTTTTGTACCCATAAAGAGGAGCATTGCTGAAACTACAAGTCTGATCGAACGACACTATCCCCCTCCTTACATAGCCGGATTTCTGATGCGAATCGGAAATACCGGGTTACGTCTGTATAATGGTGTAAATTGAAAAAATTAAAAGAGCCAAAGGCTCATCTCTTAGGTATAATGAAAATCACCACAATCAACATAATACCGAGGAGAATGAATACAATGGCTCAACTCAATATTACATTAAATCAGGAGGAAATACTACAGCTTCTTTCGACAGATCACGATCAGGCATTTCGGGAGTTGCTCAGGAAGAGCCTCAACAGCATACTGATGGCGGAGTCGACCGCTCAGCTTAAGGCGGATCCCTATGAGCGCTCCGAAGAACGTACCGACAGTCGGAATGGCACTAGAGAGCGCGATCTTAAGACCCGGATCGGGAAGATCACCCTCATGGTTCCGAGACACCGGAACATTCCATTCAAGACGCTTGTATTCGAGAACTATTCCCGCAGTGAGGCAGCTTTGATCGCAGTATGGCGGAAATGGTCGCAAACGGCGTAGCAACCCGAAAGGTTGGACAGATAATGGAGACACTCTGTGGAACTTCCTATTCGAAATCTGCGGTCTCTGATGTCTGCAAGGATCTCGATGAGAAGGTCAGGGAGTTCCGTGAACGCCCTCTGACTGGCAACTATCCCTTTCTGACAGTGGATGCCACGTATTTTAAGGTGCGTGTTAACCACAGGATCATCTCCAGGGCCTTTATGATCGCCTATGGAACGAACCAGGAAGGCACCGGGAAATCATTGGATTCGGCGTCTATGCCAACGAATCCAAGCCTACTTGGAATGCCTTTTTTCAGAGCCTGAAAGCCCGAGGGCTTAAGGGACTTCTGATGATCACTTCCGATGCGCACGAAGGCATTCAGGACGCCATCAGTAAGGTGTTCCCTGACGTCCCTTGGCAAAGATGCCAGTTTCATTTCTCTAAAAATATCTCAGAGAAAGCCCCCAAGAAGTACCAGGCGGGAATTCGTGCAGATCTCCAAGAAATGTGGAACTGCATGGATCTCAGCTCTGCGCGCAAAAAGCGGGATTCCATTATCGCTGATTACAAGGATGTGG
>CAVKJB010000046.1:0-3261 GCA_963656785.1 Acutalibacteraceae bacterium | reverse complement strand
TCAAACGCATAGCGTTCACTAAACCCCGCGTTTAACGCGGGGTTTTCTGTTATACGAAAAACCAAAACCCGGGGAGAGATCCCCGGGTTATATAAGCGTTCATGACAGCGCTACAGCGCTGTTTTTGACTGGCGAAAGGTGCCGAAAAATCAATGCTGATAAACGCAGGATTTGATGTCTTGCCGCGTTTGATTACTTTCCAGACATGATTAGGGCATCCGAAGAGCCCACTAACCAGCGGATAACGGAGCAACAGAAACAGTTCCATCACCTTTCTATGGTTATATCGATCTCGTTGAAACCATCCTCCGTGTATTTATATTCCATATCCTTAGAGGCGTGTTCCGCCAGTTTTCTTGAAAGTTCATCCATATTGAGAAGCGGATTGATCGGGCTGCCTTCCCAGCGGAATTGCAGATTACACAGTCTTTGCTTCTCCGCATATTCCAGGCTAAAATTCATCAGCGTTTTTTCGTCCAGCACCGGTAAAATAGTCTGAAGATACACCTCCTCTATGGAAGCCTCTATCCGGTAAAGCATTTCCGGGGTGAACAGTTTTTTCAATGCAAAAGCATGCAGCTCACTGATAAAACCGAGGTAATCCAGTTCGTCTTTGTAAAAACTCTTTCGAATCCAGTCCAGTCCATTCACAAAGCACCGCGTGCGTTCCTTCTGCGGGTGGTTAAAAATCTGATCCGGTGTACCTTCTTCATAGATAAGACCCTGATCCATGTAAAAAATTCTCGTAGAAACAGCCTTCGCCAATCTCATCTGATGGGTGACAATCAGCATGGTCATGCCGTCTTCTGCCAGTTTATTAATTACTGCCAGAACTTCTGCGACCATCGTCGGATCCAGTGCAGAGGTCGGTTCATCAAACAGGATAATCTCCGGTTCCATTGCGAGCGTTCGTGCAATCGCGACACGCTGCTTCTGTCCTCCCGAGAGCTGATCCGGATATTTCAATTCACTTTCCGCAAGGCCAACGGCTCGCAGAAGCTTCATGCCCCGTTCATAGGCCTCCGCTCGAGAGAGCTTCAGGACCTTCATCGGTGCATACATTACGTTTTCAATCACATTCATGTGCGGATAGAGATTGAAACTCTGAAATACCATTCCCATCTTTCGGCGAATCAGATGAAGCGGGCAGTCTTTTTGGAGGATATCCACGCCATCCACAAGAATCTGACCGGATGTAGGTTGTTCCAAGCGGTTTAAACACCGCAAAAATGTGGATTTTCCCGTTCCGGATGGTCCGATGATAGAGATAACGTCCCCTTTATTGATCGTTGCATTTACATCCTTCAAAGGAGTGGTATCCGGGAATTCTTTTCTTAAATGCTGGATTGAAATCATGCCTTGATGCCTCCCTTCTGAGATGTTTCTCCGATATTTTTGATTCTATACTTCGGTTCCAGTTTTTTTCGGAACACGTTCATTAACGAAAGCAGCAGACAAGCAATCGCAAAATAGATGAGAGCAATGGTAATAAGTGGAACAATTGCCTCATAAGTATTGCTTCGGATAATGTCCCCGACCTTGGTTAAATCGTTTACCGCAATATACCCTACGACAGCGGTTCCCTTCATCAGGCTGATTAGATTGCTGAAGTAACCCGGCAGCATGGTGCGAATTGCCTGCGGCAATATGATGCCACAGAATGTCTGCGTCTTTGTCAGTCCCGTAGCAAGTGCAGCCTCCCATTGACCCTTGTCCACGCCACCGACGCCACCTTCAAAGAGCTGTGCCATGTATGCACCAAACACAATGCCAAATCCTAGAATTGCAACAAGAACGTTGGAAATGTCAGATTTTCCAAACACGATGTAATAGAGCATCATCAGAATAACAACAATCGGAAGCCCCTGCATTAACCTCGAATAAATATCCGAAAGAACCCGAAGTATTTTTCGGTGCGACATCGACATTGCACAGAATATCACACCTAACACATTTGCCAAAGCAAATCCTGCCAATGTTATGATAATTGTTATCAATAAACCGTGAAGAACTGTCATCCAACGGTCTTCTTCGATCAGCGTACGACGAATACTGTTCCCAATCGCACCACTTCCCTTGTTGTTGGTTGAAGCATTATCGTTGTCATCCGCGGTGATGAGCGCAGGGGTATCAAAATTATCCGCGTTAACCAGCGGAACAAACGTCTGCGTATAATAGAATTCCGAGAAATTCACGCTCTTATCCCGTTCCTTCGTCCAGGAAATCTGTCCTGCCGCAAGATCATATCTACCTGTTGTGATCCCGCTCAGAATCCCCGCAAAATCCACGTCTTCGATTTTGAGGCCGTATCCATACTCCCGACAGAATCCGGCAATAATGTCAATTTCATATCCGACACTCTCGTTGTTTAACTTGAAAGAGAATGGTTTTAACGTGCTTGTGGTTGCCAGTGTCAAGGTTCCGTTTTTCCCGGTTTTCGGAATATCCACATTCTCCCAGTCGTGAGGATACAGCCAGTACTCCTGTTTTTCATCGAGCTCACCACTCTCCTTCAGAGATTTAATGTATTTGTTCATTTTGAGACGCAGCGCATCCCCTTTGTCCGTTTTTGCAAAAACGGTCCCCACATCATATACCGCAAGCGGCACGTCTAAATACCCCAGATTCTTGTATTCCTGTACCAGGGTATAGTAGCTTACAGTGGGAAGTGCCGCGAAAGTTATTTTATTCTTTTCCAGCGCCAGGGCAACATCTGTAATGCTGTTAAAGTATTCTATCTTGGCATCCGGAATCTTTGCCAAGATAATTGCGTCCTGTGGGGTGCCGGTCATGACTCCCGCTGTTTTTTGAGACAAGAGCGCCAAGGTATCCTCGTCCGAATCCGCATGAACTTCAGACGCAGCGAAAAAGATCATGCAAAAGATCATTCCGACTAAGAGTACAACGTGAATTCGCTTTTTTTCCTTAATCATATTTTCCCCTTTTGATATCCTCTCCAATGAAAGTAAAAGTCATCCATGATGACCAAGGTATTCTATCAAGAAAACAGGTGCTTGTAAAATCAAGGCAGGAAAATGTACCGCAAATCTAATGTATAATTCTCAATGAGCCACATGACCTAGATTTAGATTAGCATAAACAAGCCCTCGATTACCTCGTAATCATCTTCAAATACCTCTTTAAATAAACGTAAAAAAGGGCTGTCGCTTAATGCGACAGCCCTACACATGTGGTTGCGGGGACAGGACTTGAACCTGCGACCTCCGGGTTATGAGCCCGACGAGCTACCAACTGCTCTAC
>CAVKJB010000045.1:0-3493 GCA_963656785.1 Acutalibacteraceae bacterium | reverse complement strand
CCTTTTTCACACCAATTCTTTATGAATCCCAAACATAAGAAAACCCTTGAAATATCGGATTTCCAAGGGTTTTGTGTTCTCTTTGTATTCTGTTTGAAGCTCATCTCTTTGAGAACTGCGGAGCCTTACGGGCTTTCTTCAGGCCGTACTCTATGAAATCCAGCCTCGAAATGTCCTTATTTTTCAAGGCTTTTGGGCATTAGCAGTGGAAGTTATCCCACCCTCTAGCCCCGCCTACCGGGGCGAATTCAGGTGTTTTCGCCGCCTGCAAATGCGTTGTTTACGATCGGTCTGAGGTCTTCAGGCTTATTGTACTTCAATTTGCAGTAGATATCCATCGTTGTTTTGGAGTTCTCATGTCCTGCAAGGTATTGAACCGTCTTGGGATCAACGCCGGCATAAATCAAATCTGTGATATAGGTATGTCGCAGCATATGCGGCGTAACATGAAAGTCCATTGTATAAATCAGATTGGGGTTATTGTTGGGATGACCACCAAGAACCGGATGGATTTCCTTCTCAATTTTCTCCCCGTTGATGTAGCGATAATATTTCCGTGGTTCCGTTGTACGGATAGTGACGTATTTCCACAAGCGTGCAAATTGCGTTCCAGCCAGCGGTTCACCCGCCGCATCCGCAATCACATACTTGGAATTTGATGCATCCTTTGCTTCCTGAAGGCACCTGACAAGGCACTTTGGAATTGGAACATCGCGCTTAGCAGCTTTGGTTTTCAGATTGGCATTCACCACCGGACGATTGCGATCTATATGCCAGGCACGCCGGACTGAAATGTATGGAACTTTTGCCTCCAGAAAGACACAGTCCCATTGCAGCCCCAGAATTTCTTCTCGCCGCAGCCCGGAGTAAAGTCCCAGCATAACAAACACATACGGCGGCAAGTCTCGAACAGTATCCAGCAATATCTTTTTCTGTTCATCGGAAAGCGCTTCTTTTTTCTGTGTTGGTGTTCCGCCCTTCGCAGAAATCTGCGCGGATGGATTGTACTCAATCAAGTGACTTCTCTCGGCTGAGTAAAATACGCATTTCACCAGCATATTAACTTTCCCGTATAATGCCGATGACATTTTCGAGGCCGGAACCATCAGCAGCTTCAAATCGTCTGCTGTAACTTCATCCAGATACATATCGCCGATTTTATCCACGATATATTTCTGCATGGTCTGCCGGTATTCATTCAGTGTAATATCACGAATTACCGACGACTGCATGACCAGCCATTTTTCACAGTATTCCCTTACCGTAGGATTCTCTCTGCGGAACTTAATCTCGGCAATCTCACGCTTTGCTTCCTTTACTTTCTGGTATAAAAGTTCTGGTGTCTCCGCATACAGTGAGCTGCGTTTCCCGTCCGCATCGGTTATGCGGGTTCTATAATAGGTGATCCCCTTCAAGACTATCGTGCCATATTGGGGAATGGTTTCTTTTTTCTTCGGCACTTTGCATCCCTCCTGTCTTCTACTATAAGTAACACCGGAGGGACCGCACTCGCAATGATGTCGCCAAATACGAAAGAGGACAAGCACTCTAAAATGCCTATCCTCCTGACTCAGTCATCCCATAAAGCGAAGGCGTCTGCCATAGAGACTGCCAGCTCTTCCGGTCGGTTGTATTTCACCTTGGCGTAAATGTCCATGGTGATTTTGCTGCTTTCATGTCCTGCGAGATACTGAACCGTTTTCGGATCAGCTCCCGAGTGGATTAAATTGGTAATGTAGGTATGGCGGAGCATGTGTGGGGTAACGTCAAAATCCAGTGTATAAACCACATGTCCATTGTGTGCGGCCTTTTCTCCCAGCTTCGGATGGATTGTGTGTTTTACACGCTTTCCATTCTCGTAACGGTAATAGGAACGTTCCTTTGCCGTTCTCGTCACGATGTACTGCCATAGCCGCTTAAACTGCGTATAAGACAACGGCTCTCCATCCGTGTTCGCTACAACATATTGTGATTGTGACGATCTTTTCGCCTCGGACAGGCAGTCCAACAGGCAATCCGGAATCGGAACATCCCGATGCGCCGCCTTTGTCTTTAACTCCGTCATAATGATGGGACGGTTGCTTTCGGTGTGCCATGCACGGCGCACAGTCAAATACGGTGCCTGGCAGTCAAGGTGAACCGAATCCCATTGCAAAGCGAGAATCTCCTCTCTGCGCAGGCCGGTATATAATCCAACCATTACGAAAACATAAGGTGGAAGCCCTTTTACCGTATCCAACAGAACATTTACCTGCTCATCTGTCAGCGGAACGCGATCCCGTTGCGGAACACCGCCTCCCTTGGCTGTAAGGTATACGGTTGGATCTTCATCAATGACACGGCTTTCTTTTGCCGATTTGAAAATACACTTGAATAAAACCGTGACAGATTTGTAAACCGAAGCGGACTTGTCAGCCGCAGTAAGCATTGCCATACGCACATGATCTGGCGTGATATCTGCCATATTCAAACTACCCAGCGGTGCAACGATATGATTTTTCACCTTGGATGTGTAATCAATCAACGTGGTGTTGCGAACATGGGCAGATTGCATGAGAAGCCATTTTTCGCAATATTCCTCAACCGTAGGTGAAGAGCGGCGAAAGGAATGATTATCCAACTGCCGCTGGGCATCTACCGCTTTCTCGTATAATTCCTCGCGGGCTCTTCCATATAATGTAATGCGTCTGCCGTCATCATCCCGCATCCGGGTTCGGAAGTAATCTTTGCCACCAGTAACCGTTGTCGATCCATAAGCCGGCAACAGTCGATTTTGTCTTGCCATATTGTTTTCCTCCTTGTCTATTGTCGTTTACCTTAAATTATCGCTACGGCAGAGACTTTCTCAAGGATGTCGATTTCATCTCCGTTTCCTTCCGATGTGAGCTGTATCTACTTCACGCCGGGGCTTAACACGATGTGTTGATCTTGCAATGTATTCTCGCAGCCCACTTTCCGTAAAATACACGCAACCATTATCAACATACTGAACAAATGCAATCTGCCCGCAGGCTCTGGCCGAATCCAACGTTGCAAGACTAATTCCGAGAACGACGGCTGCTTCTTTCCTCGTCAATAATTTTTCCATTTAGAAACCTCCTTCTTTTCGGTCTATTTTCAAAACATTTCAGTGCCATGCTCACAGCAAGGCATTTACAAAAAGCCGGACTTTCCAGAATCCGGCGATCAATTCTTCCCAAGTATCGGATGATTCTGCTCTTATCCAGCGTCTTCAGCTGTTCCAGAATCACCATGGATGGCCTGGACAGGCCTCGCACATTTTCCAGTAAAAAGTGCGTAGGCTGTGCAGGCTTCTTTTCTATATTGGATGTCATCGGAGCTACGATCAGCGTAGGGCCGAAATGGTTCCCCACATCATTCTGAAGAACCAGCACCGGACGGATGCCGCCGATTTCAGCACCAACCACCGGATTCAAGTCGGCAAGATACACATCACCGCGCCGGTATTCCCAGTCATCATGCAAGTGGCATC
>CAVKJB010000044.1:0-3759 GCA_963656785.1 Acutalibacteraceae bacterium | reverse complement strand
TGCTGTTCAGCTATATCCTTCCCACTGTCGGGCGGATTCGGGACTTTCACCCGTTAGAAACGTGCGCCGCCAGGCGCACCTAGCAAACAAGCATGCAGAATCCTCTGCATGCTTGTATCAATCATTTCTGCCAGACTCTGATATTAGTCCTCTACGATCTCCACCGAGACTTTAATATTCTGCTTGATGGCTGCCGCTTTGACCACAGTCCGAATCGCCTTTGCAATCCGACCCTGTTTGCCAATGATCTTACCCATATCATCTTTCGCAACTTTGAGGTACACGGTCATGTTCTTCTCGGTACCCTCCGTGGTTACAACGACTTCGTCAGGCTTAGATACCAGTGCTTTGGCAATTGCTTCAACTAGACTAGCCATGATTTGAATTCCCTTCTTTTTGCGTTCTACTAGAGTTCAACGCCGGACTTCTTCAGCAGAGCTCTTACAGTATCGGTCGGCTGTGCGCCGTTTGCGAGCCATTTCTGAGCTTTCTCGTTGTCGATATTGATTTCAGCCGGATCCTTCAGCGGATTATATGTACCGATCTCCTCGATAAATCTTCCGTCTCTTGGCGTACGGGAATCTGCTACAACCACTCTGTAGAAAGGTTTCTTGTGTGCGCCCATTCTCTTCAATCTGATCTTTACCATTTTGTCCTCCTGTTTTGTAAAAATAAATTTTGTTACTTCTTTGTACTCCGACTCGGCGGATGCCTCGGAAAATCTAACATCCCGATTATTGCAGTTCCCACCGTACCGATTCGGCGTATTATTTCAACCCGCGGAATAAGCCACTTCTCTTGAGGGCTTTCGGGTTATTTAACATTTTCATCTGCTTCTTCATCTCCGCAAATTGTTTCACCAACGCGTTAATCTCCGACACCGGGCGACCGCATCCGGCAGAAATTCGTTTCCGACGGCTGGCATTCAGAATGGATGGATCCCTTCGTTCCGCCTTCGTCATAGACTGAATAATCGCTTTCATCTGGTTCAGTTGCTCCGCACCTTTGTCGAAATCCATCTGCTTCTTATCTCGCTCGGAAATACCCGGAATCATGTTAATGATTTTGGCAATTCCACCCATTTTGTTAATTTGTTCCATTTGCTGCAGGAAATCATCCAGATCGAACTTGTTCTTACGGAGCTTCTCCTCCATCGCCATCGCTTCTTCTTGCGAATAGGAGTTCTCGGCCTGTTCAATCAGGCTCATCATATCTCCCATTCCAAGGATTCTCGATGCGATCCGATCCGGGTGGAACGGTTCGAGGGCATCGTATTTCTCGCCGGTACCCATGAATTTAATCGGCTTTCCGGTAACGGATTTTGCGGAAAGTGCCGCACCGCCTCGGGAATCTCCGTCCATCTTCGTCATCACGATGCCATCGATACCCAGCGCCTCGTTGAATCCGGTCGCGATATTCACCGCATCCTGTCCGGTCAGTGCATCTACTACCAGCAGAATTTCGTGCGGATGAATGTTCTTCTTCAATTGCTTCAGCTCATCCATGAGCTTTTCATCAATCTGAAGACGGCCAGCCGTATCCACAATCAAGACATTACATCCCTTGCGTTCCGCCGCATCGACTGCCGCATTCGCAATGGTCACCGGATCGCTACACTCTCTCATGGTGAACACCGGTGTATTCACGGCCTTACCTACCACCTCAAGCTGATCGATTGCTGCCGGACGATACACGTCGCAAGCGCACAACATCGGTTTCTTGCCGTTCTGTTTCAGGTAATTGGCCAGCTTGCCGCAGGTCGTCGTCTTACCGGTACCTTGCAGTCCCACCAGCATATACACGGTAAAACCACTTGGCGAATAGGTGAGCTTGCTGTTCGCCCCGCCCATCATATCGACCAGTTCATCCTTGACAATCTTGACAACCTGTTGTCCCGGCGTCAGGCTCTTCATCACATCCTGACCCAGCGCCTTCTCCTTGACAACGGCAACGAACTGCTTTACCACTTTGAAGTTGACATCG
The DNA here is from genome assembly GCA_963656785.1 of Acutalibacteraceae bacterium. Taxonomy (GTDB): domain Bacteria; phylum Bacillota; class Clostridia; order Peptostreptococcales; family Anaerovoracaceae; genus Mogibacterium_A. The sequence continues at coordinate 1,776 of CAVKJB010000044.1, read as the reverse complement.
GCCTCCAGAAGTGCGAGTTTCACTTCGCGCATCGCCACATCAATGTCTTTCTCCGAAAGAACACCTTTGCCGCGGAGATTTCGGAAGGTCTCTTGCAATTTGTCCGCTAATCCTTCAAATGCCATTCTCTACTCCATTAAATCCTTAATTGTACGAATCAATATTTCCACATCCCGGCAAACATCTTCCTTGCTCACATCCTCAAGTGCGTCTTTGCCAGCATATCGTGCCTCAATTTCCCCTACCTGCTCCAGTTTCCGCAAATTCCGAAGGTATTTCCGGACAAGTCCCAGCTTCTCCTCGTACTTCTCCAGCATCGCCTCCGCTTTTTTAAGCGTATAATGTACGCCCTGCCTCGTCTGTCCCAGCTCATCGGCAATTTCTTTTAAGGAAAGATTGTCCTCGTGGTACAGCGACATCACTTCCTTCTTGTTGTCATCCAGAAGCGCTCCGTAGAAATCGTACAGCAGGCTTGCGTATTCTATTGTCGATATGTTCTCAATCATACTTGCAAAGTATAACTTAAAATAAACGAGGTGTCAAGGAATTTCTTTGACACCTCGTTCTTCTACGATTCTTTTTCCAATGATTCATCCTTTGACTCATCGGTTGCTCCTGCGCGTTAAATTGTACCGGCGTCGACCGGCAGTTGTGCAACCACTACATGAATCCCCCGGTTGAATCACTCCTACGCCGCAAACAGAGATTCCCTAATAGGAAATCACTTCATATCCATCCTCCGTCACGAGCACCTGAATTTCCCACTGGGCGGATGGCTGTCCGTCACGCGTATACACGGTCCAGCCGTTCTGCTTGTCCGTGTAGATTTCACAGCGTCCCAGGTTTACCATTGGTTCAATTGTAAAAATCATGCCCGGCGCCATAATCATCTCGGTGCCCTTGTTCGCAACAAATCCTACCCATGGATCCTCATGGAATTCCAATCCGCATCCATGTCCGCCTATTTCGCGAACAACCGAATATCCTTGTGATTGGACAAAATCACGCACCGCCTGGCTGATATCTCCGATATGCCCCCATGGTTTTACCTGTTCCAGTCCAATTTCAACAGATTTCTTCGTGTCTTCCACCAGCTTTCGCCACTCCGGTTTCACATCACCGATGCAGAACATACGAGAAGAATCGGAATAATATCCATCCAATATTGTCGATACATCGACGTTGATGATATCTCCGTTCTTCAGAACAACATCATCTGCCGGAATTCCGTGACAAACCTGATCGTTGATGGATGTGCAGACACTCTTCGGGAAGCCCTCATAACCGAGAGGCGCCGGAATTGCGCCGGCTTTTGTCGTAACATCATAGACCCAGTTGTCTATCTCCGCCGTCGTAACGCCTTCATGAATATGTTCCGACACATAATCGAGAACTGCAATGTTCACCTTCGCACTTTTGCGGATCATCTTGATCTCATCTTCTGTCTTGATGATGTCGTACGATGGAACCTCCTCACCGGCATCTTTTAATTCTTCCAGTTTCCGGTCAAAATCATAATGGCATTTTTTATACTTCTTGCCGCTTCCGCACCAGCACGGATCGTTTCTTCCCCAATCAGTCATGAAGATATCTCCTGTTTCTTATTTTCTTTTCAAAAATCTACATATCATTCTACACCTTGTGCCAGGTTTTTCAAGTTAAATTCGGCTAATCCATGTAAATAAACCATGATATTTTGGAAAACAGCAAAAACCAAAAAAAGAAAAAACCGGCGACGTCCTAATTTCCCAGGCAGCTTCCCGCCAAGTATCTTCA
>CAVKJB010000043.1:0-4697 GCA_963656785.1 Acutalibacteraceae bacterium | reverse complement strand
GTTTAACTCTTGGCTCTTTTATTTTCGAATTTACACCATTATATGGGCATTACCGCTTTTTGCTTACCTGGAAGGGAATATGCATATGGCACACGATGATATTAACGTGGTTATCTACAAGATTCTCCGGTATCTGTACGAATGCAAAAAAAGCTGGAAAGCAGCTACGGCACGAGGATGTCATGTATAATGCATCTTTGCTACGGATTCCAGAATCTTACTGGAGAGACACCTTGATAGGACTGAACCGAAAAGGATTCTTGAACGGTGGGTAGAAAATGGTGGATTGTTCAACAAAAAAGCTGTTTATGAGAATAAACGTTTCGACAAAAAACTAAAGAACCAGACGAAGAAGGGCTCTCCCTCGGTAGGAAATACTACAAGAGTAAGTCCTACCAGTATCCGCAATAATGCGTTGATTACTTCTTCGGCTGGTTTTAGTGTGAGTAGTCTACCATCACAAACTACGAGTGTCAAGAATAAAAACGACACATCAAAACCGTTAAGTATGCCGGGGGATACTTCAAATACAGAAACCACAACGGTTGAGCCGGATTTCTCTGAAAAAGAAAATTCTGAAGATTATGCTGTATATCTCGAAAAAACAGTATATGAAGAATCGGAATTGGTTGAACGGTGGGCAGAAAATGGTGGATTGTTCTAAAAAAAAGAGATAGTGCGGTGCAAGGAGTTCCGATAAAGAAAAAAAACCATGGGGCTACACACTAAAACAGCACCGGTCAAATCTGACCGATGCTGTTCATGCATTCTGTCCGTTTCCCAGCGTAACATGATATTAGCGTTCTCTGTCGGATGTGGACAAGAAGCGACGGGGGGATCATTCAGCGACTTGGATAACGTATAATATCTTGCGCAAAAAAGAAAATAGACATAGTTTCGACTGAATATTAGAATTGAGTTGCAACATCTTAATTCTGAAAGGAGTCGAAACCATGTCCGACAATATTTTACAGCTTAATCAGGAAGTAATCCACACTGAAATTAAAGACCTTGTTAAATCCTCCATTGAAGAAACGCTCAATGCCATGCTGGATGCTGAAGCGGATCAGCTGGTAAATGCTGAGCGGTATGTTCGAGATGAGCATCGTCAAGGCTATCGAGCAGGCCACTATGAACGTGGATTTACTACTACGGCTGGCGACGTAACGCTTAGAATTCCAAAACTTAAAGGCGTTGCATTCGAAACATCCATCATTGAACGTTACAAAAGACGCGAAACCAGCGTGGAAGAAGCTCTGATTGAAATGTACCTCGCCGGCGTATCGGTTCGTCGAGTGGAGGACATTACAGAGGCGCTGTGGGGCACTCGAGTCTCTCCTGGCACCATAAGCAACCTTAATAAGAAAGCTTATGGAAACATTGAACAGTGGCGTAATCGTCCAATTGAGGGGGATTTTCCATACGTCTACGTTGACGGGATTTTTCTCAAACGCTGTTGGGGAGAAGAATATGAAAACATTTCAATTCTCGTCGCAATAGGTGTAGGTATGGATGGTCAGCGTGAAATCCTCGGCGCTGCTGAAGGTCTCAAAGAGGACTTTGACAGCTGGAAAAATTTCCTAGTTTGGCTCAAACAACGCGGTCTGTCGGGTGTACAGTTAATAATCGGCGATAAGGCTCTGGGAATGAACGAAGCAATCGCTCAAGTATTTCCTAAAGCTAAATATCAGCGCTGCACCGTACACTTCTACCGGAACGTTATGTCTGTTGTCCCAAGACAGAAGATCAAAGATGTAGCAAAAATGCTCAAAGCAATCCACGCGCAGGAGGATTACGAGGCAGCAATAGAAAAAGCACATGCCGTAGCAGAAAAGCTTCGCAATATGAAGCTGTCCAAAGCCGCTAAGAAGGTGGAAGAATCTGTTCATGAAACCCTTACCTATATGCGATTTCCTTCTGAACACTGGACACGCATCCGCACCAATAATATCCTTGAGCGGCTCAACCGTGAGATTAAGCGCAGAACAAAAGTCGTAGGAACATTTCCAGATGGCGAGTCAGCACTGATGCTGGTCTGCGCCAGATTAAGATATGTGGCAGGCCACGAATGGGGAACCAAACGCTACCTGAACATGTCCCACCTAACCTCAATGATAATCACCGAGGACGGTGAAATCATAGAATTTTAAACTCAATCGAATATTCAGTTTTCAATGATCTATTTTGTGCTGCCATAAACAGCTCCTGCTTGACGAGAACTCTCCGGTAAGTGAGCATCAACTGGCAGCACATATAAAAAACAGAATTTGCGCAAAACTATTGACAGTACCGCGACTTGGCTTACTTGTTTCCACGTTGCCTTATATACAGGCACATAATTCCCGCATCAACAAGAAGGTTAACCCCCAAAAGGATGGTTTTAATTAGAAGTAAAGTATTGTAATACGATTCTGAGCGATCAGATACTCCATAGGGGTAATTTCCTACAATAAACATGTATCCTATTGCGGTTATTATTGCGACAACCAGGGCAACAATGATTCCAGAGTTTTTTTTCATAGTTCCACTCCTTTACTTATAGGTATTGTATTTCTTAAAACTAACTCCTATTGCCTTTCTTGCTGTTCCTGTTCCTTTTTTCACTTCATTAGTTGTCCCTTGAATTCCATAATACACATCATATTTTTTCGTCTTGTATTTTGGATATGCCTCTAAATATCCACGTTTCACTGTTTTGTTACCAACTTTATACGGAATATCATAATTTCCACCGATTGAAATTGATGTAGATCCGGTAACATTCCAACCCACAGAGTAGCTGATGACATTTGTAGAAACTCCAAATGTTCCAGAATATGTCGAAGAAACAGCTGTTGTTGTTTCGATCCATATTCTGACTCCAGGAGGGCCGTCTGTCGATGCAATTCTCGTCGTTCCAACATAATCGGTAACTCTTCTAACATTTTTTATATAGTACGTTCTTACTGGTCCTATTGATTTCGTGTCTGACGAAGATGTAATTAACGACAAGTCATTTAGTTTCAGATTCTCGTCCTCCATATCTGTAAATATCACATCGACAGTTTCATACCCATTCTTAAATAATTCAGCAACACGAGTTTGGTAATTATCTGTAGATTTTGCATTAATTGAGATTGATTTCCCCCTATCGTTGACTCCCCTCACGAATGCACTAGAAGCAAGGACAACAAGGAAACTAATTGCAATAACAGTAATCCCTCTTTTTTTCGTATGGTTCGTTTTCATCGTTCGTTCCTCCAGTATTCTTTTATTATAGAGTTCATTTTTCATTTTAGATAAAAATAGAGTTGCATCGTCCAATTAGGATTACTTTTGTTTACATTAATATGTTAGCTGAATTCTTTATTCTTCTTCAACTGTTTTTTGACTTATTCTATTACTTGTAGAACACTGGAAATTGCACTAAAATCAGTAGTCTCAACCGGATATGGTATTCCATCCGATCGAGGCCATTGATGCGAGAATCATGTTCATCAGCACAACTTGTGTGATTGCATTGGGAGGGTGCTTTTGGAAATCACGTATTCATGTGCGAATTTTGAAAAATCCACAAAGCCATACCGTGAGACGAGCTGAAGAGATAGCCGAAGAAACGCTTGATTTCGTTCTCGGCGTTCTCCGTGGAGTCGGAGCCGTGGATGATGTTATAGGTCGTGCTGGTGGCAGAGTCACCGCGGATGGTGCCGGCGATACCATCTTCGAATTTGGTGGCGCCCACTTGAACGGCGGACAGAATACAATGGTCCCCTAGACTTAGACACCAAATATTAAATCTATCCCCTATGGGGAGAGACTCGTGAACATGGTAGAATACAAATCAAGGAGGAAACCACCATATCACGTAACAAGTACTCCCCAGAATTCAAAGCCAAGGTTTGCATTGAAGTATTGCAAGGTGAGCGAGAACTTAATGCGATTGCCTCTGAATATCGTATTAATCCGAACATGCTTCGAAACTGGAAAAATGAATTCGTGCGCAATGCCGGTCGTGTTTTCAGTGCAAGCCGCGCTGAAAAAGACATCCGCAGAAAGGAGGCATACAACACATATGAATGGGAAGTTAAAGGGGATGGAGATTTTGAACAGGTCGACTTCATCAAGCCTGACAATGAGCACAAAAAGAAGTGATAATGTCGTTTGTATAATTTGTGGCAAAGGAATAATGATCCCTTTAAACGAAAAATCTGAGATTAATCACTGCTTTAAATGTAACCATTGTGGCTCCTATGCAAATTTGGACGGTATAGTGGACATAGAATAGGAGGTGCTACACATGGCATAAGATGATATCAATATTGATATCATCTTATCCGTGTAATCAAAAAGCACCTACTGTGTAGGTGCTTCGTTAATACCACATTACCAACCTTGTGTCTGGCATCTCTTTTTCATCCGCAAGCGTTTTTAATGCTGCTATAGCATGAAAATAATAATCCGGATATTCCTCGTTTTCGTATTTCGATATCGTTCCGGCTTCTGCATCTTTCGTTTCAACATTAACACAAACGCGCCCTAACATTCCAGAAGCTTCTGGATCATAGATTGCCGATATTAAACTACCTTCTCTTTTTATTTTTTCCAATCGCAACATGATATTCTGTCGACTCCTTCGTGTAATTGTATTTTTGAGATGCCTTTATATAATGGTCCCCCTAATCAAGACACATTTTCGAAATTTTATCGTGAACACTAAC
>CAVKJB010000042.1:0-5202 GCA_963656785.1 Acutalibacteraceae bacterium | reverse complement strand
AAGGGATTCTATGGATTTTTTGTTATATGTTCAACTTCATTTTACAATCGGCGCTATTTTCTTTTTTGCGCAAGATATTATACGTTATCCCCGTCCGATAAACGGCGACACACAGAACAGGAAAAACAGAAATAAGCAAAGCATTTAATAAAGTATATTTCAGAAACGGTAGAGTCTTTCTTTGTTTTTGGTTATAATAAGCCATATAACTTACAGGTGGTCAAGATGAAGGAGCCGTTATGTTTGCAAAAATTGACATCAACGATATAAAGGGATTCCGGCTGGGAAACGCAGATAACCAGGAAGCGGGGACGGGATGTACCGTTATTGTATCGGAAGAAGGTGCGACAGCCGGCGTCGATGTGCGAGGTGGTGGTCCGGCGACGCGAGAAACGGATCTTCTGCGCTCCGAGAATTCCATTCAGAAAATTCACGCAGTTGTTCTAAGCGGCGGCAGCGCATTTGGTCTGGAGGCCGGTTCCGGCGTCATGCGTGAGTTGGAAGACCGGAATATCGGATTTCGCCTTTCTGAAAGTGTTATTCCGATCGTGTGTCAAGCATCTCTGTTTGATCTGGGTGTTGGTTCCCCGGATGTTCGACCGGATCGCAGCATGGGCGTTCGCGCGGTACGTGAGGCATTCAGCATGGCCCCGATTCTACATGGAAATCACGGAGCCGGAACCGGCGCAACGGTCGGAAAGTTCTACGGCATGAATCGTGCAATGAAAACAGGTCTAGGCACGTTTGCGTGTTCCGACGGCAATATTCAGGTGGGTGCCATCACAGCAGTTAACGCTTTTGCGGATGTGTACGACGGAAACAATAACCTGATTGCCGGTCTTCTCAGTGCCGACCATACTCGGATTGAAGGAACGATTCGCCCGCTGAAGAACTCGATTTCGCCGCGAACGATCGATCCTAAAGCGATCCGTACGGAGACCATGTTCAAAAAGAAATTTCACTCGGCATCCATCTCCGAGGGAACAGATGATACGGATTATTTGAACGAGCACAGTGACTCCGGTGTCATTCCTTCCGCTGCTGAATCAGAACAGGTGCAGGAAAACATCCACGAAACGGAATCACATTTTGGCCGCGAAGAATCCGTCGATCCTGCTGTAACTTCGCTTGATTTGGAGTATACACAGGAATCCACCCCTTCCGCAAAGAATGAAGGGGATGACATGGGATACGACATTACATTCAATACGACTATTTCTTGCCTGATTACGAATGCAAAGCTGACCAAAGCACAGTGTAACAAACTGGCTTCCATTTTGCATGATGGGTTCGCGCGTGCGATTAAACCGGTTCACAGCACGCTGGATGGGGATACGATTTTCGTGATGACGACCGGAGAGAAAGAAGTGAACTTCGATGCTTTTGCGGCATTGGCGACGGACATCATCCAGTTCAGTGTTATTGACGGTGCAATTTCTGCTAAGCCTGCCTACGGATTCCCTGCGGCTTCGCAGTTTTTCAAGAAATAGCCGATTCGATAATTTAGATAGGAGATTTTTCTGAATGAAACGATTCGTAGCAATCGACGGAAACAGCTTGCTGTTTCGAGCTTTTTTCGCCATGCGTGAGATGGTCACCAAAGACGGAATCTACACGCAGGGCGTTTTTGCGTTTATCAATATGCTCAAGAAGATTCTGGCGGATTACCGACCGGATTATATTGCTGTGGCGTTCGACATGAAAGGAAAGACATTCCGCCACGAGATCTATCCGGAATACAAAGCAGGACGCCTGAAGACGCCGATGGAGCTGTTGTCCCAGGTGCCATTGATGCAAGAAGTGCTTCGTGCTATGAATATTGCCGTGCTGGAGAAAGAAGGTATTGAAGCGGACGATATTATCGGTACGTTGACGCGGGAAGCAGCTACCGCAGGTATGGAATCCGTTATCATCACGGGCGATAAGGATGAGCTTCAGCTGGTGGACGAGCATACCTTTGTGGTTATCAATCGAAAAGGAATGACCGAATTCGATCGATACGACGTGGATGCAATGAAAGCGCGGTATGATCTCACACCAACGCAGTTCATCGATTTAAAAGGCCTCATGGGCGATAAATCCGATAACATCCCGGGGATCCCGGGTGTTGGGGAGAAAAAAGGCATAGCGCTTCTTAAAGAATACGGCAGCGTGGAGGAAGTGCTTGCACACGCAGAGGAAATCAAAGGGAAACTGGGGGAAAATGTTCGCGCACACAAAGACGACGCAGCGATGTCCAAATGGCTTGCTACGATTAAACGAGATGTTGAACTTCCGGTAAAAGTTGAAGATCTCAAATACACGAAACCGAACTACGAGGCACTGACGGAAATCTTCAAGAAATTGGAATTCAGTCGGTTTCTCAGAGATCTGGAGAATCGGACATCTTTCGAGTCGGTCGCAGAAGTGGCACAGACGGTAGATCTTCTGGAAGGCCTTCAGGAACAGAATCCGGCAGATTTCCTGCAGCAAATTTCAGAAGGTCAGACATTGACCGTGGAACTGGATACCGATAACAATCATGCCGGGCTGTCGGCGGTGAGTGCTTTGCGCCTCTATCAGCCGGACACGAAAGCGTATACGAACCTGTTTTTAACCCCGCTTGATTTTCAGATTCAGATTGAAACAGTGCTGGCCAGAAGTCCGAAATTGATCGGATTTGATCTTAAGAAGACGGTGTATACCCTGATGCAGTATGGATTCTCTGACTTCAAAATGCTGCACGATCTTGAAATTGCAGAATATTTGCTGGATCCGAACCGAAGCAGGTACAACCTGGAAAGTATGTATCTTCGCTACATGAATGACACCCTTGACGTCAGCGATCCTCGAAAACGGCTGGCAGCGATGGCCTATATCGCAGAGAAGCAGGCGGACTCGCTGGAAGAACAGAATATGATGAAACTCTTTCGGGAATGCGAAATGCCGTTGATTGAGACATTGGTAGCCATGGAAGTTTCCGGAATGAGGGTAGATCGCTCGGTGCTGAAACACGTCGGTGCAGAGCTTGCCGATAGAATTCAGGTGATGGAGGCATCCATCTATGAGCAGGCGGGGATGACATTCAACATTAACTCGCCGAAGCAATTGGGCGAGGTTCTTTTCGAGACGATGCAGATTCCGTATCCGAAACGGACCAAAGGAAAGAATAAGTATTCGACAGCAGCCGACGTGCTGGAGAAGCTCGAAGATGATTATTCGATTGTTCGAACAATTCTTCAATACCGAAAGGCGACGAAGCTGAAGAGCACCTATGTGGACGGACTGCTTGGTCTGGTTGGGGATGACGGGAAGATCCATCCTCATTTTAACCAGACAGTTGCGGCGACCGGCCGCCTCAGCTGCACGGAACCGAACCTACAGAATATCCCAATCCGTGATGAATACGGTCGAAACCTTCGGAAGGCATTTGTGGTCTCGGAAGACGGCAATATCTTTGTGGGCGCGGATTATTCCCAGATAGAACTTCGTCTCATGGCGGCGTTGAGTGAGGACCCTGTAATGCTCGAAGCTTTTCGAACGGGTGTGGATATTCATACGATGACGGCGTCGAGAGTCTTCGAAATTCCGATCGAATCGGTCACACCACTGGATCGTTCCCGTGCAAAAGCCGTGAATTTCGGCGTCATCTATGGAATAAGCGGTTTCGGACTTAGCGATAATCTGGGCATTACGCGGACGGATGCCCAGAAATACATTGATGACTATTTCCGGAAGCATCAAGCGGTAAAAGAATATTTGGATCGCCAGGTGGCGTCCGGCAAGGCCAACGGACAAGTGACCACGATGTTTGGACGCATCCGTCCGATTCCGGAATTCAAATCCCGGCGTTACATGGATTTGCAGTTGGCAAACCGACTTGCGATGAACAGCCCGATTCAGGGGAGCGCGGCGGATATCATCAAGATCGCCATGAACAAAGTGTATCATGAACTGAAAGAACGAAAGATGCGTTCGAAGTTAGTGCTTCAGATTCACGACGAGCTTATCATTGAAGCTGTTCCGGAAGAGCTGGATGAAGTAAAGGACCTGCTTCGGCGCAACATGGAGAACGCGGCTTTGCTTTCGGTTCCGCTGGAATGCGACATGCACTGCGGTTCGACGTGGTTTGATCTTAAATAGAGAGAAAGAAAGTAGGCAACGCGATGCTTAGAATTGTGGTGACCGGCGGAATCGGTTCCGGGAAAACCGCGGTGACGGATTACCTTCAAGCCAAAGGCTTCACGGTCATCGACTCCGACAAAATGGCACACGAAATCACTGCACCCGGCGGCAAGGCCATTCCGTATATCCGGGAGTATTTTGGTGATTCGTATATCTGTCCGGACGGGTCGATGGATCGGGAGGCAATGCGGAACCTGGTCTACAGTAACCCGGAAGCGTTAAAAACCCTCGAAGCCGGGACGACGCAGGTGGTTGTTCAGGATATGAAAGAACGAATGGAAGCGGAGGCGGCGAGGGGCGCCCGTGCAATCTTCCTGGCAATTCCTCTTTTCTTTGAGAGTGGTGAATCGACTTCTGCTTATGACGCAGTCTGGTCCGTGGTTGCCGATTCGGAAACACGGATCCGGCGCGTGATGAATCGCGATGGACTGGAGGAGGAGATGGTTCGAAAGATTATGGCAAAACAAGTTTCGGATTCTATCCGGTTAAAAGCATCCTCGGACGTGATCGACAATTCCGGAAACCTTTCGTCCTTACATCTCCAGGTAGATCAGCTGCTTCAGAAGTATGGTCTGAGTCATCAGGATGAGTGTGAATGAAAGACACAATAAATACGGATGGTCGTGGGCGAGTGTGGAAAAAAATCCGACCCACGGTTCAATTTGACTAGACTTCCGTATACGGTTCAATGCGAGACGGACGAGACGGATAGAAATTTGTCGGAAAAACATAAAATTGTGCTTGCATTTAAACTCGCCACTTGCTATAATAATTGAGTCATGTGGCTGTGGCGGAATGGCAGACGCGCATGCTTGAGGGGCATGTGGGAGACCGTGCTGGTTCGAGTCCAGTCAGCCACACCAAGACCTCTTGGCGAGAGCCAAGAGGTTTCTTTATAAATATCGTTTGAAGATAAATATCGTTTGAAGTCGCATATTGTATATGCTATAATACATCTCGTTAGTGAGCCGGCGTGGCGGAATTGGCAGACGCGCGGGATTCAAAATCCCGTGATGGAAACATCGTATGGGTTCGACC
>CAVKJB010000041.1:0-6041 GCA_963656785.1 Acutalibacteraceae bacterium | reverse complement strand
AGTAATACCAAGGGATAGCAAGCTTTTTTTGCTAATTAAGTGTCAAAGATGGGATATTATGATATTGCAGACGAAGTCAATTACACCGACGCGCAGTATGTCTATCACGGGATCATGCGTTGCCACGATTCCGTCACCAATATTTACTGCCGCAATCCTTACAATGCCAGTGATGATATCTTCATCTGTGCACGGAACAATTTCTCCGTCAAGGGCAAAACGTCCGGTCTTCTATCTGCATTATCGGAATCACTGCGCACACCTTACGCATTAAAAGTAATCTTCTCTCTGCACCCACTTCCGATAAATGATGAGCTTCGAAATGAGCTGATTATTTACGACAAGGACACCGTTGCGGAGATTAAAAGAGTCAATTCACTGGTTGTGTATTAAGGTCCATCACTGAACACGTAACCGTTTCTTTTGCGTACAAAAAACCAATCGTTTTTGTGTTTCAATACAAAAACGATTGGTTTTTATAAACGAAGATTCGTCGCAGCAAAATACGCCCTTGCTAAGGGACAGTGATGATGCAACAGTCGAAGTGGTGAAACCAGGCAAGGTCAACTATCGCCTGCTGTCGGAGCTGATTTGCCACAAAGACTCCCAGCGCTTCATGCAGGACGCCGAGATTTATTTTTAAATAACATTCATTTTTCTTTAACATCGTGGATCGCATCCTCGAAGTAGGTGGCACGGACGATGGTCTCAACGTCGTCTGCTCTGCGGTTTTTCAGCATTTCAAATATTTGGCTGTGGGCGGCGACCAGTTCGTCTCCCCTACCGCTTTCGATCATCTTGGTGACTGTTTCGTAGCGCACCGCGTGCGTCAGAGTACGCACCACGCGGCTGATCTTGTCCGCCAGAGGGTTCCTGCCCATTTGGGAGATCAGATCGTGAAACTGGTTGTCTACCTCAAAGAACCGGTCCACTTCGTTATCGCCGCTGTGGACGATCTCCTTCATCTGTCCGAGCAGGGCTTCCAGTGCACGGCCGTCCTTTTCGTCGTATTTCTGACTGGCGAGGCGCATGATGCCGGCCTCGATCATCTCGCGCAGCTCCATAAGATTCTCAAAGGAGTCCTGATTGAGGATGATACCGTAGATCATAGGGTCAATCATGCTCTCCTGAAAGCCGCTGCATACGAAGGTGCCCTCAGAGCGCTTGCTTTCCAGCACACCGAGGTAAGACAGTATTTTGATCGCCTCACGCACCGAGCTGCGGGCAATCCCCATCGACGCGGCCAGCTCCGGCTCGGGCGGGATGCGGTCACCGGGCTTGAGCTCCCCACTTCGCATTGCATCCGTCAGACAGTTGATGACGCTTTGTACCACGGACTCCTTTTTCAGATTTTTCACGTAGCCGGGCGTCTCGCTCATGCTGATCCTCTCCTTACTGTATTCAAAGATATGTTTTATGTATAACATAGTACAAAGCTAAGGCTCCGTCAAGGAAATGTTCCCGTATATGCAACAGCAGCGGGCGGAAGAAAGAAAGTTACCGTTCGCTGCCTGGGAAAATTTATCCTAAAGTCCCGCTCCTTGTCTTATCGGCCGAGATAGATGGACTGTTTGGCCAGCACGAGCTGGAGCATCAGGTCGTTGCGGGGTGTGTGGATGCCGTGCTCACGGCCGAGACGACAGACAGCACCGGTGATGATGCGGATCTCTGTCTCACGGTGGCGCTGCACGTCCTGGACCATAGAGCTGATGGTCTCATCGGTCATGCGAGAGACCTCGTAGACGTGCTCCAACTCCGCATCGTGATCGAGTGTGCAGCCGCAGGCATTGGCGACGACGATAGCCTCTTCGACCAGCATACGAGCCGCTTCATGAGCATATTGATTGGCATCGACAAAGCCGTTCTTGGTCTCAAGCAGGGCGCTCATGCCATTGATGGCGACGTTTACCAGCAGCTTGTGCCAGATGGCGTTCATCACGTTCTCATGAACGTTGACTTCCAGCCCAGCGGCACGCAGGGCCTCGGCCATGCGCTCAACGTTCTCAATGGGAACCTTAAGAGAACCCATATTTGTTACGCCGGTGCCTGTGTGCTTGACGTGGCCGGGAGCCACGGGCGTAGCGCCAAAGGCGGTGTTTCCGATGATGATCTGATTCTCGGGAACGACCTTGGCGATCTCGTCATAGTTGCCGAGACCGTTTTGCAGGCACAGGATCATGGTATGCTTATCGATCATCGGCAGTGCATTGCGGACGGCCGCCTCAAGATACTGGTAATGCACGAACACAATAACTAGGTCTACCACACCGATCTCTTTCGGGTCGGTGGTCGCCATAACGGGATGGAACGCGAGCGTTTCGCCGGTACCGACGCCGGGCACGCACTGATCCACAAGAATGCCGTTCTTCTGAATAGCCTCGATTACGGGAGCATAGGTGTCCAGAACGCAGACCTCGTGCTTCTTGCACAAAATACTTGCATAGCAGCTGCCGATCGCGCCGCAGCCGATAAATCCGATTTTCATGATATACGATCTCCTTCCGATCTTATTTGTCTGACAAATGACAATTACAGTATATTTCTTTGTCTGACAAAGTCAAGGCTCTTTCTCATTTTTCCTGTTTGAACAGATGGCACGCTGCTTTTTTTTAAATATACGCCGAGTGTTCTGTAATGCCCCTACAAATATAATTGATGGGTATATAGAATTTCCATTTCACATACTGTCTATTGTTATCAGAGTTCTGCCTTTGAAACGCAAAACACCCTGCCCTCAGCGGACAGGGTTCAGAATAACAGCTTTCTATTTCCTCTGTCTACTTGACAAGTGCGGAGCTCCCGATAAGGAGGATTTTAATTAGTGTATACTCATCACCTAGGCATCTGTAGTCCTATTGTTTATGCTAATCTAAATTCAGGTCACATGGCTCATTGAAAATCAGGTCGCTCCAAGTCCTCTGTGTTATCCTTTTTTCTGCTCGGCCTCTGCCTTGTAACGTTGAACTTGGCCATTACATAAGGAAACGATTCTGCGTTTGATCTCATTGCAAATTGTATTGGGATCACACCCGATCTCCCTGGCAATCCGGTTGGGCTTCCAGCCATCTTCAACAGCATGTAACAAAGAATCGCCCCCTTCCTTCGATTACACTACGCAAAAAACCCGAGCGTCCGTCTTATTGGCACACTCGGGTCAGTTTTTCTCTCTCGCGGTCTTAGCTTTCTTCGCCAAGTTCGCCAACTCCGTTTTTTCGAAGTCTTTAACTCTGTCTTGGTCTTGTGATCCTTTTCCGTGCTGTAATCAATCCCACGACAGCAGCTCCGGCCAAGCCAACCCATAACGTAAGATGATTATCATCTCCGGTATCCGGCGACTTTGCAGAATCCTTTTCCTCAGCATCGGTATCCGATATTGGAGTTCCATCATCGCCATCCTCAGTATTTCCGTTATCCTCCTGATCACCACCGGCTTGTTGGGATTCATTATACACATTAGAGAAAGAGATCTGCGGATTTCCCTGCACAGCAGCCAGGATCTGATCCTGTTCGTACGCAACCTTCACCGTGATTTTGTAGGTGGTGTTGTCATACGTCAGATTTGGCAAATCTCCTTTTACCTCAGAGACGGTATATTCGTGCGTTCCCAGGTCCGATTTCGTGTATTCAATCAGGCTGAAGGCGATGCTGCCATCTGCCCGGTTGGTACCTTTAGAAGCGACAATTCCCTTTTCATCAGTTACAACGAACTCGAATTCACCGGCTTGGAGCGTACGCCCTTCCAGATTTTTCTTACCTTCCAGGAGAAGGGAGGTTTTTTGAGGTGTTTCCGAAAGGCGCGTGCACAGTGCATTCTGATACTTTTCATCTGAATTCTTGTAAAGATCCAGCTGGTAACCTTGCGGTAAGGTGTCCATCGGTGTAATCAACTCCTGGTAAGCATTCCATGCATTCGGATTGGTGTCGAAAGGCGCATACTGCCGGTAATAGGACGAAATATCCATCGAATCCGTATAATACCACACAGCTAATTGGGTAACGCCCCTCATTACTGCAGGCGACAGGTTATATTTCTGCATCAGGTTCGTTCCGTTCTCCGGATATCCCTGGTAACAAACGGATAAGATTGCATTTTTAAATGCCTCTGAATCCATCGTTCGAGCGTATTCGCCTGTCATTTGATAGAATTGATTCGCAGTTGCGTTTTCAATGATTTGAACCGGCTGACCGCCATCTTTAATGGTTGGCGGTATTTTCTTCGTCACGTTATAGCAATATGCAACCCGATTCTCCCCGTTTTCCTGTACATACAACGGATCCGTGTACTTAAACTCGGAATCATCTCCCGTGAAAAAAATGCTTTGCACGTTTGCGTTGACCGTAGTTAGACTGCTCGGGATGCAGATTGCCAAAACCGCGAACATCACCATAAGAAATTTCGTAGTCTTTTTCACTCTTTTCCCTCCAAAACTGTATTTGAATGATTTACGAGGTAATTATACTATGATTATGATTTAACGAAATCTCTTATTGCGAAAATTGCTGATTCTTATCTTGTTCTGATCTTCTTTACATTGGCGTTCATCAGATGGCGCCCAAGATTGCGGTAAATGAAGGCCTTCATCCGCGACATCTCCTGTCCATGGTCTTTCAGCAGATCGTCGGGGCTGTCATAAATGCCGAAATCCTGATTGATGCCCTCACTCTGGATATAGGTGTTATTGCGGTTGAAATCTATCACGGGGTGGCGAAAATCTCGCACTGCTACGCCGTAACCACAGAACGCACCGGTGCAATTTGGATTTGCGTCCTGTAGCTTTTCCAAATAGGTTTTATCCAGAATAAACGCTTCCAGTTCATACCACACGCCGTCCAACTGAACCTCCACCCAGCTGTGAAAAACATTTTTCGGAGCAAGAGCGTACACCAGTCCTGTCATCGCACCTTTCTGCAACTTTTTATCGATGGTAAATCCGTGGACGCGGCAAGGTATGCCACAGGCGCGTAGCAAGGCCATGAATAGGGTCCCCTTGGTGTTGCACTGACCGTAGCCATCGGCAAGCACCTTAGATGCGGATATACTGTCGTCGGTGTTGTATCCGAACAATATTTCATCGCGAACATAGTTATAAATTGCCTTGATACGCTCAAATTCCTTATGGGAGCGCCATCTACGTCGTTCAATTAATTCTTGTATCGCCGGATTTGAATAATCCAGCATTGGAGTTTCTATAAGATATCTATCCATGGTTCATCCTCACTCTTTCAGATAGGTTTCGTTCCGTCTCGCTCCGCTCAGACTCATTCATATTTTCATACATTTTGTCAAAGAAAACAAGCGCCTTGTAGATGTTATCACCGCAAACCTTTTCTGCCAGAATGGAGCGTTTTCTGGCTTTAGCATCCACCAGCAGATTCTCTGCATCTTTAATCTTGTCATATACCTTGCTGAGACGATCCTCTAAATCCGCTTTCCTTCTCTGATAATGCTTATCCCCATAATCCAGATTATCAAGATCAGTCAGGATTGCTTCTTTATTGGCAGAGCATTGTCTCAAAGCTTTCTCATGAGTCGCTTGTCCCGATTAAGCTGCAGACATTTTTTCAATAGCCTCCAATAGCTCCGGTGTTGCTTTGGATGGAACGCGATTACTGGAATCATAGGTTGGCTTAGTGACCTAATTTTCAATGAGCCATATGACCTAAATTTAGATTAGCATAAACAGCTCTGAATCCACTTGATATCATGTTCATCAAAGACATGGTAATTCTGCTGATCCCGTTTTACATTCGGAACAAGACCTTCCTTACAATAAAATTTCAGATTTTCATATGTCATATTGGTAAGCTGGCAAGCTTCTTTCATTGAATACATAAAAATTCCTGCTTTCTTCAAAAAACTTCTTGACCGGTAGTAACTACCGGCTATTACAATCATAGTGTACAGGACATCCCGATGTCAATGTGCAATTTATAAATAAGGAGTGGTTTTATTATGAAAAAAATAATCGCATCAGCGGTGAGTGCACTGCTTCTTTTTGGTCTTACTGCATGTGGAAGCAGCACGCAGTTGCCAACCGAAG
>CAVKJB010000040.1:0-6390 GCA_963656785.1 Acutalibacteraceae bacterium | reverse complement strand
TACAATATATATTGCTTGATTGGAACCGGTGGCTCGAAATCTGAACCACTTACCCATGAATTGTCGGTTCTTATTTAGCGGGTAGTACGTCAGTACTGAAAGAACAAAAAAAGAAAGGAAAATTATATCAATGAAAATTATATCCTTACTGTGTCTTGTAATAGTTATTTTTCTGAGCGTTAAGCTTAAAAAGAATTGCGGCCTTATCGCCCTGATTCCGGCTTGGCTGATAGGAATATTTGGATTGGGGATGACGGGAAAAGACGTTCTGGCCGGCTGGCCGACAACGATTTTCTTCCTTACTGTCAGCACAGGAATCCTCTTCGGCATCGCCTCTTCGAATGGAACAACGGAGGCTCTTTCCAAACGTATGGAAAGAATGACAAAGGGCAATGCGAAATTTATCCCTGTTGTTTTCTTCATATTCTCGGCGTTGATTTCCGCATGCGGCGGCGGCGCTCCGATCTGTGGTGTAATTCTTCCGATTGCATTATTGGTTGGCGTAAACAGTGGTGTTCCGGTGTTGCTGATGTCACTTACGACAATGGGCGGTATCATGGTTGGTGGGTTAAGTCCTTTGTGTATTAACGGAATTGTTGCGGGTTCCTTAGCTGCTGAAAACGGATTTCCGGAATACTATAAAATTTGGGCAGCATATGCAATCGGTATGACCGCTTTCTCGATCGTAGCCTATTTCCTTCTTGGCGGGATGAAAATTAAAAAAATCGAATATTCTGCAGATGCAGAAATCGAAAAATTCACAGCGAAGCAATATGCTACAATCATCGCTATCCTTGCAGTTGTCGTTGCTGTCATTGTTTTCGGTCAAGATCTCTCGCTGGTTGCATTCTTTGCCGCAGGAATTCTGCTTCTGTTTGGTGTCGGAGAAGACGAAAAGGATATTATTGTTCATCATGTTCCTTGGAATGTACTGATGATGATTGGCGGAATGTCTATCTTAATTAATGTTGTTGTGCAGGCCGGTGGTATTGATTATATCTCCAATGCACTTTCCAGTGTCGTTAACCCGACAATTGCACCGGGTATCATGTCTCTCATGGGATCTCTGCTCGGCGCCGTTTCGTCCGGCACAGGTGTTGCTATGCCGACACTGGTACCGGTGGCAGCTTCTATGGCAAAGAACCTTGGAATGAATCCGGCTATCCTTATTGTATCCGATATTCTTGGTACGAATGGTGTGGTTATCAGTCCGTTATCCACGGTTGGTGCAATGGCAGTTGCAAGTTCCCCGGAGGGTACAGACCGCACGAAGCTCTTCAATCAGTTGCTTATCGCTGCCGGTTGCTGGATGGTTTGGTCTGCTCTTCTGGGAGTATGCGGAGTGTATAAATTTATCGCTCTTCTTTAGAGAATAGCTCGGTACAATATGGGTCGGCGCCCATATTGGATGGGTGCCGATATTTGTTTAAGAAAGGAAATATTTATGGCGGATAATATTGTATATAAAATTCTTCGGTCTCATCTTCTGGAAGGTACTCTTCAGGAAGGGGAACAGATTCGAATCAGTGTAGATCAGACACTGGGTCATGATCTGACGGCAATTATGGCGGGACAGGTTTTTGCCGCTGTCAATGCAGACAAGGTTGCGACAGAAGCCTCCGTGTTCTATTGTGATCATAATGTGCTGGCAACAACGTCAGAAAACACAGATGATCATGTTTTCTTAAAAACATCTGCTGCACGATTTGGCGCTTATTTTTCCAAACCGGGAAATGGCATTTGCCATTTCCTTCATTGCCAGCGATTTGCAAAACCGGGAAAAGTTATGCTTGGTGCAGATAGTCATACACCGACATCCGGCGCGTTAGGTATGCTTGCAATTGGCAACGGTGGATTGACCGTTGCAAAAGCAGCATTGGGAGAGGGATTTAAATTCACTGCACCAAAGGTGCTGGAAGTACGGTTGGAAGGAAAGCTCAACCCGGGTGTGGCAGCGAAAGATGTTGCGCTAGAACTGTTGAGAATTCTCAGTGTCAAGGGGTGCATCGGTTATGTTGTAGAGTACACAGGTAGTGGAATTTCCACACTTTCTATTCCGGAACGTCAGACGATCGCAAACATGAGCATAGAGATGGGGGCAACAACCGGAATATTCCCTTCGGATGAGGTAACCAGGGCTTTCCTGGAGGCACAGGACAGGGGAGAAGACTATGTTGCTCTTATGCCGGATGCAGATGCGAAGTATGATCGTAGCATTTGCGTTAATATGTCAGAACTGCAGCCATTGGTGGCACTGCCGAGCATGCCGGATAATGTCTATCCGGTTCGTGAAAAGAACGATGTAAAACCACAATCGGTATTTATTGGAAGTTGCACGAATGCGTCATATTCGGATATCAGAAAAGCTGCACTTGTACTGCGTGGCAGGAAGGTACATCCGGATATTGACTGTACGATTGCTGCCGGATCCAGACAGGTTCTTCAGCAACTGGTTGATGACGGTATCATCGCAGAACTTGTATCTGCAGGTTGCCGTATTCTGGAGAGTGCCTGCGGACCGTGTATTGGTGTAGGGCAGGTACCTTGCCATAACGGACTTGCCGTACGCACCTCAAATCGAAATTTCCCGGGCCGTTGTGGTAATAATGATGCAGGAGTATGTATCGTCAGTCCTGAAACTGCTGCAGCAACAGCTGTTCGCGGGGTACTGTCTGCTGCTTCGGATGTAATGGATGTTGCAGAGCTTGACTCTGTGCATGAACCGCAGCACTATCGTATCGACGATTCAATGATTATCCGTCCGGAGGACATCGCAGACAATAAGACCGTTGAGGTTATCAAGGGACCAAATATTTCAGACATCCCTATGAAAGGCCCTGTGCTTGAAAACATTAATACGGGCGTTGTAATTAAACTGGGAGATAACGTCACAACAGATGATATTATTCCTGCCGGCGCAAGCATTCTTAAATACATTGCAAATATTCCGAAGTTTGCAGAGTATACATTCTGTTACACGGATCCGGAGTTCGTTCAACGGGCAAAGGAAATGGGAACCTCCATCATTGTAGGAGGGGAAAACTACGGACAGGGATCCAGCCGTGAACATGCAGCGATGCTGCCAATGTTCCTGGGTGTGCAAGCGGTAATTGCGAAAACCTATGCTCGTATCCACAAGGAAAACCTGTTCAATTACGGAATCCTACCGCTGCAGTTCAAAAATAATGATGACTATGATTTGATTGCCCCGGGAGACAATCTGGAAATCAGGGATGTTCTGAACGGGATTGAAACCGGAGAGTTTGTGATTAACTGCAAAGAGAAAAACTATGAATTTCCGGCAATCCTTGTTGCTTCAGAGACGGATAAGGAAATGCTTCGAATGGGTGGGGCATTGAATGTTCTTGCAGCAAAATTAAAAAAATAATTCCATAACATACCATACCGATACCTTATATACAACAAGACGCTAAAAAGCTCTCTGCCAAATCAATGGCAGAGGGCCTTTTAGTTACGCTGCTCAGATTCATACGTGCAGGTGCGTCGGCATTCGTTGTCCGTTTTGGCGAAATGACCGGATGCTGCAAATATCAGGCGACGTTCCCCTTTCCTTCAGGCACTCCATTCTCATCGTATCCCAACCATAGTATAAGGCGGTATTTATGATACTTCAACTAAAACGATTAAACTATTTAATAATACGACATTATTGACAATCGACTAAAACGATTTTATAATGACGGTAATCGGAAGCAAACCTGTCTCTTCCAGATCTCAAATGTAGACGAGCAGATTTGCAGAAGACAGGTAGAAAGATTGAAAATAATGAATTCAACTGTGTGCTGATAGAAGGGAAATGTCGGGATGGGTAGCCGGATCTTGATATCGTGAAGACGAAGGAATTGAATCGGCTTCAGGAAGGAGAAGATAGGGAATGCTGGAAAGAAACTATTTTGAAAGAGTAGCCTATATTGTTCCGTCTGATAGAATTCAGAAGTGTGCAGAACATGCTTTGCAAGAGGAAATTAAGGAAGGGTGGATCCACGTTATCCAAATTGACCCGTATCACATTAATGAAGAATACGAACGTCTGGTGCAGGCCGGATATGGATGTCTGATTGCCAGAGGTGGTACCTATCACGATCTTAATGCTCTGGAGACCACCGTTCCGGTAGTGGAAGAACGAATTCGAACCGCAGATTTGCTGGATATGACGGCAGGTTTTTTTCGGGACGGGGATCGGCATTTGTATGTTGTTCTTCATGTTGATGTAGCAGTGGGATTTGAGAATGTGCAGTCTCTTTTGCCGGATAGAATTAGCGTACTCCGTTATGAAACGATCGAACAACTCCAACATGTTCTAGACAGGATTCCTGTCGGGAATTATGATGTCTTTACCAGTGGTATTGCATCGAAGGTTACGGAACGAAAGGATCTTAATTTTATCGAAATTCGAAATCGCAAACATACGATAAGATCTTCTGCGAAAGCGGCGCATAATCTGCTGCAGCAGCTGCGAGACAATATCACCCGGGTGAATGTGCTGGATTCGGTATATAACAATATCGATGAAGGAATTCTGATTTTTAGACCGGACAATATCGTAACGGAAATTAATGTTCAGGCCGAACGAATGCTTCATTTGAATCCTCGGGAGGCGATTGGCAGAGATGTCTATTCCATCGTTCCCAATATGCCACACAAGAAGACGGACGGCACGTGCAGCGTGGATTCACCAACGACCTTTATGTCGGATCTGGCCGGACACAAATTGAATTTCTCTATATATCCTTTTGACTTTTTTCGGGGAAGAATCCGAAACATGGTTATCATACAGGATGTAACGAAGATTCAGGCGATGGAGACGAAGATTCGTATGCAGCTGTCGAAGAAAGGCATGGTTGCGGAACACCGATTTGAAGATATCCTGACACAGGAGCCTCGGATGGAACATGTTGTGAACCGGGCGAAGAAGGTGGCATCCTTCGATGGATCTGTGCTGATCTATGGTGAGAGTGGAACGGGCAAGGAGCTGTTTGCCCAGAGTATTCACAATGCCAGTGAACGCCGGAACGGGCCGTTCGTCGCTGTCAACTGCGGTGCGCTGACGGATTCTCTTCTGGAGAGCGAACTGTTCGGCTATGTCGGGGGCTCTTTCACCGGTGCCCGCAAGGAAGGCAAGGCAGGGCTCTTTGAACTGGCACACCACGGAACGATTTTTCTCGATGAGATTAACAGCACACCGATGAACCTTCAGACGAAAATCCTCCGCGTCCTCGAAGAACGGCAGGTCATGCGTGTCGGATCCGACTACGTGATTCCGCTTGATATACGTGTCATTTCAGCGAGCAACTCGGATTTGAGCCAGGATGTGGAAACAGGGAAATTCCGGCGGGACTTGTTCTTCCGTCTGAACACTTTCCAAGTGCATATTCCGCCGCTGCGAGAAAGGAAGAAAGATATTCTGCCGCTTTTCAGGCATTATCTTAGGGAATATCAGGGAGAAGATGGGGAAGTGGATCCGGAGTTCGTGGAACAACTGGAATCCCACGGCTGGAGGGGCAACGTCCGCGAACTTCGAAGTGTTGCACTTCGCTACCATGCTTTTGGAGGCGATAATTCCATGGGAGATATTCTCGAAGCATCCACCGGCTCTCCGGAAGATCAAGTTATGGAGATTGCGGATGTGGAATCGGTCGATAGGAATATGGCTTCCTGTGTCCGGATAAAACCAAATTGCATTATGCAAACATTCCCGACTCCGAATACATTATCAGATGAGCCGGTCAAACTGTCAGAATTGAGTAAAGTCATAGAACGATTAGTTATTGACTCATTGGAGGGAAGGGGGTTATCGAAGAATCAGATTGCTCAGGAACTCGGAATCAGCCGCCAGGCACTTTACAAGAAATTAAGGAAGGCAGAAGCGCAGTAGCTTGGGTAATATAAAATGAAATGATGCCATGATAGTGAGACGTCTTTGGGAACTTCTGTTCATTCGACTGTCCATTTAAAAGACAGTCGAATGACGGAAAAATGTAAAGATTATTGACATATCCACTTGACACAAGAAAATAAAGCAGGAGACGGAAAATGAAATCGGATGAAATCTATTTTTAACGGATTAACCTAGGCGGCTAGACCATTGAAAAACAGGCGCTTGAGAAAACAACAGAATAATTCGGAAAATAATTTGCAGCGTGCCGACAAAGTTGGCACGCTGTTTGCTTATTATATAAATGAAAGCGGTCAAGACGTCAGCCGCTTCCGTAGAGGTAAGTATCAGGACCGCGGAGGAATCCACCGGACCTTTATAAGAGTTTTCTAAGTGTTAAATGGAGGAGAAAGAATGCAGACTAAAATTTTCGAGGGTGTACGAGTACTGGACTTTACCGACTTCCTGGCCGGTCCGCTTTGCGGCATGTACCT
>CAVKJB010000039.1:0-6408 GCA_963656785.1 Acutalibacteraceae bacterium | reverse complement strand
GAAGGCGGCAGAACCGTAGGTTCCGGCGTTGTAACTGAAATCATTGAGTAATTCGGCGATTGCGGATACTAGATTGAAACACGAAGGGGATGCCGTATGGCATCCCCCTTTTAATGCAATTTTCGTATGAGCGGACCTTATGATATAATAGAACGGAAGTTTACACAAATGGAGCATATGAAATGATTAAAATTGCGTTTCACACGCTGGGGTGCAAAGTCAATCAGTACGAAAGCGAAGCCCTTGCGGAAGAATTTGTCCGCCGTGGTGCTGAGATTGTGTCGGATACGGAAGCGGCTGATGTATACATTGTGAATACCTGCTCTGTTACTGCCATCGCCGATCGAAAATCCCGGCAGTTCATTCGCCGCATGAAGAGAAATAATCCGAAGGCGCTCATGGTGGTAACGGGATGTTACGCACAGGTCTCTTCGGAGGAACTCGAGAAAATGCCGGCGGTGGATCTGATTATCGGGAACAATCTGAAGTCGGAGATTCCAACCCGTGTTTTTGAACTTCTGACTCAGCGAGAAGTGGCGAATAAGTTGGTTATATCGGAGGAAAACAGCCACTCTAAGTCCGGTGAACTTCACGGTAGCGAAAACGCAATTGGAGCCTCGAAATATCCCGCCGAATATGCGCCTCTGCAGCACACCGAGGTGCTTGCCTACAAAGATTTGCACGGATATGAGAATATGGGAATCGTTACTGCCAGTGAATCGGGCATGAGCCGAGCTTACATCAAGATTCAGGAAGGATGTAACCGTTTCTGCTCGTACTGCCTGATTCCTTATGCGAGGGGCGTTGTTCGTAGCCGCCCGCTGGAAGAAGTGTTGGAAGAAGCTCGGATGCTTCTTTCCAAGGGGTTCCGCGAGCTTGTACTGACCGGGATCAACACTGCGTTGTATGGGGAAGAGAAGGACTTTGATTTCGAACGCCAACCGGGAGAGGAGAGCCTCAACGGCCTGGAAACACTGATTCGAAGGTTGGATGCCATGACCGGGAACTTCCGAATTCGTCTGAGTTCGCTTGAACCGACAGTGGTGGATATCGAACACATTGAACGCATTGTACAATATGGCAAGTTGTGCCACCATCTGCATCTGTCCCTTCAGAGCGGAAGTAACGCCATTCTGGATGCCATGAATCGCCACTACAGTAGGGAGGAGTACTTCCGAATCGTAAAGGCACTTCGAGATTTTGATCCGAATTTCGGCATTACCACGGACATCATCGTTGGATTTCCCGGCGAGACCGAGGAGGATTTCGCGGATAGCTTGGATGCAGTGGCCAAAAGTAAGTTCGGCAAAGTTCACGTCTTCCGATATTCTGCACGGAAGGGTACGAAGGCAGCGACATTCTCCAACACTGTTTCCGGTAATATTAAGAATGACCGATCGAATCGCCTGGAACAGGCGGCTTCTGAGACGGCGCTCGAATTCCATCGTAAGAACCTGGACGGGAAACACGTGATTTTAGCGGAGAGAAATGAGGGCGGTATGACTACAGGTTATACCGGAAATTATATCAAGGTCTACATTCCGGACGCGGAAGGAATGCTCGAGACGGGCGAATTCTATACCGTTCGATTGATGGAGATATTCAAGGACGGTTGCCTCGCAGAGGTAATCGAGAAAGGAGTAAGTCATGAGTGATTGCATTTTCTGTTCGCTGGCAAATGGCGAGATCCCAACCGATATGGTGTATGAGGATGATCGGATTGCCTGTTTCCGCGATGCGGATCCTCAGGCGCCGGTACACGTGCTGATGGTGCCGAAGGTGCACGTTGCATCGCTGGACGACCTGCAGCCGGAACACGCGGATTTGATGGGTTACATGATGCTGAAGATTAAGGAAATCGCAGCGTCGGAAGGCCTCGACAACGGGTATCGCGTGGTGATCAACACGGGAGAGGACGGTCAGCAAACGGTGAAGCACCTGCATATTCACCTGCTGGGTAAAAGAAAAATGATCTGGCCACCGGGCTAGACCGGGGACGAGCTTTTTTCTACAGGAAACGAACAAGGAAAATCCTCTCCGGAAGGGGGACGCTTTTCTTTGAATTGATTCTTTCCTGATGAATGATTCGCTCCAGCGCGAACAGTAAACTTCCGACCGAACTGATGATCAGCACCTGCGTTCGTGAGAACGGGGTGCTGTTTTTTACTGCGAGGGAAAGAAAGGAATATCTGGAAGCAGTTCACGGAGTGGTTTGGTTGATTTAAGCTGCAGATGGAATGTATAATTATCTCATGAGTAGAATTAATTTTGGAATGGAACAGAACCTGAAACTGACGCAGGAACTGAAACTGACGCCGGAAATGGTTCAATCGATACGGGTTCTTCAGATGAATCACCTGGAGCTTTCAGAGTACATATCGCAAGCATTGATAGAGAATCCGGTACTGGAGGAGGCGGAACCGGGGACGGAGAGCATGTCGGCGGAGGAACTGCGTGGACGCATTCAGGATGCAGAGGAAGATCAGCATGACCGCTACGAAGCGTATGATCGGTGTGACCGCCGGGGTCATCTTGAGGAGCGAGGCAGCGGGAACGGCGGTGTGGCGGATTATGAGAAGTTCGTTCGTCAGGAAGAGACGCTGCAGGATCACTTGATGAATCAGCTGCGCGGGAGTCGGGTGACATCAGGTGTGTATCGAGCGTGCGAATATATGATCGGAAGTCTGGATGAAGACGGATATCTTCTTTTGGACGATTTCGATCTGACGCAAGAGTGTCAGGTTTCATCGGAAGAAACGAGGGAAGCCCTGGATCTGCTTCAATCGATGGATCCGTCCGGTGTCGGCGGACGGGATCTTCGGGAATGCCTCAAGCTGCAGCTTCAAGCAAAGTCGCTGCTGACGAATGATTTGGCAACTTTGATTGACACCATGCTGAAGGACGTTGCGTCGAACCGCATTGCACGGATTGCGAAGTCCTTGGGCGTGACGAAATCCGAAGCACAGTCGATGGTTAATATCATTCGGACGCTGGAACCGAAGCCGGGACGGCGCTTTTCGGACGGACGGGCTGTACCGTACATCGTTCCGGATATCATTGTAGAGCGAACGGGAAGCTTATACATTCAAGGAATTCAGAACCAACAGGAGAATGGAAGCAACCGAAACAATCCGAATAATCGAAATGATTCAAGCGACAGTGAGAACGAGAAGAGTTCAGATGTATCGAAATCCGCCGGGGGCCTGAACGCTCGGGACACGATGCGTGCTTCGGATTGTTCACCTGACGCCGAGATGCAGGCATATATCAACGATGGAGGTATACCGAGAATTCAGGTCAGTGCGTATTACCGCGGACTCCTGCAGTCGGTCGGAAAAGACGAAGAACTTAACATCTACCTCTCCGAACGTTTTAAGTCGGCGGAATCGCTGATTCGCAGTATGCAGCAGCGGAATCAGACAATTCTTCGAATTGTGGATGTGATCATGAAACGCCAGAAACAATTCTTTGCGCCGGGGAACAAACTCCTGTGTCCGATGACGATGCAGGAAGTGGCGGGAGAGCTGGGCCTTCATGTGTCAACGGTAAGCCGCGCCATCGACGGTAAATACATGCAGTGTGATGGGCGTGTGTATTCCCTTCGTCATTTTTTCGGGAGTGGCGTTGCCCTAAGCACACAAGGTACAGATGATGCGAATGACGGGATGGAGAGCGTATCCGGCGTGTCGGTTCGCCGAATGATTCGCGAGTTGATTCAGAAAGAAGACCCATCCCACCCGCTGAGCGACCAGAAAATTTCGGATATGCTGATTGCAAGTGGCGTCAAAATATCTCGGCGGACTGTCGCCAAGTATCGAGAGAATGAGGGTATTGATGCCGCAGTCAGGAGAAGAAGATGACCGTACTGGAAAGAAAGTATTTTGACAAAGTAGGATATATTGTCCCTTCAGACCGAATTCAGAAGGCCGCAGAACGAGCGTTGACAGATGAGCTGGCGGAAGGGTGGCTCGATGTTATCCAGATTGATCTGTATAACATTCAGGAAGAATATGAACGTCTGGTGCAGGATGGTTATGGCTGTCTGATTGCCCGAGGCGGAACCTTCCACGAGTTACACGCTCTGGACACCACAATACCGGTGGTAGAGGAACGCATTCGCACCGCAGACATCCTGGAAATGACGGCAGACTATTTCCGGGAGAACGACAGACCGCTCTACGTCGTCATTCATGAGGATGTTGCCGTTGGTTTTGAGAATGTGCAGTCCCTGATTCCGGACAGGATTCGTGTACTTCGATACGAATCCATTGAGGATTTAAAAAACGTGTTGGCCGCTATCCCGGATACGAACGTTGATGTTTTTACCAGCGGAATCGGTTGGAAGGTGTTGGAACGAAACGACCTTCATCTGATTGAAATCCGAAACCGGGAACACACCATGCGGACCTCCGCGCAGTCGGCACACAGTTTGCTTCAGCAGATGCGCGACAACATCACACAGGTGAATGTGCTGAATTCCGTATACAATAATATCGACGAAGGAATCCTAATCTTCCGGCCGGACAATGTCGTGACGGAAATCAACCAGCAGGCGGAGAAGATGCTTCATCTTGAATCGCGGGAAGCCATTGGCCGAGATGTGTACTCACTGGTGCCGAACATGCCGCCGAAGAAGAAAGACGGAACGTGCAGCGTGGAAACGCCGACGACATTCATGACGGAAATTACTGGCCGCAAGCTTAATTTCTCCATCTATCCGTTTGATTTCTTTCGGGGGCGGATTCGAAACATGGTTATCATTCAGGATGTCACACGGATTCAGGCGGCAGAGACCAAGATTCGTATGCAGCTGTCCAAGAAGGGATTGGTGGCGGAGCACACCTTTGACAACATTCTGAGTCAGGAACCCATCATGGAGCATGTGGTAAATCGCGCGAAGAAAATTGCAACATTTGACGGCTCCGTACTGATTTACGGTGAAAGCGGCACCGGGAAGGAACTGTTCGCACAAAGCATTCACAATGCCAGCGAACGCCGAAATGGTCCGTTTGTGGCCGTGAACTGCGGGGCACTCACGGATTCGCTACTTGAAAGTGAACTTTTCGGTTACGTCGGAGGTTCCTTCACCGGAGCACGAAAGGAAGGCAAGCCCGGTCTGTTCGAGCTGGCGCATCGGGGAACGATTTTCCTGGACGAGATTAATAGTACGCCGATGAATCTTCAGACGAAAATCCTCCGAGTCCTCGAAGAACGGCAGGTCATGCGTGTCGGATCCGACTACGTGATTCCGCTTGATATCCGCGTTATTTCAGCGAGCAACACGAACCTGAGCCAGGACGTGGAGGCGGGACGATTCCGACGGGACCTTTTCTTCCGGCTTAACACATTTCAAATCCACATTCCGCCGCTTCGGGAGCGGCCGAGGGATATTGTGATGCTTTTCCGGCATTACCTTGAACAGTATTGCGACCAGGAGACGGAAATCTCGCCGGAATTCCGGGAGCAACTGGAATCCCATTATTGGATGGGAAACGTGCGCGAACTAAGGAGCGTTGCGCTTCGGTATCACGCTTTTGATGGGGACAATTCGATGGGGGATATTCTCATGGTAACGCCGCCGAGCGCTTCTCCGGTAAAAGAAGAACCTGCTGCAGCAGCACAGTTCCCGACTTTGCATATGGCATCTACGTCAAAGATGGCAGGTCCTTCCGACGGTGATGCCCAGCTTGCGGGTGCAGGTACATACCCTGCGATTGATGGCCGCCCCGATTCAGCAGCGGGTGCGAATTCTGCGGTTGATGGAAATGTCTGTAGCAACGACGCTTCCGGGCATCGTGCATTCCGGGCTAATGATGATGCCGTCAAGCTTTCCGATCTCAGCAGGGTGGTGGAGGAACTGGTGATTGAATCCCTGGAAGGACGTGGCCTTTCCCGAGCACAGATCGCCCGTGAACTTGGCATCAGTCGACAGACGCTCTACAATAAACTGAAGAAATCGGAAGACGTCTAGTTCATACTGACAACCGAAAATAACATCGCACGTCAACCAAAGTTATCAAAATGCGCGGATGCAATCGTTGACAGTGGGATGTATCGTGGACCTTTGGGAAATAAAATCTGCTTTTGGCAGAAAATCCTTCAGAAGAACCAGTGCTTATAAGCCTTGAAAAACAGGCGCTTGAGAAAACAACAGAATAATTCGAAAAATAATTTGCAGCGTGCCGACAAAGTTGGCACGCTGTTTGCTATATATATTAATGAAAGCGGTTAAGACGTCAGCCGCTTCCGTAGAGGTAAGTATCAGGACCGCGGAGGAATCCGCCGGACCTTTATAAGAGTTTTCTAAATGTTAAATGGAGGAGAAAGAATGCAGACTAAAATTTTCGAGGGTATACGAGTACTGGACTTTACCGACTTCCTGGCCGGTCCGCTTTGCGGCATGTACCT
>CAVKJB010000038.1:0-10885 GCA_963656785.1 Acutalibacteraceae bacterium | reverse complement strand
GGATTTTACCGGTTGGAGCAACCACAAGATCGTGCCGGAGCTTTCCGACCGCATCATTCTGGAGAATTTGCAGAAGGTGCAGCGGACGAATCAGCTGAAGCCGTCTGCCAAGCTGGAGGGTCATTTTAACCTGACCATCGAGATGGAGACCGGTGTCGGCAAGACCTATACCTACATCAAGACCATGTATGAGCTGAACAAGCATTACGGCTGGAGCAAGTTCATCGTGGTAGTTCCTAGTATAGCCATTCGGGAGGGCGTGTATAAATCTTTTCAGGTGACGCAGGAGCATTTTGCGGAAGAGTATGGTAAAAAGATTCGTTTTTTTATCTATAACTCTGCCCAACTGACCGAAATCGACCGCTTTGCATCGGACAGCGCCATCAATGTTATGATCATCAACTCCCAGGCCTTTAATGCCCGAGGTAAGGACGCACGCCGTATTTACATGAAGCTGGATGAATTTCGCTCCCGCAGGCCGATTGACATCATTGCCAAGACCAACCCGATTCTGATTATTGATGAACCCCAGTCCGTTGAGGGCAAGCAGACCAAGGAGAACCTGAAACAGTTCAATCCACTGCTGACGCTGCGCTATTCCGCAACCCATAAGAGCGACAGCATCTACAACATGGTCTACCGCTTGGATGCTATGGAGGCGTACAACAAGCGACTGGTCAAGAAGATTGCGGTCAAAGGCATTACAGAATGCGGAAGTACCGCCACGGAAAGCTACGTATATCTGGAGAGCATCAATCTGTCCAAATCGGCACCGACAGCGACCATTCAATTTGATTTTAAAGGAGCTACCGGCGTTCGAAAAATCACTCGGAAGGTTTCGGAAGGGTACAATCTGTACGACAATTCCGGGCAAATGGAGGAGTATAAAAATAATTTTGTCGTTGCCCGCATCGACGGCCGGGATGATTCCGTGGAGTTCTTGAACGGCATTAAGATCTATGCCGGAGACGTTATCGGTAAGGTAAGCGAAGACCAGCTGCGACGTATTCAGATCAGGGAGACAATTCTGTCCCACATCCAGAGAGAGCGCGAGCTGTTCTACAAGGGAATCAAGGTGCTGTCGCTGTTTTTCATCGACGAGGTGGCCAAGTACAAGCAGTATGACGAGGCGGGACAGCCGAAGAACGGCATCTACGCCGATATATTTGAGGAAGAATATAATGATATTGTCGGGAACATGCAGATTGGAATGCAGGAAGATGATTACCTGAAATACCTAGATGCAATATCTGCCGACCAAACGCATGCCGGTTACTTCTCTATCGACAAGAAGGGGAAGATGATCGATTCCAAGGTGAAGCGCAAGGAAACCACAACAGATGATGTGGATGCCTATGAGCTGATTATGAAGAACAAGGAGCTTCTATTGGATCGGAACCCGAAGCGTTCTCCGGTTCGCTTTATCTTCTCCCATTCTGCCCTACGTGAAGGCTGGGATAACCCGAATGTGTTCCAGATTTGCACCTTAAAGCAGAGCAGCAGTGAAGTGCGCAAGCGTCAGGAGGTAGGCAGAGGCCTGCGCCTCTGCGTCAATCAGGACGGGGAACGCATGGATACTAACGCGCTGGGTGAGGACGTGCAGAACGTCAACGTGTTGACCGTGATTGCCAGCGAGAGTTATGATAGCTTTGCCAAGGGACTTCAGACAGAGCTTGCGGAAGCGGTGGCTGACAGACCTAGAGCGATTACTGCCGAACTGTTCACAGGAAAGGTTGTTCGGGATGCCGACGGTAACGAACAGGTCATCGATTCGGATATTGCCCATGCGATCTTTTATGATCTGATTTTCAACGGCTATATCGATAAAAAGGGTGCGCTGACTGATAAGTACTATGATGATAAATCGAATGGTGATCTCAAGGTAGCCGAGGAGATTGCGGATTCTGCCGCAGACGTTATTGGAATTATTGATTCTATTTATGACAGCCGATCCATGATGCCGGAGAATGCTCGGAGTAACAATGTGGAATTGGCGGTGGACAAGGATAAGCTGTCCATGCCGGAGTTCAAGGCCTTGTGGTCCAGAATTAATTTCAAGTCTGTATATGTGGTGGATTTTGACACCGATGAGTTGATCGAAAAATCGATTGCGTCGCTGGACAGCAACCTTCGGGTTTCCAAGGTGTATTTCAAGGTGGAAACCGGTTCGATCGATCAGATACGATCCAAGGATGATCTGATGGACGGAACTTCTTTCGCCAAAGAGGATTCGACTACATATGGCAATTCGACGGCACTGAATTCCAATGTGAAATATGATCTTGTAGGAAAGATGGTGGAGGAGACGGGGCTCACCCGTAAAGCCGTCGTCCGGATTCTAAAGGGAATTCAACCGGTGGTCTTCAATCAGTTCAAGGATAATCCCGAGGAATTCATACTGAAGGCATCCACCTTGATCAATAACGCAAAAGCGACTGCCATCGTGAATCACATTACCTATGATGTGCTGGATGAAAAATACGGGACAGAAATATTCACCGATTCGACGATCAAAGGACGTCTGGGTGTGAATGCGATAAAGGCAAAGAAGCACTTATACGATCATGTGGTGTTCGATTCTACCGGTGAAAAGAAATTCGCCACGGAGCTGGATACCAACCGGGATGTGGCGGTGTATGTAAAGCTGCCGAATGGTTTCTATATTTCCACGCCGATTGGAAACTACAATCCGGACTGGGCGATCGCCTTCTACGAAGGAAGTGTAAAGCACATATATTTTGTAGCCGAGACCAAAGGCTCCATGAATTCTACGCAGCTGCGGCAGATTGAGGAAGAAAAAATTAAATGTGCGAGAGAACATTTTAAGGCGATTGGCAGTGGTGATGTCTACTATGATGTGGTGGACAGTTATGACGCATTGCTGAATTTGTTGACGAAGTGAGGTTGTGGTGCTAGATGATCCCTATGTGTCAGAATAGATGTCAGTGATTAGTTTGACCTTTGGTGGTAGAATAAAGCCATCAAAAGAAGGGAGTGGGACGATGAAATGGCTTATTATACCTACAATTTGGCTTCTCTACTGGGGGATGTGCTTTATCGGCACGGGATCGGATCAGAAAAACCTTGCCGGACTGCGCTCGTATCCGGACGCGGTGCAGAGCGTCGTGTGTGAACGGCTTGCCAACGTGCCGAAGGAGAAGTCTATATCCTCGATTTTGCTGGGCAACCTTATTCTATTCACCGTCGTCTTTTCCGCTCTCGGTCTGGCACTTAAAAACATTCTTGCCTTTGAGGGCTTTCTTTCGGCATTCTGGTATTTTCTCATCCTCGACGAGGGGCTGGGGCTATTTGACCTTCTGGTCATCGACATGCTCTGGTGGCGCAATACAAAACGTATTCGCTTCACCTTTCTGCCGGACAAGGCAGTCTACCAAGACCCGGCAAAGCATATCGGTTCTTTTGTGCGCGGTATTCCGCTGTTTGCCGCCACTGCTGCTCTGAGTGCGTGGATCGTTACGCTGGTATGAAAAATGAAGAGGAAAAACTGTATCAGTTTGAAACCGATGATTTTTATGAGGAGAATATTGTCTTCATTTACAAAGATGGTAAGATATATTACCGTCCGCCGCGAGAACTTGACATGCACCGACACAAGATAGATAATAATCACTGTCCTTAGAGGCAAGAAATCTGACAATAATCACCGGCAAGGGGACCGGGAAATGGAGGTAATGGAATGAAAATTGTCGTTTTAGGTGCAGGCGCCATGGGATGCCTGTACGGGGCATATCTGAGCGAGGATAACGAGGTCATCATGCTGGATCGGAACCAGGATCGCGTGGATGCGATTAACAAGGATGGCATCGTGGTACACGAGGAGGATGGTACGAGCCGTGAATTCAAACACGTGCAAGCCTGCCTGACTGGCGAGTACGAAGAGAAAGCCGATCTCGTGATCGTCTTTGTCAAGACCCTTCGCACGGAAGATGCACTTCGCATGAATCGTAAGATTTTCAGTGAGAACACGATCGTAATGACCCTCCAGAACGGTTCCGGTAACGACCGCAAGATGGAGAAATATTTTGACAAACGCAAAGTCGTTGTGGGCACCAGCAAGCACAACTCTACCGTGGTGGGGCCGAACGCAGTTCGTCACAGCGGACACGGCGTTACGACCATCGGCAGCAATGTGGGAAACAAGAAGAATCCGGCCATGGTTCAGAAGGTCCTGTCAAAAGCAGGTTTCGATACCGAGGTTTCCGATGATATTCAGAGAATCATTTGGAGCAAGTTGTTCGTGAACCTGTCGATCAACACTTTCACGGCCATTACAAGATCGCCGATTGGATATATGATTGAAAACAGCTATGCCTGGGACTTCGCAGAGAAGCTGATTTGTGAGGCTGTAGACGTTGCGGCTGCAGATGGTACGGTATTCTCGTACCGAGAAATTCTCAATATGGTGCACTTCGTCTGCGAAGACGCGGGGAAGGGATATTCTTCCATGTCTCAGGATGTCATGAACCGCCGCCTGACGGAGGTGGATAATATCAACGGCGCCATTGTGGAGCAAGCGAGACATTATAACGTATCGGCACCGTACAATTCACTGGTGGTCGATCTGGTGCACGCGATCGAGGGTGCATATAAGTATCACGAAGAGCAGGAAAAAGCGCAGTAACGCGGTTTATTTGATGGTTGAGTTTCACCTCGGACTCAGAGCCGCTCTCAGAGCCGCTTTGGAACGAATTTCTTTTTTTCATCAACAGGGAGGCGGACTTCAGCGGTGTGAATAACCACTGCGGGCATAGACGCTTCGGACATAGGGCAAGGTCGGCTGTGCAGAATGGATGTTTCGCGCAGCCGACCTTGTTGTCGCCTTAATTGTTCTATTGCAAGTGCTTTAAGTCGTAATAAGAATTTCTTATTTGGATTCGCGGGCTTCAATCATCTGTTGAAGTTTTGTGATGATGGAAGCGGGTTCATAGCCGAACTTACGGCTGACATCGAGGATGGTTACCCTCTTCATCATAATCCTCGCCATAGGGGAGTCCAGCTTCCGGAATTTCGCATTCTTTCGGATGAGCTCCTGCTTCAGCCAGGGGTATTCCGCCATGATGTCTGAAATCTTGGTATTCTGTGTGATGCTCATATACTTCGTTATCTTAATATCTGTCAATTCCTTCGGTTTGTGCGATTCGTTCGAGTGATGTAATTTGTTCGACCGTCTGACTAATCCGGCATGATGCTCTCGCCGCGGCACTCGTTGATATACGTCTTGATAATCTTGACGGATCCGTCGATGCCGGCGCGGCTGGTGTTAATCAGAAGGTCGTAGGAATCACGCGCACCCCATTTCATATCGGTGTAGTACTCGTAATACCTTCTGCGGCGTTTATCCATCTGTTTCACGATTTTCTCCATGGCTGCGGGGGTCATTTTGGCTGCTTGTTCTGCCGGGAGAAGAGCCATCTTGCGTTTCACGCGATCCTCGACCGGCGCAAAGAGAAATACACTGACGTGGGACTGGTCGCTTAAGATATAATCTGCGGCACGTCCCACGATAACGCAGCTTTCCTTCGAAGCGATCTCTCGGATCAGTTTGTATTCTTCCGCCTGAATTCGGTCATAGGGAGATGGCTGGTAGATGTCGACGCCGACAAACATTGCACCGGAGACGAAATCCGGGGCTTTCTCCTCATTGTCCTTGACGTAGTCCACATGAAATCCGGTGTTCTTCACCGCCATTTCCACGAATTCCTGATCGTAGAAGGCGATGCCGAGGTCGGCTGCCAATCTCTTGCCGATTTCGTGTCCGCCGCTTCCGAATTCACGACCGATGGTGACGATTATTTTATTCTGTGCCATTTATAGGGCCTCCTTACATATTTCTCATGCCATTATACCATAATTCCAATTCTCCCATAAGTGATTATTGCTTCATAATCCCTGCACAATGATTCAGCGGAACACAGCGCCTCCTGTGCTGTTGCGATCGAGGCACTTTGCAAGAGGGTTGTCGCAGGTTAAATACATACGGTTACTGTATAGCAGGTTCCGTAGAGCGAATCTGATGGAGCGTCTTCCAACTTATCTTATTGCTATTCCGACAGAAGAGTTTCCTGCAAAGCCTCGACGAATTTAGAAGCGGCATCTGCATTTGGGAAGAGAGCGCGTGCCTGATCGGGGCGTCCGCCGCCTCGGCCACCCAGGGAAGCTACAGTTGTTTTTACCAGATCACCACAAGCCGGATTTCCGTGCGAGAAGAGCAGGACGGTGTGATCCGGGCGGTGTGTGAATGCAAGGAGCGTCGGTGCATTTTCATCGGCCATTACGGCATAACCGAGCCGAACCAGGTCTTCCGCGGGGAGTAGGTCATAGGCTGTATGGTGGAAGACTGTCCTGGTGCCTTGTAGATCAGAGAGAATACGATCTTTCTCTCTGTCCACGTATTGGCGCGTGATGGCGGTGAGCTGCTGGCGAAGAGCGGTTTCTTTCTCACTCTGTACATCCAGCTTGTGGAGAAGATCCCGACCTCCGGCGGAGAATCGATCTTCGACCGTGCGAAGGAGTGCGTGCTCCTCCTGCATATCGGTAAGTGCGTGGTAGCCGCATCGGAAGAAGATGCGGTTCATGCCCTTGTTCGGTTCGACCTTAAGGATGCGGATTAGGCCGACTTCGCCGGTGCTTCGGAAGTGAGTACCACAGCAGGCCACACAGTCGTAAGGGTTGTCCGAGGACCCGATGGTGACGATTGTAATCTCACCATCCTGGGTGACCGGCTTACGGGTTGGCATGATGGATGCGGCCTCTCGATTCGGGAACGTGGAGACAGTAATCTTGAGGTTCTGCCAGATGGTCTCGTTGGCAAGTCGTTCTGCTGCGAGAACTTCTTCATCGGTGAGACGTCGGCCGTCGTAGTTCATGTCGATAGTGATGTAATCTTTACCGATGTGGAATCCTTTGTTTGCACCACCGTAGAGCTGGGTGAATGCGCCGGTGAGAATATGCTCGCCGCAGTGTGCCTGCATGTTCGCCTGGCGGTTGTTCCAATCGAGATATAGGGTGACCGGCTCTCCGACAGTGAGGCGCGCGGTGTCACTCGCCGAGGAAGGAGATGTATTTCCCGCATCCTTTGCGAGGTAGTGAAGAATCTCTCCGCTCTCGGCGATCTTATCCGAGACGGTTTCTTCAATCGTTTCTTCAATAGACCAATGGGTGCCGTTTGCAGTCATGATGGTTCCGATGTCGCACGGCTGACCACCTCCGGTCGGGAAGAAGATGGTACGGTCGAAGACAATGGCCGTACGACCGTCTACTTGTCGTATCTCCGTGATGGTTGCAGTCAGTTCACGGCAGTAGACGTCTTGTTGATAGTACTTCAAAGTAGGCATGCTGATAACTTCCTTTCCCATGGATTTCGCACGGAATAGTGTGTTCCAAAATTTGAATTCTTTAACTCAAAGAAGAACAAAATCCCGTAATTAACAAAAATAAAGTTGTGGAAAACTTCTCTTGACAAATTCTAATTCGCCGATTTAGCCTTGATTTATAAGACTTTCAGAAGTGTGGGTTTTCCACAACGACTTGTTCATAAAATTGTATACAATTTTTCAAAAAACTGTGGAAAAATCGCTCGTCCTTGAAACGATGGACTTTTCGCAATGTTGATAATTCTCTTACAAGAAAAGAACACGAGTTAACCGATAACGTATTTTTGAGAATACTTGACAGGCGTAATTAGTCTTTTCGGATAATATCCCGGAAACGTACCCCCTCCATTTCACAGAATGACTGGAATACCTGGATGTCGAACCGATAACGACCTTGAAGCCTCAAATCCTGCATCATGAACGTGTGGGCAATGTCCATCTCCATTGTGTTAATCTTCATGACCTCGGGACTCATCACAACCAGTTCTCCGCGTTTTGTCAGAAGATATGCTCCATAGACATCATTGTTCATATAATAGGTGTAGCTGTCGACGTGTTCGTTGTTCTGCGCGTACATCAGATAGAGCATACCGTTCGGTACCGATCGCATGGCCGCTCGAGAAATCATTTGCGACATATCCGGATCAAATTGCTCCGGACTGGTTAGCTCGTACACAGTGACGTATTCCGTATGCTGTGTCTGCATGGCAGCTTCGACTTCAGAACAGTGCCGGAAATAGTCACACTCAAAGAGGTTTACTGTCGGATTCTTCTGATCTTTCGAGATGAGGATCCCGATTCGGGCTCTTATGTAGAAATATCCGGAATCCCCCTCTGCCAATGCAGCGCAATGGAAAATCGACTTATCTTTCGTGGATTTAATGCGGTTATGCATTAATGTTAACAGCTGGTGCTTCCACATCGGAATCCGGCTTAACTCTGCCGACGAGAATTCAGACAGCATCGCCGCACCGAAGTAATCTTTATCGCACATTCGCATGAGGAAGTAATTGATGGTTTCGGCTATGGTAAGCCGCGTCGGGCAGACAGCCTGAGTCGCTGCCATGCCGGAAATGTGTGAATAGGAAGAATCTTCTTTGAGTGCATCCATCATCAGAGAGATGCGCATAAGAACCCTCTCCCGAAATTCCCGGATATCCGGATCGTGGCGTTGGTAGTACTGCTCGTTCGTCTCAAGAGCCATCTCAATTAGCCGTACGGAAGCACCGGGCGAGATGCGAACCTCTTGACCGCCAAGGTTACCGGACATGCGATTCCAGTTGTCATCGAGTTCGGAACGCGAGCCCAGCTCGTTGAGGCGGCGCAAGGCGGGATCGGTGAAATACTCCATGTAGTCATCGACGCCGTATTCCGAGAAGTCGAGGTGAATCAGCTGATAGAGATGATATCGGGAGGTGCGGGATTTCCAAGAAATTCGGAGTGCGACCACGCCCATCATGCGAGTGTCAGTCGCAATACAGTTCTCGCAGATATAATCTTTAAAATGGTTATATCGAGGGGATTGTTTGCCCTCGACTATGTACAAATTGGCCATGGGATGAATTACCTTTCGTTATTGTTGCCGGATTGTATGTTGGGATTATGCCGGAAATGCCTGATCCCTGCGGAACCGGGCAGCGGGTAGTGTTCGATTACGATTCGATTACGATTCAACTACGATTCGATTGCAATCTGATAATCGAAGTCTCGTTCGAATCCCCTTCGGCGTTTCAGCCGAGGCTGCTGATGTACGCTAACACCAATGCACCCAACGTCTGTATTATACTACAATATTTCCGATTCTATCAATAAAGGGCCGTGGATCCCTTGACACGCCTAGAGAAATGATTATAATTACATTTGCATAATCCTTATTAAGAGCGAGGTAGGGAATGGGCCCGATGATCTTGCGGCAACCTCGGCAACAACAGTCGAAGGTGCCAAATCCCACAGCACGGCGGAACCGACCGCCGGGTCTGGAAGATAAGGAGAGTGAGAGCTCTCTTTATTTTGTGTATAGAGAGCGTTTTTAGTTTTTGACGATTACTGTTTCGGGGCGACTGCATTCGAACCCATGACGAAGAGCCGCATATATGTAAAGGAGACTATTGATGAAAAAACTATTTACTTCCGAATCCGTTACCGAGGGTCATCCGGATAAGGTTTGCGACCAGATTTCGGATGCCATCCTGGATGCCATCCTGGCGGAGGATCCGAATGCCCACGTTGCTTGTGAGACTGTGACCAAGACCGGCTTCGTATTGGTGTTCGGCGAGATTTCCACCACCTGCACCGCGGATATTGAAGGCATTGTTCGCAAGGTTGTCACTGAGATTGGTTATGATTGTTCCGATGTATGCTTTGACGGCAAATCGTGTGCTGTTCTGGTATCCATCGAGGAGCAGTCGCCGGATATTGCACAAGGCGTTGATGAAGCCTACGAGGTCAAAGAGGGTGCGATTCGCGATGAGTTCGCACTTACCGGTGCGGGAGACCAGGGCATGATGTTCGGCTTCGCCTGCGATGAGACCGAAGAGTTGATGCCGATGCCGATTGCACTGGCCCATCAGCTGGCAATGCAACTGACGAAGGTTCGCAAGGACGGTACGCTCCGTTATCTTCGTCCGGACGGCAAGACGCAGGTGACGGTGGAATACGATGACGACAGAGTGGTTCGCATCGATACGGTTGTTATCTCCACCCAGCACGATCCGGACGTGACATTGGATCAAATTCGCAAGGATATGATTGAATACGTGGTAAAACCAATTGTCCCGGCCGAATACATTGACGAGCATACACGCTATTTCGTGAACCCGACCGGTCGATTTGTTATCGGCGGGCCGATGGGAGACTCCGGTCTGACCGGACGCAAGATCATTGTGGATACATACGGTGGATACGCGAGCCATGGCGGCGGTGCTTTCTCCGGCAAGGACCCGACGAAGGTGGATCGCAGTGCGGCTTATATGGCTCGTTACATTGCAAAGAACATCGTGGCCGCAGGCCTGGCGCGCAAGGTGGAACTGGAACTGGCCTATGCGATTGGCGTTGCAGAACCGGTATCCGTCCACGCGAACACCTACGGTACCGGTGTGATTCCGGATGAAGCCATCGTTGCGATTATCCGGGAACATTTCGACATGCGTCCGGCAGCCATCATCAAGACCTTGGATCTTCGTCGTCCGCAGTATCGTCAGCTGGCGGCATACGGTCACTTCGGCCGCACACGTCTCGGCGTTCGCTGGGAAGACACCGACCGTGCGGAAGAACTGAGAGAGGCTGCGAAGAAGTACAGCAAGTAAGAAGTAAAGTAAGTAATTGCTGAAACAAGAGAAGACAATCTGGCTCTGACTTTCTGCAGACTAGGAGTTTATTCGGAATTATTCCATAAACAGGACGTAATGAAGCACCAGGATCTCCTTGATGGGACAACTGTTTATGCTAATCTAAATTTAGGTCATATGGCTCATTGAAAATTAGGTCACTCC
>CAVKJB010000037.1:0-12280 GCA_963656785.1 Acutalibacteraceae bacterium | reverse complement strand
ACGCACGGTGGTGTGAGAGGTCGGGGGATTATTCAAATCCCCCTCCTACTCGATTATAACAGAGAAGCAGATCGGGTGGATTCATCTTTCTAACCAAGATACCGGAATACACCCTGTACCTTTCCGATGATGGTGCAGTCCGGAACAATGATAGGAGCCATTTCATCGTTCTCCGGTTGAAGTCGGATGTGTCCGTTCTCGCGATAGAAGGTTTTGACCGTGGCTTCCGGCTCATATTCTCCTTCCAC
Organism: Acutalibacteraceae bacterium; assembly: GCA_963656785.1. Lineage (GTDB taxonomy): Bacteria > Bacillota > Clostridia > Peptostreptococcales > Anaerovoracaceae > Mogibacterium_A. Next base: position 12,032 of record CAVKJB010000037.1, on the reverse strand, counting down.
CATTGCTACGACGATTTCGCCGTTTCTGGCTTCATGTTCTTCACGGACGATGATATAATCGCCGTCATTGATTCCGCTGTTAATCATGCTGTTTCCGTGAACTGACAGGATGAAATTGTTGCCGCGTCCCAGAAAACGGGAAGGGAATGGAATGTATTCATCCACATTCTGCTCGGAGAGGATCGGAACACCGGCAGCGACACGACCAAGGATCGGAATCATCGTCGTATTGGTATCGTCCAGTTCGAAGAAATTTTCTGAATGGGAGGATATCGGAGATTCTTGTGCCGGCGTTGCTTTACCCATCGAATCCGCCTCTGCCTTATCCTGTTGTTCGACTTTTGCACGGTCCTGCTCCCGATCCACGACAACCAGTGCACGGGGTTTACTCGGATCCTTGCGAATCAGCCCTTTGGCTTCCAAAGTGTTCAAGTCATTGAAAACCGTCGAAGTTGACTTGATGTTCAGGGCGGCACAAATCTCCCGAACCGTAGGAGGGAAGCCTCGTTCAAGAACGGTATCTTTCATGTATTGCAGGATTTGTTCCTGGCGCTCTTCACATCTTTTCATATATAGCCTCCTAAAGCGTCAGCGAATTGATGTCCATCGGGGAACCGTAGTTGTTCCAGTCGTCATAGATCAGACCACTCTGGCGGATGATGATATCGCCGATCTTGCCGTCAATCTTGCTGAACGGCAGGGTCTTGTGGTAGGTTACCAGGCTGTCTTTGTAATGGAAAACAAACCCCGTACGGAAAAGCTCCTTCTCCAGCGAATATTGATACTCTGCGATATCGCAGAGCAGGTCAAACAGATCATCGCCTTCGGTTTCAAAGACATTGTCCAGAGACAAATTCGAGTAGTTCGCCCGAATCTGCACTTCGTGACCGTTGAAGCGATCTAAGAATGCGGTGAGTTTTTCTTTGGTGGAAGGCTCTTTCGCATCCTCGAAAATAACACAATTGATGCGGTGACGAATTTTCAATAAATCGAAAATGTCGTCTGAACACTCCTTGACATAGTGCTTCAAATGTCTGGATACATTCACGCATGAAATCATGTCGCTGTGGCGGTTCAAGACCTCTGCCACCCGGTAGATATCCTGAGCCTCGTTGGTTGGCAGTGTCGTATTGATGTACAAGTTATGCGATTCGTTGACGTGCGCAATGAGATCTTCCAATGCATCCAGTTCGGCCAGCGGTTCTCCGCCGGTAAAAACAACATCATTATGCGGAAATATCCGATCCAGCAAATCTAAAGAACGGTAGCAGCGATCCAGATCGAAAGTAGATGAATCCCTGTATTCTTGCTTGTTGACGCAGAACGGACAGCTGTTATTGCAGTCGTAAGGCACAAACATAGTAACGGTTGGCCCTATCTTGATTTTCTCCATACTATCATTATCCCCCTGAAATTTAGTTTGTTTGGCAGGTATGTATATCCAAAAATTCTATTTATTATATCACGCGGAAAAATAATTTGTAAACGTGTGTTTATTCTGTGACATTCTTGAATGTCGCGTTTTTAAATGCACTGCGACATTCGTCTGACACTTTATTCTGTCCGATAGAATCGGTTGGTATCGGAGACCCATCCTTGGCTCAAACCCATGACAGTGAATGCATATTTTACGGCAACCGCATGTGCATCCATTCGAATCGATTGATGTATTTAAAATGATATTGTTTATTCTTTATCATAATTTGTATCAAAGTCGGAACATAGCTATGGAAAAACCCCACGATCTTATGTATAATAAAGTGGGTAAGATTTTAGGAGAGAACATGAACCAATATTTTAAAGATCGAAGGCTAAGTGGGCGCATTCTGCTTAGCTGGCTTAAGCTACTTTTTATTCTGCTTGCCGTATGGCTTATTTTGTCCGGCATATTTGAAGTCAAATTTATTCTCTATGGCGTGATTACTTGCGTAATCATCACCACTTTATGTTTTCCATTATTCTTCATGAAAGGTATTCACTCTGATACCACTTATTTTCTCATTCAAGTAAACCTATTCCGTTTTCTAATCTATTTTATCTGGTTGATGAAAGAAATTGTCAAGAGCTCTGTTAGCGTTTCCTGGAATGTATTCCGGGGAACGGATTCTTTGAATCCTCAGATTATATGGTTTCAGGCGGATTACGACAATCCGGCGGCAAGAGCATTGTTGGCAAATTCCATCACGCTCACACCGGGAACGGTCACGGTCGATATTTCGGAGGACGGCACTTATTCGGTGCATGCCCTGACAGAAGAAGCCAAGGAAGGTCTTCTGGAAGGAACCATGCAGCGCAAGGTGGCCGCACTTTTTGGTGAGTCCGTTGATGTGAAGATTCTGGACGTGGAAGAGGTGGAGAATGCTCGGGAACGGACGCATCTTGTGAAGTCTACTTTTGACCGGAAGGGAGCGATGAGAAGCCTATGAAGACATTCTATACGATAGTTATCCTGGCGATGACTGCCATCGTTCTGGTGATGCTGTACAAGATGATTCAGCACAGAGATCCCTACGATAAGCTGAATTCCATGTTTGTGATGAATACGAATATCGTGTTCATGATTCTGGTTTGGGGGCTGATTGACGGAAGAATGGACATGTACATCGATATTGCCATCAGTTATTCCGTCTTGGGATTTGTGACATCGGTTATTCTGTCAAAATACATCGGGGGAAGAAAATAATGGATATTCAAACAATTATTTCCGCCATTTTTATTGCGGGCGGTGTCATTTTCCTCTGGATTGGTGCAATTGGCGTAGGGAAGTTTCCGGATTTTTACACGCGGCTTCATGCAGCCGGTATTGGGGACACATTGGGTGCGTTCCTGATGACGGTCGGTATTGTGGTAAAAACAGGTTTCTCGATACTGTCGCTGAAGGTGTTCCTGGTGTATCTCATCTATCTCTTTACGAATCCGCTGGGCACCAACCTGATTATTCTGGGTGCGATTCATGCACGTGATTACCAGGGATATACGAGAAAAAGGGTTGTTCGAAATAACAGGAAAGGGGAGAACACAGATGTCGAACGTGATGCTTGAAGCCATTCTGCTTCTGTCGTTAATCGCGATTACACTGGTCGTGATATTCGGTAAAGATTTGCTTGTGGTAGTGATTACGTACTGCGCGTTCAGCTTTATCACCATGTTCCTATATATCGTGATGGGTGCTCCGGATGTTGCTTTTACAGAGGCCGTCATCGGTGTCATCTCTACCATCTATTTCATTATGACTCTGAAGAATATAGATCGGCGGTGCAAGTAATGATAAAGAAAGTCATTCCGTTGGCGGTTATTATCGCCTTCCTTGTGGGACTGTTCTGCACCTTTGATTTTCTGCCTCGGATTGGAGATAAGGATTCGGCACCGAACACGCACACCACGGAGTACTATATTGAAAATGCGACGACTGAAACAAATTCACCGAACATGGTAACCGCAGTCATTGTAGATTACAGGGCTTTTGATACCATGTACGAAACGACGGTAATGTTCATTGCCGGCGTCGGCGTTGTGCTGATTCTCGCCAATAGCCCGAGCCGAAAGAAGCGAATTCATAATCCTCACGTGAAACAGAAGCGCCTCAAAAGCGGGGAACCGGTCTACCAGACGGTGAACAAAGAAGTGATGATTACGTTGATTGAGCCGCTCATCATGGTATATGCCATCTACGTTCTGTTCCACGGAGAGGTGAGTCTGGGCGGTGGATTCCAGGCCGGAGCTCTTTTAGGTATGACCTACCTGCTGGATGTTATGGTAATTCCGGATAGAAACAGCCTGATGAAGCTGCCGAAAGAACGCTCGGCTGCACTGGGAGGGGTGGGAACCTTCATCTACGCATTTACCGGTATTCTCTGCATGATCGGCGGCGGCCTTTTTCTGGAATATGAGGCTCTGCCTCTTTCGGTGGATGTGCTGGAGAAGCATTCTATCGGTATTCTTCTGGTTGAAGTCGGTGTAACTATCTGCGTCATGTCCACTATTATCACCATTCTGAATGCAATTATGGAAAGGGTACGTTTCGATGATGACACAAATTGAAACCTTGCTGGCTGAGAGAGGAATCTATTTTCTGACAATACTGCTGCTGACGCTGGGACTCTACGGAATTGTTGTCTGCAAGAACTACATGAAGAAACTCATCTGCATGAACATCATGCAGGTTGCGGTAATCTTCTTCTTCCTGTGCTTCGCGCAGAAGCAAGGGGGGACGATTCCGGTTGCAATGGAAACCATCGTTCATGCAGATGATTACATCAACCCGCTTCCGCATGGACTGATGTTGACGGCCATCGTTGTCAGCCTGGGTACTACGGGTGTGGGTCTGGCTTTGCTGACAAGAATCAAAGAGAAGTACGGAAGCATTGAAGAGAAAGACATCATAGAAGGAGAGAAGCAATTTCGATGAAGAACCTGCCGGCAATTATTGTATTACTACCATTGTGTTCGTCATTGCTGTCGCTGGCATTGTCGAAGATTCATAAACATCTCGGAAGGAATTTGATTTTCTGCGCGCTGCTCGGTTCGCTGATCTTTTCCATTGTTCAACTCCGGGAGGTTATTTATAACGGACCGATTCATTACGTGTACGGTGCATACAAGATTCCTTACGGCATTGAGTTTTCGGTAGATACCGTTAACGCCGTGATCGTTGTCATGATTTGTGTGCTGGGCGTATTGTCCTGCATGTTTGCTTTCAATTTTGAAACTTTCGATAATGCGACGCAAATTGGCGGGGCCTACACCATGCATGGACTTCTTGTCCTCGGGATGGTGGGCATGACCATGACCGGAGATGTTTTTAACTTGTATGTATTTCTGGAAATCACATCCCTGACAGCGTACTGTCTGATTGCCATGGGCGGTAGCCGAGGGGTGGTTTCCGCATTCCGCTACCTGCTCGTGGGAACGGTTGCGGCTACTTTCTATCTCCTGGGCATCGGCATCCTCTATTCCGTCACCGGATCACTCAACATGACGGATATGGCGGAGTGCCTGAAGCAAGGAAATAACGACAATGCAATGCTCATAGCAATGCTCCTGCTGATTGTGGCATTCGGTATCAAGATGGCATTGTTTCCATTCCACGGATGGCAACCGTCTGCGTATGCACACGCGAACACGGGTGCCCGCCCGCTGATTGCCGGTGCTATGGGTAAAATCCCTGCCTATGCGATGTTTCGCTACCTGTACTGCATATACGGAACGGACTTCAAATATTTCCGGTTTTTTTTGGTCATCATCGGCATCCTCTCGGTGAGCGGGATGATCTACGGCTCCGTTCGTGCCATGGCACAGAGCGACATCCGAAAAATCCTCGCTTATTCCAGCGTGGCACAAATCGGCTATATCAGTCTAGGCTTTGCCATCGGGAGTCCGCTTGCACTGGCGGGATCGTTTTTGCACATGTTGGGACATGCCTTCATGAAGGGGGGCCTATTTTTCGCATCCGGTGCTATTAGCTGGCGGTACGGAACCTTTGATTTGAATGATTTTGGAAGAATCTACAAGAAAATGCCGATGACCGGCGGATTGCTCGCAATCGGCGCCTTGTCGATGATCGGAATACCGCCGACGGTGGGATTCTTCAGCAAATGGTATCTGGCTTATGGAGCAGCGGAGATGCACGAGTACATCTACATTTTTGTGCTCGTTCTCAGCTCACTTCTGAATGCAGTCTACTTTTTCAAGTTGATTGAGAAGACGTTCGTGCAGGAGAAGAGTCAGAAATCGGAACTTCATGCGGTTCGCACGGCCGAAGTTCCAATGACTATTCTGCTTCCTGTCGTGGTCAGTATTCTGGCCATCCTGTTCTTGGGTATTTTTAATGTTAAAATCGTTGATGTTCTGTTAATATCGCTGAAAGGAGTGGCATTATGATTCTGACTGCCTTGGATTACAGACCGGGCCTTATCGTTCTTCTGCCACTTGTCGCAGCATGCCTGATCTACGTGCTCGGAGAGCGGATCTCACCGAATCTCCGGGAAACCATCACCTTTGCGGCGGCGATTCCGATGGCACTTCTTGTCTATTCGCTGGTGCCGGAAGTTCTGGCGGGGACAGAAATTGGTTTTACCCTGATTGAGATCGTAAAGGGCATCAGCCTTCAGTTTTCGGTGGATGCAGCCGGTATGGTTTTCGCCTGTGTGGGATCTACTTTGTGGGTTGTAACTTCGTGCTATTCCATCGGCTATATGCGAGGCCATGGAGAGCAGAACCAGACCGGGTATTATTCCGCGTTTGCAATGTGTCTGATGGCAACAATGGGGCTTTGCTTTGCGGCCAACCTGCTGACGTTCTTTATCTTCTTTGAAATTCTGACAGTGGCAACTTATCCGCTGGTCGTGCATTATCGCGATGCGGAGGGTACGCAATCGGGACGTAAGTACCTCGCATACACGTTGATCAGTGGACAGCTGTTCTTTGCGGGAATCGTCATTATCTACGCCTGCACGGGAACCATGGATTTCGTGCCGGGCGGGTTCGTGAAGAGCGGCGACATTCCGATGCCGTGGATGCTACTGGTATTCTTCCTGATGGTAGGGGCCGGAATTGTCAAAGCGGGAGTGATGCCGCTTCACAGCTGGCTTCCTGCGGCCATGGTTGCTCCGACACCGGTCAGTGCGCTGCTGCATGCGGTTGCCGTGGTAAAAGCAGGTGCATTCTGCACCCTTCGGGTTGTCCTCTATGTCTTCGGCCCGGAAAGCGCTCGGAGCTGTCACGGTTCCGAGATCCTGGCGTGGATGGCGGTAGTCACGATTCTACTCTCGTCTCTTGTGGCGATTCGAAAGGACAACCTCAAGGCGAGACTGGCTTTCTCGACGGTTGGACAGCTTTCCTATATCGTGCTCGGTATCTCGATTCTGTCGCCATTTGCGGCAACGGGGGCGCTGTATCACATTGTGGCGCACGCGTTTATGAAGATTACACTCTTCATGTGTGCCGGTGCGATTTTCGTGACGACGCACAAGAAGAACATCAGTGAGATGGTGGGCATCTCGAATCGAATGCCGGTGACGATGACGTGCTTCACGCTGGCTTCGCTGGCAGTGGCAGGATTCCCGTTTTTCGTGGGTTTTGTCAGCAAGGCGAACATCATTCTGGGTGCAATTTCCATGGGGAGGCCGTTGTTCGTGGCAACACTGATTGTCAGCGCACTGCTGGCGTTGACCTACCTGATGCCGCTGGTCTTTATCGCGTTCAAGCGAGATTTCAACAATACCGAGTTTCCGAAATATGGAGAGGCGAGCATACCAATGATGCTGCCGATTATTTTTACGACGATCTGTTCTATTCTTTTGGGACTGATGCCGAATATCGGACTTCACCTCTATGATCTGGCCGAACTGGCAGGTAACGCGATTTTCGGAATATTGGGATAGGAGGGTATAACGGATGAAAGAGTTTTTCTATTATTTCTTTACGTCGTTTGAAGGTGCTCTCGTCCTGATTTTTCTGTCGAAAGAACTGATGAATCATTGGATTAGAAGAGACCGGAATTACTATGAAGCGGATGAATTGGAAGAGGAGATGGAAATGCTTTCGAAGGCTAATCTGACGAAGAACGGATGCGACCGGATGCCGGAGAACGGAGGCTGCAAATGAACTTCAATAACCTTCATCCGGGACTGATCATGATACTTTTCGGTTTCATCATCCTGATCCTTCCGGAGAAGTATCGAAAATACTTGATGGTAGTGGCATCTGTGTGTGCGATGGCTGCTTCGGAATTACTGAATTCTGACAGCGGACTTCCGTTCCAAATTACGGATGGGATTACGCTTGAACTAATTCGGCCGGATAACGTGGCCGTGGTCTTTCTGATGGTGTTTTGTACCATTGCGGTCATCAATGCCATTTATTCCATGGATCTCCACAACAAGTGGGAGGCGGGAATTACCTGCTTCTATGTGGGGAGTAACATGGGGGTTGTGTTGGCCGGAGACCTCATTACGTTCATCATCTTCTGGGAGATTTCCGCTTTTGCGTCCGCGTATATTGTCTATGCCCGACATAGCCGCAAATCTTCCCGTGCGGCATTTCGATATATCCTGATTCACTCGTTCGGTGGTAATGTGTTGCTAGCTGGCGTGTTGGTGCAGATTTATCACAATGGCATTGGAATTACGAATATGTCAGGTATACATGGAGCGGCGTTTTGGCTGATGCTGATCGGAATCAGCGTGAATGCGGCGATACCTCCTTTTACCGGATGGATTGCAGACGCATATCCGGAATCCACGGAGGCGGGAACTGTGTACCTGGGATCATATACCACAAAATCAGCCATTTATGCATTGATTACCTTCTTTGCGGGCACGAATATGCTCATTTATGTCGGTGCGTTTATGGCGATTTTTGCAGCGTGCATGGCGCTGTTGGAGAATGATATTCGGAGGCTTCTTTCGTACCACATTGCCAGTCAGCTGGGAATGATGATCGCAGCACTTGGTGTTGGCAATGAGCTTGGGATCGATGCAGCCTCGGCACACGCCGTGACGAATATTTTCTTTAAAGGCGTGCTTCTTATGTGTGCCGGTGCAATTCTCAAGGCAACGGGCACCAGCAAGATCACAGAGCTCGGCGGACTCGGCAAGAAGATGCCGATTACGTCTACCTGTTTCCTGATTTCTTCCTTAGCAATTGCAGGATTTCCATTCTTATCGGGCTTTGCCAGCAAAGCACTCGTGATGGAGAGCCTGCACGGTTACGGAGACGGACTTCCGGCAATTCTGATTACGGTCGCCGGGGTCGGAACTTTGCTGTCCATTACGCTAAAGATTAATTATTACGTATTCTTTGGGGAATGTCACATCGATGTTCGCGTTCAGACGACGACCAAATCTATGGTTATCGCGATTGTGGCGGGTACGATTATGTCCATCATCATCGGTATTCGTCCGACCATTCTGTATCGGCAACTGGCGTATCAGACTATCGTCAATCCATTCACTTTGCCGCACGTTATGGAATATGTGGCCATTATTATCGGCGGATCGATCCCGTTCTTCATCATGCTTCGCGTCATGAAACCGCATGATGAAATCAGTCTGGATTTCGACTGGTTCTATAGAAGACCACTGCCGAAGTTGATACAGGCCTTGTCTGTGGGGATCCATAACGTGCTGATCCGATTCGACCGATATGTTCTCCAGGGCGTGCATTATTTCGGATCACATTTGGGTAACCCATATCTTTGGACCCAGCGATCGACGAATCTTCGGATTAAGTCCATGTCCTTTGAGAACGAGGATCATCTGATCGGAGATGTCATCGCGGTTATCCTTGCAGTGTTCATCATAATGATTACAGCGGCAGTGTATCTGGTCATCAATGGATAGATTACGAAGATTATTGCAAGTATGACTCGAAGAATCGCTCAGTTTCCCGGGAGAGCCGTTCATACGGCAAACCGACCACGTTTTCGTAATCTCCTTCGTAGGATTCGATGTATTCGGAAAATGATTCTTGGATGCCATAAGCTCCGGCCTTATCAAACGGCTTTGCGGTGCGAATGTATTCAAGAATCTCCTCGTCGGAATAATTCCTGCAATGAACCAATGTGGTCTCACAGAACGAATGTTGCTTCCTGCTCGCGATATCCAGGATTGTAACGCCGGTCATGACCTTATGAAATGTGCCTCGGTAGAGGGAGAGCATGTGAAAGGCATCTTCTTCATCAACGGGTTTTCCGAGGATTTCATCCTTGTAGACAATCGTGTCTGCGGCTACAATCAGTCCGGACGGAAAATCGGAAGTATTCAGACTTTCTAAGCACGCCAGTGCTTTTTTCGCCGAGAGAAGCTGAACGGCATCTTCCGGTTCGATTGAATCCGGAAGCGTCTCGTCCGTGTCAGTTGGATGCACAAGAACGTCAATACCGTGACGGCGCATGATTTCGCGGCGACGAGGTGATTGAGAAGCGAGAATGATGGGTGTGATTTCTTGAATTTTCATGGGCAGATATCGCTCCTTTCGTATCAATGACAGTTTCTGGTTTTCACTTTGTGGTGTTGCAGCGGAACGCTCGGCATCAGTTCGTGACGCGATTACTTGAAGTTTGGCAACACGGACAAACGACAATATGTGGATATGATGGCGGGTTTGCAACAGGTGACCGCAAGTAAAGATTCTTCGGTGTGGGCAGTCACTCTTCCGCTATTGTAGCATAACCGCACGGGAAAAGGAAAAAATGCTTGACGCGACTGGGTGCGTGGAGTATGATATTAAGGTCAAAGAAGGAGTTATCCGCTTCTCACCGTACCACAAGGGTGCGTACGGTACAGATTTACAAGCTTTTATCTTGTTTTTGTTGCGGATGCTTCTGTATCCGCTTTTTTAATGTATGGAGGTAAGAGCGATTAGTAGAGATCACAGAGACAGAGACAGCAGGCAGATCAATGAAGAGATCCGCGCTAAAGAAGTTCGCGTTATCGATGCGCAGGGAGAAATGCGAGGCATTCTCAGCATCAAAGAGGCGCTGGCGTTGGCTGAGGAAAGCAATCTGGACTTGGTAAATGTTTCGCCAAATGCTGAACCGCCGGTATGCAAAATACTGGATTACGGAAAGTATCGTTATGAACTTCAGAAGAAAGAAAAGCAGTCGAAGAAGAACCAGAAGGTGACTCAGGTCAAAGAGGTTCGTCTCAGCACTTTCATCGAAGAGCATGACATACAGGTTAAAGCGAATACAGCCAAGAAGTTCTTGCAGAATGGGGACAAGCTCAAGGTGAGCCTGCGTTTCCGCGGGAGAGAAAGAGACTACACATCGAAAGGCTTCGATGTCATGAATCGTTTCGCGGAGGAAGTGGCAGAGTTCGGTGTGGTTGAGAAAAAACCGAAGTTTGAGGGCCGAAGCCTGACTATGTTCCTAGGCCCAAAGAGCAACAAATAAGTTTTAATTTAGGAGGAAAGCGTAATGGCAAAAAACAAAATGAAGTCTCACAGAGGCGCTAGCAAAAGAATGAAGCTCACCGGTTCTGGAAAGCTGAAGAGAAACAAGGCATACAAAAGCCATATCCTGACAAAGAAGACGGCGAAGAGAAAGAGAGGACTGAGAAAGTCCACAATTCTGACAAGTGCAGATACAAAGCGTATGCTGAGATCATTGGCGAAGTAATCAGGGAGGTATAAGAATATGGCAAGAGTTAAGAAGGGTGTAACCGCACGTAAAAAACACAAGAAAATCCTGAAGCAGGCAAAGGGATTCTATGGACAGAAAAGCAAGAATTTCAGAGCAGCGAATCCGGCTGTTATGAGAGCACTGCGTTCTGCGTACGTCGGCAGAAAGAACAAGAAGAGAGAGTACAGAAGACTCTGGATTGCCAGAATCAATGCTGCCGCAAGAGCAAATGGCATCAGCTACAGCAAGTTCATGAACGGCTTAAAGAAATCCGGTATCGAGATGAACAGAAAGATGCTGTCTGAGATGGCTATTTATGATCCTGCAGGCTTTGCTGCTCTGTGCGAGACCGCAAAGAAGGCGAACTAATCATGGACTACGTGATCAGCCATTTCTGGACGATCGTCATCGGTTCTCTGATTGTGGCATTTTCCGCGGTGCTTTGGTGGTACCTGATGGACAAAAATGCGCGTCTTAAGAGGGAACGTGCGCAAGCAAGAATTGCGGAGGCGAAGCGTCGGAAAGAGGACAGAGAAGCAGCCGAGAAGGACGGGACTCCCGGAGATGGGAATTCACCGGCATAACAATCTCTTCATTGCACGGTAATCTGTGCTAATGTAGTGTTGCTTCCCCGCTATCATGAGCTGGAGCAAGATTAACGAACAAGGTTTACGACAGAGAATTTGTCGGTGAATCGATAAGAGGATGCTGCAATGCAGCATCCTCTTTTGGTATGTCAAATTTGCACTCCAGATGCCGCGATCGTTTGTGTCTCGCCTGCTCATATAACACCGAATGCGTTTCAGAGATGCCGATAACGTATAATATCTTGCGCAAAAAGAAAAAAGACATAGCTTCGACTGAATATTAGAATTGAGTTGCAACATCTTAATTCTGAAAGGAGTCGAAA
>CAVKJB010000036.1:0-12671 GCA_963656785.1 Acutalibacteraceae bacterium | reverse complement strand
CTCTGTAGCAAGTCGTTTCGCCTGGCGTTCCTTTGGTTTATTAAGCTGAGCGGCCTTCAATTTTTCATTCAGATCCGCTACCTCGTGGGCGTAAACCTCTTTTGCTGCCTTATCATATTCCGTATTCGGGGTGTTCTTCATTTCGATACGGGCCTGGTTTGCCAAAGCCTTCATACGGTTACCGTAGTCGGCATAAAGGTTCTCCTGCGCCGTGCCCGAAGACAACGTCCGGAGGTCCTTAGTCTCTATAAGGAGCTTTGCCGACGTCTTTGCCTCCTTGATCTCGCCGGTTTTAGGATCAACATAGGTTCTTCCCGAAGTATGCCAGGTAACCTCGCCAGTTTTAGGATCGATTTGCGCGCTGCCTTTGCGTTCCGGTACATCAATGTTCTGCTTTCTGCGGGAGATGAGCGTCTTTGCTCCGCCGATCACTTTACCATTCTCGTCGATACGAGTCTGATACGCTTCCCGCAGTGACTTGATGTCGTTATCAATCTCAGACTTTTTATAATCCAGATTGTGCTTGTTCGCGTCAATAACGACCATGCTGTGCTTTACCGCACGCTCGATCTCATCCATGTTCGCGCCCTGCAGCGTCATGTCCGTAATAAGATTTGATACCCGGCCCATCTGCTGCTGGGTATACTTTTTACTCATCATGGGCACGCCCTTCGGGTTGTCCTTGGACTGGCGCTGATCCTCCGGCACGAAATACTCGGTTTTGGGGTCAAACCCCTTCAGTCCTGCCAAGGACTTCGCCGAATTGATACGGACGCGGTCGCTCAATGGAATGACAGTAACGGTATCCCCATCAAAGTCGGCACCGGAAAGCTGGTCTGCAACCGTTTTGTTGATACCGATCGCATCGAAAGCATCTTTAAGATACTTTCGAGCCGCAGCATTATTGTTATTCACCGTTAAAATCGGGATCTCAAAGATACCGCCATGCGGATACCGAACCAGAGCAACGGTTTCGCCGTTCTTCCAGTTCGGGGCGTACACTTCGTTATCTTTCATTTCCGGAACAGGCAGAATGACCTGCTGTTTCTGTCTCGGGAACGCTACTGCTTTCATGTGCTGTGCAGCGCCATCGCATTGATCCGCAAAGTCCATCAGCATCTTTTGCTTCAGCGCCGGATTGGTCAGAGACTCGATCTCTTTGAATTGCGATTCGTAATCTTTATACGTGACATCCAGCTGACTCCGGATGAGCGGCAGCGGCTGCTTGGAAAGGAACTGCGAAGACAGAGTCCGACTCTGGGTTTCATAGTCCCCTTCTTCCTTCAGCTTATTGATCGCTGATAGATGCTCTTTCCCGTCAGTTCCGGTATATGTACTCTGTCCGTTGGCTTTAATATACGCCCCAAACGGATTGTCCGGATCGTCCCCAACTTTCTTGAAGACCTTCTCCTTCGGGGTTCCGGATTCCTTATTCGTATTGAACACAATGTCCTTGCCCTCCGGGATATCGTCAGAATAGATCGCCATACCCTTCAGATAATGTGTTCCGTCCACCATGATGCGGACCTGCGCATAATGCGAATTGCCAAGATTCAGATCAGCGACACCTGGACGGATCTCGATCACACCATCCTTCTGCTCACCGCCCTGGTCGCCATATTTAATGTAAACTCGGTCAGAGCTGATGCTGGCAGGACGTTCCCGCTTAGACCAGGTAGAGCCGCTGTCATCCGAATGATACTCGCCGACCTCCTGGATCATACCGGGATTCTTGTAAAGTTCTCGGTGCTCAATGCCGGGACGGGTAAGAACGACCATGTTCGTCTGATAGCCGCGCGGATCGGTCGGGTTCTTAAGCCCCATGCCATAATGGCCGTAGCCCTCCATCTCCAGGATGAGCGCTGCTTCCTCCAGCGTGCTCGAAGAGACGCCCATGCTGAGCTCCACACCCTTGCCGATATCAATGGCCTGCTTGTTCTCCAGCTCTTTTCGAAGAATGTCTGCGGTCCGATCGACTTTATAGAGCTTCAGCTCTTTGTTTTTGTCATTTAAGATTGACCGGATCGAGGATTCATTCTTTCCTGTCATGCGTGCAATCTCCGCCGTAGAATATCCATCCGATTGGAGAGACTTTATATGTGCATACTCATGCTGTTTTCGTTCATGAAGCGCGCGGCCCTCAAAGAGACGCATGTCGGTCGGTGTAAGCTCAAACTCGTCCATGATCTCCTGCTTGGTCTTACCCTCTTTCCGCATCTGCTCCACGCGGCTGAGCCAGTCTCCGCTGTGCTGGTAAGGGCTATCACCGGACCCCCAAGGATAACGCCCGGAACGTCTCGGCATTCCGTAATGCGTAAGAGTCTTCGGTTCCTTGCTCACGCCGTAATACGACCGAATCTCTTCTGCTACGCGGTTCATAGTTAACCCCTCCTGATTTCGTCTATAATATTGTCGTTACGAATGATCCGGTTGCAAATATCCATGATCAGCGCCGGCTCCGGATTATGCACCAGCACCTCTCCGCCCTGATAGATCCGCAGCTCTGTGGAAATATCCATAGGCTTCTTTTTGTATTCCAAACAGAAAAGAGCGGCATAGATCTCCAGCTGCTCCATCTTAGCCGGGATCACACCGCTCTTGTAATCATGTATTCTCAAAAGATCGTCCCGGAACGCGATGGTGTCTGCCGTTCCGAAACAGTTGTAGGAATGCACCAGAATCACTTCCGGCGTCATATGAAACCCGATCGCGTCGTTCACATACGCCATGAAATTGGGGAATATCCATTCCATGTCGATCGCCGCTCTCGGCACACCGGCTTTTACCAGGGGAAGTAAAACCAGATGTTTGTCCATCTTGTTCACCTTGATCCGATTCTGGATCAGGTCTTTCGCGAGCTCGTGCAAAATCGTTCCGATCTGCTGCGCATAGGATCGAAGATATGCTCCTCGTAGATCCTCTTCCGTGTAGTTCAGCCATCGGTACTGACTTGCTCCGAGAAATGCGTGCTGCCCCTCAAGATTCGAATGCTCGTTGAAGATCACGTAAAACTTCCTCCTTATTCTCCGGAAATATAAATCTTGAAAACGACATCTCGTTCAGATGGTTAACATAATAATCTTGATTGGGTTGTTTTCGGGCCGTTCGGGATTTCTTGCATTCCAGAATGGCCCACTTGTCTTTGTATAGGATTACGAGATCCGGGAAGCCCTGCACATAGGTTTCAATTTTAAAAACCACCGCGCCCGGAAAACGTCTCTCGATCTCCTTTTTCAGCTCTGCCTGAAATTCGCTTTCGAGCTTTCCCAAATCTTCATCTCCTTTGATAAAATAAAAAGAGAGAAGGGTCATTTTTCCCTTTCTCTCCATAAAAGAGTCAATTTTTTTCGCGGTCGATTCGAATTTTGTGTAAAATAAAAAGAGCCTGCGATTTTCTTATGCAGACTCTTCTAAACTATATATTCAATTTCATTTCCATTACAGGGCTCTATGAAAATTTGCATTCAAATCATATAATCGCGGGGGCAATATCTAATTCAATTAATCCCAATCATTGTCATTTTCTAAAGCCGCCTTTTCCTGCTTTCTCCGTTCTCGAGCAGCATCCTCTAAGTCATCACGATGTAATTGCTGATAAAGAGTTTTTTCCTGAACACGCTTCCCGCACTCCGGGCAGATATAATATCCGTCCATTCGCGTACCGGCATCGTTCTTATAAAGCATATACGATTCGCAAGCATGGCAGAGTATTATCAAATGGTCTGGGTTTTTATATGCGTCTGGTATGACTTTATCCACAGAATGGATTATGGGGTATCCACGGGACAATGAATGAGCATATGCTTTAAAGTGAAACGGAGCATAATATTCCGTATATTCATCCGACATTTTTCACACCTCCTTTCTCTTGCGAATATATCACAAGAAAAAGGAAGAATCAAGCACGATTTTGCCTCGTGGCCATTTGCCCACTTTTTTTCTCTATTTATATATAATATTTATTATTTTTCTTCACGCTAATAGCAAATAAAAGTGGGCATTTGGCCAAAAAGCCCGCAAACCATTGAAAATACAGGGTTTTTTCGTGGCCACTTTTGTTTTAAAAGTGGGCTTTTGGCCACTTTTGTTGCAGAAAAGTGGGCAGAAAATCCATACAAAAACACCCCTTGACCAAATATTCCCGAAAAAAGTGGGTTTTTGGCCATTTTCAAAAATCAAAAGTGGGCAGAAAATCGGCCATTTCCAGCACCATATATAGTTCAAGTTTAGTCTAAAATTGCAAAAAGAAGAGAGTCAAAATTGCTTCCGGCTCTCTCCGGAATACGGCGTAATATCCATTAACCGAGTACTTTCATGCCCTCATATTCCAGCACGCTCTTGAAAACCTGCCAACTCTCAATCGAGTTCTTTTTCAGCGCTTCCATGTAGTCCCAGTATAATCCGCGCCGGTCAAAGATCGCATAGACTTCCTTTACAGACGGGTTTACCGTCGTTATAAATTCCGCTTCTGCGGCCATATTCCGGAACGAAATTTCCTGATCCGCCAGGTAACGATAATACAGAACTCTGTACATCACATCTGCATCGCCAAGACCATACAAATAAACTTTCATAAAATTTCTCCTTTAATTCTATTGCCGTATTCCATAAAGGAGACAGTTTATTTCGCGGAACAAAAAGAAGAGAGCCAGTAAAGACTCTCTTCTTCAGCTTTATATTAAAGGGTCATCCCCAAATAAAACATTACTATAATCGCGAGAATTATTCCTCCCAGGAGAATTCCAATGAGCTTCAATTCCTTATAGTCTTGTTCACCAGTCTTGATTTCTTTTGCATCCTTCTTATCCTGCATGCGCTCTTCGTGTTCCATCTGCTTCACTTTCGTGCGGGCTTTGTATGCTTCGTCGCTCATGCCCTCCAGATGGATCTGGTATCCGCAATACTGGCAATAGAATGTGTCAAGTCCGTCTACCGGTTTAACTGCCGCCCCGCAATTGGGGCAGTACAAAGATTTCAATTCCATAAGAATTCTCCTTTTCCTATAGATTTATACCATTATAACAACGGCCTATAAGAATATCAACCTTTCTTTTTCTTATCCTCGATCAGTTTTATATACTTGCTGACCTCGCTGACCGGCAGCTTCATCTTGTGCGCGATCTCACCAATGGAATATCCATCCTTGAGATAAGCCCGCACCCGAATCAGATTCCGGTTGAGCAGACCGATTTTCGCACCGTCTTCATCACTCATGCCGCAGCTCTCTTTCTCCGGCGCTCTGCCTTCACTACCTTAGTTTCCCGCTGCTTCTTTCCGCCGGAAATATCCACAGCTGCGATCTTCTCCCAGTTCACCGCAAACCAGCTCGGCATGCGGCGCCCAGTCGTCGGATCAAACCGAACCTTGTTCATCTTGTGAATTCCGTTTCTCTTCGCCTTTTCGTGAGCCATCGCTCGAATGTGAGTACGCATAGACATAATTTTGTTCTCCTTTACATTATAATTTTAGATACTGAAACAAAACACCCGAATATGAATGCTAAAATAAATACCAGGGCGTATAGTGTAAATGAAACGAGTGCTATAGTTAGAAATATCGTAGCAGTATTGTATGCGTCAACATCAGTCATAGCATCAATACCGAAACAAATGAGCGTTCCCGCAAGACCGACGATCAGGCCTGCGCCGATCAGTCCAAGTAACATCTTGGCTATAACATCTAAGATCATCTCACTCACCTCGATTGTCAAAATAGGCTCGAAGTGCAATCGCACAAAGTAGAGTGAACAGGAAAAACACAAAGTAGTTAATGATGCTGTTCATTGTTTTCCTCCTCTAATTCATGCGCTCGCCGGTTGGCATAATCCCGCAGATAAGAATAAGCAATTCCTGGAACGATTGCTGTCAAAGTTACTACAATGTTTTCCATAACCTCATTCCAGCTCATCTCTTCTGAAACGCCTCCGCTTTCTTTCCGCAGCACGGACAGGTGTCCTCGTAAATATCATAATTGCCGATAACCGGTGGATGATACATACCCTCATCCGAGACAAAGACGCATCCGCATTCTGTGCAGACGTAACGAATCGTCTGCGTGTTAATTCCCATGATCTGCTTCATCCTGCACCTTCTTTACCAGTCGATTGAGATACCACTGTGCCTTTTCCAGATCCTGCAGATAATGACCCTTGAACGGCGCACGCCAGAGATACTTGAGCACCTGCCCGGCATAATATCCATGCCCGGGACGCTCATACCCACTCGTCACCGAATCGATCGCATCAATGCACTCGATCCCGCTTCGGGTGTAATGCTGCGGATGGTTGACGGCGTCGTACGACTTATTTTTCAATGCCGGCGTTCCCGTTGGGATTTCGTCAAACAAACCGTGTCTCATGTTTTCTTCTCCTTTTTCTGCAAAATATCCAGAACGAGTATTTGTATCGATCGTAATGAAACGCAGCTGCGCATTCGGGGGATAAGCGTCGGCGCCATACCATTTTGGCGTTGGTATACGTTCATTGCGGTTTTCTCGTCCTGCATAAAGACTCATAAGCCGTAGTGTCATGTCTGCGGCTATACTCTCATCGTCACTGGCCTCGAAGCAAATGTGCTCACATTCTTCAAAGTCCGGAAACCAGTAATCTATACCGGGATTTCCACGAGCATCTTCCCATGGTTGTACGATAACCGGATAAGTAAATTCTGCCATCATCTCACTCCTTGCATATAGTCATCAAGCTCTCGTCTGCGCTTCTCTGTTTCTTCCTTTAAATGTCTATTAAAGAACTCTGTATAGATGGTCAATAATACTGTTTCTTCGGTTTCTGTCAGGCTGCCAATGTTCAATGCACAATTCTCCTGATGCAATGTAATACGGCACCCTTTCGAATCAGAGACAATTGTCGCAATTTCACCAATAATTGCCATTATTCATCTTCCTCCATCGTCCTGACATATTTCCAAACGCAGAGGCATAAACCGGCAAAGGCCCATCCGGCCTGAATTTGCTCCCATGGAGTCGCTTCACATAGGCCTTCCCAAATCATTCGGAATATCATTCCACCCTCCAGCTGTTCGTAGAGCTTGTAACCTTGAAGCTCGTCCGTACGCAGACCGCCCCATCCTCGGCCACGACCCAATAGCAGGTTTCCGGAATGCTTCGCACTGAGCTGTTGCCATAGAGCTTTTCATACGCCAGCTCATAGTCTGCCTTCAGATAGCATCCGTTATCGTCGTAGCCCTGCCACTGCGCTTCCTTGGCGCATACATCGTGAATATCATTCCCGAACTCACCATAGCTGCATGCCGCTCGATTCAGGATCACGTCGATGACGGCTTCCTTGGCCGCATCAGACAGGTTATAGTACCGGAAACCATAAAGGACCCGGGCGACCGAAGCCGCATCCAGGTCCTCTTCCGGAATATCCATTTTATGCGAGGAGATCTCCTGCTGAAGGCGAACCTTAAGCTCCATGACCTCGCCTTCCATTTTTTCCTGTTCCTCCGCCCGAACTTCCTCGCTGTAGGCGAGTGCTTCTTCACGCATGGCGATGGCTACGTCTTTACAGCAGAACACGGTGAATATCAATACCACGAGAACCGCGATAATAACTCTTCCCGCTTTTTTCTGATCTACGCTTTTCCAAAGAGTTTTCATTTCCAAGAGATCTCCTTTTCTTTATTTAAATATCAAGCACCCCGGTGACCGATGTTACTTTGATGCTCGCAGCATTCTCCGGTTTCGTATCATCAACGATTTTCGACGGGTTCAACCCAAACTTCTTATTTAGAGCGTCCTTTGCATCTTTGATCTTCCGTGCCTTGCGGCAGTCCGGGCAGCGCTTGGGGGTATCCAGCTTCTTTCCTTCGTAAAACTTAACTTCCCCGATAGACATGTAGAAAAGCTTCTTGCAGTCTTTGCACTTGCAGCGCCGCCAGGGAAGACCGTAAAGCAGAGATGCACTGTTCAGCCGGTCCTGAATGTCATTCAGGTCCGCAAGAGATTTCACCGGATCGATGATATTGAAATCATACTGATTGATGTTCCGAAGCAGTATATCATTGACTTTATCCCAATCAATGTCTTCCTCCATAGCATTGCTATTATCCCGCAGCGAGCGAAGAATGATCCCGCGAATGCAGGCGACACGTACCATCATAGTTTCTTCGCTTAGATGATCAATCAGACGGGATTCAACAACCTTATGGGCGTCCTGGATAGTTTCGGTAAAATTAGTTTCCATAGTTTTTCTCCTTTTCTTATTTTGTCAAATTCTTGTTATTGGCGTAGGGGCGAAAGCGATTATCCGGGTTATAGTGCGGTTCTTTTACCCGCTGTTTGCAGGCATAAATGATCTGATCACCGTCGACCTTTGTCATGAGATAACAGAAGTCACTCTCAAAAAACTTCTCAATCTCCAACGCCCGGGATTTCGCCATTTCATAGGTCAGTCCGCCGAGTCCTCGGGTAAGCTCAATATTCAGCAGCGCTTTTTCATAGTCGATAATTGCACGGGAAATAATAGCGAAAACAAGATTATTGACACCTTGCTCGTTTACCTTTTCCATGATCACTTTTCCTTTTCTTCGTAATTCACCGGTCGATAGGAATTAAGATTCACCGGCTCATCCAGACACTCGTTGCACGGCTCTTCGTCCGCCGGCGTTTTCCAATGCTTGCAGGTTTTGCAGAACATGAATTCTACGTGTTTGTAGGGGTATTCCATTTCTGATGCCTCCTTAAAAATGAAAGAGGAGAGCCTTTATAAGGTCTCCCCTCCATAATATAAGCAGATTTTTTCGCGGTTATTCGTACATCATTTTTAGCCCGTAGGCTTCCGCCGCCTTATGCTCCAGAATGCAGCCGCGCGTCTTGTCCCAGCCGTCACAGAAATACACGGCATCGCAATAGGACATATACATCAGCGACTGCCCGAGGAAGAACAGCGGCTTATTGAGAATATCCGTGGTAATACCTTTGAAGTCATTGGGGAAATATGTATCAATGACTTCGTAGCCCTGTGCCTCCAGATATTTAACAGCTTTGTCTCGTACTTCTACGATCTCCTCCGGGGTCTTTCCAGCCATCGGTTGAGAGATCATAGCCTTCTTAGGTGTTTCCATTTTACTCCTCCTGTTGTTTATTATAACGTTTTTCCAGTTCACGCATCATTCGTGCGCATTCTTTCTGATGAGAACATTTGATCGCTATTTCCGTGATGAAAGATTCCCCATACGGGATCGACATGTCGCCGGTATCTATTTCCGTAATGAAAGCTTTCGGATCAATTCGTGTGCAGCTGTTGCAATACCAATCGAATTGTACACTAATCATAATCGCTGTCTCCTAACATCGGGCATTCTTTGACCATATTTTTCACTTTCCTTTTCAGGATCGTGCAGAAATATCCAATGATCTTGGGGTTCTCGCTTTTGTCTGTAATAGGCTTCGCATCCGGGCATCCTTTACAGAGCTTGTTTTCCATTACATTATTTCACTCCCTGTAGAATTATTAATTGTAACCATTTCTTTTATTCGGTTTGTTGTAGTTATCGATTGATGCATTACACACTCGGAACAACAACCGTTGCAGTATACCCATTCATACCCGCACATCCGAATCGCCGCGGACGGGTCATAATGGTTATTAGGCAGTATCATTCGCTTCACCCCTTGGTGTAAAATTCTGTGATCTCGCAAACCGGGAAGCATTGAAGTCCTTTTTCTCCTTCAGACTTCTCGCGATGCTGAGATCGATGCTGCTATGAGATTTAAGATGATAGAAATATAAATCCGTGTAGGGTGTGTTCATGCGATCGATCCGCCCGCAGGCTTGCTCAAGTACGCGCCACGAATAATTCTGAGAAAAGAAGACAACGGTATCTGTTTTAATACAGTTCCATCCTTCGCTGCCAGCTGTATACTGTACGAGATAGACCCACCGGTCTCCTTCTGGCAAAGGTTGATGTTGGTGTCCGTTCCATTCAGTAATGTCTGTACCTTTTCCATAGTTTAGTCCTTTCAAAATATCCCGTTCGTAATCGAAGTTGTAAAAGACGATCGCTCTCGGATGCTTTTCCAAAATTTCCAATAATGCTGTTTGCCGTGTCTCGTCGGTATTCACGATCTTCCGCAGAGCATAGCAATAAGCAGAGCCGTTCTCCAGCGGCTTGTTGCTCCAAATATCCCACCGATCCTTGACAATAGACTTGTAAAGGATCCGGTCATATCCGGTATAGACGTCCATATGATGCTGCACAGTACTTCGGTGGAAGTCCATGTCCACCAGCAGCCGGTCACGAAGCCGCGTCAGTCGTCCGGTGTTAATATAGCGTTCTACCTTGGGATACTTCGCTCGCGGCACATAGACCAGATGTTCGTTGCGGAATTGGGTGATATTTTTGTAGTAGCCGTTCGCCAGAAATACCGGTGCATAGTCTTCCCAGCAGTCACCGGGCGTGGCCGTCAGCAAGATCCATTGGTTTTGCTTTGCGATCTTCAGAAACGCCCTTGTCCACGCGCCGTATCGGATCACATGCTGCTCGTCAAAGAGGAAGAAAGCATTGGAAATATCCACGTACTTCTTGATGTTGTTCCACGAATCCACAACGACCTTATTTTTGTAATAATTGACTTCCGGATGCGTAGAAAGAAGGAAGGGGGCAAGCTCCCCCTCCCACTCTTTCGTATCCCGTTTTTGCGCCGTCGTGATAATGTAGAGATCCCGTGGATCCTTCATCTCAATGTACGTCTCCGATCCGAGCACGCCACCGTTTTGGGTATAAAAATAGCCGAGCGCGGTTCGCGATTTCCCGCTCCCGACTCCTCCGCAGAGTATGCAGCCGTTGTGCATCCGCCCGATGGCCTCCATCTGGTACGGACGCAGACTTATAAGTTCCGACATATCAGGCGGTTCGGAACCAACCGTTATCTGTTTTACGGATACCGATAAGTCCAAATTTCGAATAAATCGGATGTTCCACATTATCTGCATATGCCATACAAAAATCTCCGTCACGCAAATCGGCTCGATCCCGTGGCCACTCAACAATATCTTGTGAGACATATAGGTAGTTTCGGAACAAATTCTCGTGGTCAACAGCATCAATATAAGCCCAAATCAAAATTCCAAACCAGTCTTCAAGATCTCTTTGTCTTTTTTCGAGAACAAGAGTACCAATATAATCGTGTAGACAACTCGGCGGCGAAAGCATAATTGCTTTTCCAGACTTGATTAAGGCGAGGTTTTCTTCCGTATCTACCCCAAGGGTCTTTGCGCGGATACCCGCTTCCAGAAGCATATCATCGCGATTCACTATTATCGGCATTTCTTCTCCTTCCCTAAATACGTCGTTCCGGCTGGATTATAATTTCTCGTTCCATTTTTACTTATTCCTTTCTGTATGATCTACCGGCAATCCCCCAAGCAGATCATAGTATTCCTGAAGGAAATCTGCCAAAACACCCTCGTCAATAGTATTTCCACTCCGCAGGATCTGAATACAATTGCTCAGATGATCTCGTTTACGGATAACATCGGAAACAGTCATTTGTCATTCTCCTTTACTTTCTTCGTCCACCAAGGACATTTTCCGGTTGCACACACATAACTTTCATGCCATCGGCAGATAAGCTCTCCGCACATACGATAACTAAGTCCGCAATTCCAACAGCTCTTATTATCCATTTTCCTCCCCCATAATCAATTCCGAATACGGCAGCGTCTCGATCCAGTCGCAGAACGTATGCCACTCGTCGAGCTTGTGATTGCGGCGAGATTTATACATATTCGCCAGAACCTCGTAATTCAGCATGATCGTCCGGCGCTGATTATAAGAGCTCGGCAGGAGCTGGATCATCTGCCACCAATATTTCTTGTCCTTGGTTTCGAGAAAGGCCATTCTATTGGTGTTGAGTAATCCGATTACGAGTTTTAGGCCATCTAAAGGGGCTGCATTCCATTCGATTTTAGAATTTTTTGGATACCAATAGTATATAGTTTTATTTTCGGGGTCTTGGTAATTAAAGTCCAAATGTTCACACGAGAAATCCTCCAGCGTAAACTCCTTTGCCGCGATCTTATGCATCGTCGAGCAAGAATTCGCAACCGTACCGACTTTGTATGTGTCGAATTCCTTCCACCAATACAGTGGAGCCGTGATATCCAGATACACCGTGATCATCCGCATGAACTTACGATGGTCTGTACCGGCGTTGCGGAGACGCTCCATAAGGGCGTAATCTGTAACGCACACCTTATAGCAAGCGCCGCTATTCTGAGGACGAAAATCTGCCAACCCGCAATCGCCGCAGTCGATCTCTTCACAATATCCGCTTATGCTGTTTTCCCAAGAGTTCTTCGGATTTCGCATCCCGCGGATGGCATGCTCCCAGCCCATAACTTCGATATTTTCAATTTTCAGCATTTTCGTTCTCCTCTCGTATAAGTGTTATTAAGCGTCCCACGCATCTCGCATGGACATCCATTTCTTTCCACTCTGCCTGAAATGCAGAAATCCATGTATATTTCTGCATTCGGTATTTCGTGCGGGATTCATATTTTAGGATGGGCTTTCCGCAAATATCACAGATTATCTGAGTCATTGCTTTTCCCCTTTTTCAAAAGATCTTTAAGGTTATACGTACCTGTATAGGAATGAGACGATGCCCGTGCCATTGCATCACCGCAGGATCGGCATACATCAATA
>CAVKJB010000035.1:0-13705 GCA_963656785.1 Acutalibacteraceae bacterium | reverse complement strand
ACGGGACAATTAAGAGGGATGCAAGCATCCCTACCAGAACCACTATCAAGCACCTGCGAATTTTTGTTGTCAATGTTCAACTTGTTATTGCAATTCACGCTTAATACTTTTTTAATATTTCCAATCTAAAATTAAACTCAACGGCATCCCAACAACTAATGCGCTGAAATAGAGAGGAGTCATCCGATGAAAAAACAAAGAAATAAGAGCCTCCTTCCGAACGCCATTCTCGCACTGGCTTCATCCTGTTTCTTCATATGGATCATCACTTCATATGGCGGATATCATCTTTGTTTGAAGGGAGAGATGACAGGAATGGGATATTCGATTGGAGTGATTGCTTTCGTGTTTGCAATACTGGCCAGCCTTCCTTTGGCGGGAGTACCTCTGCTACTTGGAAAGAGCGACGCAATGGTAGATCTGCAATCAGGACAATGGCTGATAGCGCGTATATCCATGGTATCCGGCGTGCTGCTACTTGCCGGTATGGGATTCTGCCGAAGCCTCTTTGAGAATGGACTTTATTACAACGGAAAAGACGCAGCTTCTGGTGAAGACGGCATGTTCTTCTGGAAATTAATGATGATTCCTTGTGCACTGACCGGAATCCTTCTCATTGTCTCTCTTTATCAAGAAATGCGACTCCGGAAGATCGGATCGGATATTGGCAGTTCGATTATCCTGCGGTTCAAGATGAATCGCAGAGACGTTGTGTATTTGGCTCTGATGGAGCTGGGAATGTTGATGCTGACCATCCTGTTCTATGCTTTGATTGCTTCGCACTTTGGCGAATGCATCATATTTCGTGGGGATCAGCCTTATGGAATTCATACGCTGGGAACCATGATTTACATCTGTGCGGGAGTGTTGGAGGATATTAGTGAGGTGATGTTGTTTGGGACGCCAATTGTGACATTTATCGCGTTGAAGAAAGATGTGCAGAAGAGAATCATGCGAATAGCTCCGCGGTTCTATGCTGCAGTCAATGGGTTCCTACTGGTAATCATGTTATATTACATTACATTCTATGACACTGATCTCTATAATGGAGATTATGAAATAATCCAGGATTGTTCAGGAAATGCAGTCACATTGACAGAACTCCTGGTTGTTCCGATTGGCGTTGCTGCGCTGCTTCTGATTCTTTCTTTGCACAGGATGTGGTCACAGAGCAAAGAATCGGAATAACATCCTGCGATATTTGATAATACCCTGATTGTTAAGTTCTGACAAAATGTGCAACTAGAGAAAAATTACCCACAACCGAACAGGCAAAAATCCTTGAAAATACTGGGGAAATCCGCATTTTCGCTTGCGATGATGCGGATTCTTTGATCCACTTCAATGAAAAATTAAAATTCTGATAAAAACCACATATAGTATATGCTTAAAGTGAAAAACATCCCTAGAAATCCGCAATGTTCACGTCGGTGCCGTGATCTTGAATGATGCGAATCATGTCCTCTGTCTGGAGCCAAATGGTCGCTGTGTTGTCGTTCGGATGTACGCCGATGAGATTCCCCAGGAACTCACGATCCAGATAGAAATGCACCCGGCAGGCGCTATCGTTCAAGAGACCCAGCGGTGTCACAGATCCTGCAGTCAGCCCCAGATATTCCATTAGATAATCCGCCGACGCGAAAGAAAGCGGACGCGTGCCGTGCGCTTTGCGGAATTCCTTCAGGTCTACGCGTTTATCGCCTTTCACCGAGATCAGATAGAAGTTTTTCTTCTTATCGTCCCTTATGAACAGATTCTTTGCATCCCAGCCAGGATACGGTAAATCCACATCATCCAGTTCCCCCATGTTGTATACGGCCTTGTGTTCCGTGATTTCGAATTTCACGTCGTGATTTCGAAGATATTGATAAGTTTCTTCCTTATTCATGATGGATCTCCCCCTTATGATATTTGACAACCTGTTATCTCAGTCGACTCAGATGCGGACTGCCATTCTCCCGAAGCCATCGCCGACATTCCCGGTATTGCGGAAACACCTTCTCCATCTCGCGATAGAAGTGCGGTGAATGATCCATGTGTTTCCGATGGCACAGCTCATGAACCACAACGCTGTCAATGATCTCATCCGGAAAGAGCATCAAAATACAATTGAAGTTGAGATTCCCTAGGCCGGTGCAGCTGCCCCAACGGGTCTTCTGGTGCCGGATGGTGATGCGTCCGTAATCTACGCCGAGCAGATTTGCGTAATGGGCGACCTTGACAGGAATTATTTGATTCGCTCTCTCCGTCAATTCCAGAATTTCTGCTTCCGTGAATGGCGGTAATGATTCCGCTTGATTCAGCCGATCAGCCAGAATTTGCTGGTGCTTCTGAATCCATGACCTTTTCCGAAGAAGAAATTCTCGGATATCGGTACGGCTGACCCATCGGGGTGCGCGAACTTCAATGCCCGTGCTTTTGACCGCAATGGAAAGCGTCTTGCGATCACTTCGGATGAGCTCTGCGGTAACATCTCCTGTCTGGATCGTCATGTTTCCTCCTCTCGGCGACTGTCGGCATCTCCTGTCGACAGGATCCCTTCATAATGAATTTATTGTATGGCATGGGAAAGCAAAATGCAAACGTTTCCGAACCTTCCGAATCGTGGAGAGATTTTGGTAGCGCAGGTTCTTCATCACTCATCTTGGATGCTTTGCACGATCCGGTGCGACGGGATTATGATTTCCGGCGACTGCGTCAGTATTTCCGAAAGCGAATATACTGCTCCCCGCAAGGAAATGATATAATGGGAGCAAGTTACCGCGAAGAATTTCGCATGACAAATCGAAGTCGTCTATTCGCGATGTCACAGGCAACAGGGGAGAAGTACGCAAGGGAGAAGCACACATGAACAGAACCGTAGCCGATTTTCTGGTGGAACACAAGAAACAGCACCCCATATCATTTCACATGCCGGGGCACAAAGGTCGGCCGGATCTCTATGAGAAATATGGCTATGGCGATTTCCTGCGAAATGCTATCGGGAATGACATCACAGAGATTACCGGTGCTGACGCATTGCCGCAGCCGCGTGGGGTCATCCGCGGGGTGATGGAGAACTACCGTGAACTTTACGGTGTTCTCCACACAGAACTCTTGGTGAACGGAAGCAGTGCGGGCTTGATTGCCGCCATTCTCGAGACAGTGCCTCGCGGAGGGAAATTGGTGATGGGCCGTAACTCCCACAAATCCGTATTCTCTGCACTTCGTCTCGGCGGTATTCAGCCCGTATACGTGAAGCCGGAGATTACCGCGGAACACCTACAAGGTGTCATCACGCCAAGATCGGTGGAGAACGCACTGAAGGAGAATCCCGATGCCGCCGCTGTACTGATTACCAGTCCCAATTACTATGGGGTGCTCTCCGACGTGGAGGGGATAGCACTAGAAGCCCACGCCGCGGACGCTGTCTTAATTGTTGATCAGGCACATGGCGCTCATCTCAAGTTTTTTGATGAGACTGCCAGGAACAAACGCGAGAAGCACGCGGCGGAAAACCTTCGTGCGGACATCGTCGTGAACAGCACGCACAAGACGCTCGCATCTTTCACGGGAACTGCGATTCTTAATGTTTGCTCGAAGCGTGTGGATATCGAATCGCTTTCTGAACGCATTCGCATGCTTCAGACGACCAGTCCGTCTTACATTCTCATGGGTAGTCTGGACATCAATGAGAAAATCCTTCGTCAGGACGGTACAGCCCTGATGGCATCATGGCGAGATGATCTCCGGTATTTCTACGAGCAAAGTCACGATATTGTCGGGCTGAAAGTTATCCGGAATTCAGAAATGGACATCACGAAACTCAATCTCAGCATGAAACCGTATGGCTTCGGCGGGGCCCGACTGGCAGCCGAACTCGAGGAACGGAACATCTGGCCGGAGATGGTTCATGGGGACTACGCCATGCTGATGACCGGAATCGGCAACACACGCGAGGATTACCGACGTCTGATTGCCGCGCTCCGCGACATCAGCGCGAAGTACGGTATCACCGAGAAGACGGAAATGCCAAGTGTCAGTGATGCCATGGCGACATTTGACCTCCTTCAGGAGGAAATTCCTACGGTCAAAAATAAATTGCCTTTGGCCCAAGCGACCGGTCATCCGGTGTACGACTCCATCATCCCGTATCCGCCGGGTATTCCGTTCGCTTGTCCGGGTGAGGTGCTCACGGATGGTGCCGTCGCTTATCTTCAGACCATTCTTCGCAGAGGCGTCACGGTTCTCGGTATCGAGGAAGACGAGACGATCTATGTAGGCTAATCGAAATGGAACTCTGCTCAGGTGAAATAGCCCAATCCTATCGGCAGAATAGGATGCAGAGAATATATTTTTACACCCACAAAAAACCGGCACATCTCTCTTGCAGTGCCGGTTTTACTGTGAACATTTAAACATATTTTTGCACGATGAAAGAGTTTCAAAACCAGTAAAATCAAGTTCTTTTGAAAATACAGAAAAGTGTGTTTTGTGTGAAAATCTAAGTGATTTTTGTAAAAGGTTGATGTATAATATCACGGTGAATATTGTTATTACATTTTTGTAGGAAAGGAAGGTTGCTTAAGGATGAGCCAAGGTAAACATTTACCTAGCATTCTGGTACCGCATCACAAGAACACCTCGAACATCGAGACCGTTGTAATGCCAGTTCCAGATGTTGTAAAAATCTGCATGTCGCAGAGCATCGGTGCTCCTTGTAAGCCTCTCGTTGCTAAGGGCGACTACGTTAAGGTCGGACAGAGAATCGGTGATACCGATGCTTTTGTCAGCGCCCCGGTGCACTCCAGCGTTTCCGGAACGGTTAAGGATATCGTTGAATCCCGTGGCGGCATGGGCGGAATGGAGACCCTGATTGTTATCGAGACAGACAAGAAACAGGAAGTAAGCGAAGAAGTTCAGATTCCTCATGTGACAAATCATGCAGAGTTCGTTAAAGCAGTAAGAGACAGCGGCGTTGTGGGTCTCGGAGGTGCTTCGTTCCCGACACACATCAAGTTGAACCCGAACAACCTGGACGAATGTCATGTTCTGGTAGTGAATGCTGCCGAATGTGAGCCGTTCATCACAGGAGATAACCGGATGATGGTTGAACAGGGCCAGGATGTCCTCGACGGAATGAAACTGATTATGAAATACCTGGATCTTGAGAAAGGTATTATCGGAATCGAAGAGAACAAGCCGGAAGCGATTGCAAATATGAACGATCTGATTCAGCAGAACGGATACACCGATATTGAGGTGCTGCCACTGCTGTCCAGATACCCGAAGGGCGCAGAGCGCGTTCTGGTATATGAAGCAACCGGTAAGGTGATGGATGCCGGAGTTCTGCCGGCTCAGCTTGGCGTAATTCTGGATAACGTATCCACCATCGCAATCATTGCTGAGTTCTTTAAGACCGGAATGCCGATCGTTCGCAGAAGAATCACGGTAGACGGAGATGCTGTTGCAGAACCGAAGAACGTATTCGTTCCAATCGGAACTCAGATTGCAGACGTTATCGAATTCTGCGGCGGTTACAAGAAGGAGCCGAAGAAGATCGTCATGGGTGGACCGATGATGGGACGCGCTACGAATTCTGACGAATCCGTTACCATGAAGAATACCGGTTCTCTGCTGGCATTCGGTAAGGAAATTGCCGAGGTAAAGACTGAGACAGGCTGCATCAACTGCGGACGCTGCATCAGCGCATGTCCATTTAAACTGATGCCGGTTATCTTCGCAGAAGCTTACAACCGTAAGGATGTAGAGAAACTGCAGAAGTTCAACGTTATGCAGTGCATGGGTTGCGGAAGCTGCTCCTTCATCTGCCCGGCAAGAAGACCTCTCAGCTTCATGAATACACTGGCTAAAGGTATGGTAAAGGAGGCGACAAAGAAGTAATGGAAAAGCAGAAATTTCACTCTAACCTGATCGTGTCCAATGCACCACATATCGTGACAGATGCAGATACGACGAAATTAATGGGATCCGTTCTGCTTGCACTGGCGCCTGCCTTTGTCGCAGCTGTATATGTATTCGGCGCAAGAGTAATCCTGCTCTGTGCTGTTTGCATCATTGCCAGCGTTGGCTTTGAATGGTTATACAATTATCTTGCAAAGAAACCTCAGACTATCGGAGATCTGAGTGCGGCTGTAACCGGTCTTCTGATTGCTTACAACGTACCTTCGAACTTCCCGCTCTGGATGGCTGTTCTTGCATGTTTCGTAGCAATTGTTGTTGTAAAGCAGCTGTACGGAGGTATCGGAAAGAACTTCGTTAACCCTGCTATCACTGCAAGAATTTTCCTCTTCATCTCGTTCGCATCGAACATGTCCACATGGCCGTTGCCGAGAATGTCCGAGGTAACCGATGCGACAACCGGCGCAACGCCGCTGGGAATCCTGTCTGAAGGCGGCGGAGATCTTCCGTCCAACATGGACATGTTCCTGGGCTTCATCGGCGGTTCTACCGGTGAAGTCAGTGCACTGGCTTTGCTGATTGGCGGACTGTACCTGATCTGGAAGAAAGTCATTTCTCCAATCATTCCGTGTGCGTTCATCGGAACTGTATTCGTCATTGCTTTGATCTACACCAAGTCGTTCCACATGGCACTCTTCCATGTACTGGCCGGTGGTGTTATGCTGGGCGCATTCTTCATGGCAACTGACTATGTCACAACGCCGAAGCTCCCATCCGGACAGCTGATTTTCGGTATCGGTTGCGGAATCATCACGATGGTTATTCGTCTTTTCGGAAGCTATCCGGAAGGTGTATCCTTCTCCATCCTGCTGATGAACATCTGCACACCACTGATCAATAGCTGGACTTTCAAGCGTTATTGTGCAGGAGGTGCGAAAAATGGAAAATAAGAATAATTCATTCCAGGAATTCGTGAAACCGGTTCTTGTACTGGTCATCATCTGCTTCGTGGTTACATTGGCGCTCGCAGTCACTTATGGCGTAACGAAGCCAATCATTGATGAGAACACACTCAAGACGGCTAACGAGGCCAGAAACGAACTCCTTCCGGCAGCGGAGGGTGGATTCGAGGAATATACCGGGAACCTCTATGTTCTGGAAGAAAAGAAAGTATATGTAAGTGAAGTGTACACCGCAACCAACGGCTCCGGCATTGTTGCAACTGTACTTTCCAACTCTTACGGTGGTATGCTGACCGCTATGGTTGGTGTTGACAAAGATGGTGCCATTACCAATGTCAAGATTACCAGTCATTCGGATACAGCCGGCGTAGGTACGAAGGCACAGACGGCATCGCATTTAGGTCAGTACACCGGTCTGAAGCAGCTGGGCAACGAAAATATCAAGAGTGATACGACCGTTGCTTACGTATCCGGTGCTTCGGTATCCTCCGGTGCGATCCATAAGGCAGTGTACGCTGCTCTGGAACAGTTCAATAGTATGGGAGGTGCGAATTAATGGCTAAGACAAGCAAACTTTCCGTATTGACTAATGGAATCATCAAAGAGAACCCGGTACTGGTACTCCTGATTGGTACCTGCCCGACGTTGGCAACATCTTCTTCGCTGTCCAACGGTCTCGGAATGGGTCTCTCTGCAACAGCAGTACTGATCTGCTCGAATATCGTTATTTCCCTTCTGCGCAAAGTGATTCCGGATAAGGTAAGAATCCCTTGCTACATCGTTGTAATCGCCGGATTCGTAACCGTGGTACAGTTCGTACTGCAGGCTTACGTTCCGAGTCTGTACGATTCGCTGGGTCTTTTCCTACCTCTGATTGTAGTTAACTGCATTATCCTGGGAAGAGCGGAAGCCTTTGCAAATAAGAATACCGTCATTGACTCCGCACTGGACGGCATCGGCATGGGCCTCGGATTTACGCTGGCTCTCGCATTGATGGGCGCCATCAGAGAGCTGCTGAGTGCAGGCACACTGCTGGGATTCACGGTATTCAGCGAATCCTGGTTCACTCCGATCGGATTCTTCGGACTGGCTCCGGGCGGATTCTTCGTATATGGATTCCTGATCGCAATGCTGAACCTGGCAACGAAGGGTAAGGCACTCAAGAAGCAGTCCTTCAGCTGCGGCGGTTGCCCGATGTACAATTCCTGCAACCTTGCAGAAGCGAATGATGAGGTAGCTGCAACACCGGCAGCTGCTCAGAAAGGAGCGGAAGCATAATGATTAATTTAATTGTCATCTTCATGTCAATCGTATTGGTTAACAACTTCCTGCTCTCTCAGTTCCTGGGAATTTGTTCCTTCCTCGGCGTATCCAACAAGATGGATTCCGCTGTCGGAATGAGTGGTGCCGTTATCTTCGTAATGGTTCTGGCAGAGGTGGTTACATGGCCAATTCAGCAGATCCTCAATAAGTTCGATATCGGATATCTGCAGACAGTTGTATTCATTCTGGTTATTGCTGCCCTGGTGCAGTTCGTAGAGATGTTCATGAAGAAGTTCATGCCGGCACTCCAGAAGTCGCTGGGAATCTATCTTCCTCTGATCACCACCAACTGTGCAATCCTGGGTGCGGCCATCAATGCAATCAACTACGATTATACGTTTATTCAATCTATCGTGTATTCCTTCGGCGCAGGCGTTGGTTACGGCGTAGCCATGGTTCTGTTCGCAGGTGTACGTGAAGAAAAGCTCTGGGATGAGAGCGGCGTTCCAGCTGCATTCAGAGGAGTACCGATGGTACTCGTTAGTGCAACAATCCTGTCTCTGTCCTTCATGGGCTTCTCGGGATTATTCCAGTAAGGAGGCGGCATAAATGAGTAGTGCAATTGTTACACCAGTAGTCATTGTTGTAGTTGCAGGCTTCATTGCAGCACTTCTTCTGACCATTGCGTCGAAGGTTTTCTATGTACCTGTAGACGAACGTGTCAGCCAGGTAAGAGAGATTCTGCCGGGCGCAAACTGCGGTGGTTGCGGATTCGCCGGATGCGACGACTACGCAAATGCTGTAGTTAATGATGAGAACCAGAGCTGTTCCGCATGTTCTGTCGGTGGTGCTGCTTGCGCAGCTGCAATCGCGGAACTGCTGGGTAGAAATGCCAGCGCGGGCGAGAAGATGGTAGCGAGAGTTACTTGCAACGGTACCTGTGGCGCAACCGGAAAGATTGCGGAGTACCAGGGACTGATGACCTGTAAGGCAGCCAAGACCTATTTCAGCGGAAACGGCCAATGTCAGTTCGGATGTATCGGTCTGGGTGACTGTGAAGCAGAATGTGATTTCAATGCCATCGGCGTTATCGACGGCGTGGCTATCGTGAACAGAGACAACTGCGTGGCTTGCGGCAAGTGCGTGAAGGGTTGCCCTCAGCACATCATCCAGCTTGTTCCGGAGAAGAACCAGGTGCACGTACTGTGCTCTTCCAAGGACAAAGCTCCGGTTACACGGAAGAATTGTTCCAACGGATGTATCGGCTGCGGTAAGTGTGCGAAGGTATGTAAGTTCGATGCCATCACCGTAGAGAACAACCTTGCCGTTATCGATATGGATAAGTGCAAGAACTGCGGTATGTGTATGAGAGTGTGCCCAACCGGCGCCATCAACAGCTACAGCCTCAAGCATGCGAAGAACGCCATCAAGATGAACGAGAAGGAAGCTGCGGAAAAGGCCGCTAAGGTCGCTGCAGCGAAAGCGGCGAAGGAAGCAGAAGCTGCTACGCAGGCGTAACCTTGTTCAGACGGGTACGGTAAGTATTTCGTGTTAATTATTTGTAAAGAACGGCGCAGCGTTTCGGCTGCGCCGTTTTCAAATGGATCCACCTTGCTGTATCGAATAGAGTGAAATGCCTTGAACTGACTCCTCGATTGGGATATAATTTCGGTACATGGAGTTAGGAGGACATTATATGGCTATTTATAATTTGACGAAAGATAATTTCGCACAAGAGGTGCTTCAATCGGACAAAACTGTGTTGGTGGATTTCTACGCGGACTGGTGTGGGCCATGCAAGATGCAGGGGCCGGTTTTAGAAGAACTAGCTTCAGAGAGAAGCGACGTGAAAGTTTGCAAGCTGAACATTGATGACGAGAGGGAACTCGCGCTGGAATACGGTGTAATGAGTATTCCGACATTGATGATTGTCAAGAATGGCGAGGTTACTTACAAGGAAGCAGGCCTGACCCAGCGCAAGGAACTCGACAAAATATTAGGCTAAGAATCGTACAAGAACGTCTTCCGTCCATCAGGGCGGAAGACGTTTTACTTTGCCTTTACAATACTTTTACGGGAGGGAGGTAGTGACAAAAGTTGCAGTTCGATAGACTTCTGGTATAAAGAAGGAGGATAGGAAAATGTATGGAGTCATCGATATCGGATCGAACACGATTCGGCTTGTAGTATATGAGCGCACAAATGGGCGTCTGGAGCAAATTCTCAACAAGAAAATCACGGCAGGCCTTGCTGGATATATCAATAAGAATCATGAAATGCGAAATCGCGGTGTTGAGGTCGCGGTGGAATCACTGATAGAACTGAAGAAGGTGACGGATAACCTGCATTTGGACGGAGTAAGTGTGTTTGCAACCGCGCCGCTTCGCAACATTAATAATACGGAGGAAGTTGTCAGACAGATTGAAGAAGAGACTGGCTTTCACGTTCAGGTGTTGAGCGGCAGGCAGGAAGCAGCCTATGGTTTTGCAGGCCTTCGTGGTGAGAGCAGCGTGGATGAAGGTCTGATGATAGACCTCGGTGGCGGAAGTGCCGAGCTCGTTGCGTTCAACCACAAGGATTCGCTCTATTCGTGTTCAATCCCGTGGGGTTCACTCAATCTCTATCGCCGTTACGTGAAGGGGATCACACCAACGAAGAAGGAAATCGAGGCCATTGGGCACCTGATGAAGAAACAGTTCGAGAAAGTGAAGTTCCCGGAAGGATGCAATACCGGGCTCCTGTGCGCCGAGGGGGGAACCGCTCGTGCGGTGGATAAGATGATTCGTGCCATTTACAAGGATTGCAGCGCTGATGAGTCGGGACGCTACAGCAGCAAAATGCTATGCCAGTTACTGGATGATTACTGCGAACGCCCGAAACACATGGCAGATCAGATCCTTCGAGTGGCACCGGAGCGCATCCACACCTTCGTACCGGGGCTTGTGGTTCTCAACAAGGCCGTCGAAGTTTTCGGCATCGAGGAAGTTGTTACTGTCGGTTTTGGTGTCCGGGAGGGTTTCCTGATTGAAGCGTGCCCGCCGAAACCGGAACGGAAAGGAACGGGTCACAAGAAAAGAAAAGGCAAAGAGAAAACTACTTCCGCGAGCAAGAAAGAAGTTCAAGAAATGCAAGAAGTTCAAGAAAAACAAGACGTGCTAGAGGCATAGGGAGGAATTGAGAATGTTAAGCAACCGTAACGATTCCAAATTACCCATCCCATATATGCAGAACCGTGAACTCTCCTGGCTTCAGTTCAATGAGCGCTGCATGTGGCAGGCAAGGGACACATCCAATCCGTTGATCGAGCGCCTCCGTTTTCTGGCCATCTTCACCTCGAATCTGGACGAATTCTTCATGGTTCGCGTCGGCAGCTTAGTTGACATGCTCCCGTTGGGTGAAGATTACTGGGATGATAAAACCGGACAGACAGCGGCGGAACAGCTGGAAGTCATCTACGATGCAGTGCGTAAGCTGTACAATGAACGTGATGAAATTTACAAAGAACTTGAGGAGGAGCTACGAACCAAGGGTGTTTGTCGCCTTTCGTATGACGAACTGACTTATACGGAGAGGGAGTATGTCGAACTGTACTTCAGCAGATCTATTTTGCCGGTATTGTCGCCGATGTTGATCGATGCGCAGCATCCTTTTCCCCACCTCAGCAACAAGGGGATTGAGATATGCGTACGCTTGCAGCGTGAGGGGAAGACGAAGGACGGTTTCGCCATCCTCCCGATTCCATCATCCATCCCGGACGTTCTGTACCTCCCGGGTGCCGGCGTCCGCTACATTGGCATCGAAGACGTGCTCCTTGAACTTGCCGATGTCGTTTTTGACACCTACACCGTACTCGAGAAGGTGCAGATTTGTATTACTCGCAATGCCGACATCAATGCAGAAGATGAAGACAGCGAGAAGGATAAGGACTTCCGGAATGTAATGCAGCGTCTTCTCAAGGATCGTCGCCGCCTGGCGCCGCTTCGCCTTGAGATTACCGCAGATCCAAGCAAGGAGATGTACAAATTTCTTCGGAAGAAACTTCTCTTACAGGACGAACAGATTTTTATCACCTCGGGACCCCTCAAGATGAGCTACGCTTATGGCATCGAGGAGAAATTGAGTCCGGAACTTCGCCGCAAGATGCTCTATCCGGAATATGAACCGAGAATCCCGGCAGATCTTGACCTCAAGGCGTCCATGTTTACACAGATACGCGAGAAGGATCGTTTACTGTCGTACCCATACGACAGCATGAGACCGTTCATTAAGCTCTTGGAAGAAGCCGCTGATGACCCGGATGTGATCTCCATTCAGATTACCATCTATCGGCTGGCGGGTAAAAGTAAGCTCGTCAAGGCGCTCTGCCGCGCTGCCGAGAACGGTATCAAGGTGACTGTCTTAATCGAACTCCGTGCACGCTTTGATGAGCAGAACAACATCGACTGGTCTCGCGAATTCGAGGATGCCGGATGTACCATCATGTATGGCATGCCGAATTACAAGGTACACTCCAAGCTGTGCCTGATTACGCGCAGTGAAGAGAATCGCATCCGCCGTTACACTCAGGTGGGCACCGGTAATTATAACGAGAAGACTTCGAAGCTCTACACCGATCTGTCACTGATGACTGCCGACGAGGAGATCGGCGATGACGCCAGTGCATTCTTCCGCAACATGGGTATGGGAAATCTTGAAGCGAAATATGACCGTCTGCTCGTTGCCCCGATGGAGTTGCAGGGGAAGGTCATCGAGCGTATTGAACGTGAAATCGCAAAGGGAGAAGACGGATATCTCTTCTTCAAAATGAATTCCCTGACTGATAAGAAGATTATGACCAAGCTACACGAGGCATCCCAGGCTGGCGTCACGATTCAGATGATAATTCGCGGAATATGCTGTTTGATTCCGGGAATTCCGGGAGAAACCGAGAACATCGAGGTGCGGAGCATCGTCGGAAGATATCTGGAACACTCTCGAATCTATGTCTTCGGTAAAGGAGAAGATCAGCGCATGTACATTTCCTCCGCGGATTTTATGACGCGAAACACGCAGCGCCGGGTCGAAGTGGGCTGTCCGGTTCTCGACCGCGATCTCCGGGAAAGAATCTGCAGTATGATTCGATTGTTATGGAGTGACAATCAGAAAGCGATGCGTCTCTTGCCGGAACAGCGGTACATCCGCGTATGGAGTACGGATAATGAAACACTGCCCATTAATGCCCAGGAAGAGCAGATGAAGATGGAAGAATCGGATGTCGCCGTGAAAGGAGAGATCGTAGTGAGTAAGAATGGGGAGGAAGAATCCGATTCCGGGAATACTACCGCAAAGCCAGATCAATTGCCAGACAAGACCGGAGTTCGGAAATGGCTCGGCTGGTTCTTTGGAAATTGATCAGGAACGGGCATACCAGAAATGCTTTTGGCAAAACAACGAAAAAGAATTGCTAAGTTTGTAAATTAATACAAACTACGGTATTGACATCCTATCATAGGATGATTATAATACCACTATCGAAACGTAAAAAGGGACAATATACAGATTCGATACGAGGGGAAGGGGCTCCCCGAAATACAAGCGTT
>CAVKJB010000034.1:0-13920 GCA_963656785.1 Acutalibacteraceae bacterium | reverse complement strand
GCTTGTGTACATCGTTTGTCTCTTATACTGATCTTGAACAAGATCTCCATCACTACATGATGTGTCTCGTTCTTGACCGGTTCTACACTATGAAGTTTTCAAGGTTCTCGCTGTTCTCAACCGAACAGCTTAATTAGTATATCATCGAGTTAATCGCCTGTCAACGTTTTTTTGAAATTTTCTGACAAGCTTCGACGAAATACTGCTATCATGCTTTCGCGCATGAAGCTTTTTAATTATATGTTATTGTTTTGCAGAATGCAACCTTTTCTTTGAATATCTTTTTGAATTTTGCAAACCTCACGTATCTCATTGAGTTTCCCCTCAGAGAAGATCGATCCCCCTAATGAAGAGTATACGATTTAGCAAAAAGAGAAATAGTACGAACAGGTGATTCCGCTCACACGTTGCCCTCCCCGAAGGACGCGTTTTAAACATGGCTTCCAAGTGGGTGTTAGAAAGTTTAAATAATTTCAATTCTTGCAGCCAGAGAAATATATCGAACTGCCCTTGCTCCGGCTGCAATTTAACATTTAAGGAAGATTCTTCACCTCAATTTAGGCACATGCGCCAATAAAACAACTGTTATGTAATGTCATTTTCAGATTCTCTTAGAATACTTTCCCACTCCTCTCTAACATCAGATTCTCCTATACCGAGAAGAGCAGCAGAACCATTCCCGAAAAACGGAGGATAGCCGTACAAATAATTCCTGTATCCCTTGCGCACCTTAAGAAGATTATTTCGGCCCACGCCGTACTTCATTCCGGATCGAAAATTAATGACATCGGACTCCACACTTTCGACATTATCAAAATTTACGATGACTTTCTTCATCGCCCGAAAAAAGCCCCTTCCAACAAGAATCGGCACAAGATCAGCAATTGTGCCGCGAAAGACATATTCTTCCCGGAAGACATCTTTCACATATAGTTTGTTGCTACGCTGTTCAATGATCTCAATATCATCCAGATTGATCTTGTAATACTTATTTTTGGTGATAACCGGAATGTAATCTGACCCAAAGCCAGATCCCGAACTTGATCCAGAGTTTCCATTGTTCTTTTTCATTTGAAATAATCCTTCCTTTCAAAGTAACTTCGAAACAAAACAATACATCAATCTCCGTCTACCCTATCACGTGGGACATTTGGAATATCAAGACTCTTATGCGTTATGTTCTCACATGACTTAGTTTCATTCAGGCGAGTTAAGATGATCATCCGCTTTCCTTTCCACAGTGTTTATTGTATCCATTTGTGTCTGCGCGTATTGTAGCGCCCCTGTGCTACAGTCCTCCTGATGATTATTGGTTGCGAGTTAAAGTTTATAATTTGGAGCTCCGAGTTGTTTTTCTGCAACCATCGTGAGGAATACATCGATATTACTATGAAGACATCAAAAAAAGAAGTACCAAAAAATCGAGAAAAATCGCAAAATTCTTCACCGAATCTTCACTTCCGTCACATTATCTCCATTGAAACACAATATATCCTTGTGTTATGTTAGGTAATCGGTAGAGTAAATATCAAGCGTTAAGTTTCACAGAACGGGATGTTGTCTGTGACCGAAAACGTCTGTTGCGGTTTGATATTGCATCCGCTACTGCAAAATATTATATGAGGACAACTCAATCTCCGGATTATAATAGCAAGCAGTTTTCGTTACTTCTCTATTGTAATCTATGGAGGTTTTTTATGTTCAACAATAAATCTAACACAGAACGACTTCTGATTACGGCAATTCTGATTGCGTTAGAAGTCATCCTCACTCGCTTCGTAGCGATCAACACTCCCATGCTCCGTATTGGATTCGGATTCCTGCCGATGGTTCTCGTTGCCATTTTATATGGTCCGTGGTGGGCAGGCGGTGCCTACGCCTTGTCTGACTTTCTGGGAAGCATGGTTTTTCCAACCGGTGCCTACTTTCCCGGATTCACACTTTCCGCCTTCATCACCGGGATTATCTACGGGTTCTTCTTGCATCGTCGCAAGATAACATGGATAAACAGTCTTCTTGCGGTAACTATCGTTCTCCTCGGAGTAAATCTGCTACTGAATACGGCCTGGCTCACCATTATTCTGGGAAAAGGTTATCTTGCACTACTTCCGGCGAGATTCATCAAAGAGCTGATTTGCATCCCCATTGACACCCTATTAATTCTGGTTGTTAATAAAGTAGCCGAGCGCACGCTGCACCCGGCTGTATAAATTAATATTGGTATTACCCATAAGGCCGGGGCTTACGATAAACAAAGCCCCGGCCTTACGATTATTACACGATTTCATACATTTCCTCCGCGTCCTGTTTTTTGCAAGACTCGGTCATTTTTTTGACGCGAACAGTCAGCTCACTGGTACCGAAAGTCACTTTAATGATATCATCCATTTTGAGTTCTACCCCCGGCTTCGCCACTTTGCCGTTCACCTCGACGCGGCCCTGCTCACAGGCTTCTTTCGCGACAGTTCTTCGCTTAATTATTCTTGAACTCTTCAAAAACTTATCCAGTCTCATATTTTTCTCCTGTAAAAATAAAATGCTCTAGTCCGGCTTTTCCGATATGACCGTACAAAATATTCTATGCATACGCAACTCCGCTGCACTCATTTGAATTCGCAGGTTCACCGGCGGAGCTCTACGCGGCCGGTTCTGTTTTTAGCAAAGCTCGAACCACAAGAAGCACCTGCTTCAGAACGTCTTCCGAACCGACGTATAGGCTGAGAGAAGGAGTTTTACCGCTTTGGATGGTGAGACGACTCCCCAGAGCCTGTGTTGCCATCACCAGACCATATGCCGTCATATGATTCTTCTCATAAAATGTGAATTGTACACGGTTTCCGCTCTGCTTCAGTATTTCGATGCCAAGTTTCTCCGCACTGCTTCGGATTTCGGCCACGCGAACCAGATTCAGCGTCACCTCCGGAATGTCACCGTAACGGTCAATCAGTTCTTCAATCACCTCGTCTGCGTCGGACTCATCTTCAATCTGTGCGATTTTCTTGTATGCTTGAAGTTTCAAAGTTTCATCACCGATATACTGATTTGGGATGCGTGCCGGCACATTGAATTCCAGTGTGCTCTCCGAACGACTCTCGGTAACATCCTCGCCTTTCAATCGTTTCACTGCGCGCTCGATTTCCTTACAGTACAGTTCATAGCCAATGCCTTCGATATGTCCATGCTGCGCCTCGCCCAGAACATTTCCGGCGCCGCGAAGTTCCAGATCACGCATTGCAAGCTTGAAGCCCGCTCCAAATTCTGTAAATTCGCGGATGGCTGCCAGTCTTTTGCGAGCGACGTCCGTGAGTACTTTCTCCGGTTTGTAAGTGAGATACGCATACGCCAGCGTATTCGAGCGTCCAACGCGGCCTCGGAGCTGATAGAGCTGCGAGAGTCCCATGCGATCCGCATCCAAAATGATAATCGTATTCGCATTCGGGATGTCAATGCCGGTTTCAATAATGGTGGTAGACACCAACACATCGGTTCGACCTTCTACAAAATCCAGCATCACATTCTCGAGAGACTTCTCGTCCAGACGTCCGTGTCCAATGCCGATTCTTGCCTGCGGCACCAGTTCCTGAATGGTTTCCGCAATCTTTCGAATTCCCTTAACTCGGTTAAAGATGACGAAAACCTGCCCCTTCCGGTTTAATTCCCGTTCAATGACCTCTCGAATCAGTTCCTCGTCCTCCGGTGTAACGTACGTCTGCACCGGAAGGCGATCCTGCGGCGGTTCCTCAATCGTACTGATATTCTTAATTCCTGTCAGAGACATATTGAGCGTCCGAGGAATTGGAGTCGCCGACAACGTGAGGACATCCACATTTTTTCGGAGCATTTTGATTTTCTCCTTATGCTTCACTCCAAAGCGTTGCTCTTCATCGATGACCAGAAGTCCCAGATCCTTATATGTCACGTCATCCGAAAGAACGCGATGAGTACCGATAATCAGATCCACCGTTCCTTTCCGGAGTTTGTCGATTATTTTCTTTTGTTCCTGCTCAGTTCGAAAACGGGATAGCATCTCGATTTCGAAAGGGAATTTATCAAATCGTTCTTTGAGTGTATGATAATGTTGATCCACCAGTAGCGTGGTCGGTGCCAAGAGCACCGCCTGCTTTCCTTCCGATATACATTTGAATATGGCACGAGCCGCCACTTCCGTCTTTCCGTAACCGACGTCACCGCATAGCAAACGATCCATAGGAAGCGGTTTTTCCATATCTTCCTTGATTTCTTCCACCGCACGAATCTGATCATCCGTCTCGGTATAGGGAAAAGAGTCCTCAAATTCCTTCTGCCAGACGCTGTCCTCCGGGAAGGCATATCCGCCGGCCGCCTCCCGTTCAGCATATAGCTTTACAAGATCCTCCGCGATCGCCATGACCGACTTACGAACGCGTTCCCGTGTTCTGCGCCATTCGCCGCCGGACAAACGCGAAAGTCTTGGCGCATTGCCCTCATTTCCAATATAGCGTTGGATGATGTCGAGTTGCTCGGTTGGAATATAGAGCACATCTGTTCCGGAATAGTGAATCTTCAGATAATCCTTCTTTTCGCCATCGGTTTCTAAAGTGCGGATACCTTCAAATCGTCCGATTCCGTGAATTTCGTGGACAACATAATCGCCCTTCTGGAGATCCGAGAAATCAATGGAAGCCGCGTTCTTCTTTCTTCGTCGAAGCGCCTTTTTCTTCTGTCCGGGAAAAATATCGTTTTCTGTAATATAGCATTCTTTTGAATCTTCCAGAATCAGTCCCGCTGTCAGGTTTCCCACCCGATATTGTATCTTTCCGATCAGACCGTCATCATCCAGGTATTCACGAAGCCGCTTGCTACGCTCCTCGGAAGAAGAGATAACATGAATTTGATAACCCTTTCGGATGTATCCGCGAAGAGAAGAAGCCAGCATCTGAAGCTGACCGTTATACGGAGCTACCGGAACCGTGTGGATATTGCGAATTTCATCCAGGTGATTCAGGCCCTCGATGCGTTCCGGGAATGGTGTAATCACCCGAACCTCCGCATTCTCCCCATATACGCGGCGAAGAAGATTCTGATCCGAATATTCCGGAATTTCCTCTCCGATTCGTGTCGGATCGCAGACAAAAACAAGGCCATTTGACATATAATTCCACAGGCCGGTTGTCTCGACGTCGAAGCATGAAAGATAATCCGCATAGATCGGCAAATTCGTACGGGCAAGAAACATATCCGTAATGCGATTTTTCTCCTCTTCATACCGTTCAGCACGATGATCCTGAAGATTTTTTTCCTCTTGATTGGCGGAAAGTTCATCGATTTTTTGCTGAAATTCCGATCGGATTTGGAGAAGCGCGGACTGAACTTCCGGTTCCGTCGGCATGAACTCGACTGCCGGAACAATCCGGAATTCCGAGATGGTCTCAAGAGATCTTTGTGTCAAGGGATCATAGGTTCGAATAGAATCCAGCTCGGTATCAAAGAACTCCATTCGCACCGGGTTTTCATAAGCAGGAGAGAATACATCGATAATGTCTCCTCTGCCGCTGAATTCTCCCGGCGCGCTCGTTACACTGCTAAATTCATAGCCCGCAGAGACCAGAAATGATTTGATCTCCTCTGGATTAACATTATCACCCATCCGGATGGTGCGTCGTCCGGCAAGAAAACGTGTTTTGTCCGTGACCGGGCGAAGCAAGGCCGTGACAGGTGCAATCACTACGCTGTGTTCCCGGCGTGTTAACGCATCCATACCTCGAATGCGTCGAACCAGCGCATCCTTATCTCTCGCCTCATATAGGAAACGAAGGTTCTCTTCCTCTGGCAATGTGTATACCGAAATTTCAGGCAGAAAAAAAGAAATATCTTCTTTAAGGCGTTCTGCAACCTGCCCGGAAGATACAATTATCAAAGAAGCGTCATATTGATTGATTTCCTGCGAAGCGAGGTAAGCGACACGACTGCCGCTTACCCCTGTGAAGTTAATGATCATCCTTACTCTTTCTCGTGTTATGAATA
This sequence comes from Acutalibacteraceae bacterium, assembly GCA_963656785.1. Classification (GTDB taxonomy): domain Bacteria; phylum Bacillota; class Clostridia; order Peptostreptococcales; family Anaerovoracaceae; genus Mogibacterium_A. Next base: position 7,917 of record CAVKJB010000034.1, on the reverse strand, counting down.
TTCATGGCATTATCGATGCCAATACGAACAATATCTGCAACTGCATCTGCAGCGGCCTGTGTCGTCATCGTCAGAATCTGTTGCTCATCCTTGCTCACTTTTCCGATGACAAATTGAATTGTTTCGCCTTCACTGCTCCCGATACCGATTCGAACCCGAGGGAATTTACGCGAATTTAACTCGCCAACGACTGATTTCATACCGTTATGTGTCCCCGGACCACCGCTTTTTCGAATCCGTATCGACCCAATCGGTAAATCAAAATCATCGTAAATAACGATTAGTTTTTCTTCCGGTACCTTGTAATAATCCATAATCTCCCGAACGGATTGACCGCTGAGATTCATGTATGTCTGTGGCTTCAGAAGAATTACTTTCTCGCTGCCGATTCGCCCCTCACCAATCAATCCTTTGAACTTCGCTCGGTTGACCGTTATGCTGAATTCTTGAGCCAGTCGGTCAATGGTTTTGAATCCCATGTTGTGCCGGGTATTCTCATATTTAGATCCCGGATTTCCTAATCCAACAATTATATACATTATTTGAACATTGCGCTGACAGAACCGTTCGTGTACACTCTGCAGATTGTCTCTGCAAAAATCGGTGCCGCAGAAAGAACCTTCATCTTGTCAATAACCTTCTCTTCCGGAATTGGCAGTGTGTTCAGGACAACCAGTTCTTTAATCGCGCTTTTCTCCAATCTTTCCATCGCCGGTCCGGAGAGAACCCCATGCGTTGCACAGGCGTAGACCTCTTTCGCCCCTAAATCCTTGATCGCATTGGCCGCATTGGACATCGTGCCCGCTGTATCGATCATATCATCTAAGATAATGCAATTTTTGCCTTTGATATCGCCGATGATATTCATAATCTCACTCTTGTTCGGCTCCGGTCTTCTCTTATCGACAATCGCGATCGGGCAGTTCATGCGTTCCGCCATGTTTCTGGCTCTCGGTACACTTCCATGATCCGGAGATACAACCACCACATCTTCCATTTCCTTCTTCAGGAAATAGTCTGTCAACATCGGCATTCCAATCATGTGGTCCACCGGAATGTTGAAATATCCCTGAATCTGGTTCGCGTGCAAATCCATGGTGATAACGCGATCCACACCCGCTGCGGACAACAGATCGGCAACCAGTTTCGCTGTAATCGGATCTCTGGCCTTCGCTTTGCGGTCCTGACGCGCATACCCGTAATATGGAATAACCGCATTGATGCTGGCAGCAGAGGCTCTCTTCATGGCATCCACCATAATCAGCAGTTCCATCAGGTTGTCATTCACCGGTGCACAAGTGGATTGAATGATGAATACATCCTTACCACGAACGGATTCCCAGATACTGACCGAAATTTCTCCATCGCTGAATTTGCTCACCGTTGACTTACCCAGTTCAACACCCATAAGAGAAGCAATTTCCTCTGCAAGCGCCGGATGCGAATTACATGCGAAAAGTTTCAAATTGGAAAAAGCGGTTGTTTCCATGTGTATATACCCCCTAAGCATATATGTTAAAAATAATTGATTAACTGACTCATTCGCGACTCTTCGAAACAGATCACTGATCCTTCTTCAGAATCTTCCGTCGGTGTACCCAGTTCTCCTTATTCTCTGCACGGACACGACCGATGCAAAGTGCATCAGATGGCACATCTTCTGTAATGGTGGTAGCCGCAGCGACGTACACACCCTCTCCAATGTTTACCGGTGCTACCAGATTGGAATTGCAACCGATAAAGCTATCGTTTCCAACAGTGGAACGGTACTTCTTAGCCCCGTCGTAGTTGACAAACACGACGCCGCATCCCAGATTGACGTTCTGACCGATATCGGCATCGCCGATATAAGTCAAATGGGATGATTTGCTCCCGTCGCCAAAGGTCGCATTCTTCACTTCCACAAAGTCCCCGACTTTGCATTCATTTCCGATGACACTTCCCGGACGAATATATGCAAACGGTCCCACATTGGTGTTCTCTCCAACGCTGCTGTCCAAAATGTAAGAAGTCTGGACCTTGGAACCTGCTCCGATCTTCGCATCCTCCAGATAAGAAGATTGTCCGATGTAGACGTTTTTACCAATCACCGTCTTTCCCTTTAGCGTAACATTGTTTGCAATATAAGCACCTTCTTCGATGACCACTTCTTTATCAATGTAGGCATTATAAATATCCTGAAATTGAACGCCATCTTCTTCCATCCGGCGCCGGTTTTCCTGAATTCTTTCACTTTCCAAGGTGCGATACTCTTCGAAATCCATTGATTCTCCCTTATTTTTCGTCTGTTTTAATCATTTGTCCAATCTTATACACATCGCCAGCGCCCATCGTGATGATAATGTCATCCGAACCGATATTGTCACTTATGTATTTTGCGATGTCGGAAAAATCGGACATGTAACAGATATTTTTATCCGGATGCCTTTCCTGCATCGTTTCCACCAATTTTGCGGAGGAAACGTTATAGATATCCTTCTCTCGGGCCGCATAGATGTCCGCCAGGATCAAATAATCCACCTGGTCGAAAGAATCCACGAAGTCATCGAAGAGTGCCTTCGTTCGCGTGTAGGTGTGCGGCTGAAAAACGCACCACAGCTTATTGTGTTTGACGTTACGAGCTGCACTGAGTGTCGCTTTAATCTCCGTCGGATGGTGTGCATAGTCGTCAATTATTCTCGCTCCGCCTGCAGTATATCCAATGAAGTCGAAGCGACGGTGGGTCCCTGTGTAAGCATGTAAGGTATCCGTGATGACATCGGTATCCACACCCAGATAGTGTGCCGTCACGAAAGCCGCCATCGAGTTCAAAACGTTATGCTCCCCCGGTACGCTTAGATGAACGTGACAAATCCGGCTACCGTCATGATACAGATCGTACTCCGGGAATCCCATATCGTCAAACAGAATATTCGATGCATAATAATCACTGCTCTCCGTGTATCCGTAAGTGAGCTTGTTATCCATGTCCTGAAGGATATCCCGAACGAATGGGTTTCCGTCAAAGGCGACAACCATGCCATCCTTCGGAATTTGCTCCACGAATTGTCGGAAAGATTTTTTGATGTTGTTGATATTCTTGAAATAATCGAGATGATCGGAATCGATATTGAGAACAACGCCAATGCTCGGACGCAAATGAAGAAAACTGTCCATATATTCACAGGCTTCTGTGACGAAGTATTTGTTCTCGCCAATCTCTACATTGCCGTGAATTTCCTGGAGATTGCCGCCCACCAGTATGGTCGGCCGAAGCTTTGCGTTGCGGAGAATTAAGGATGTCATGGATGTAACGGTCGTCTTGCCGTGGGTACCACAAATCGCTACGCTGTTCTCATAATGCTCCATGATCATTCCGAGAACCTCGGCGCGGCTAAAACAGGGAATGCCCAGTTCTTTCGCTCGAATCATTTCTGGTTTCTCGGCGGAAACCGCTGCTGAATATACCACTGCATCTACATTATCTACGTTCTCTGCGCGATGTTCATATATGATCTGAATGCCGACATCCTCCAGATGACGGGTCACCTCGGTCTCACTAATGTCTGTGCCGGAGACGATATGACCGTTGTTCTGAAGGATTTCCGCAATGGCAGATAATCCGATTCCACCAATGCCAAGGCAATGAATTCTCTTGTAATCTGAAATACTCTTCAATCGACATACCTCCTATGATTCATACAGAGTTATTATAGATTATTTTCACTTCTTTTACAAGGAATGCCAGCTATGTTTCAGCTCCTCATTTTATGTAGCAGAGCCAAGCATCCAGAAGGAACGAAAAAAGAACAGAGGTCAGAATCCTCCTTATTCTAACTTGTTTTTAATTTAATTACGCTCGCTGCTTGAATATAATTCAAACGACGATTATAATAGTCTGTGCTACTTTAGCGAGTTACGTTTAAAATAAACAAGATATGTTTATAAGGATTAGGTAAAATGGAAGTCACAGAAGTACGCATACGAAAACTATGCAACGATGATAAGATGAAGGCCGTTGTTTCTATTACGCTGGATAACGAATTTGTGGTCCACGATATCAAAATTATCGAGGGTAGTAATGGTGAATTTGTCGCCATGCCAAGCAAGAAACTGGGCGACAACGAATACCGGGATATTGCACATCCGCTTACCGCCGTTGTCCGGGAGAAGGTCTGCAAAGCGATCTTCGAAGAATACCACCGTGCTCTTCAAGAAAAAGAAAGTGAAACTCAGTATGAAGAGGATTTATTGAACGGAACGGATCATTTTCGGAGTCCAATTCTAAAAGATTAAATGCAAATCAGGTCCGAGTTTTCAGATAGACAATACCCGAACAGTATTACGATAGAACTTTTGATGCAACGCAAAAACCGGAGTTGGGCAGAATACACTGTCCAACTCCGGCTTTTAACTATCTGCCCTCTTCTATTCGTATACATATACCAGCGTTCCCGCACTGATATACTGATACAACTTCTTTGCCTGGTCCGACGGCATATTGATGCATCCGTGAGACCCATTACTCTGGTAGATGGATCCGCCAAAGGTGCTTCTCCACGAAGCATCATGCAGTCCAATGCCTCCGTTGAACGGCATCCAATAACTAACTTTGGACGCATATTTGCTGCCATCGTCGTTATTTCCCTTCAGAGTCGCATTTCTCTCCTTGTAATACAGGTTAAAAATACCGCACGGCGTCGCATTATTGCCTCCTCCGGTAACCACATCTGTCCGAAGCTTTACTTTTCCCTTCTCCACGTAGTATACCTTCTGGTTTGTAATGCTGACCTCGACGCGTGTCGTCAAATCCTTGTTGGCTTTCTTCAAATAGAGCGTCCCGCTACGACCTTCTCTCGCCGCCTCGTAGATGGAAGCCGCCGTCTTATCCACATCTACCGCATTTTCAATGACATAGTTCACCAGCGTTTTCGTACCTTCGACTGTGTCAACCGTATACGTGTACTGGTGGAAATCCTTCGCTATTTTCTTCGCTGCATTCTTGGCGCCTTCTTCGCTGTACTGCGGTCCGCTTGCCGAATACAGAATAACCTTCGCCAGTTGCGTCGCGGTAATCTTCGCCGTCTCCCCGGAGGCAGATTTCAGCGTCATCCCGCCCTTCAGATACTTCTTCGCAAAAGCAAGTTCATCCTTCAGGTCTTCCGACTTCACCGACGGTTTCAGCACGTAATCCGTGCTTTTAAACTCAATTGTCGTCTGACGGGGATTTTCTTCCCGAAGCTTTGCAATTTCTTCTGTCAGTGCAGTCTCATCGAGCGTGTCCCCATATACTTCTTTGACAATTTTCATTTTCTCATAGTTAATATGAGCATTTTCCGTCTTGGTACTCCCCTTGCGATCCGGGATTTTCTTCCGAACAATCTTCGCCGATGCCTCAATGCCATCTGAGACCTTAAGCGCGACGGTATAATCTCCTCCATCTCCCAGCCAGTTGCGGGGATCAATGGATGACAGTGCCAGCCGATACTTCAGAGATTTCGCGATATCGAACGAGAACTTTGTTGTCACTGCCACGGCATCGCTGTCATCTTCTTTGAGTTCAATCCTGTTGGCTTCTTTCGTCACCTGGTTTTCTGCTTCCTCGAGGGTCATTCCACCCACGGAAATGCCATCGATTTTCGCGTTCTTCGGGAAGGTGTCCGTGCTGTAGATGCGGAAAGCAGCGAATCCCCCAAGCAGCAAAACAAGAATCAGAACCCCAATGGCAAGCTTACTTTTCTTGCCAAGCTTGCGCGATTTCTCCTGATTCTGCGCTGCATTTCGTTCACTTCTCATCTCTTTACACCCATTAGATTAAAAATATATGTATTTATCAATACATTCTCCGGTTCTAATTCAGATCGTCCGTCTGTGTACTGTTCTTGTTGATTTCGTGTGCACGCAGTGTCAAATAGAGCTCTGCATCCGACGCGTAAACATACGGATTCACATAGAACAGATTCAGAATGCCCAACGTGCATGCGCCCAATATATACCAGCCAAGGAAGGACAGATTATAGACAAACGTATTCCATTTGTTGCCCTCCATCATTTCCTTGGAAGCCGCTAATACTTCCTTCGGGCTCAATTCCGGCTGTTCACTCAGAATGTACGGTACCATATAGTATCGATAGAACAGAATGACGCCCGGGACAATAAACAGCAGCAAGCCGATAGACACAAAGAGAGCAACCATAAATTGCGCAATGACAGTATTCTGGTAGTTATGTTTGAACCCATACGTCATCTCTTTCATTTCGGCCGGCTGAAGCTGGTTCAGCAGGAAGAAACGACGGCATCCAACCTCTAGTACATTAAGCACAAAAATCACCAGAAGAAGAATAACCAGTGCAGCACCACCGAGGAACGTCCAGGATACCGACTGCGATATCGACTGCCATGGTGTCTCTCCATTCATATTGTTGATGTTTACATTGACCGTAGCGGCACCGCCTCCCAGTATGGACAACACCAGTCCCACCAGAACGCAAGGCCAATAATTTCTCCTGAAGCCGATCTTACCCTTCGCCTTCACTTCTGCTCGATTCCACATTATAATATCTCCTTTCGTAATCAAACGCCGGTGAAAAATCCGACCGGCAATGGTTGTCAAGTATTGTACTCCTCCGGAAAAACTATTTCAGATTCTCCGGGTTCAGGCATTTCAGCTCATCAATGACGAAAATCCCGTCCTTACGAATTAATCTGTCATCAAACCAAATTTCACCGCCGCCGTAATCTTCCCGCTGAATCAGCACGAGATCCCAGTGCACCGCTGATTTGTTTCCGTTCGGTGCATCCTCATAACACATGCCCGGTGTTAGATGAATGCTGCCGCATATTTTCTCGTCAAACAGCGTCTCCCTCATCGGGTGAAGCACATAGGGATTTACTCCGATAGCAAATTCACCAAAGTAACGAGCCCCTTCATCCGTATCAAGGATTCGATTAATCCGTTCGGTATTATTGGCTGTAGCCTTCGTAATTCTGCCCTCTTGAATTTCAAAACGAATATTTTCGAAGGTGAAGCCCTTCTCTTCCGATGGCGTATTGTACGTAATTATACCGTTCATGGATTCGCGCACCGGTGCCGTGTATACCTCCCCGTCCGGGATGTTGCAGTTGCCGGCGCACTTGACAGTGGGGATTCCACGAATGGAGAACGTGAGATCTGTTCCCGGTGCCACAATTCGCACCCTGTCCGTCTCGTTCATCAGCTTCTGAAGAGCATCCATTGCTTTGTCCATCTTTGAATAATCCAGCGTACTAACGCTGTAATAGAAATCTTCGAAGGCTTCCTGGCTCAAGTTCATGCGCTGCGCCATGGCTGGAGTCGGATAACGAAGAATCACCCATTTGGTATGATCCACCCGCTCATTCAAACTCGGCGATCGAAGTTCATCGTACATATTGTACTTTTCTGGCGGAACATCGCTGTATTCCGCAGCATTGGCTGCTGCGCGGATACCGATATAACCATCCATCTGTTTCATCAGGTAGAGCTCTGCATCGTCCTGCAAACGCAGCTGTTCTGCGGTACAGCCCATCATCAATTCCCGTTTCACAATCGGATGATCGCATTGCACAAATGGGAGTCCGCCCTTCTTGTAAATCTCGCGAACTATTTCCTTGACCAACTGTACACATTCGTCCCCGGTGTAATCCACCAGAACCTTCTCTCCCGGTTCGACGTGGATGGAATAATTCACCAGGGTTTTCGCCAGTTGAACATCTCTTGGATCTGTCATCGTCATTCTCCTCATATTCATATGCATTCAATTCCGTATGCATTTAACCGAAAACCTATTTATTATACCATAATTCCATGAGGTGTAGTCAATTTGTTGCGTCTTTCCGAAAAACTTAGAATTCCTTAAGAAATGAATCGAGTAGGAGGGGGATTGGAATAATCCCCCGACCTCTCACACCACCGTGCGT
>CAVKJB010000033.1:0-16759 GCA_963656785.1 Acutalibacteraceae bacterium | reverse complement strand
TGCCCACCATGGAGGGGACGTTCTTTCAGAATTCCTTTGCAAAACGCGGCATTGAAGTGGTAACGCCCACCGCAGAGGAAAAGAACTACATCGGGACAAAAATCGAAACAGAGCTGGAATTTGGCAAAGTGCTGCCAGAGACACAACGGGCGTTCAAAGAGATCGCGGAGCGCATCATACGAGAGGAACAGGTACAAGCTGTTGTGCTGGGTTGCACGGAGCTACCGTTGATCTTTGACGGTGTGGAACTGCCGGTGCCATACATCGACGTGATGCAGGTACATATCAAAGCACTTGTTGACTTGATCATGCAGGGCTAAGCGAAGCCCTATGTGTCAGAATAGATGTCAGTGATTCGCACACGATAATTGTAATGGCCGGTAGTTGCTACCGGCCAAGAAGTTTTAAAGGATGTGCTATCCATGGAAATCAAATAAGCAATGCGCGCGAGGGGATTGTATCGAATCGAGGGGATTGTAGGGCAGCTAGGCAGCGTATATTTTACAAAATGTACTGTTCTACTATTTGGATGAACATTTCATGAACTCTAAGATCGGGTGTCATCTCAGGGTGGAATGCTAACCCAAGCTGATTTTTATACCGAACACCGACAATGTTCCCATCCACATCAGACAGTATTTTGACGTCGGGGTCTGCCTGGGTCACGAATGGAGCTCGTATAAATACCATGGGGTAATCGGCAATACTCCCGACTGTTGAGATTGTTTCAAAGCTTCCTAACTGCCTTCCGTATGCATTGCGCCGCACAGTGACGGGGAGCGTTCCAAAGTGCACCGATTCATCATTTTCGAGTTTCTTCGCCAGGAGAATAAGCCCTGCGCAGGTAGCAAAAACAGGCAGTCCGTTCACGATGGCTGATTGAATATCGTCAAAGAGATTCAGTTTTTTCAGAAGTTTCCCTTGAACTGTACTTTCACCTCCGGGGAGAATGATACCGTCCACGTTTTTAAAATCCTTCTTTTGACGTATTTCTATATATTCCACACCCAGCTGATTCAGCATTTTTTCGTGTTCGGCAAATGCACCCTGAACTGCTAATACACCAATCCTCATTATTTTCCTCTTTCCTCCATGATGATCTTTATCTCCGATGGATTGATGCCAACCATGGCTTCTCCGAGGTCCTTCGATAATTCTGCAATCAACTTGGCATCGGTATAATTGGTTACTGCTTGGACGATCGCTTCCGCTCTTTTTGCGGGATCACCGGACTTGAAGATGCCGCTTCCTACGAACACGCCCTCAGCCCCCAGCTGCATCATAAGAGCAGCATCGGCAGGTGTAGCGACACCTCCGGCAGCAAAGTTGACAACGGGAAGCTTACCGTTGTTGTGTACATATAAGAGAAGTTCATATGGAACCTGAAGCTGCTTTGCGGCTTCGAACAGTTCATCAGCGCTCGTGGAGACGATTCTTCTGATTTCGGCATTCATCTTTCTGATGTGACGAACCGCCTGAACCACATCACCGGTTCCGGGTTCGCCTTTCGTGCGGATCATAGAAGCACCTTCCTGAATACGTCGGAGGGCCTCCCCAAGGTCACGGGCACCGCATACGAAAGGAACCCGAAAACAAGTCTTGTCAATGTGATAGATATCATCAGCGGGTGAAAGTACTTCGGATTCGTCAATGTAGTCTATATCAATGGCTTCCAGAACTTGTGCTTCAACGAAATGACCAATACGGCATTTGGCCATAACTGGAATGCTGACTGCCTCTTGAATTCCTTTTATCATTTTGGGGTCACTCATTCTGGAAACACCTCCGGCTGCACGGATATCTGCAGGGATGCGCTCCAGGGCCATAACGGCACATGCTCCGGCGGCCTCGGCTATTTCTGCCTGCTCCGGCGTAGTAACATCCATGATGACGCCTCCTTTTAACATTTGCGCTAAGCCTTTATTGAGTTCATACTGTTTCTTATCCATTAACGGATACCTCCTTGTCATCGTGATGAACCCATGATAAGCTAAGACTGGATATAGATAAATATCCATTCCTGTATATTCTTACAGTCCAGATTGGAGAAGTGTTCATGCTTACATATGACTTTCAGAATGTGAAAGAGCCACTTTATTTATTCATATATAATTGTCTGAAACAGGATATTATTTCGGGAAAACTCAAGGCCGGGGAAAAGCTTCCATCCAAGCGGGCTTTTGCCGGGAATAACGGAATTAGTACCATTACGATTCAAAACGCTTATGACCAGCTGGTGAGTGAGGGGTACATTTATACGCAGCCCAGACGGGGATATTTCGTATCAGAGATAGATAAGATTCAAACTCCGGTACTTGATGCAGCCGTTTCGTACGAAATCCATGTTCCGGAGAAACCGGTGGACTGCATGTATGATCTGTCAGATAACAGTATGGATCCCGTCAACTTTCCTTTTTCTGTCTGGGCAAAGGTTTCCAGAGGCGTTATGTCGAAAAGAAAAGAGGAATTGATGACCATTTCTCCTTCCGGTGGCGTCAGAGCGCTGCGCGAAGCGATCGCAAACTACCTGAAGTCTTTTCGCAGTATGCTCGTGGATCCTGATCAGATCATCATTGGCGCGGGAACGGAGTACCTTTACGGAATAATTACAGAACTCCTCGAAAAACAAAAAATCTACGCAATTGAGAACCCGGGGTATAAGAAGCTGGTAAATATATATAAGCAAAGAGATGTAGAGTGCCGTTTTGTATCGTTGGATGAGAACGGTGTTACCGTGGATGAACTGAATAGAGTAAAGGCGGACGTCGCACATATTTGCCCGACTCATCACTTTCCCACAGGAATTACCATGCCGGCCAGCAGACGTTATGAGATACTTGCCTGGTCCAGTGAAAACGATAACAGATATATCCTGGAAGATGATTATGACAGCGAATTCCGTGCTGGCGGAAGACCGTTACCCACTTTGTTTTCAATCGATGGCTGTGAGAAGGTCATTTACATAAATACTTTCTCAAAATCCCTGTCACCGACCATTCGGGTCAGCTATATGGTTTTACCGGTTCATCTGGCCAACAGATATTATGAAAACCTATCATTTTATGCGTGCACAGTATCAAATTTTGTGCAGTACACCTTGGCTGAATTTATTAGACAGGGATACTTTGAAAAGCATATAAATAGAATGAGGCTGTTTTATATGCGTAAGAGAAAAGATATAATCGAGCGGCTAAAAAGCAGTACGATTGGCGAAAATTGTACGATTATTGAGAATGATGCCGGACTTCATTTTTTGCTTAAAGTTGATACAAAGCGCAATATGAAGAGTTTGAAAGAGCTTCTGCTGAACAACGGTATTAAAGTTCATTCATTGGATGAGTATTATTCGCCTTCTAATACTTCAAACAGCCTCGATAAACAGAATTTGTATATTATTAACTATTCCAGGCTTAACGGAACCATGATAGAAGAAGTGTTGGACATCTGCGAGGAGATTTTACGAAAGTGATCCATGAATGATATCTTATCGCAAGCAAACAAAAGTGTCTCGAACTCGAAGTGATGTAAAAATAGTTGTGAGGTGTAGAGCTGGTACGATGGGTCAGGACGGTAAATCAACATGCGCAAGCACTGCTTGCTTGCTATAATTTTCCCGGATCTGCTAGAGTAGGGCCATGGAGGTACAAAACACATGAATTTCGGAGAACAGATTAAATCCATTCGTGAAACGAAAGAGCTGACGCAGGAGCAGTTTGCCGAGAAGCTGCACGTCAGCCGGCAGGCGGTCTCCAACTGGGAGAACGACAAGAATCTGCCGGACATCGGCATGCTGATCCTGATGTCAGAAGTGTTTGAAATATCTCTAGACCAACTTATCAAAGGAGATCAATCAATGAACAACATGACAGAGAAAATCATCAAGGACGGAAGCGAGACCCGAAGATCCCGTTTTAACATGATTACGACATCAATCGGTGCCGGGCTTCTTCTTCTGGGGATCCTGCTTCTGGCAATCAAGGCGATGTCTGTTGAGTACGTGGACGATGCAGGGTATCTGCACGAGAATTTTTTCCTGGTACCGTGCGGCTTTCTGTGCATATTCAGCGGCCTGATCGCCTTCCTGGCAGTGGGCATGAAGACCATCGCCGGGAAGTTCCGAAAATGTAAGCGCGAAGAAGGGAGATAATACCCATGGAAGCAATCCAACGGTTAAAAGAAAGGATCGATGAATCCAATCGGATCGTCTTCTTCGGAGGCGCCGGGGTGTCGACTGAGAGCGGCATCCCGGATTTCCGAAGCAAAGACGGACTCTACAACCAGCACGATGTAGCCTTCGAGGATTATACGCCGGAATATCTTCTTAGTCATACCTGTCTCTACGACGAACCGAGGGTTTTCTTCGAATTCTTCCGCCAGAAGCTAGATACGCGCGCGATTCAGCCGAATGCGGCGCATAAATATCTGGCGCGGCTGGAGGAACGTGGAAAGTTACTCGGCATTGTGACGCAGAATATCGATGGCCTTCATCAGAAGGCCGGAAGTAAGAAGGTCTACGAGATTCACGGGAGTGCACTTCGGTGCTATTGCATGAGTTGCGGCAGGAAATATGACGCCGACTTTATTTTTGATAGCAAAGACGCCATCCCGAGATGCGAGTGCGGCGGAATTATGAGACCGGATGTCACGCTCTATGAGGAAGGCCTCCCGGAAGGTGTGGTGGAAAATGCGCTTACGGCCATCGCCACGGCAGATATGATGATTATTGGCGGAACGTCCCTTTCGGTGTACCCGGCGGCATCATTTATCCGGTATTTCGCGGGGCGGCACCTGTGTGTTATCAATCGCGACGACCTTCGGCTGAAGTTGGACGCAGAAGCTCTCTTCATTCGGGGGCGAATCGGACAGGTGTTTTCAGAGCTGGCAGCGCTGGAACGGGACGCCTTAGACAAGGAAGCACCATAAGGGGCGGCAGATTTATAAAGATGGTCTGTTTGCGCAGGTCATCTTTTTTTGAGTCGCGAAATCCGGCCGGAACGGCACGACGGTACATCCCGTTACACGATAAAGTAATCATGACCGGTATACGGCAAGAATCGGTCGGTGATATCCTTCGTCCGGAGCTTCATATAACCGGTCGTCGTGCCGTCGCTGCAACCGTAATACTCTTCGCGAAGGACATCCGGATCGAAGACGATATGCACATTCTTCGCCGAGGTCAGCAGGGCACTGAAGACCGTGGCTGCACCAATCTTTGTACCGAGGATTTCATGCATGTCCTCTTCCGGCGCGAAGGATACGCGGGAGAGACCGAGTGCTGTGGAAAACGCTTTAGAGTTAAATCGCTTCTTACCACCGGTGATGTATAGGTAGTAATCCTGCTTATGACGGGAGCAGAGGAAAAGCGTCTTCACCATCTTCATATTCAGGACTTCATTGACGGCAACGCAGTCCTCCATCGTGATCACTTCATCAGTCTCCACTCGCTGATAGGGAATATGGAGCTCTTTCAGCGTCTTGTAGACCAGAAATTGCAGTTCATTTCCATAGTTCTTAGGAGAATCGGTTCGTGGTTCGCTTACTTTGATCATTATTATCATTCCTTTCCATGCGATCTGCGGTACATCATCTAGGACACTTTCAATTCATCCTGATCGGTACTTCGAAATTAAAATCTGACAAATTCTATTCGTTCGGAAAAATGTGTTTATCCATTGGCGCCGGAACACCTCGTCCATCCCAATCTTCTTTTATCCTACCATATGTGTTAGAATCAATAAAACGAATGAAAATGATACTACACATCGAAATATAGAATGTAAAGTCAATCCCCGAGCGTGTCGGAATTAATCGAAACCGTTCCGCAAATTATGAATGGCAAGATATATTCGAAGGAAGGTAAGAAAGCGGATAGACAAGAAATCGGATAGAGAAGAGAAAGGATCAGCCCATGGACGGAAACATTCTGAAATACCAGGCATTCCTTCAGACTGTCGAATACGGCAGCTTCACGAAGGCGGCGGAAGCTCTGGGATACACGCAATCTTCGGTCAGCAAGATGATCGCGGATCTGGAGCAGGAATGGCACGTGAATCTATTGGAAAGAAGCCGCGCCGGCGTGCAGCTCACCGCCGACGGTATGGCCATGCTTCCTTATGCCGAAGCATTGGTCGAAGATTACCGGAAACTCCAGGATGAAGTCGAGGCGTTGAACGGTCTTAGGCAAGGTGTCATTCGCATCGGGACGTTCTCCAGCGTCGCTACCCACTGGATTCCAAGAATTATTAAACCTTTTCAGCGGGATTATCCCGGCATTCAGTACGAACTACTGCTCGGCGATTACAATGAGATCGAGAATTGGCTCGCGACGGGAAGAATCGAGTGCGGTTTCCTTCGACTCCCGACGTGCAAGGAATTTGAGACGATTTTTCTCGAGAAAGACGAATTGGTTGCGGTCCTTCCGAAGGATCATCCGTTGACCCGGAAAGAGAAGCTCCGTCCGACAGACCTTAATGCAGAGCCATTTCTTCTCCTCGAGCATGGCGGTAAGACGGAGGTTTCTGAATTCCTGGAGAAGAACAGAGTGCAGCCCGATATACGTTTCACCACGTGGGATGATTATTCGATCCTCTCTATGGTGGAGAGTGGACTTGGTATTGGTATCCTGCCGCGTCTTATCCTTCGCCGAATTCCCTACAATGTGGAAATCCGTCCATTCACGAGGCCTGCCTACCGCGAGATCGCTCTGGCATTGCGAAGTCAGAAGACGGCTTCTGCAGCGGTCAAACAGTTCGTTCAGTACCTCAAATTTCGGGACTAGCCGGTGTAATTTCAGGAATCTCTCGGTGTTCTAATCTTGTCATATATGTTGTCGCTCCAAAGGATATGGTATACAATATAACTCGAGTAATGTAATTGAACTCCAGTGTAGTAGAAGCGGCTTATTAGAGACAGGGAGGACAGATTCTTGAAGACAATAAACAATCTTGACATCACCCTCCGCGATGACCTTCGGGCGGAAATCAAGAAAGGCAGCAAGATCAGCGTTGCTGCTGCTTGCTTCTCGATGTATGCATATCAGGAGCTCAAGGCACAGCTGGAAACCATCGATGACTTCCGTTTTATTTTTACCTCTCCGACCTTTGTCAAAGAGAACACGAATAAGCAGAAACGCGAATTCTACATCCCACGTCTATCCAGAGAGACTAGCCTATACGGCACTGAGTTTGAAATCAAGCTGCGCAATGAAATGACGCAGCGTGCCATTGCGAAGGAATGTGCAGAGTGGATTCGAAAGAAGGCAAGGTTCAAATCCAACACGACAAATGAGAACATGATGGGCTTCCTGACCTTGGAGAAGGGGGAAGAGCAGTTCGCTTATACACCGATAAACGGATTTACCACCGTGGACCTTGGCTGTGAACGCGGGAACAATCTATACAGCATGATCACATGCGTGGATGTGCCATTTACTTATCAATATCTGCAGATTTTCGATCAGGTCTGGAATGATCATGAACGGATGCAAGATGTTACGGACACAGTTATTGAGAGTATTCGCACCGTCTATGCAGAGAATTCTCCCGAGTTCATCTATTTCATGACCTTGTATTATGTATTCAGCGAATTTCTGGAAGACATATCCGAAGACGTACTCCCGAATGAGGCGACTGGTTTTAAGCAGAGCAAGATATGGAATATGCTCTACGATTTCCAACGGGATGCCGTGCTTGCCATCATCAACAAGCTCGAAAAGTACAACGGCTGTATCCTCGCGGATAGTGTCGGCCTTGGTAAAACCTTCACTGCACTGGCTGTTGTGAAATACTATGAAAACCGCAACAAATCTGTCCTTGTTCTCTGTCCGAAAAAGCTGGCGGAGAACTGGAATACCTATAAAGACAACTACGTCAATAACCCTATCGCAACAGATCGTCTGAATTACGATGTTCTGTTTCACACCGACCTCTCCCGTAATGGCGGCATGTCCAACGGTCTGGATTTGAGCCGCCTCAACTGGGGCAACTATGACCTCATCGTCATTGATGAATCTCATAACTTCCGCAATGGTATCGGCACCCACAGCAACACCCGCGAGAATCGTTATCAGGTGCTGATGGACAAAGTGATCCGTGCCGGGGTGAAGACAAAGGTTCTGATGCTTTCCGCAACGCCGGTCAACAACCGCTTTGTGGATTTGAAGAATCAGCTCGCCATCGCCTATGAGGGCAATTCTGAAAATCTGGATGAACGGCTCAATACGACAAAGAGCCTTGAGGAGATCTTCAAGCAGGCACAGAAAGCCTTCAACGCGTGGAGCAAGCTGAGTCAGCAGGAGCGAACCACCGACGCGATTCTGCGCATACTTGACTTCGACTTCTTCGAACTCCTTGACAGCGTGACCATTGCCCGATCCCGGAAACAAATCGAGAAATACTATAACACGAAGGAAATAGGCCAATTTCCGGAAAGGCTAAAACCAATTTCGCTACGGCCTTGCTTGACCGACCTGGATAATCTTATCAACTATAACGAGATTTATGCACAGCTGACGAAACTTTCGCTATGCATTTATACGCCGTCAAACTACATCTTCCCGAGCAAGTTGCAGAAATACAAAGATCTCACTCACAACAAGGATGAGAACCTGACGCAGAGTGGCCGTGAGCAGGGTATTCGTCGCTTGATGAGCATTAATCTCCTGAAACGTCTCGAGAGCTCTGTCAACTCTTTCGCGCTGACACTGAAGCGGATTAACTCCCTGATTGACAATACAATTGATGCCATCAATCGCTTCGAACAATATGGTATTGATAGTATGTCCATGTACGAAGCAAATGATGACGACTGGGACATGGACGATGAGAACACGGAATATTTCACCGTAGGACGTAAAGTTCGCATCAGTCTTGCAGATATGGACTGGAGGAGCTGGCGCGCAAGACTGTGGAAAGACGCCGAGGTGCTGAAATTGCTGCTACAGATGGTGGCAGATATTACGCCGGAGCACGACAGCAAGCTTCAAGAATTGCTCCGACTATTGGATCGGAAAATAGAATATCCAATCAATGAGGGGAACAAGAAGATATTGATATTCTCGGCTTTCGCTGACACCGCAGAATATCTGTATGAACATGTCGGACAACATGCGAAGAACAATTATGGTTTAAATACCGCCGTTGTCACCGGAAGCGCTTCCGGACGGTCAACTATTAAGAACTTCCCAGCAAGACTGAATGATGTGCTCACTTGTTTCTCCCCGATATCCAAAGATAGAAATCTTCTGATGCCGAACAATAAGACGGATATTGATATCTTGATTGCCACCGACTGTATCTCCGAAGGTCAAAACCTTCAGGACTGCGATTACCTCGTAAATTACGACATCCACTGGAATCCTGTCCGCATCATTCAGCGCTTCGGACGTATCGACCGTATCGGAAGCCGGAACAGGGTAATACAGATGGTGAATTTCTGACCGGACCTTACATTGGACGATTATATCAATCTGAAGTCCCGCGTAGAGACTCGCATGAAGATCACGGTTATGACCTCCACCGGGGATGATGATCTGATTAACCCGGAGGAGCAAGGCGACCTGGAATATCGCAAGGCACAGCTTAAGCGCCTTCAGGAAGAAGTGGTGGATATCGAGGATATGTCCGACGGCATCTCCATCATGGATCTGGGATTAAATGAATTCCGCCTTGATCTCTTAGATTACATGAAGCATAACGGTGATATGGATAAGAAGCCGAGAGGCCTTCATGCGGTTGTTCCTACTACAGAGGAGCTTCCGGAGGGTGTGATCTTCGTTCTGAAAAATATCAACAACAGCGTCAATGTAGACAATCGCAACCGTATCCATCCGTTCTATATGGTATATATCAGCACGGACGGAGAAATCGTCTGCGATTATCTGAATCCGAAAAAACTACTAGATGATGTACGTCTGCTTTGCCGTGGAAAGAGCAAGCCTATACCGGAAGTATATGAGAAATTCAATCAGGAAACAGACGACGGACGCAATATGGCGGACATGTCCGAGCTTCTGAGTGAAGCAATCAATTCCATTATTGATGTAAAGGAAGAAAGCGATATCGACAGCTTATTCTCTGCAGGCGGAACATCCGCACTGATGAGCGCGGTCTCCGGGCTGGACGACTTTGAGCTGATTTGTTTCCTGGTCGTGAAATGATTATGTGAGGAGGTGTGAGCCGTGCTGGGCTTGCCAAAGACGACGGAATTCAACAAACGGATTCCGAAGCGAAAGTTTTATGAAAAGCTCTCCGTCACGCCTGCCATTAAAAAGGCATTTACGGAGCAAATCAAGATCATCTACTGGCGTAACAGGCTGGCGGCAACCACACTGAATCTTGCGCCCGGTGAGCGTGTCACGGAGATTGAGGTGTTTGAAGTAAGACTCGCTTCACCCGCCCTTGATGAAAATGTCCTGCGGCTCATAGATCGGGAGATACCGTATCACATCCTCTTTCTACTGGAATATGACGGGAAATATCAGGCGGTCATGGGTTATAAAGAGGCTGCCGGTTCCGGTAACGCAGCATTTAAGGTTGACCGCTATTATCGCACAGAGTGGCTATCGGAGGAAGAACTGCCGCTCCACCTAGAAGGACTTACAATAGATGCGGTATACGAGAATTTAATTCGTCAGATTGCAGGAGTCAGCCTTTCCGGCGGCGAAAATACAACGCTAAAGGAATGCGTCGAGCAGCAGAAACAGCGGGAGCAACTGGAGAAGCAGATAGCTGCGCTGGAAGCAAAGATGAAGAAGGAAAAACAGCTCAATCGGAAGATGGAGCTGAAGGCAGAGATAAAGAAACTGAGGAAGGAGTTGGAAGGAAATTATGTCGGCTGATCAATACCAACGAACGGTCAATTCATTAGATAAAGATATTGCTGATTTGGAGAAGAAGAAAGCGACCGCCGAGAAGAAAGCGGCCGATGCACAAAAAAAGGCAGATGGAGTGTCTATTCCCAAGAATGCAAGTGTGGCCACACTAAAAAGCAAAATGAGCCAGATTGGAAGATATAGAGCAGTTGTGGCGAAAGAGACTGCCAATAGCGCGGACTATTCAAAAAAAATAGCGGATAAAAGAGAAAAACGAAACAAGGCTTATACGCAATTACAGAAAGAAGAACAAAAGGAGCAAAGAAAGCAAATAGTGGAAGCAGAGAAAATCCGTCAATCATATGAACGGCAGATTTCTGAATTACAATCGATGATTGCACCGACTATTTCTAGAATGGATGATGCAACTCTGGACAATGAACCAGAATACGATGTTTTCGTTTCCCATGCCTGGGAAGACAAGGAAGACTTTGTGAATGAATTCGTTGATGCCCTTACTAAGCTTGGTATTAAAGTATGGTACGACAAAACACAAATAAAATGGGGCGACTCTATGAGAAAACGCATTGATGAAGGATTAAAAAAATCGCGTTTCGGAGTTGCTGTGTTGTCTCCATCCTATATTGCTGATGGAAAATACTGGACAAAAGCAGAACTTGACGGTTTGTTTCAATTAGAAAGTGTCGGCGGAAAAATGCTTTTGCCTATCTGGCATAATTTAAAAAAAACCGAAGTGATGGCATACAGTCCAATCATAGCAAGTAAGCTGGCGATGACAACAGCCACGATGACACCACAAGAGATTGCGGAAGAACTATGTAAAATGCTAAATGATGGAAAGGGTGAAGAATATGCCCAAAATCGATGATGCTTTCTTGGCTTACTCGAGTGACATTCTTGCAGATACTAATGACGGTTTAAGCGGCATGAAGATAGTAGAATATTGCAATTCTTATGCCATTGATTACAACAGGAAGACTCCTTATGGAAGCTATCCCTTTGATGCACCGAACAAAAGAACGGCACTAAAGGAAAATCTAAGAGTGTTTGAGGATGCAGAGCAGTTTCGTATTATCAAAGATTTATGTGAACTTCCTATGTTTAGTGATAATGACAAGGTGAGAGAACTCAAATTGAAGTTGTTTCGGCGATATGGGAGTCTTGCTACCGAGAAGATCAGTGATACAGAACTTGTTCAAAAGACAAAGCATTGGCTGGCAAGTCATCCGAATGCGTTAAAGCAATATGAAAGCGCACTTGCAAAATACGAGGGAGGAATATTTG
Organism: Acutalibacteraceae bacterium; assembly: GCA_963656785.1. Lineage (GTDB taxonomy): Bacteria > Bacillota > Clostridia > Peptostreptococcales > Anaerovoracaceae > Mogibacterium_A. The sequence goes on along the minus strand of CAVKJB010000033.1, from coordinate 4,644 downwards.
AAAGAAACACCCTTGATGATATGCGGTTGGCGTTTGAACTTCTTGTAAAAGATTTGCTGGGAAACAACAAGTCTTTAGAGAATCAAATGGGTGATTTGGGTTCTCGATTAAAAGAAAAAGGCGCATCAGATGAGCTTAGAAACATGGTGGTAAAAATAATTGAGTATTATACGAAATTTCAAAACAACCATGTCAAGCACAACGATGCTGTAAACAGTGACGAAATCGAATATGTAATTGAATTAACCAGTGTCGTGATGAAATATTTGGTGAAAGTATTAGGAGGAACCCACTAATGGACAAAATGCGCATGGAGTCAATTGATATGACCGCACAGAATATAGAGAAAATCGGGGCGCTGTTCCCGAACTGCATTACAGAGACTTTAGGAAAGGACGGCAAGCCGAAGAAGGCCATTAACTTTGACCTGCTGAGACAGATGCTGTCCGGCGATGTGCTGGAGGGCGATGAAGCCTATGAGTTTACTTGGGTGGGTAAAAAGGCTGCCATTGTGGAGGCAAACAAGCCGATCCGCAAGACACTGCGGCCATGCAAGGAGGAAAGCGTCAACTGGGACAGTACAGAGAACCTTTATATCGAGGGCGACAATCTGGAAGTGCTGAAGCTTTTGCAGGAGAGCTATCTCGGCAAGGTGAAGATGATCTATATCGAAATGAAAACCTTTAGATTGATACAGCGAAACAGTAGGCACCCACAACAGAATATCTGCAGAACCGCTTGATATAAGGCTTTTTGGAACATGAGGTTTCAGAGGTCTTTTTTATTTTGTCTGAAAGTGGCTGACCGTGCTTTCGGCAGAAGGGCAGACGGGGCAGCGGGTGTGTGCATACCCGTTAAATTATTGCTGACAGAAAACTATACTTTGAACGATTGCTTTTTCTATCGTTCACGAGTGCACACGGTGCAAAACGGCGATAGCATATGAAGATAACCGGAACAAGACACAAAAACAGCAGCCAGATGAATGAACATCTGACTGCCGATAAAATACTTAACAATTGTTATCTGTAGAACTTGTCGTAGAGTTCCTTGGCGGTTGTCTGCGCTTTTGTGATGTAGTCGTAGGCCTGAGACTTGCCTCTGCCAAAATCCACCTTCTCAATGATTTCCTTCTTGGAGAAGCCTTCTGCAAGAAGCTGAATGACGTGGGCGTATTTCGGATCCAGAGTGGCAAGCTGATCGAGCAGGAGCTGGAAAACATACATCAGTGCTGCTGCATCCTCTGCCTCCGTGGTACCGGTTGGATCAAAGCTGCCGTCATCATCGCTGTCGATATCTTCCATGAACTTGTCCAGAGACAGATCCTCGGATGTCTTACCATCAAGATGCTTCAGGTATCGTTCTACTTCGCGATTGAACCACTTCATGGAAGCCTCCTTCTTGTCACGTTTGCAAGGGACAAAGGCAACAGGAACAGGCTCGCTTGCATGAGGGAAGTGCCAGGTCTCGATATTATTCCTGTCCAGACCTGCTGCTTTGAGGGTGACGGACATCTCGGTGTTTAATACGACCGGGACGAGAACTTCGTCAGAAGTGCAAGGTACGTTGTTGAATGATTTGCGGTTGCTAAAGTCTTTGTAATGGTTGTCTTTGGTTGTCATAAATTACCTCCTGTGATTTGCTTGAGCACAAAATCACGGGAAGAATCTTTGACGCACAAATTTATTGAAAATTGGCGATCATATCAGTAGACATTGATTGAAAAATATACCTACTTCTGATATACTATTTAGTGGGGTTTGATAGGAATTGCTCTGATTTACAGGACTGGTAATTCCTGTGCCAAACGAACTAAAGTCCCCGTGATTTGCTCACGAGGACATCCAATAGTTAGTTGAGTTACCGTGTCATAGTTGGCAGAGTTAGTAGAGTTGGAGTTTTGAAAAAGAGGGACAATCGATGACAAAGAAAGAAAATATAAGACTCTGTGGCGGCACGTTTTTCACCTTGCTACTTGAAGATAGAAAGCCCCGAGCCGGAGTAAGAGAACATTATGCAGGAGAAAAGGATGGACTATCTGAACCAGAAGTATTGATAGGGTTATCTAAGGTTGTGGTGCCTGATTTTCAGGAACCACAAAAAAGTATGATGACAACCATTAAAGGCAATACGTCTGAATATAAGAGTTGCAAGAACAAGGGAGGCACATATTTCCCGTTTAGCAACAAAACTGCTATGGATGCATTTGATAAGTGCATAAAAGAAAATTATCAGGCTGCACTGAATAGGATGATTGAATTTTGTGAGGAGTTTCTTCACATGAAAGACAGCACAAAAAAAGACGAGAAGCTGATCAAGGCTCTCGTCGATACGATAGATAAAGATGATTCAATTGGATCAGAGCATATGCTCTACGTTTTGCAGGATGGAACAGGGATGTCGAAAACAGATATAGTCAAAAGCCAGAGCTTTTGTTTTCAATCTTTTTTGCTAGGAGTATTACATTTTTCTGCTATGAGAGATGACCCTGCAACGATTGGGAAAGAAACATTTGATTCCTGGTGTCCGTCAAAGAATAGAGCTCCAAGGGTATATGAAGGGACAATGGGTGATAATTGGAAAACAGATGTGAAATTGACATATGCAGAGGTAATTGATGAAGAATCTGAAAAACCAGAGGTTGTTGAAATTATAGAAGATGATCACGAGCAGACTTACGAAGAAAAAAAGTCAGATTTGAATGAGCCGGATATCAAAGCCGCTCCGCAAATGAATTTTACTTTTAATGTCACTGGTAACAACAACAGTTTTTATAACCATGTTGACACGGTAAACAATTATTATGAAGGGAAGAAGAATGGAGAATAAACCTCAGTTAATGAATCCAGCCGTGATTCAACAAAATAACGCTCCGACAGAAATTAACCTTCCGGGTGATAATAATACGCTTATTGCACATGCGGATAATGTTAAAAACGAATATAAGTCTACAATCCTGATTAATAATCCAATGCCGGGAATGCAGCAAAGCTCGGTGATGCAGGTAAGTCTAAATCTTGATTATTACAACTTAATAGTTGTTGCAGGGGATATTCTAGACGGAACATGTCATGTCATGGTCGATAAAGAGAGGGCTATTACAGAAAGCACATCAGATGAATTGAAAAAGAAGTATGCTGCGTTGACTCCGGAGGCCATAACTGAAATAAAAACGTTTCCAACAATCATAGCCACCGAAAACCATAGCTATGGAAAAACGGATGATGAGCATTGTGCTCACTATGGAATTATCACCGATATAAAGGTACAGGATAACGGAATAAAGATATATTATCAGTTTTTAAATCAGGTCCCTCAGGAGAGACTTAATGCACTTCTATTCGAGCTGGGGCTGCAGGGAAATACAAATTTCAACGAGCTTAATCGAATGCACTGGTCTATAAAAAGAATTAATTTAGTAGAAGTTTTAAGGGAAAATGGAATTCAAGTTTTCTCTATGTAACACGGCTCATGGATTCGACGAACGGAGGTATAAAATGAGCAAGGAATACGAAGAGATGAATGTGGAAAAATGGGTAAACCTTGAGGATGTAGCAGAGCATTTGAGCCTCAGCCAGGATACAGTTAGGACATGGATAAAAGAAGGGAAACTACCTTTTTACAAAGCTGGGAAGAGATATAAATTTAAGATTTCCGAAGTTGACGAATGGGTCAGAACAGGAAAAATCAAGGAATAAAAGAAAAGAGGTGTCGGACATTTATGAAGCCTAAGATGCAATCAGCAATTGAAAAGATTAGTTTGAATGATGCTACTTTCACTGGAGAAGTGATTGAGCCGACTTTCGTTAATTATTTCTATGGGAAGAATGGAGCTGGTAAATCTACGATAGCAAGAGCTATTCATGATAACACCGGCATCGAATGGCAAAATGGTAAGTTAGCATCAGACTATGATGTGCTCACATACAATACAGAATTTATTGATGCGAATTTTGCTAACTACGGCAATCTGGCTGGTGTATTTACAGTCTGCGAAACAAATATAGAAGTACAAAAGAAGATAGAGACTCTTCAAGCGGATAGGAAGGCGGCTGAGGAAGAACATGATAAAAAATCCGAATTAGCTGAGGAAAGGAAAAAGGATAGAGAGGGTGCTCTAGGAGTATTCCAAGAAGCATGCTGGAATCAAAGCAAGACTCTTAGAACAATCTTTGACGCAGCAATAAAAGGCAAAAAAACAAAGGCTTTGTTTGCAGGCGAAATCCTTAAAATCTCTCCAGCCCAACATGATGAAGAGGCACTTGCAAAAACGGTAAAAACTCTTTGGGGTGGTGATGATAAGCAGTATGGCAAATTTTCTAAAGGGAAAAAGGTTTCTTATGCATCACTTCCGGGGTTTGATTTAATGGGAAAGGTTGTTGCCAGCAGCAGCGAAACACCATTTGCAAATTTTATCAAGAAACTAAATGCAACAGATTGGGTAAGACAAGGGCATACTCATTTCGCCGGGCAGACTGATGGCAAATGCCCGTATTGTCAGCAAAAATTGCCATCAACATTTGAAGACGATCTGCTTAAGTGTTTTGACGCTCAATATCAGGAAGATATTACTGCGATAAATAATTTCAAGACTGTATATGAGTCAGAAATGAATGGCCTTATACATACTTTTGAGGGAAACCT
>CAVKJB010000032.1:0-17326 GCA_963656785.1 Acutalibacteraceae bacterium | reverse complement strand
GGAAGTTTCATAGTACTTCGACGGAAGACGGGACTTCGACGGAAGACGGGTACTCCCGCTTTTTTATTGCATATTATACCCAAAAGCGCTATACCCTGACTTTTGCAGTTAAAAAGACGATAAAACCTCGCCACGTCCTGTATTTATAGGCGTTGGCGGGGTTTCTGCTTTTCCATATTTTCATAGCGTTCCGAACCAAAATCTAGTGATTTAAAAACTATTTTGGCATCACGTAGCGATGATTTCCGTCATTTCTTGGTGGTCGCCAGACAGTTCTTGATATCACCAAGAGTTCTTATTTTTTTACCGAAGTCTATACCGATGACATTCCCGATGTCTTTTAATACTTCATCGTAGTAATCGAAGGCGTAATAGTTCTGCTGAAGCAGACTGCACTCTGCTTTTGACAGGGATTTTAAGATCCTTCCCGAACTGTATTTATTGCCAAGCTGCATTTCAAGGATCCTTGAAATAGTAAGGGCAACAAAGCAAGTAAGAAAATGTGCTTCTATATGCTCATTGGTCCATACATAAACAGGCCTGGCTTCAAGCTCACTTTTTGTTATCTTAAAGGATTCCTCTATTCTCCATAACCCTCGATACATATCTATTATTCTGTCATCCGATTCATCCATTTCACTGGTCAGAAGTACATAGTATCCATCAAGAGCCGCTTCTTCTTTTATCAGATCCTCATTAATATCCAGGACAGAAGCCGCAGCAAGTATCTCTCCGGTTTCTTTATCGTATTCAATCCTTTTCACATATTTGGCAGCTCCATAAGTGGTGGCTTTTGTATATTTGCTGGGATGAAGGGCAAGATCTCGGGATTTGGCAAGAACTGCTTCCCGCTCTGCTTTGGCACGAGCTGCGAACTTTTCGCTCCAGAACACTACTTGCTTTTCATCGACCTGCTTTTTCATTTTCTTCCCGCTGGTGGTAGTCACATAAATGGTTCTTGGATACTTTCTAGATTTTCTTTTATATTCATTGCCGAACCATACATAACCATCATCGTTCAGAACATAGTTTTTCATTTCTTTATCAGCACCGCGAACAGACATAGAAAATACATATCCGTCTTTTGTTGGAGTATTTATTGTGTACCAGATGTTGTCGCCGGTGGTCATTCCTTTGTCCGCTACGGAGATTACACGACCAAGGCCAAACTTCTTTTTGATACGCCCGAAGTTTGGACGGTAGGTGAGACAATCGTTGGTATTACCTGCAAAAAGCTCGTAGGTTATGGGGATAGCGTTATTGTCCATAAACAGACCCATCTGCACGATTGGATTGGGACGGTGCTCTTTGGATACGCCTTTTCGTAGAAGGTCAGTCTGCTCATCTGTCTCAAAGTAATAGTTTGTTACGTCGTAGTAAATGAGAGAAGTGTTCCTTCCGTAATTCTTTCTGATTTTATCATTCATCCATACCTGCAGGTCTTCCTTGTATTTATAGATAGTCGAAAGGCATCGGTAAACATCATCAAGCGAATAATTGGTCTTTTCGAAGAGGATATCCCGATTGTCAAAAGATGCCTTCTTGGATGCAGGATAGAGCATGCGAAGGAATACCAGCATCTTCATAATGGTGTTGGCGTCATACTGTTCCTTGGAGCCGCGCTGCCTGGACTTTAAAAATTTATCGATCTCAAGCTCGTGATAAATTTTGCTTAGAGCGGTATAACCAAAGTTCTTTCTGAGATTATCACCGATACACAACCTGTCAGAATCGTAGAAAGTAAAGTTGATAGGAGCTTGTTTTTCTTTTTTTTGCTGATTGAGGAGTTCTACACGTTTGGAAAAATAAGAAATCGGATCATCGTACTCTTGTTCAAGTTCATCAAGAAAGCCAAGCGACTCGATGGTTTTCTGCCGTGAGCATTTTTTCTGCTTGTCATAATAATTATCTACAATGGATAAACGAATTCTTCCGTGGGCATTAGGTGTTTTCTTAAGATACATAACCGAACCTCCAATCAACTCTATTATATCACAAAGCGTTATAAAACGCTATAGAAAATAGATAAATTTAAAAATAAAGATAGCCCAAAGACCTTTGTGTTAAAGGTTTTGAGCTATTTAGTAGTTATATGTAACTGCAAAACTATGGTAAAAGCTGCAACGATCAGAATTGAAAACGTCGGAAGTTTCATAGTACTTCGACGGAAGACGGGACTTCGACGGAAGACGGGTACTCTCGCTTTTTTATTGCATATTATACCCAAAAGCGCTATACTTATCTCGCTTTATTGTATGGAAAGGATGTGATTAGATGCCGAATCCATCACCGCTGCGTTACCCTGGCGGAAAACATCGTTTAGCGGGGTTTATCCAACTCGCCATTCAAAATCTTAATATGCCATATTGTACATATGTAGAGCCGTTTGCTGGTGGTGCAGGTGTGGCGCTTTCACTATTGCTCAATGGAACAGTAAACCGCATTGTGATAAATGATTATGACAAAGCAATTTATTCTTTTTGGCGCGCAGTAAGGCAAGAACCAACATCACTTATAGATTTGATTCAAAATACACCTGTAACAATAGATGAATGGCACAGACAAAAAGAAATATATTCGACCTCGACTGCATATTCACTTGATCTTGCCTTTGCGACATTATTTTTGAACCGAACAAATAGATCGGGGATTTTGAATGCAGGACCCATCGGTGGATATGCCCAAGACGGTGAATGGAAACTGGATGTTCGTTTTGACAAAGAGGCCATCATTGCCAAAATCAAATTGATTGCTAAAGAGCGTGAGCGGATAACAGTATATAACAAAGACATCATTAGCCTACTTCACAATTATGTTCCTCTTCTTGGAGATAGCTTGTTTTTCTATTTTGACCCGCCATATTACAACAAAGGTCAAAAGCTATATAAAAACTTCTTTACGCCACAGGATCATAAGCGAATTTGCGATGTAATAACTAATGAAATTACCTCACCTTGGATTATTACATACGATGATGTAAGTCAGATTGCCGAAATGTACTCTGATTACGAAATGCGGCATTTTGATTTGACTTATAGCGCCGCCAATAAAGGAATTGCATCAGAGTTAATGATTTTTTCCGATATAGCGAATTGCCCCACCCAAAGGCAGTTAGATGATAATAGGATTAAAATCAATCTTCGGGTATAGAGGTGCGTTATGATAATTAAGAGTGTTGAAATAGAAAAATTTCGTGCATTTGAAAATGCGTCATTTACTCTTGGCAAACGTATCACCGCGATTTCAGGGCGAAATGCGACGCAAAAAACCACTGTACTGGGAATGATCGGACAGCCATTTACGATTTCTGCAAAGGATCATCCCATGTATGGATGCAAAACGATTGACGGCTATAATTTTCGCTCTCAATTCAAAGACAAATTCAAGATATCCCCCGACCACGACATTATTGGAGAGCACAAATGGAAGCTCAACCTGCATAATGGGATATATGAGCAGAACTATTATTCCGTCGAAAGCATCGCTCGTAGGCAGTCCGGTCATGAACCTTCATTGAGATTCTGGAATGCAGAAAGTCGAGCCAAGGGTGCTGGCTATGTACAATTACCGGTTTATTTTTTGAGCTTGAGTAGGATTTTCCCTATCGGAGAAACAGTAAAAACTCAAGCGATGCCGATAACTCTTACACCCGAAGAATTGGATTATTGTATTACAAATTATAGAACTATACTTTCCATTCAGAGCATAAGCGGCAGCCCGTCTATTGGTATTGAAAAAGCAACTGCGGCAAGGACCTTTGCTGGCGTAAGCGATGACACGCATGATATTTTCACAAATTCCGCAGGCGAGGGTAATATTACAAGAATTATCTTAGCCGTTCTTTCTTTCAAAAGACTAAAAGAACAGTACGGCCGTAATTATAAAGGGGGAATCCTTCTTATCGACGAGCTTGATGCCACGTTGTACGGCTTTTCTCAAGAGAAACTGGTGGACTACTTATGGCAAGCTGCGGGCGATTATAAAATCCAGATTGTTTTTACAACACACTCTCCCATTATTCTAAAGTGTGTGAATAAATATCAACGAAAAGAACGGCAGGATCGCGGCATAGACCTTCCACCTTTTGCATATGATAGTTCCATAGTTTACTTGGAGCCGCAATATGACGGGGAAGGAAAGCGAACGATTGTGCCCCAAAATGTATCAACAAGCGCAGAGCTAAACCAAGTTCTGAATGACATAAGTTTGTCAGTTCCGATTGGTAGCAGCAAAATAAATATTTACTGTGAAGATGGCCGTGCTGTTTCCTTTTTGCAGCATATTTTGTTATCCAACTTACATGTCAATTTGGATTTGTATATGAACTTTGTTGATATAAATTTGGGATGGCCCAATTATGTACAACTTGTAGAAAAAGGGATCCCTGAGTTCAAGAACAATATGATTGTTCTTGATGGTGACGTGCAACAAATGGATGGGTATGCTGCTAAAGCCGCTCGAACAGTACAAAATGCAGGGAACATTATTTTTCTGCCGCTTGTGATTGAAAAAGGAATTTTCGCACTTTTGAAAAATCATGAAGCATTCTTACGATTCCAAGAAACTTTTTCACGCGTTCCGGGCTTTACCTACGATGTATGTTTCAACAATTGGCCACTTGGCGTAAGCTCATATAGTACCAATGAATTTAAAAAGTGGTACTCTTACGCAGAAAGTACACTCGGAGACACGACAATCTTGTTTGACTTTTGGTGTAGCGAACACCAAGATAACGTCTCAACATTCGTGGAACAATTTGTCGATGTTTTCAATCGGCTCGCAGAGAGAAATTCAGTTGATGCCATACCCACAATTACACATAATGATAATGGCGAAAATGTAGCCGTGCCGCAAGCTGAAGTATAGCAAAAATGTAGCCGTGCCGCAAGCTGAAGTATAGCAAAAACAAGGGCATAAGTAACGATATCATTGTTGCTTATGCCCTTGTTTTATTTGTGGCTTCCGCTCGTTGTCCGCCAGTACACCGATATCCCGGAGTTGACACCCCGCATCCTGCATGAGTTCGTTGAGAAGATCGTCATTCACGCAGCGACCGATCCCCATAGCAAAATCAACCGCAGACAAGAGGTAGATATCTACTACAAAGGTATCGGGATTTTGGAAATGTCTAAAGTATTTGATAGCAGGCAAAAATGAAAGAAACGGCATAGCCGAAGCTATACCGTTTCTCTCTCGCCTTAGGATGTTTTCTTAACTGGACATCCCATGCGGGACACTTTTTTTAGCTTTCCAGTTTCCGAAGCCTTCCGGCAGCCAGGTATGCCAGGATGATTTTCGCAATGTCACCCGGGATGAAGGGAATGACGCAAGCGAAAAGTGCCGCCTGAATGCTGCTGCCCGCCTGCACGATGAACCATGCACAGCCGAGGGCATATAATGCAACCTCACCGAGCAGAACGAAGAATGCGTAGCGTGCGCATTGCGAGCGGGACCCGGAGCTGTCATCGGGGTCTTCACGGAACCCTCCAAATCCTGCCAGGAAGGCCAGTGCGACATATCCGATCAGAAAACCGCCGGTCGGTCCGAAGACGACACCCATGCCGCCGGTGAAGCTGTGGAATACAGGAAGCCCGCAGGCACCTAATGCAAGGAAAACGAGAAGAGCAAGTGCGCCGTCCTTCGCACCCAGAATAAGGCCCGCCAGGATGACGGCGAAAGTGGCCAAATTGATGGGAACCGACGTTCCGGGAATTGGAATCGAAATCCAGGAGCATACGGCTGTGAACGCAATCATCAGTGCGGATCGGGTGAGTACGGCGGTTCGGGTCTGTGTGTTATACATGTGAATTCGAATCTCCTTTACGCAAATTGTGAAATTGTTTTATTGTCACATAATATACCAGAACAGGGTGACAACAAAAATATTATACTCATCCAAATCACATTGTCAACCTTATAGACTGCGCTAGGGTGACAATGAGCACAAAAAAAGAACGATGGTGAGACAAGTCCATCGTTCCGGCGCACTTAACTGGTACGCAATGTGGGGACGGGTGAGAATTAGTTCTGAGCCTTCAGATTGTTCAGTCTTGCAGCCATTCTGCTGACTTTTCTGGAAGCAGTCTTCTTGTGGATGGTGTTCTTTGCAGCAGCCTGCATAAGCTCCTTCTCCAGTGCAACGAATTTCGTTGCAGCTTCATCAACATTGCCGCTCTCAACAGCAGAGAGGAAATTCTTTTCAGCTTCCTTCATGTGACGTTTTACTCTGATGTTGCGTGCCGTCTTCTTGTCGATTACTCTAATTCTTTTCTTTGCGGATTTAATATTTGCCATTTTTTACCCCACTTTCTTTAAAAACAGTATTAATTCGCAAACACAATTTTACATGAGGATGCAAGCGATAGCAAGGCTTTTTTGGTTTGCGAACCCTATCATTTTACCCGAAAATCCCGTATAATATATGAATAAAGTCAGATTTTAATCGGAGGAGACATGGATTATCTCAAGAATATAAGAAATTTCAGTATTATTGCGCATATTGACCACGGTAAATCCACGCTGGCGGATCGGTTAATTGAGAAGACCGGACTGGTGCAGTCCCGGGACATGAAGGAGCAATATCTAGACAACATGGATATCGAGCGGGAACGAGGAATTACCATCAAGCTCCAGACAACCCGCCTTCATTATAAGGCAAAGGATGGAGAGGAATACATCCTGAACCTGATCGATACACCGGGTCACGTGGATTTCAACTATGAGGTTTCGCGTTCACTTGCAGCTTGTGATGGTGCGGTTCTTGTGGTGGATGCCACGCAGGGCGTAGAAGCGCAGACGCTGGGAAACGTGTATCTGGCACTGGATGAAGACCTTGAAATCCTGCCGGTTCTGAACAAGATGGATCTCGATAGTGCACGTCCAGAGGAGACCAGGGCAGAAATCGAGGAAATCATCGGCATTGATGCGGAGGATGCACCGCTGATTTCGGCCAAAACCGGTCTCGGCATCGATGACATGCTTGAAAAGTTGGTGCAGGTCATTCCGCCGCCGGAGGGAGATTCGGAAGCTCGGCTGAAGGCACTTATTTTTGACTCCTATTACGACAGCTACAAGGGTGTAGTCATCTATACCCGAATTTTCGATGGCACGGTTCGGAAAGGTGACGTGATTCAGCTGATGAATACGGGTAAGAACTACGAGGTCACTGAGGTTGGATACTGCATTCCGGGCATGGTGCAGGCGAAAGAGCTTCGTGCCGGAGAGGTTGGCTACATCTGTGCGAGCATTAAGCGCGTAGCGGACGCTCGTGTGGGTGATACCATCACGCATCAGAATCGTCCGACTGAGAAGCCGCTGAAGGGTTACAAGAAGGCTCAGTCCATGGTGTACTGTGGCATCTACCCGGCGGAGGGAGAGAAGTACGAGAATGTCAAAGATGCTCTCGAAAAACTTCAGGTTAATGACGCGGCCTTCAATTTTGAACCGGAGAATTCGGCGGCACTGGGGTTTGGGTACCGATGCGGCTTCCTGGGGCTTCTTCATATGGACGTTATTGTCGAACGCCTGGAACGCGAGTTCGATCTGGATGTTATCACGACACTTCCGAGTGTTATTTACAAAGTCGTTATGTCCGATGGTTCGGAACGAATGATTCAGAACCCGACGAATCTTCCGGATCCGGCGGAAATCAGCCGAATCGAGGAACCGATTGTCAAAGCTGAAATCATGACGCCAAAAGATTACGTAGGAAGCATCATGACGCTATGTCAGGGACGCCGTGGCAACATGACGCACATGGAATATCTGACGGAGACGAGAGTGCTCCTGACTTACGATATCCCGCTCAACGAGGTTATCTACGACTTCTTCGATGCCTTAAAGTCCCGCACCCGCGGCTACGCCTCTTTGGATTACGAATTTCTGGAGTACCGCCCGGCAAAGCTGGTGAAGCTGGATATCCTTCTGAACAAGGAAATTATCGATGCGTTCAGCTCCATTGTTCCGGAAGAGGAAGCCTATGCCAAGGGTCGTAACATCTGTGCAAAGTTAAAGAAAATCATCCCGATGCACCAGTTCGAGGTGCCGATTCAGGCAGCGGTCGGCCGCAAAATCATTGCCCGCGAGACCGTTCGCGCCTACCGCAAGGACGTTATCGCCAAGTGTTACGGCGGCGACATCTCCCGGAAGAAGAAGCTCCTCGAGAAACAGAAGGAAGGAAAGAAACGCATGCGCCAGTTCGGCACCGTGGAAGTGCCGCAGGAGGCTTTCACTGAGGTTCTCAAGTTCGATGATACCGAATAAATCTGCGAAGATGGATTGCATGTGCAACATGGACCGAACGAAAGACAGAGAAACAAACCGGTCCCGGGATAATTCGGCAACCGACACGAAAGGCCTGCGAGATCAAGCTTCCGGTAAACGAATTGCTGGAATATATATTCACATTCCGTTCTGCCTTCGAAAGTGCAACTACTGCGCATTCCTGTCGTCGCCTTGCTCTGATGAGAAGCGCGACGCCTATGTGGACGCAGTGATTCGCGAGATCACTCTTCGGCGCGGCGAGGTGCCGCTCGCAGACAGCGTTTATTTTGGTGGGGGCACACCATCTCTACTGATGCCTTCGCAAATCGATCGGATTCTGGATACGCTAAAAACAAATTATATCATTGCGGATGCTTCCGAGGTCACGTTGGAAGCAAACCCGGCAACTCTGACGGCGGAGTCCCTTCGAGGATATCGCAGCGCCGGCGTGAACCGTCTTTCCATGGGAGTCCAGAGTATGGACAACCGGAGACTTCGTTTTCTGGGGAGAATTCACGCGGCAGAGGACGTGTACCGGGACTATCGGCTGGCACGCGATGCCGGATTTGAAAACATCAACCTCGATCTCATGTTTGGAATCCCCGGCATGGCGCTTTCGGACGCAGTGGCCGATCTTCAGAGGCTTGTTTCGCTGGAGCCGGAACACATCTCCTTCTACAGCTTGCAACTGGAAGAGGGCACGCCCTTCTTTCGGCAGTTCGAATCCGGCGAACTTTCCGAGGTTCCGGATGAACTGGATCGCGCGATGTACCACCATGGCATCGCATTCCTGAAGGAATGCGGCTATGAACACTACGAGATTTCGAATTTCTGCAAATCGGGCTGCCGTTCGGTTCACAATTCTAAATATTGGGATTTAAGTGAATACGTGGGACTTGGACTGGGCGCATCATCCTATGTGAATCACACTCGGATCGTGAATGAGACGGATTTGGGAACGTATTGCAGGAAACTGGAACGAGGAGAGCTGCCGCAAGCCGATGTGCATGAAAACTCGGAATTTGATGACATATCGGAGGCTGTTTTTACCGGACTCCGAAGATGCGAGGGGATTCGCTACGACGAAGTGGCGGGCAGCAAATCGCGGTTCTACGAGGTATACGGCGGCATCATGGAGGAACTGGAGAGATTTCGCCTGTCAGGAAATGTTGAAATAACAGACGACGGCATTCGATTGACAGAGAAGGGAATTGACATCAGTAATCGAATTATGGCGCTTTTCGTATAAGGTGGGATGTTCCATGAATGCGAAAGAACTTTATACATCAATCATATCAGAGCACAAAGATTGGAGGGAGGAACAATGGATATTTCGTCGAAATACATTATGGCAATGGACGAAGGTACCACCAGTGCCCGTGCAGTTATTTACGACAAGAAGGGTAATGTGATAAGCTCAGCCCAGAAAGAATTCACCCAGTACTTCCCGAACGACGGTTGGGTTGAACATGACGCTTCGGAAATTTGGGCCACCCAGATGGCAGTGGCGCAGGAGGCGCTTCTGATGCAGAATCTCTCTTACCGGGATATCGCGGCTATCGGCATTACGAATCAACGGGAGACCACGGTAGTCTGGGATAGAAATACGGGGGAGCCCATTTATCGTGCTATTGTGTGGCAGTGTCGCCGGACGGCAGCTTATGCGGAGGAACTGAAGAACCGAGGATATCAAGAAATGATTCAGTCGAAGACGGGCTTGATTATTGATGCGTACTTCAGTGCAACTAAGATTAAATGGATCCTGAACCATGTAGAAGGGGCTGCGGAGAGAGCCGAACGCGGCGAACTCCTTTTCGGCACTGTGGAAAGCTGGCTTATTTGGAAGATGACAGGAGGCAGGGTTCATGTGACCGATTATTCCAATGCGGCACGTACCATGCTCTTTAACATCCATGAGCTTAGATGGGATAAGGAGATTCTGGATATTCTGGGAATTCCGGCTTGTATGTTGCCGACACCGGTGGAGTGCTCCGGTCGATATGGGGAGACCATACCGGAGCTTTTCGGGGGCCCGATTCCGATTACGGGTGCCGCCGGGGACCAGCAGGCCGCCCTCTTTGGCGAGACATGCTTTCGGGTCGGCGAGGCGAAGTGCACTTACGGAACCGGTAGTTTCCTGCTCCTTAACACGGGCGAGGAGGCTCTTATCAGCGATTCCGGACTGCTGACTACCATCGCCTGGGGTCTGGACGGCAAGGTGAATTATGCACTGGAGGGTTCGGCTTTTGTGTGTGGTGCCGCCATTCAGTGGCTCCGCGATGAGATGCAGTTTATGACGTCCTCTCCGGAATCAGAGGCGATGGCAAAAGCGGCTTCGGACACGGATGGCGTCTACATGGTTCCTGCTTTTACCGGAATCGGCGCACCGTACTGGGAACCGGATGCCCGCGGTGCAATCTTCGGAATCACCCGCGCGACGGATCGGAACCAAATTGTGCGTGCAACGCTCGAATCCCTGGCTTATCAGAATGAAGACTTGCTTGCGGCTATGACGAAAGACCTTAGACAAAGAATTATCGCCCTCAAAGTCGATGGCGGTGCCTGCCGAAACAATTTCCTGATGCAATTCCAGGCCGATATTTCGGACACGGAGATTGTCCGCTGCAAATCAATTGAATCCACCTCGCTCGGTGCGGCTTACCTGGCTGGCCTGGCTGTTGGATATTACGACTCGATGGAGGACATCATCGAGAATAAAGAAGTGGACCGAATTTTCCGTCCGGAGATGTCCGCCGGGGAACGTAAGGATAAATTGGCCGGCTGGCACAAAGCGGTCAATGCTGCGATTTCCTTCGCAAAGGAACAATGAAGGGAACAATGATAGTTCGCTATGTCATTGGCCAATTTAAATCTGCGAGTTCGGAAAAGATCGTCGGACAAACTCGCATGAAGGAATTGCCGCCTGCGAAAGGTACATTCAGTGAGAATGACACCATCATGATACGTCTTATCCAAGAATTTTCTCGGTGCTTTTCCGGATGTGAATGTCCGGTAAAAAACGCCTCTGCAATTTTCATTGCGGAGGCGTTGCTTTTACCTATATTTTCCGAGGAAGCGGAGAACTTGATGATTCTACGATAGGATGTTTTCATGAATCGATTGTTTTTATTCCGCATTCATAATGATGCGGGGAGTCTTCATCCCGCTTTCCCGATGGAACGGACGGTTTCTAATGGAAGCCGATTCCGTATGCCAACGTAACCAGACGAAGTGCGAAGAGTACGAAGGTAACCCACATAACCGGGGCAATTTCTTTGCTCTTCTTGGTGATGACCTTGAGAAGTACCCATGTGATCATTCCGAACATGATTCCGTTTGCAATGGAGTAAGTGAATGGCATCATGATGATGGCCATGAAACCGCCGGCTGTATCTGCGATGTCGGATTCGAAGTCCATGTTCTTGATGGATGTCAGCATCAGAAGACCGACGTATACCAGTGCCGGTGTGGTTGCAAATCCCGGAATTGCCAGGAAAATCGGCGAGAAGAACAGGGACAACAGGAACAGAACGGCACTGACAAGTGCGGTGAGACCGGTACGTCCGCCTGCTGCTACACCTGCGGTAGACTCTACATAGCTGGTTACAGTGGAGGTTCCGACACATGCGCCGAAGATGGTTCCGCAAGCATCTGCAAGGAGCGCACCCTTTGCACGTGGCAGGTTGCCGTTCTCGTCCAGAAGACCGCCTTTGGAAGCAACTCCGATCAGGGTTCCTACGGTGTCGAACAGGTCAACGAACAGGAAAGAGAATACAATGACAGCGAATTCTATCAGGTTCGATGCAACCCAGGAGAAATCAAAGCCAAATACAATCGGTGCTGTAGGGATGATCGATGCACCGGAGAAAGACGGAATCAGAGATGCGTTATTAGCATCTACCTGATACCAGCCTGCACACTGAGCAACGATACCGAGGATCCAGGTCAGCAGGATTCCCCAGAGCACTGCACCCGGGATATTGTAGTGAACCATCACGCAAATAATGATGAAACCAACGATCGCCAGTACGAACTGCGGCGTGGATACAGAACCCAGGTCAACCAGTGTAGATTCACTGGCGATAACAACGCCGGCGCTCTTCAGTCCGACAATGGTGATGAATAGGCCGATGCCGGCTGTGATGCCATACTTCAGGTTTGCCGGAACGTCGTTAACCAGTTTCTCCCGGAAGTTTGTCAGAGACAACAGAACGAAAATGATACCTTCTACGAGAACCGCGGTCAGTGCGATTTTCCAAGGGTCATTGATTCCTGCCTGTGCCATCGGAATGCAGACGGAATACGCAAAGTATGCGTTCAGTCCCATGCCGGAAGCCAGGGCAACCGGGTAGTTGGCAAAGAATGCCATGAACAGTGTGCCGAAGAACGCGGATACCGCGGTTGCCGTAAAGACCGCAGATGCGTCCATGCCGGAGGCTGAAAGAATGCTTGGATTTACTGCCAGGATGTATACCATGGACAGGAAGGTGGTAACGCCGGCTACCACTTCGGTGCGGACATCCGTTCCGTTCTCCTTAAGCTTGAAAAATTTCTCCATGTTGAGATCTCCTTAATTAATATAATAGTGAATTATGTAGCGAGAAGGTTTTTCCTTCCAAAAAAACGATACGCTTATTATAGTTGAAAAAAACCTTGCAATCAAGAGCTCTGTACAATATAATATATGAGTATTTGTGCCTTCAAAGGCATTGCTATACATATTTCAATATTTTGCACATCGCGCAGCAGCTGCGGTGCCCGCTTCAGCGATCGGGTGGAAAGCTTAAGAGCGCGGTGGAAGACAAGAACCGGAGGTATCATAATGTCAGTAGTTTCGATGAAACAGTTACTTGAAGCAGGTGTTCATTTCGGACACCAGACCAGAAGATGGAACCCGAAGATGGCTCCTTATATCTTCACAGAGAGAAATGGAATTTATATTATTGATCTGCAGAAAACAATCAAGATGATTGATGATGCGTACGACTTCATGAGAGAAGTTGGTGCATCCGGCAAGCCTGTACTTTTCGTTGGTACAAAGAAGCAGGCTCAGGCTGCAATTAAGGATGAGGCAAATCGTTGCGGCATGTATTTCGTTAACGAAAGATGGCTGGGCGGAATGCTGACCAACTACAAGACCATCAGTAAGAGAATTGACCGTCTCAATGAGATCAGAGAGATGGAAGAGGATGGCACTATTAATAAATATGCGAAGAAGGAAATCCTGAAGATTAGAAACGAAGCCGAGAAGCTGGAGAAATTCCTGGGTGGAATCAAGGATATGAAGGGCATGCCTGGTGCAATCTTTGTCGTAGACCCGAAGAAGGAAAAGATTGCAGTGAAGGAAGCTCGTATCCTGGGAATCCCGGTAATCGGTATCGTGGATACGAACTGTGATCCGGATGATGTGGACTACATTATTCCGGCTAACGATGACGCAATCAGAGCCGTTAAGCTGATTACGTCTGTAATGGCGGATGCAATTATCGAAGCAAAGCAGGGCGAGAGTTTCGATGAGGGTGCTGCAGAAGAGACGGAAGAAGTAGCAGAAGAAGCTGCCGAGGAAACTGCAGACGAAGAATAATTCAGGACAAGAATTACGGTCGGCTTCTTCAGAACATTCCGAGGAAGCCGTATTTTAGGTAAATAAAGAGGAGGATAAAGACATGGCTGTAACAGCTGCACTCGTTAAAGAACTGCGCGAACGTTCCGGCGCCGGCATGATGGACTGCAAGAAGGCATTGGTTCAGACAGATGGCGACATCGACAAGGCAATCGACTATCTGAGAGAGAACGGTATCATGAAGGCTCAGAAGAAGGCCGGCAGAATCGCTGCAGAGGGCCTGGTTCGCGTTGCTTTTGGTGAAGGAAACAAGACCGGCGCAATCGTAGAAGTGAATTCCGAAACAGACTTCGTTGCAAAGAATGAGGAGTTTGTTGAATTTGTAGAGAACCTTGCAGATGAAGTCCTGGCGAAGGGTAATCTTCCGATGGAAGAGTTCCTGGCTCAGCCTTTTACCGAAGGTACTGTACAGGAAACCCTGACTGCAAAGGTTGCTAAGATCGGTGAGAACCTGAGCATCAGAAGATTTGTGAAGGTTCAGGAAGATGGCGTTGTATACACCGGATATATTCACGGTGGCGGCAGAATCGGCGTTATCGTTGGTATCAAGACGGACGCTACAGCAGACGAAATTGCCGCAGTCGGCAAGGATGTTGCAATGCAGGTTGCATCCATGAATCCGAAGTTTGTCAATGAAGCCGGTGTCGATCCGGAATACCTGGAAAACGAGAAGAAGATTCTCACAGAGGCTGTTCTGAACGAAGGAAAGAAGCCGGAGATGGTAGACAAGATCGTTGCCGGAAAGATTAAGAAGGAGCTGAAGGAAGTATGCCTTCTGGATCAGGCGTTTGTTAAAAACAGTGACGTATCCGTCAAGCAGTATGTGGACAACGTTGCAAAGGAACTGGGCAAGGCGATGGAAGTGGTTTCCATGGTACGCTACGAGGTAGGCGAAGGCATTGAGAAGAAGGAAGATGATTTCGCTGCTGAGGTAGCCGCACAGGTTGCTGGAAATTAATTCGCTATTTCTTGCGATAGACTGATCCCTCGTGCTTGGCACGGGGGATCTTCTTAGATATATTTTTATACGGAAACGAATGGGCGCAATCAGATCTCTTGATTCCGCCCTTTTTGATCCTTTCCGGTTAGGTTGACACAGACTGTTAAACGTGACAGAATTCATTTATAGATTTATAATCTGTAAAACATGCATGAGATTTTGCGCCAATAGATTTGCGTGTGACATGCATACGACAAAAGGGAATAGGAGTGAGATCAAGATGAACAAAGTACTGTTGCTGAATGGCAGCCCACATCAGTTTGGCTGCGTTCATACTGCGCTTCGGGAGATTTCCGATACACTGGAAGATTCCGGTATCGCCACGGAAATACTGCACATCGGAGGGCTGAATATCCCGGGCTGCAAAGCCTGCGACTACTGTCACCGCACAGGTCAATGTATTATGGATGAAGACCCGGTTAATCAGGTAATTGAGAAGATGAAAGAATGTTCCGGAATGGTGGTGGGTTCTCCGGTCTATTTTGGCGGCCCATCCGGCACACTGGTATCGCTCTTAGAGCGAGCCTTCTACGCTTGCGGTTCTTACATGCATGGAAAACCGGGCGCTGCCATCGCATCCTGCAGACGTTCGGGTACGACGGCCACCTTTGATCGACTCAATAAATTTTTCACCATCAGCCAAATGCCGGTGGTTTCTTCCCAGTATTGGAACGGGGTTCACGGTAATAACCCGGATGAAGTCCTTCATGATCTGGAAGGAATGCAGACAATGAGAACACTGGGCCGCAATATGGCATGGATGATTAAATGCTTTGAAGCCGGCAGAGCAGTCGGTATTGAGTTTCCGGAACAGGAAGAACGGATGACAACTAATTTTATCCGATAGATGACTCGGCAAAACAGTCGCTGTCATATCGCCGTTAAGCGAGACATCATCGAATCTGTTTTCATTCGGAAGCCCTCGGATAGATCGCACTGGATTGAAGTTTCTCTTGAGGGTGATGTGTGGCGAGCGTGGTAGGCGCGCGCCGCGAAGGAATCCTTGTATGACGACAATAGACGTGTGCCGAGAGCAATCCTTACACGGCGGCAACGCGCGTGCGCCGCGAAGGAATCCCTGCGAGACGATGATGTGTGTATGCCGCGAGTGCCGCGAGGGATCCTTGTTCGTGCCAGTGTGAGGCGCCAAGGCCAGTGGTTGAAAATTGCTGCCCGAAATGGTAAGATACCAAAGTTAATGTTAAATGGAAGGAAGTAACACATGAGATCATTGATGCTGATTGCAAGTATGCTGGTTGTGGGAACCGGAACTTTCTGTATTGCCAATGCCGGCGCGGCGTTTGTGGGTGTGGCTTTTCTTGTCGGCGTTGCCATTCTCGTCATGGGCATCTGCGAACTGATTGTGAAGAGAAACACCAATGTCAGTTCGTACGAATCCGAGAAGGAAGTTGACGTAGAAGGATTCACTTCCGTTATCCTCGGGTGCGTTTTTTTGGCTGGCCAACTGACGGAAGATGCAGCAATCACCGCTATGTTCGCACTCTGGATGACGCTGGAGGGCCTCAAAGCACTCTCTTCTGTGAACTTCAATATACGGACGCAATCGCGGACGGAGCGTTTTACGCAGCTCCTCGGTGCTGCTATGACGCTGTTTGGTGTATATATGTTCTTTAATGTGAGGCTGTTTGATCTCAAAATTCTGACCATGGTCGGAATCGCGCTCTTTATGCTGGGACTGAGTCGCTTTCGAATCGCCCTCTCCATCGAGTACCGTACCCCGGACATGCTCACTGGGAATGAGGAACGTCTTGCCGATGCAAAACGCGACGAGAAACGTGCCATGAAGAAGGCGAAGGAAGGTATTCGCGAATCCAAGGAAGCGCGTGAACGCATTGCCAAAGCGCGTAAAGCCATCGATAAAGAGAAATACATGCTTCATCTTACCGAACGCCGACGTTCAAAGGATCCCGAGAAGAAATAGAATATCGTATACTGCAAATAAAAGCGTAGAAGCGGGTGGTTTTCCACCCGCTTTTGTATCCTTTCAATAGTGATTTAAATCAATCCGTACGTGGATGGCGATGGCGGATGGGAAGTGCGGGTTAAAAATAAAGGAGACAAGGCAGGATATTCCGAAAATATCGCTGATAATATAACAAAATACTGCGCCTAAATTCGTTAAAAAAAACAGTTGATCCGACCTTTGCAAATCCGTATAATAATTGAGTGTCTGACGCAGATGTGAAGTAACACAAATGTGGCAGTCGACGGTGGAAGAGTCTTCATGGCTTGAAAAAACTTCTAAAAAAGTTCTTGACAAGCTGCTGAAAATCTAGTACACTAAATAAGCTATCGCTTTTGAAGAGATAGCGAGAACCTTGAAAACTTCATAGTGTAGAACCGGTCAAGAACGAGGCACATCATATAGTGATGGAGATCTTGTTCAAGATCAGTATAAGAGACAAACGATGTACACAAGC
>CAVKJB010000031.1:0-17655 GCA_963656785.1 Acutalibacteraceae bacterium | reverse complement strand
TGCTGTTCAGCTATATCCTTCCCACTGTCGGGCGGATTCGGGACTTTCACCCGTTAGAAACGTGCGCCGCCAGGCGCACCAACAAAAGCGAGACAGCTTTATCTGCCTCGCCGTTATTCCATGCGGTTAAAAGTTGGTATTCTACCGGACCCGATTGACCGGGCTTTCTTTTTTTCCGTAATTTTTATGTCTATTCAATGTTCCCTTCGCGCCTACAACTCATGCACAATTTCTTTGAGATCCTTCGACTCAAGATGTCTCGGAGCCGGTGTGGCATCGTCCGCCTTATAGCCGATTGGAATCATCACAACCGGGTGGATATTGGACTGAAGCTTTAAACCTCTCGTAAGCTGTTTCGGGTTGAACCAGGCCACCCAACACGATGCAATTCCTTCTTCCCATGCGGCCAGAATCATCTCGTCGGCAACGATCGTTGCATCCACTTCGCCGGAATGAACACCAGCATCAAACGGATTGTGCCATACTTCATTCTCATCATAGCAGACTACCAGAACGGTCGGTGCACCATAACGGCACTTTGTTGCGGAATCAATGGCTTCCAGTGCCTTTGGGCTCTTGCATATATAAACCTTCTGCGGCTGCTGATTCTTCGCGGTTGGCGCTAGTCTTGCAGCTTCCAGAATACGATCTAATTTCTCCTGCTCAATTGGAGTATCCTTGAATTTACGAACGGAATAGCGATCTCGAATTGTCTGTAATACGCTCATGAAAACAACCTCTTTTCTTTCATTAATACCTCGTCCTGTATATATTGTATCTTGAGACTTTTTCAAAAGCAACGGTTTTTCTGTTATACAAAGAGAGACCGCCTCGCTTTCGCTCGGCGGCCTCCGTTCGGCAAGGATGGGACATCACTTGTCTTCAATAATGCCTTGAATGGCAGCATCGTAGATGCCTTTGACTTCTTCGTCCGGTTCACCGGTTGCCTTTGCAACAGCAACTGCTACAACAACGCTTGCGATGAATCCCGGAACAATTTCGTATACTCCGGTAGATCCACTCAGGAACAGGAACCAGAGGATGTCCACCACGAATCCGGTAACAACGCCGGCAATTGCGCCCTTGTAATTGAAGTTTCTCCAGAACAGCGACAGCAGGATGGTCGGTCCGAATGCGGAACCAAATGCGCCCCAGGCGTTCTCAACCATGTCCATGATAGCTTGTGCGCCGGATCCTTTGGAGTTCGCAATTAAGAATGCGATAACGGCGATTATGACAACAACAATTCTTCCTACCAGCAGAGTTTCTTTCTCACTTGCATCCTTTCTCACCAGTGGCTTATACAGGTCGGAGGTGAAAGAACTGGATGCAACCAGCAGCTGCGAATCGGCAGTGGAAATCGATGCGGCGATGATTGCAGCTAACAACAGTCCGGAAATGGCTGCCGGGAAATACTTCCGCGCCATCACGATGAATACGGTCTTCTGTGCACCAATCGGGAGCAGTTCTTCTGCAATCAGCATTCTGCCGAAGTAAGCGATCAGCACTGCAGATCCCAGCGAAATAACAACCCAGATGATCGCAACGGTGGAAGATTTCTTAATCATGGAAGGCTTCTCAATGGACATGAATCTAACGAGCACGTGCGGCATACCGAAGTATCCAAGTCCCCAGCCCAGGCCGGAAATAATGTCCTGCCAGCTTGCATCAAAGAGTCCTGTACCGAATACGCATGTTACGATATCGCCGGAGGCATCGGTGTACTGATAAGGAATACTCAGAAGCGAAGTATCGAGTACCTGGCCGGTTGCAACAACAACGATCGGAACCGCCATCAGAGCAGCCATCATCAGAAGGCCCTGGAAGAAGTCCGTCCAGCATACCGCTTTGAACCCGCCAAAGAATGTGTAGAACACGATGATTGCGGCGAAGATGAACATCGTCAGCTTCGGGTTAACGCCCGGGAACAGAGTTTCAAATACCGACGTTCCTGCTACGTACGCAGACGCTACGTAGATGGTGTAGCATACCAGGAAGATCACTGCACAAATAACCTGCAATGCCTTCGAGGTAGTAGCAAAACGGTTGGAGAGGTACTGCGGCAGTGTGATTGCATCTCCTGCTGCCAGAGAGAACGTTCTCAGTCTCTTTGCGCAGAAAATCCAGTTTGCTGCGGTACCCAGTGCCAAGCCGATACCGATCCACATCTGTCCAAAACCGAATGCCATGATGGATCCCGGCAGGCCCATCAAAAGCCATGCGGACATGTCAGAAGCCTGTGCGGAAAGAGCGGTAACCCAAGGGCCCATCTCACGTCCACCCAGGAAAAAGTCCTCCTGGTCTTTATTGGAGCCATTGAAGTAGAAAATAAGGGCGACGCCCATAAGTGCTACGAAGTAGCCCAAAAATGTAAATAATTCCCAGTTCATAACTGCATCCTTTCTTTCTCTACAGAAGAACGGCATTCACATATATGCTATCTGTGTGTCCCTTCCATATGCCTTCCGTAGTACAACTGTAGTGACAATATATCTGAAATTAATTATAGTCACTTTGATGCATCTGGCAAGTTATTTTTTAAACATATTACATCTTTTCATGCATCTAATTACATATATGAATATCCATGTGATGTGTTTGCATAAATTCCGTCACATTTTGTATTATCACGAATTGATTTTGCACAAGAATTCTGTTAATTTCATTTGCTATGTGCCAACACTCGATAATCAGTATTGTTGTCATTATAGTCATTTGAAGCGGAATCTGCAGTTCCGGACAAAACGCTACTTATATCAGATTAATCAGAGAGAAACTCGGACGTTTCCGACAACACAAAAGGCTGCAGAACCTTTGGTTCTGCAGCCGATACTTTTAGCGGAAATTCATTCAATTACTTGTATTCCTTGAAGTCTCCGTTCAGCGCTCTCAGCGCACCCAGTGCCAGCGCTTTCATTTCCATCTCACCCGGGATACGGATAACCGGAGCGATCTTGTTTACGTAAGAAGTGATTTCATCGCAGAAACGTTCACTGTACGCCATACCGCCAGTGTATACGATTGCATCTACATCATAACGCAGAACAGCAGCCATTGCACCGATGTCCTTGGCGAGCTGATAAGCGATTGCCTTGAATGCGCCCATGCACTCTGCATCATTCTCCTCAAAAGCCTTGTTCTCTACAGTACGGAAATCCTTGGTTCCGGTGTAGGAAAATACGCCGGCCTCGTGGCCGATAATCTTCTTTACTTCTTCCTTAGTCTTTCCGGAGAAGCAGAGGTTCACCAGAGCATTTGCCGGCAGGTTTCCGCCTCTGTCCATGCCCATTGAACCATCATCCTTAACATTGTTAACATCTACAGCAACGCCGTGCTTATGTGCAGCAACAGACACACCGCCGCCCAAATGAACACCGATCATATTGAGCTCTTCATATGGCTTTCCAATCTGCTTTGCGGCCTCACGGCATACGGCTTTCTGGTTCAGCGGATGCCAGAAGCTCTGTCTCTCCATGCCCTTCAGACCGGAATAACGGGCAACGTCAGCGAATTCGTCTACAGCAACCGGATCTACGAAGAAGGACGGAATGCCTACTTTGTCGCCCAGTTCCTTCGCCAGGTAGGAACCCAGGTTGGCTGCGTGTTCTCCGTAAGGCGGATTCTTGATGTCCGCAATAACAGCGTCATTCACCTTGTACGTACCGGACGGAACGTGCTTCAGGAGGCCACCTCTTCCGCAGATTGCGTCGAAGTCTTCGAGCTTGTAACCCTTCTCATTCAGGGTTCTCATGATGATGTCGCGACGGAAAGGCATCTGATCAACGATCTTTGCGTACTTGTCCATCTCTGCTGCCTCGTGGTCAATACCGACACGCATTACCTCGTTCTCATCCTCGTACACTGCAATCTTGGTGGAGGTTGCGCCTGGGTTAATTACCAGAATTCTTTTCATTGGTTTAATTTCTCCTTTCACCTTGTGATAAATGTATAATCTCCCTTATCATTTACCCTCGATGATATATTATATTATTCTTCGTCGCTTTTCTCAAGTGTTTCTAAGGTAGCAATTAACTGACCGGACTTCACGCTGTCGGCTTCCTTGACGTAAATCTTCTCGACTACGCCATCTCTCGGTGCCAGAACATTGGTCTCCATCTTCATCGCTTCAATAACGGCGATTGCATCGCCCTTCTTCACCTCATCGCCGGCTTTGGAGTTCACCTTGATGATCGTTCCCGGGATGTTTGCCCCGATTTCGTTCGGATCGTCTTCACTGGCGAACTGAATCACAGTACCATCCATGACCGATGTCGTAAGCGCCTGTTTGTCCTTAATGGAGATGACTCTTCTGTTGCCGTTGATGGTAAAAGTAAGGTCTCTCATGCCTTCCGCATTCGGGGCACTGACATCTTCCAGCGTGATGACCATTGTCTGACCTTCTGTCAATGTAATTTCCGCGGTCTGTCCGAGGCCGATGCCGTGGAAATACACGTCGGATCCCATGTTGCGGAAGTTGCCTTTCTTCTTGAGATCGCGAATGTAGTCATCAAATACCTTGCTGTACATCGCATAACTTAAGAGCTGTTTCTCCGTACCCTCCTGGTCAAGATCTTCCACGATGTGACGCTTGAATTCGTCGTAATCATCGTCCTCCAGCAGTTCGCCCGGTCTGCAGGTAATCGGCTCTTTGCCCTTCAGGACAACCTTCTGCAAATCCTCCGGGAAGCCGCCTTCCGGCTGACCGATCATACCCTCGAAGTAGGACACAACAGAATCCGGGAAGTCGAATTCTGTTCCCTTCTCTACGATATTTTCCGGAGTCAGGTCGTTCCGAACCATAAAGATTGCCATATCGCCCACGACCTTGGAGGATGGCGTTACCTTGATGATATCGCCAAACATCTTGTTAACCTCAACGTACATTTCTTTGACGTCATCGAAACGATGTCCGATGCCAAAGCTCTCTACCTGCGGTTTGAGGTTGGAATACTGTCCGCCCGGAATTTCCAGGTGATAGATCTCTGCAGTGGTGGACTTGAGGTCGGATTCGAACTGTTCATATACCGGGCGCACATCAATCCAGTAGTCGGAAATCTTCTGAAGTCCACGCTGCTCCATTCCGGTATCTCTGTCAGAACTCTCCAGCGCAGCAACAATGGAGTTGAGCGCCGGCTGAGAGGTCAACCCGGACATACTGTTGAATGCTGCATCCGCAATATCCAGGCCTGCTGATGCTGCCATCATGACAGTAGCGACACCGTTTCCGGATGTGTCATGCGTATGCAGGTGAATCGGTACGCCTACCTCGTTCTTCAGTGCACGAACCAGCTTCTCTGCGGCGATCGGCTTCAAGAGTCCGGACATATCCTTGATGGCGATGATGTGAGAACCCATCTTCTCGAGCTGCTTCGCCATGTTCACATAGTATTTCAGATTGTATTTTTCTCTGGTTTCATCCAGGATATCACCGGTGTAGCAAATCGATGCTTCGCAAATCTTGCCCTGATTCAGGGTTTCGTCAATGGCGATCTCCATACCCTTAATCCAGTTCAGAGAATCGAAGATACGGAATACGTCGATGCCGGATTTCGCCGACTGACGGATGAATCTGCGAATCGTGTTATCCGGATAGTTCTTATATCCAACGGCATTCGCACCGCGAAGGAGCATTTGGAAGAGCACGTTCGGAATCTCCTCCCGCAGCGTCTCAAGTCTTTCCCATGGATCCTCGCCCAGGAAGCGCATTGCCACGTCGAATGTAGCGCCGCCCCACATCTCGAAGGAGAAGAAATCCTTGCCATAGGTTGCCATCGCCGGAGCGATCTTAACCAGATCCTTCGTTCTCATACGAGTTGCAATCAAGGACTGCTGCGCATCACGGAAGGAGGTATCGGTCAGAAGCAGCTTCTTCTGATTCAGTGCCCAATCTGCAACCGCCTTTGGCCCCTGTTCATCCAAGAGCTGCTTCGTGCCGCGGAATGTCTTAATCTGAGACTTGTCGATCTTCGGTACAACCGGTACGTTGTAATCCATCCGGACACCTTTGGTCTCATTCACGTACTTTTCGCCGAGGAATTCCAGAACCTGGAGTTCCTTGTTGGTGACAGCACGGATATTCATCAAATCCGGATGGTCGCTGATGAATCCGGTGTTGCACTGTCCGTCACGGAAAATCGGGTGATTCAGCACGTTGAGCAGGAAACCGATGTTCGTCTTCACGCCCTCAATGCGCATCTCGGTCAGTGCGCGGATAGCCTTGTTGATGCAGTCATCGAAGGTTCGTGCATGGGAGCAGACTTTAACCAGCAGGCTGTCATAGTACGGAGAAATGACCGATCCGGTAAAACCGTTTCCGCCGTCCAGACGAATGCCGAGGCCCGCTGCGGAACGATACATGCTGATGGTACCGGTGTCCGGTGCGAAGTTGTTCGCCGGATCCTCGGTCGTAATACGGCACTGGATTGCGTAACCGTTCAGCGTGATATCCTTCTGCGACTTGATGTTGATTCGTTCCGAATCCAGCGAGTATCCCTCTGCGATCAGAATCATGGCCTGTACGATATCCACGCCGGTTACAAGCTCGGATACGGTATGCTCCACCTGAACACGCGTGTTCATCTCGATAAAGTAGTGGTTGCCGTTCTTATCCATCAGGAATTCGCAAGTACCGGCACTTCTGTAGTTCACGGCCTGTGCCAACTTGATGGCATCGTTACAGATGGCCTGACGCTGCTCCTCAGTGATACATAGCGCTGGAGTGAACTCAATGACCTTCTGGTGTCTTCTCTGTACCGAGCAGTCTCTCTCGTACAAGTGAACCAGATTCCCGTATTTGTCGCCAAGCACCTGTACTTCGATGTGCTTCGGCTCTTCCAGATATTTCTCGATGAAGATGTCACCGTTACCGAATGCCTTGATGGCTTCGTTGTGTGCACTCTTGAACTGCGGAATCAGCTCCTCCTCTGTGCGAACGATACGCATACCTCTTCCGCCGCCGCCGGCTGCTGCCTTGAGCATAATCGGGTATCCGCATTTCTCCGCAAATGCAAGCGCTTCCGTTTCCGAAGAAATCGCCTTATCTACGCCCGGAATCGTCGGCACGCCCACGCTCTCCGCAACCAGCTTAGACTGAATTTTGTCCCCCAGCGCGTTCATCATCTCATGGGTCGGTCCGATGAACTCAATCCCGCTCTTCTCGCATGCTTCCGCAAAACCTGCGTTCTCAGCCAGGAATCCATATCCCGGGTGAATTGCGTCGCAGCCTTTTGCCTTCGCTACACGAATAATCTCATCAATGTCTAAGTAAGCATCAATCGGACTCTTCCCTTTGCCGATTTCGTACGCCTCGTCTGCCTTCGTACGGAACAGCGAATTTTTATCTTCTTCCGAATAGATCGCTACCGAACGAATGCCGAGCTCCTTGCACGCTCTGATGATACGAATCGCAATCTCGCCGCGGTTCGCAACCAGGACTTTCTTAAACTGCTTAATTCTTCCCATTTTGTCTCCTTTACTAAAACTATTGTCCATTTCCTTATGATTCAGCACAAAAGATTATAGCATATTGATAATTATTAAGGCAAACGTAATTTTGTATTATTTATTATAATGGATAAAAATAATTTGTGCGTCCGCCTCATTTTCCGATGAACGAAAACATCGGATTTTTCAGATAAAACGGCGGCCCTTACATTCCGCCTCGTTTCTCTCAGCAAATCACGACATATACCGCCTCGCTTCTCTCAGGAAATCACGACATATACCGCCTCGCTTCTCTCAGCAAACCGCGAGATGTACCGCCTCGCCTGTTAGCTCGACTGTTAACGGTTCGATCTTCTCCGCTCTAATTCATTGAGGTACTTCTTCCGAAGGCGAATATCATCCGGTGTTACCTCGACCAATTCGTCATCATTAATAAATTCAAGCGCTTCCTCCAGCGAGAAGACTCTCGGCGGTGTCAGCTTGATGGTGTCATCGCTTCCGGCTGCACGCATGTTCGATACGCGCTTTGCCTTGCAAGGGTTCACAACCATATCGTCGTTGCGGGCATTCATGCCGACAATCATACCCTCATAGACATGTGTTCCGGTCTCGACAAACATCTGCACGCGCTCCTGAATATTGAAGATAGCATACGGTGTGCAATGGCCTTCTTCCTGCGCGATAGCCACGCCATTTGTCCGCTGCGGAATTTCCCCTTTGTACGGTTCAAATCCGTTAAACCGACGAACCATCGTTCCCTCGCCGTGCGTGTCGTTAATGAACTCGCTTCGATACCCCATCAATCCACGTGTCGGTGCGAGATATTCAATGCGAGAATATCCGTTTCCTTCGCTCATCATCTGTGTCATGAGTCCCTTTCGGATATTCAGCTTCGAGATGACCGAACCGGAATACTCATCCGGTACATTAATAACAACTTCTTCTATCGGCTCTAATTTCTCGCCGTTCGGGCCTTTCTTATAAATAACTTCCGGTCTCGATACGCCCAGCTCGTATCCTTCCCTTCTCATGTTCTCGATCAAAATCGACAGGTGAAGTTCTCCGCGGCCCGAGACCTTGAAAGAATCCGTGGAATCCGTTTCCTCTACCAGAAGCCCGACGTTCACCTCCAATTCCTTATTCAACCTGTCGCGGATGTGACGGCTGGTGACATATTTCCCGGACTGACCGGCAAAAGGCGACGAGTTCACCATGAAATTCATGGACATCGTCGGTTCTTCGATGTGTATCATTTCCATCGCTTCCGGATGATCCGGTGCACAGATGGTCTCGCCAATGGAGATATCCGAAATACCGGAGACAACTACGATGTCACCGCATTCCGCTTCATTCACCGGCATTCTCTGAAGTCCGCGATAGACAAAGACCTGGTTAATCTTGCGCTTATCCACAGTTCCGTCTTCGCGGCATACCGCAACCTGCTGTGCTTCCTTCAGGGTTCCTCGGGTAATTCTTCCGATTCCAAGTCTTCCGATATAATCATCGTACGCCAGCGAACAAATCTGGAGTTGAAGCGGCTCTTCGCGTCGATCCGGGAACACTTCGCAGTGCTCCACAATGGTCTCCAGAAGCGGTTCAATATTGAGGTTGCCATACCCCTTCGGGCTCTTCTTGATCTTGCCGGCACCTTCTCCGATAACCACTTCATCCGCATCGGAAGGTTCCCGAACCGCAATACCCTGACGGGCAATGCCATACAGGATCGGGAAATCCAGCTGCTCATCGTTTGCTTCCAGATCCATGAAAAGCTCGTAGACTTCGTCTACTACCTCATCGATACGTGCATCTTTCTTGTCGATCTTGTTGATGAACAGAATCGGATTCAATCCCTGTTCCAAAGACTTATTCAATACAAAGCGCGTCTGCGGCATCGGGCCTTCACTCGAATCTACCAGCAGTATCACCGTGTCCACGGTCTTCATGATACGTTCCACTTCCGAACTGAAGTCCGCATGTCCCGGTGTATCCACAATGTTAATCTTATAATCCTTATACATAATCGAGCAGTTCTTGGAATAGATGGTAATGCCACGTTCTCTCTCGATGGCGTCGCTGTCCATGACACATTCCACAACCTGCTCGTTATCGCGAAACACGTGTGATTGTGCCAAGAGCGCATCCACCAGCGTTGACTTTCCGGCGTCAACGTGCGCGATCACTGCAATATTGATAATCTTCTGTTTGTCATCCATTTAGAATAATCTCCTCCTTCTCCTCGTCAAATGATAATCGTTTTCCACCGTTCGGCAGAAGTTCTTTAAATCTCTCGCAATCCCTTCCGTTCGCTTACGGTTCTGCGCTGTTGCCATGGTGTTTCCGTCTGTTTCGATCTCCAGGAAACCGGAACCTCTCGCGCCTAGCCATCGGAATTTCCGCGCCCAGACCTCTTCCTGTGAGAAGAGTAATGCGTACGGCATCATTTCATAATAGTACTCCGGCGTAATCAATCGATTTTTCGCAAGCTCCATGCTGCTCACAGAGCCAAGATAATCTCTAAGGCACAGAATCCTCGTTACCAGTTTCGCGTTCCCCTTACCACGCTTCTTCATCAGTAAGGTCAGAATCAAGGAAAGCGTTCCGCATATCACGCCGACAATTCCCACCATAAAATTTCCGCTGGTTCGCCAGAATCGGAATCCAATGAATGCAATCACAACAATGTAGAACAGCATCAAAAGACCCATAATGACATGGTACGATTTAAGGTCCGTATCGTATCGGCTGTCAAAACGAGTGTTTATCGCAGTCAGAAGCACCCCAATCAAAACCGCGAAGAATGCGAATTCTGCCATGGAGATTTCCTGATAACTGTAAAGCTTGATCAATGTATAAACAGTCGCCATGCAGACGGAAAGAATAACAATGGCAACCAATCGGAGAACTTGCGATATTGTTGTGCAGGCCTTCATGCTCTTCGAGCCGAAACCATTCTCTATACTGGTTTCCAGGGATTTACGAATCGATCGGAGACGAATGAAGAATAACTTCGGGTCCAGACTTCGTCCTTCATACACATCCTCAAAAAGGATATTGTACGCCATTCGGATGTAACGTTCTTCTCCCTTCGGGTCCCGAAGGCGAACGAGCGTGAATTTCTTCGGCGCATATTCCACAATCTTAAGATAACCCTGAATCGCCAGGTAGACGATTAACACCGCAATATCCCGAATTCGCACATACCCATGAAGCAGGAATCCGATATCCGCCGGTGATACGCCATCGATCGGATGCGTCTCTATGGTTTTCTGAACTCTCGGATCCCGTCCGCCAATCAGCCACAGTAGAAAAATGAGCAACGTGGTGATCCCGAGCACGATGATGCTGAGCTGAATCGTCCACGAGTTATCCAGTGCACCTTGCCAGTAGCCGTCCGCAAGCTGCGCCTTGAACGTAATACCGAAGTTCTCCGGAAGGTGCTTTCCGGTCATGTGGAGCGTCGTTCCTTCCAACTGATAGTTCAAGGTGTTCCCTACATCCTGTGCGCCGAATTGTCCCGCGTAATACTGCAAATCCGAGAAGTCGAAGTCATCCGGGAAATGAATGGTGAGATTCAGTTCGCCGATAGACACATTCCAGTTGTACACCAGCGCATCGTAGAGAAACATGTCGTAATTCGTCGTATTCTCACTGTACTCGCGGATGGTGTAACTGATTTGGAACACGTTCTCCCCTTCCGAGAAAGCCTTCTTATCCTTGCCCGGCGTCACTTGGATATACTTATTGCTGTTGCTGTCCGAAGCTGCCTTCCCGGTGGCGCCGCTGATCTTCACATTGCTCAGCTGGTAGTTGCCACTTGGTAGATTAACCTTGACGCTGCTGAGATCTTTCGGTGCATTAATCGTCATCTCCAGCGTTACATCATACTGATGATTCTTCCGAACCGTCGTTTCCTGACTGTAAGTCTGAAGTTCGTACGCTTCCTGCCGGCTGTCGCCATGCACGCACGATGTTCGGCTCATTAATATCACGCAAAAGATGGCCATCAGAATGGCCATTTTCGCGAAAAATCTATTTCCATGCTTCCGAATCGTCATATGCACATCTCCTTAGGCATAAATTTAGGCAATATTCGGATTATTATACTACATTTCGGTACTAATGACAAATCCGTGCCGCCCGGAGGTTATCCCTTCCGTGGTGGTTTTTCACGGATAAAAACAGCCTCCCGCCACGCTTGATTCCCCGATTTTCGTATTGTAGAATAGGTCGAAACTACTTTTACCTTAGAAGAAAAATCCGTGGCATATTCGCGGATTCTGAAGCGGAGAAGATTATGAAGCGAACGAATTATATTTCCTGGGACGAATATTTTATGGGGGTGTCACTACTCGCAGCGCAGCGAAGTAAAGACCCGAACACGCAGGTCGGCGCTTGCATTGTAGACAGCGACAATATCATCATTTCTACGGGGTACAACGGTTTTCCGCAAGGATGCTCGGACGATGAGTTCTCTTGGGAACGCACCGGCGTGGATACAAAGTACGCATACGTGGTGCACGCAGAGCTGAATGCAATTCTGAATTCCGGCGGGAAATCGCTAAAGGGTGCTTCACTCTACGTCTCGCTCTTTCCGTGCAACGAATGCAGCAAAGCCATCATCCAGTCCGGTCTTCGTGAGATCGTCTACCTCAGCGACAAATACGCCGACACCGATGCAACGCTCGCCTCGAAGACGATGCTCAAAGCTGCCGGCGTGAAGCTACGGCATCTGGTACCGAAAACCCATCAGATTACGCTGGATTTCGACGTGGACAAATAGACGTGGACAAAAAAATAGAGATTACATTTAACAAGACACAACCTGATCAACAAAGGAGGAAACGAGATGAAGCTGATTATCGTGGGGCCAAGAGGCAAAATGGGAAAATTCATCACTGAAATCGCCGCAGAACGCGACGGAATGGAAATTGTTGCGGGCGTTGGCCCGGCCGGCCGGGATTACATCGGCAAGGATATCGGTGAAGTGGCTATGATCGGGAAGAACGTTGGCGCTCCGGTTGTGGACGATCTCGAGTCTGTCATCGATAGCTGCGATGTTATTATCGATTTCTCCTCGGTAGAGATGGGTATGAAGACGCTCGAATGTGCACGGAAGCACGGCAAAGCCCTCATTTGCGGATCCACGGGATTCAGCGAGGAGCAGCGTCTGGCATTTGTCGACGCAGGTGCCGACATCCCGGTTATGCTCGCTGCCAACACCTCTCGCCTTGTTAACATCATGTTCAGCCTGATTGAAACCGCCACCAAGCTGGCCGGTGATGTGGACGTGGAAATTCTCGATATGCATGACAATACCAAGCTCGATGCGCCAAGCGGCACCGCAAAGGAAATCGGCGAGGTCGTTGCCGAAGCTCGCGGCGTCTCCATCGAAGAAGAGGCGGTCTACGGACGTTCCGGCCGTGCTCCGCGTCAGCATGGAAACATCGGATTTCATTCACTCCGCGGCGGCGACATTCCAAGCAGTCACACAACATACTTCGTAGGTACCAGCGAACGCCTCGAGATTACGCATCACTCCGGCAGTTTTAAATCTTTCGCCGCAGGTGCTGTTGATGCCGCTGAATTTATGTATGGCAAGCCGAACGGAGTGTACACCATCAAGCAGGTTTTCGGACTGGCATAGGAAAACGCAAAAGATCCATTGCCGCTTATCACACCAAGACGCTTATTTGTATCTCGCGATTCATACCAAAACACCTGCTTACATCACACCTACTTGCATCGTTACAAGTGAATTAAAATACAGGTGAATCATAATGCGGGTGATTTAAACGAAGCACCGCCGACACCGGTTCTCCCTTCTTTTCCATTTCGGAAAAGAAGGTGCCGGATCGGCGGTGTTTTATTCTCCCTGCTCTTCCGGCAGTGCATACTTCTCAATCAGGTGATTCGCCATCCGAATCCCGTCGCAAGCCGCCGACGTGATACCACCGGCATATCCTGCGCCTTCCCCTGCCGGATAGAGGCCGCGGATCGCACTCTGACCGGTCTCATCCCGAAGGATTCGAAGCGGCGAGGAGCTTCTGGTCTCGACTGCTGTGATGATGGCATCCGGCATGTCGTAACCTCGGATTTTGCGGGCGAAGTGCGGCACCGCTTCGCGAATTGCAGATACGGCGAATTCCGGAAGTGATGCCGTCACGTACTTGCTGTCGCCGGTGTCACTTAGGAACTCTTCCATCGTGCAGCGCGGAGCGGCGAAGATTCGTCCGTGATCCCGAAGTCCCATCTGGTAGGCAATGCGCTCATATTTCTCCTGGAACGCAATGCCGGCAAGCACGTCCTCGGAGCCAAAATCCGAGGTTCGCACATCGCAAAGAACCCCGCTGTTGGCTGTACCGCTATCGCGGGCACTGTTGCTCATTCCGTTCACGCAAAGCTCTCCCTCTTTCGTTGAGCAAACAATTACCTCACCGCCCGGACACATGCAGAAGGAGTAGACGCCGCGCCCGTTCGAAGCACGGTAGGAAACCTTGTAATCTGCCGGCGGCAAACGTCGCTCGTCGCCATACTGCGCCCGATCAATGATTTCCTGCGGGTGTTCCATGCGGACACCGATAGACAGTGGTTTCTGCTCCATCGGAAGACCTGTTTTGTGAATCATGCGGAAGGTATCCCGAGCACTGTGACCGATCGCCAGGATGATGGCATTCGTGAGGATACGCTCTTTGTGGCCGTCCTGGTTTTCCACGACGGCTCCGATAATATGAGATTGCACGGTTCCCTTCGATCTGTCTGTATCGCCGATGATGTCACCTGCTCCCTCATGTAATGCGGAAGAGGCATCATTTGAAACATTTGCCTCCGCCGGGACAGAATCGGTTTCCCCAAGTAACAGCGAATCCAGTTTCGTCTCGAAGCGAATTTCACCACCCCGCTTCAGAATTTCCTTCCGAATCTGTACAATCACCCGGCGAAGCACATCTGTTCCAATGTGGGGGCGATGCTGATAGAGAATCCGCGGGTTCGCACCGGCCTCTACGAAGGTCTCCAGAATATCCCGAATATAATCGCTCTTAATACCGCTGGTGAGCTTGCCGTCCGAGAACGTTCCGGCACCCCCTTCTCCGAAGAGCACGTTGGATTCCGAATTCAATACCCCTTCTTCGCGAAAGTGCTCGACGTCTGCCACGCGCGCTGCCATCGGTTTTCCCCGCTCGATGACTATCGGACGGTAACCTTGACGGGCAAGCTGAAGCGCCGCAAAGATACCGCACGGTCCAAAACCCACAATCAACGGACGTCCCGTCAGTCTTTCGCTTCCCGGAACCGGTTCTTTCGGACGCTCGTTACCCACCTCCTGCAGATTCCGATGTTTTCGCCGAAGCGGTTTATTCGTGTAGAAATCCACTGTGTATACCATGCGAATGTCGGATTTGTCCCGTGCATCCACCGATTCGCGACGGATGTCATACGAGGCGATCCAATCCGCCGGAATGGACAGTTTCTTTCCAATGTGCTGCGGCAAACGGCTTGTTGCTTCTCCGATTCGCATTCTCACTTCGTTCACGCGGTAGTGATGCATTCTATGTTATTTCCTTTCATTATCATCGCCTGTCATTCCGCACAGTTTCGGTCATCATGGCCGAATGATCGTTTACTATAACTGTTAGGCCGCCTTATCTCCCTGTCATCGCTATTCTCTTGGGAGTTCTGCTAAAAGAATTGCTGTTCTTGCAGCAGTTTCATTCAGCATTTCACTGCTTTCGGATTCTTGCGGCAGCAGTTCTTCCCGCCGCTATGCCTGTATTCCACGCGTGATTCAGATTATATCCGCCGCAGGGCCCGTCATAATCCTGCAATTCACCGGTCACATAGAGTCCCGGGCAGATTCTCGATTCACCGGTTTTAGCGTCCAGCTCATTCGGCAGCACTCCACCTGATGTGCACTGCGCCTCTTTCCAACCGTGAACGCCCGTCGGCTGGAAAGTCATCTCATGGATGTTTTGCACCAGTGCTTCTACTACCTCGTCCGGAAAATCCAATAGCAACGTGTCCTCGGATACGTTTGCGCGGCGAAAAATTGCTTTTACCAGCTTCTTTCTCAGAAGTGAGGCCATCACATCCGTCGCCGCCACACTCCGATGCCCGTTCCGCGCCGCCGCCCGCTGTTCCAGAAGGAACGCACGCACGTCGAAATCCGGACAGAGATCGATCGTAACCCGAAAGACATTCAGACCTTCGTCACGATCAAAACGCATGTACCGCGTCATGTTGAACACGCAGATGCCGGAAAGGCCGTAGGAAGTGAACTGTATTTCTCCTTCTTCGCTAAAAATATCCATCCACCCCTCCGGAGACTTCCGGCTCAGGTGAATGCGACCTTTTGCACGGATTCCGGCCAGATTCTTGCAATCATCCTCCGCACAGTCCACCGGCGTCAGCACCGGTATGGTAGAGCGAACGGTGTGCCCAAGCTTCCGAAGAAACCGATATCCGTCACCAATCGTTCCGTATTGTGGGCCGGCTTTACCACCGGTGGCGAGAATCACCGATTGGGCAAGAACCCAATATTTCTTTCCATTTTCTTCCATTTGAATGCGAAAAGCATCCTCCGCATCATCCTTTCTCTCGCCGCGTCTTCCATGCGCCGCACCAATGG
This sequence comes from Acutalibacteraceae bacterium, assembly GCA_963656785.1. Lineage (GTDB taxonomy): Bacteria > Bacillota > Clostridia > Peptostreptococcales > Anaerovoracaceae > Mogibacterium_A. Next base: position 1,589 of record CAVKJB010000031.1, on the reverse strand, counting down.
ATTCTGCACGCCCCCGTTCCTCCTGCTCCCATTCTACACGCCCGAATTCTTCCTGCTCGGATTCTTCCCATTCAAAATCGCCGCTTGTGGATTTCTCGCGTGCTGCGGCGCAAGTTTCGAGCGCCGTCACCGTCGCATTCGTCCGGAGTTCTATTCCCAATACCATCGCCCGCCGGATCAATAACTCCGTCACATCTGCCGCAGACTCGGAATAAGGATAGATCAGCCCGCCGGGATACGTTCTCGTTGCAATTCCCCATTTTCGAAAGAAGATCTGCGCTGTATCCGCATCCTCCGCCTGGAGATTAGAGATGTTACATCGACCGTTTCCGGTTGCGCGGATTTTGCGGCCGGGTGCGTCGTTCTTCTCGACAAGAAGAATTCGTGCATCTCCGGCCGCATCCCCTGCCTCGAGTGCAGCGGCCAGTCCGGATGCGCCGGCGCCGATGATGCATATATCGTAAGGTTTTTTCATCGCTTTCATCGCTGTTCCTGTGATAATCCTGTCAATACTGTCATTCCATTGAAACAAAACACTGCGCCTATCATATCACATTGAATCGCTGCTGTCATATCTTCTGAAATCCTTTCTTTAGCGTTTTTAATGGAGATTCCAATGAAAACTGCGCCGATCGCTTCGGCGGAAACCTTTCAGCGGCAACTTCACCAAATCCGTCTGAATCGTCAGCGACAGCAGTATCAGGACGGCTCCGATTAAAGAGTACACGGTCACCGGCTCCCGGAGGAACACACAACTCAGTGCGGCCGCAATTAGCGGAGCCAGTGCACAGAACGAACCGGCAGTCTCAGCGGATATCTTGCTCTGTGCCACCGGCTGCAGCGTGAAACCGAATCCCGTGCAGACCACAGCCAAGACCAGAATCATCATCCATTGAGAAGAACTTGTCGGCCCTGTGTAATTGCCGGAAAAAATAACGTTCACCCACCCCAGAATTCCGGTTGTCGCCACCTGTACAAAGCCAATAGCGAAGGAATCCCCCGCCTTTGCCAGACGATCTGTCACAATAATTCCAATCGCATATAAGAAAGCTGCCGCGAGGAGATAACATTCGCCAATGGAGAACGCGATCTTGTTTCCTACCATTGTCAATGCACCAACGCCGCATATCGCGATTATAGCGCTGAAGACGCTCTTCTTCTCCGGGTATTTTTTCATCAGAACACACTCCAAGAACGGCACGATGACAATCGCCAGGTTTTCGATGAACGCGGATGTGGATGAGGCCGTTGTCTTAAGCCCTGTAAGCTCTGCCGTTAAAACCAAATAGAATACGGTACCAATGACAATTCCGCTCCGAATATTCTTCCAATTCATTGCCGGAATCAGCCTCCGGTGAAAGAAAATCAGTAACAGTATTGCTGCCGTGCTGAATCGAAGCGCCAGCAGACTAAAAGAATTCATACTCTCCAGACACAGCTTGCTGAACATAAAGGACGATGCTCTTGCCGATATGACGAATGTCATCAAGATCAGTGCTTTGTTCGAATCCCATTTCATTCTTTGTACCCCTTCTCACCTTTTCTCCCTTATTTCTCTTTCATTTTCTTCTAATTGAATCCTATTCTCC
>CAVKJB010000030.1:0-18851 GCA_963656785.1 Acutalibacteraceae bacterium | reverse complement strand
AGTGACCTAATTTTCAATGAGCCATATGACCTAAATTTAGATTAGCATAAACAGTAGGTCTGTAGAGAAGTGTTAAAGCTGATCGCCACCAGATTATATAGAATATTGATTAGTTGTGCTGCAACTGCCGGAATCGCCAGCTTGAAGAATGCCCTGGGCACTGACATAGATGTCAACAGGTCAGCACTGTTAAGATTCATTACCAGAGTCCCATTACATTCTGCATCAGCAGGCTGACGGCCGTAATGCCTCCCCAGCAGCAGGCCCCTAACAGCAGTGGTTTTCCGCCGCTCTTTACCAACTTGACCACATTGCTGTTCAGTCCGATGGCCGCCATGGCCATGATGATCAAAAATTTACTCAATTCTTTCAGTGGTTGGAATACTACAGCTGACACGCCGAAGAACGTGCAGAGGGTGGTGATCACAGATGCACAGATAAACCACAGAATAAACATAGGAAAGGCATTTTTCAATCGAAAATTCCCCTCTCTCTTTCCTTCCTTCTTCGCCTGCATCAGCGAGAGCACCAATGTAATGGGAATAATGGCCAACGTGCGGGTTAGCTTAACAGTCACGGCCTTATCCAGCGTCTGGCTCCCCAGATTCCACATGCTGTCCCATGTGGAGGCTGCTGCCGTGACGGAGGATGTATCGTTAACCGCGGTTCCTGCAAAGATGCCGAACGCTTCACCTGAGGTGGTGTCAAAGCCGATGGCTTGTCCCAGTAATGGAAACAACAGCGCTGCCAGTACATTGAAAAAGAAAATAACAGAAATGGACTGGGCAACTTTGTCATCATCCGCGTGGATGACCGGTGCCGTGGCAGCGATAGCGCTTCCACCACAAATGGAGGAACCGACACCGATCAGTGTGCTAGTATCACAATCGATATGCAGCAGTTTATGCAATACAAAGGCCACCAGTAAAGATGTCGTTATTGTGCATACAATGATGGGTAAGGATTCTTTCCCTGTTTGCATGACGACATTCAGGTTCAACCCAAAACCTAGCAGTACCACAGCAGCTTGGAGGATCTTCTTGGATGTAAACCCTATACCCGTCTTGAAGGATTCTCCCGGCGTCCAGAACAGGGCAACGAACATTCCCATGAGAATAGAGAACACCGGGCCGCCGATGACAGGCACCAGCTTGCCCAGTAACCAAGATGGAACGGTAATAACAAGGCACACCGCGATCCCCGGCGAATTTTTCTTAATGAATTGCATAATAGAAGACTCCTTTTTCAACGATGGTCGCATTTTTGACACTGGATCATGGGCGTATCCCCCTCATCTTTGTAGAACATTCCTGCCCATTGACAAATGCTCTGTAAGATCGGCACGACAGAAGCGCCCTTTTCCGTCAAAGAATATTCGACACGAGGCGGGATTTCATCGTAGGACCTTCGCTCCACGATGTTGTTGGCGACGAGCTCTTTCAGCGTGGAAGCCAGCACCGCGTCGGTGATGTTGCCCATCTCGCGGCGCAGCGCGCTATAACGTAGTGTGCCCAGCGTCGCCAGCACGCAGATAATGCGGGAGTTCCACTTTCCACCGAACAGCTCCATTCCGTATTCCAACGGACAACGGATATCCTTTTCCAGTTTTCTTTGATACATGGCTTTCGACCTCGCCTTTGTTTTTTTCTACATTATTGCATTATAGTGAGATGTATCGCCCAAAGCAAGTTACTATGGAATTTATAAGCGAGTGCAAAAATGCACCCGCTCATGTTTTACAATTCTCTTTTGTTGTCAGCACCCGGGGTTGTGACAATGACCTTCTCCGGGATGATGATGAGTGCGCCCTTGGCTGTCGCCGCGCCGTTGAACATTTTCTCCACCATGACTTTGAAGGTGCTGACGACCTCCCCATTGGTGATGTACTGAGCTGTCCCCTTGACCTGATAACCCTCCAGGTTCTGTGCGTCATAGACAGAAACAGCGATTTTGCCCTTGTTCGCCGCAATATTCTTCAGGGTTGTATCCAGAAAAACATCGCCAACCACCAGTTTACCATCCGGAGTCACGTCTTTGAATGCAACCGGCACTACATTAGGTTCCCCATCGGCACAAGTAGCCAGATCCCACATTCCGTTTTTCAATAGCTTAATCACATTTTCGTTCAACATAACAGATTCCTCCTTGTTTTGTGATTTTCGACTCATTCGTTTTGCTTATCATAGAGCAGATATAACGAAAGCGGAAGATATTGGTTGATTTATGAGTCACTCATATATTTCATATCAATTCAGTCACAAACAAACAGCTCTGTCCGGCGAACTCCATGTTCTGCTCGGATAGAGCCATTGTGTCAGATGTGTACCACCTGACTATTTATGTAATAAAAGAACGTCTTAAATATATACAATGACGACAGCCCTGCACGATCTATGGTGCTGGGGCTGTCACATCTTTATTCTAACCTTATTTGATTCAACGGGGTCGTTCTCATCGATCGGGCAATCCTGCCATGTCTTGCGCACGCGGGAACGATACCGCCGGGAATCTGCATCAGATTCCGTATCTGCCCGAGTGAAAACCCTTGAACACCGGTTCGCCCGTGTATTCCATCACCTCTGCCTCCCCAATCAGCGCCTGCCACGCACCTCGCGCCAGCGCTGCAAGCTCATATTCGCCCGGAAGCACCCACACCGGAGCAATCCACTCCACGTACTGCTTAATCTGATCAATGACGTAGTCGCATCGGGCAACTCCGCCGGTGATGATAATTGCTTTTACCTCTCCACAGAGGACGGCGGCACAGGAACCGATGGCCTTTCCGAATTGGTACGCCATAGCATCGGTGCACAGCTTCGCATACTCGTCCCCCTTCTTGATACGGCAGGCAATTTCGCGCATATCGTCTGTGCGCAGATGACTGTAAAGTCCACCCTGTCTCGTCAGAAGGTCCTCCAGCTGCTGATAAGTGTACTTGCCGCTATAAGCCATCTTGATAAGCTTTACGGTCGGAAAAGACCCCACGCGAGTCGGCGTCATCGGACCATCGCCGGCGAGATTGTCGTTGCTGTCAACCATCCGGCCCTTGCGATGCGCGGTAAAAGAAACTCCGCCGCCGATGTGTGCCACGATGAAATTATGGTCTTCGTATTTAATACCCTGTTCAAGACAGTAACGGTGAGCCGCTTCTTTCTGGTTGAGACAGTGTACATGGCTGTCGCGGTACATGCCACGAATTCCGCTGATTCGAGCCAGATCCTGGAATTCATCCACATCCGGCGGATTGAATACCAGCGGAATGCCGCCGTACTTGGTCTCCAGATACCAGGCAATCTGACATGCGAGCATAGCCGGATGGGAAACGCCCGTCCGAGCGGTTCTGCAGTCATGCAGAAGCTGCTTGTTGACCGAGTAGACACCGGAGATGCAAGATGCCATGCCGCCGCCACGTGCGACGAAGGCATCAACCTTATGAAGATCGACTTCGTTCACCAGACACGCATTCTCCACCAGCTTGGTGCGATACATCAGCTGAGCCTGAACGCAGTTGAACTGAGCCAGTTCTTCCTTCGTGTGGTAGATATTCTCAATGAATACCTTCTGGTCATTCTCATATACGCCAACCTTTGTGGATGTCGATCCCGGATTGATTGTCACGATTGTATAGATTTTCTTGCCGTCGATGATTTCCATATCACAGTCTCCTTCGCGATGAACCTAAGTCCTGTGGTTGTAATCTCCAGTCATTCGCAGTCAGATATCTCGCTTATTAAAAGGACTTCCTGCGACTCGGGAGCCGCAGGAGTCTAAGCAGGTAGTTATTTAGACTAGCCGAGGATTGTTATGCCTGGGCTTTAGCCTCTTTGATAGAATCAATCAGCAGTGGAACAACCTTGAACAGGTCGCCAACAATGCCGTAGTCTGCGACTTCGAAGATCGGCGCGTTCTCTGCCTTGTTGACAGCGATGATGCACTCGGAATCCTGCATGCCGGCTTTGTGCTGGATAGCACCGGAAATGCCCAGCGCAACATATACCTTCGGATGTACGGTCTTACCGGTCTGTCCAACCTGGTGATCTGCGCTCAGCCATCCAGCGTCTACTACAGCACGGGAAGATCCAACCACGCCGCCCAGAAGGTCTGCGAGTTCTTCCGCCAGCTTGATACCGCCCTCTACGTCCTTGGCAATACCACGTCCAACGGATACGATAAAGTCTGCTCCAATCAGATCAACCATCTTCTTCGCAGCCTTTACGATATCAACAACTTCGGTTTCGATATCAGAAGCTTCCAGCTTGAATTCCGGATACGTGATGGTTACCGCTTCTGCGCCGGCTGCATCGAATGGTCTCTTCTTCATTACGCCCGGTCTTACCGTTGCCATAGATGGACGGAATCTCGGGCACACGATGGTTGCCATCAGGTGTCCGCCGAACGCCGGACGAGTCATCTTCATGTTGCTGTTAACGTCGAAGAGCTTGCTCTCGAACTTAGTGTTATCTACATCCAGGGAGGAACCGGTTCTCAGGAACTCAATGTATCCATCCATGTCCACATCGAGGTGGGTGCAGTCTGCACAAAGTCCGGTATGAAGTCTTGCTGCGCATCTTGGTGCGAGGTCTCTTCCGATGTTGGAAGCACCGAACAGCATGATTTCCGGCTTATACTCTTCTACTACGTCACAGATAACCTTGGTATAACCATCTGTGGTGTAATTCTTAAGAAGCGGGCTGTTGCATACGAGAACTTCATCGGCACCGTAGCCACCCAAATCTTTCGCAATACCGTCTACGTTATCTCCCAGGAGAATACCGCAAAGTTTTACTCCCAGTTCGTCTGCCAGTTTCCGTCCCTCGGAAATCAGCTCATATGTTGTAGGCATCATTACGCCCTGACGCTGCTCACAGAAAACCCATACATTCTTGAAAGCAGCAATATCTGCACTATCGTAAGCCATTAATATTTCTCCTTTCTTAGATGATGTGCTTGCCGGTGAGGATACCTGCCAGCTTATCAGTTGTCTCTTTGCCGGATCCTTCCAGAATCATGCCTGCGCCCTTTCTTGGCGGCGTGAAGGACTTGAAGATGTTCGTCGGGGATCCCTTGAGGCCGATCGTCGTTTTATCAATCAGCGGATGATCCTTCAGCGCTTCGTAATCCATGATCTTCACTTCCATGTCATAGCACTTCTCAGTACCGGCTACGGACATATATCTTGGCTCGTTGAGCTCCTTGATGCAGGTGATCATGCATGGCGTGTGTGTCTTCACAACCATATAACCGTCCTCGAGCATTCTCTGTACGGTCAGGGTGTTGCCATCCTTCTCGATCTTGCCGGCATAGGTGATCTGCGGAATGTGCAGCTTCTCGGCAATCTGTGGTCCAACCTGTGCGGTATCTCCGTCGATAGCCTGACGGCCGGCAATGATCAGATCTTCGTCTCCCAGTCCGTAGGTGTCGATTGCTGCTGCAATAATCTGAGATGTAGCATACGTATCGGAACCACCGAATTCACGAGCGGAGATCAGAACGGTCTCGTCTACGCCCATTGCCATCAGCTCTCTCAGCATTCCTTCTGCCGGGAAAGGTCCCATGGTGAATGCAACGACCTCACAGCCGTATTCATCTTTGAGTGCCAGTGCCGCCTCTACCGCGTTCAGGTCATCCGGGTTAATGATGGTCTGCATGGATGCACGGTTCAGCGTACCGTCTTCGTTCACTGCTACCTTACCGGAGGTATCAGGAACCTGCTTTACAGTTACCAGAATTTTCATATTTCCATTACCTCCTTCTCTTATTTCTTAAGCAGATTGTTTGCAATAACGACCTGCTGGATTTCGCTTGTTCCCTCGAAGATACTCAGAATACGAGCGTCTCTGTACATTCTCTCTACTCTGTACTCTTCGATGTATCCGTAACCACCATGAATCTGTACGGCAGCATATGCGCAGCGATTTGCCATCTCAGCTGCGAAATACTTCGCCTCGGAGCATGCCTTGCTGGCTTCCGGATCATTTGCATCCTTCAGTACTGCGGCGTGATAGGTCAACTGACGAGCTGCTTCGATTTCAGCCTGCATGGTAGCAATCTTGAAGCTGATTCCCTGGAAATCTGCAATGGCCTTGCCGAACTGCTTTCTTTCCTTGGCGTATTTAACAGCCTCGTCCAGGCAACCCTGTGCCAGGCCAACGGACATCGCAGCAACGCCCAGACGACCGCCGTCCAGTGTCTTCATGGCATACTGGAATCCCTTGTGAAGCGGTCCAACCAGGTTTTCCTTCGGTACACGAACGTCCTCAAATACTACGTCGCAAGTTGGATATCCCTTGATACCCATCTTCTTCTCCGGTGCACCCAGAGATACGCCCTCGGCATGCATGTCTACGATGAACATGGAAATACCGCGGGAACCCTTGAGACTCAGGTCCGTCTTGGCGAAGATGATAATCCAGTCCGCCATCGGAGCGCCGGAAATGAAGCACTTACGGCCGTTGATGATGAAATCATCTCCGTCAGCGACAGCCGTTGTGGTTGTACCGCCGGCATCAGAACCTGCACCAGGCTCGGTCAGACCGAATACCATGATCTTCTCACCGCTTGCAACGAGCGGAAGGTACTGTTCTTTCTGAGCTTTACTTCCCGCCAACATCAGCGGGCCCCCACCCAGAGAGTTGGATGTGTTCGCATAGATCGCCAGTACCAGGTCCTGGCGGGCAAATTCCTCGTCCATCAATACGAAGGACAGAGTATCGCCACCTGCACCGCCATATTCAGACGGGATCTTTGTTCCCATGAAGCCATAGCGAGCCATTTTCTTATGCATCTCCCAGTTGAATTCACCGGTAAGATCCAGTTCGTCCTGCAGTTCTTTGGTGAATTCCGTCTCAGCAAACTGACGGAAAAGCTTACGCTGCAGAGCATGCTTTTTATCCAGAATCATGTTTTCCTCCTTAAAGATATATTTTATTATGCCGAGGGGATGGATGCCCCTCGGCCTTACCTAACCATTACATAGTGGATTGAAATTGCAGAATTTATTGTGGAATCTCGTGAGCCGAGGATCCCTCGGTAAGCACCTCATAGATTCCATCCACACCACTCAAAGCCATCGATACACCGGCTTCCTCGGTAAAGAATGCCATATGCGGCGTCTGGATTACGTTAATGAAGGAACGCAGGTATTTGAGTTTGAAGTACGGCATTCCCGGTGTGCGGATGATGTCTGTATCATGAGGCAGGTGAATGATTCCCTCTTCTCCCGGGAACGCATCCATGAACAGTGCACCGATCTTCTCTGTCTCAATTCCCTTGATGATATCATCGATGTTCACCAATCCGCCTCTTGCGTTGTTAACAATGACAACGCCCTGCTTCATCTTGCTCAGTGCGTCACTGTTGATCATACCCTCAGTCTCCGGGGACAGGTTCGTGTGCAGTGTGATAACGTCGGATTCCTTGTACAGTGTATCCAGGTCTACATAGGTTGCCAGCTTTGCTACAGCATCATTCTGATACAAATCGTATGCCAGGATTCTGCATCCGAAACCGGACAGAATCTTAATAACAGTATATCCGATCTTTCCTGCACCAATTACACCGACGGTCATGGAACGAAGCTCTCTTGCCATCTTTCCCTTCAGGGTGAAGTCGTTGTTGCTGGTGTTCATCATCGCCTTCTTGACCTTACGGATGCTCATCAGAATACCCATAACGGTGTACTCTGCAACGCCGTTCGGCGCGTAGCTTCCGTGAGTGATTCTCAGACCGGCTTTGCGCGCGTAATCCACGTCGATGGTATCCCATCCAACACAACGGAACGCATGAACCTTAACGCCATTCTCTACCATAGTGTCGATAACACCGTGGTTCAGATCGCTCTGTCCCAGTACGGTAACGCCGTCACATCCCTTGGACATCTCGACATTCGCTGCACTCAGCACTTCGGATGTAGCAATCAGGTCAATTCCCAGTTCTTTGCAACGCTTCTCAATAACAGGTTTTTCGTCCGGACGGACTTCGTATGCAGCAATCTTCATATCATCTTCTCCTTTTCCGAGCTCCCTTCGGGGAGCCACGTTCATCATAAGTGTTTCTCCGATCCCATACTCTTTTTTAACAGATTTGATAATCGAAGTGACTTCGATGGAGATTAGTCTCTCAGCGCCGGATCCATCGGAATGGCTGCGCCGTCTGCAATCATCTTCTCAACTTCCTCGTCAGAATATCCGAATTCCTTCAGGATGCTCTCGGTCTGTTCGCCAAGGTACGGTCCTCTGTTATAATCCGGGAGTCCGCCTTCCTTGAAGATAACCGGCGGTCTAACCAGCGTACGCTTGTTTCCGTTGCTGTACTCCATTTCATAGAAGATATCGGACGCCCATGCCTGCTTGTCTTCCAGCAGCGTATCCCAGTTCTGAGCAACTGCATGCGGAAGATCCGCATCGGAAAGGATCTGGCACCATTCTGCGCAGTCCCTTGACTTAAATTCTGCGGTAATCCATTCCGAGAACTCTTTTCTGTAAGGGAACAGATTCTTCTGTGGATAGTACTTCGGATTCTCTGCCATTTCCGGATGTCCCATCGCTTTCATCAGGACAGGGAAATGTCTGTCGTACTGCGGCATCGCAATCTGGAGCCATTGTTCATCCTTGGTCTCATAAGCCATTGTCAGTGGGTTGCCGTTCTCCCATCTTTCCATTGGGAACTTGCAGCTGTCCGAACCGTACTGGCTGGACTGAAGCATCAGTGCTACGTCCCACACACCACTGTGGAACAGGGATACGATAACCTGATCGCCTTCGCCGGTCATCTTTGCCTTGTACAGAGCGGCAAGTACTCCTGCTGCCAGGTTCATCGCCACCTGATGGTCTCCGAAGCCCTGTACTGTCAGCATCGGGGAGTTCTTCTTATCTCTCAGCGGTCCTAAGATTCCGCTGCGTGCATAGAATGCCGTGAAGTCAAATCCCGGCAGATCCTTGTCCGGACCAACCTCGCCGTATCCGGATACATAGCCGAATACCAGCTTCGGATACTTTGCGTGCAATGTATCCCAGTCCAATCCGGCTCTCTTCAGCGGATCCTGTCTCCAGTTGCAAATGAAGATATCTGCCTCTGCAATCAGCTTCTCCAATGCTTCGCGTCCTTCCGGGCTCTTGGTGTTCAATGCGATGCATCTCTTACCGGCATTCTCCAGATCATAAGATGTATTCTCCTTCTGATCCTGCGGACGACCTTCGTTTGCTGCGGTATATCTCAGCGGATCACCCTTCGGCGCTTCCACTTTGATAACGTCTGCACCCAGGTCTGCTAAGAATCTTGCAGTACAAGGCGCTGCGATGAACGTCGCAAGCTCAACTACTTTTACCCCTTCCAATGGGAGCTTCTTCTCACTCATTTCTTAACCTCCTAAGTAGATAAGTGTTCATTAAGTTACATGTTGATCATATCCCGGAACGTCTCCAGGTTCGTGCGGATCTGTTCGAACTGCTTCATCTGACGATCTACCTCGATCTGGGTCAGCGGAATGCCGGCTTCTTCGCAAGCTCTCTTAATCATGACGTAGTCGAACTCCTCCGGATCGCAGAACTTCGTCATTGCAACGATGACGCCCTTTGCACCTCTTTCCTTCGCGGTATCTACAATCCACTTGACTCTCGGCTTCTCTGCGTTATAGAGGACCGAACAATTGTCCATGTTTGCAAATTTCTCAGCCAATCCGTGCAATGCGTCCGGACATTCCGGAACGTCAGTACGGTACTGACGAGACTGTGCCGCAACGTCGTCTGCAACAATGTGGAATCCCAGATCGTCGAAAATCTCGTTGAGCTGCGGTGCATCTGCGAGGATACCGGAGACGAGGACCGGAAGCTTCTCTTCCGCCGGTGCTGCTCCTTCCAGTTCCTTGATCAGCTGTTCAACCAATGCCGTGTGCTCTTCTTTCAGCATGAAGAACGCACTCTTGAACAGATCGCTGCGCTGCTCCGCTGTAATTTCAGGGTGTTTTGCGAGAAGCGCTTCTGCTTCACGCATAACTTGATTGTGTTTGTTATAGATACGATTGGATTCTTCCAGTGCGGCTGTATCGAACTTGCCACCCAGCTTCTCCAGATCGTCAATTACTCTCTTATATCCGGCTTCGGTGTAAGCGATGCCGTATGCAGGCTTACGGTGCTGCGGATATGTCATCGGGATGAAAGGAATATTTTTAACCGCATATTTCCAGTTCTCTCCCAGAGTCTTCAGTGTGTCGCACAGGGACGGAATTACGATCGCACTCGCACCGTCATATGTGCCGTTGATGCCCAGTTCCAACATGGACTGTGCGATGGAGCAGATGAAAGCCGGAAAATACTCTTTGGAGCGATTCAGCTCAACATCAGCTCCCCACGCGCCCATTGGTACAAATCCCATTGAATGGAGTATTTCTTCAGGAGTATATACAGGAGAGGTCAGTACGACCTTTTTGCCCTGTTTGAGATAAGCATCCATCTGAGCACGTGGTGCTGTTGCTATTGTATGAAACTGATTGAAAATTTCGTTAATCATCGTTATTCTCCTTTCGCTGAATTGCAGGCTTATTTGCGAGCTTCCTTGTTGGCTTCCATGATTTCGGTCAAGCCCTGTACACGGGTGTCATACTGCGCTTCGGAGAAGTTGCGAGGGTCTGCCTGGTCTCCGTCGAAGCTTGCCACCGGAATGTCGCATGCTTCGCCGATCTGACGGCTCATTTCGCTCATGAATCCACTCCACAGCTTGCAGGATCTGTTGGTATGTACCAGAAGACCTTCTACATTGTTGTCCTTGCAGAGTTTGATTCTCTTGTCTCTAGATTTCTCAAGATTGATTGCGTTCGGTACGCTGCAGTAAGCAGCGATCATTTCATCGAATGAATGGTAGTCAAAACCGAATGCATCGGCATAGATCGTGGTTACCATGTTGATTCCGCGTTCGCGAAGTCCGTGAGATGTGGCTCTCAGGTACGGCCAGCATGCGATACCCTCGAACATGATTCTGTGCTTCTCTTCGCCGCGGAATGTGCTGGTTCCATTCTCGTGGTTTTCTTTGTATTCTTTCAGGAGCTGCTCCATTGCTTCGCCGGCAGCTTCCTTGCCTCTTGCAGTTACCATAACTGCCATGTGATTCAGCAAATCGAAGCCGTTGAACGGGGAAGGCGTATATTTCGCCTGAGCCGTTGCTTCGAGCCATGCACGGCTGGATCTGCAGCTGAATCCCGTTACTTCCTCGAAGCGTTCGTCAGACCACTTCAGACCGAACAGGTCTTCCAAGGTATGTACCGCATCCCAGAACTGTGCGGAAACGTAATCGATTTCTGCCTGAGACACTTCATAATCCGGATTAAACGGGATGTCCAGAAGGATCATCGGGATATTCAGATCGATGGCCAGATTCTCATACCATTTAATCATGCAGTTGCAGATATTATTGCAGCACAGCAGCACATCCGGCATTGCTACGTCCTGCTCCGGACATTCCTTGAGCTTTGCGTAAGCCATGCTGATTCTTGCATATGCGCAAATATCATTGGAGTATCCGTCTGCCTCTGCAACGTTGCACATTCTCTCGCCTGCACCTCTTGCGGCAATACCTGCAGCCTGATTCTCCGGATAAGCGGTTGCCAGACCCAGTGTCTCAGGAATTTCTACCGGAAAGTTACTGGAAACCCAAGCGACCGGTTTTCCCTGCTTTTTTGCTTCGATTGCATCAGCAAATGCGTCGGACGCAATTTTACCTAGTTTGAACTTCGCCGAATTCGGATCTACCGGACGGCGGGCTTTCTTTTCCTCTGCCATGTTTTAACCTCCTGCTTCCTATACTTTGCTAAAAACAAGTGCCATGCACTCTTAACTGACGTTCTGTCCTTTGTCCCTTTTTTAGCTGCTGTTTCCGGCCTGTCTGTTTCCATGCAGGCTCTATGGACATTCCCCGAACAATCATTGATCGGATGTATTTATTCTTATTTGGTGGCCTTGCGATACGCATATATCGCCGCGCCAATTGCCCCGAAATACTGTGCCAGCGGATCGACTTCGATCTTCATCTCGAGGCTCTCCTCCAGCGCTCTTCGCACAGCTCCGTTCCTGGCTACTCCGCCGGACATGCACAGCCTTGGCATCACACCGGCTCTTCTCGCTAATGCAGAAACCCTGGCCGCCACGCTGGCGCAAATTCCGGCAATCAGGTCTTCTCTCTTCACGCCGTTAGCCAGTTGGCTGATGACCTCGGATTCCGCGAACACGGTACAGGTGCTGGAAATGGACGCCGGATTCTGGGATTTCGCCGCACAAGCATCGAAGTCATCGATGTCCATCTGGAGAATCGTTGCCATTACATCGAGAAATCGTCCGGTTCCGGCTGCACATTTATCGTTCATCACGAAGTTGGACATTCTGCCGTCCTTCGTGAGAATGATAACCTTGGCATCCTGCCCACCGATGTCAATGATGCTTCGAAGGCCCGGGAATACGAATTGCCCGCCTAATGCGTGACATGTCAGCTCACTGACTTCCCCGTCTCCGAATTCGAAATTGTTCCTTCCATATCCGGTAACAATCGTCATGGCGATATCATCCGTCGATATGCTGCATTCCTCCAGGATCTGTTCCATTGCTCTTGTCGGACTGCCTGTTCCCATACCGCCGATCAGAAGACTCTTTCCGACAATCTTCTCACCATCCTGCATCAAGATGCATTTTGAAGTTGTTGAACCGATGTCTATCCCAAGCGTATACATTTCTCACCTCTGACAAATTGTGATTGATTGGATTTAAATTCATTATAAATGCTGTTAAAAAACTGTCAATGATTTTGGCTGAATTTGTCACACCTTTAACAATAGGTATCGCTTGCACAGCGAAAGAGTTTCTTTCAATACCGTAATTCCTTGAAAAGTCAAGTAGTCCAGTAGTTAGTTTTTTATCATAATTCGCTATAGTCCTTATTTTTCATGATAAGTTTTTTTCATACTATTGTCTCTTTTTCCTTGCCATTCCTCACTTTTTCCATTTATAATTATGAAAGAAATGTTTTAATAGCCGAATGTAGTTACAAGAAATTCTTTGAATTATCCTGTTAATGTTCGGATAACCCGGAGAAAGCAAGTTATGGATATCAATAAACTCAAAGCATTCATTGAAGTATGCAACACCGGCAGTTATACGAAGGTCGCTAAATCCTTCGGATATACCCATGCCGGCATCTCATACATGATTAAGAGTCTGGAGGAAGAGGTTGGTTTCTCTCTTCTGGAGAAGAAGGGCACCAGTCGGATTCCGACCGCGAACGCACGCAAGATTATTCCGGACATCCTGAATGTACTCGACGCAATGGATCGCTTGGAGCATTCCATCGCCATGGGCAGATCCAGTATGTCCGCAGCACTCAACGTTGCCGCCATCGAGTCCGCATCCAACAAATGGATTCCGCTGACTGTCGCCAAATTCTCCAAGATGCATCCGGACATTTCCGTGAATATCTTCTCGGGCGACCCGTTCCAGATTAACCGCTGGCTTCGCGATGATGCTGTCGATATCGGACTCTCGGTGCAGGCGTGGACGGATCAGGACTATGACTGGATTCCGCTGCTGCAGGATCGCCTGTACGGCCTGCTTCCGAAAGACGACCCTCACCAGGATGCAGTGTCGGTACAGGATTTCGAAGGTAAATATATTTTTATCCCGAACCCATACGGCAATCGCAGTATCACGTCTCTGCTGGACAAGTACAACATTAACTATCGGATTCCGACCGATAACACCATCAGCGCACTCTCGGTGAATGCGAACGTTGCAGTGGGTCGTGGCTGCTCCATCTCCACAGAACTGATGATCGACGCCAGTCGCATTGTAGAGGAGATCCCGGAGCTGCAGCCTAAGATCCTTCCGATTGACCCGCCGGAATACCGATCCATCGGACTGGCGCGCAAGCGAAATGCGGGGCGAAGCCCGCTGGTGGACGATTTCGTGCACTGCCTGAAGCAGGTCATCAAGGAATATCCGATTGCGCCGGTGAAGTAAGTAGGGGCAAATTTATTTTTACCAAAAGGATATTAAGGAAAGCGAAAAGCACGGCCGGACGGTCGTGCTTTTCTTTCGGCAAGAAATTATTTTTTTGATTGACACACTTGAAGTAAAATGAAGCAAGAACGCATCCGGAGGTATTCTATGGCACTTCGAACCGTTGAAATCACACGCCCTGCTGAAATTCACATTCAGAATGGTCAATTAATTGTTGCGCAAGAGAGTGGGACCGCAACGATTCCCATTGAGGACATCGCACAGATTACTACCATCGGTCCCGGTATTCGCCTCTCCACCATGGACCTTTCCATTCTCGTCCAGCATAAAGTCGCGCTTACCACGCTGGATCAGAAATATTTACCGACGGCAATTGTTCTGCCCTTCGAGGGAAATGCACGGCAGTCCAGATTAATACACCAGCAAGTGAAATTGGATGATGCGAAGTATCTCGAACTCTGGAGTCAGATTATCCAACGCAAAATCGACAATCAGGCCCGGGCACTTTCTATCCTCGGATTTGATGGCGTTGAAATGGTTGCGCAATACGGAATCACACTGTCTGTTAAAAATGTGGATTCGCACGAAGCACTGGCTGCCAAAGAATACTTCACCCATTATCATGAAGGCTTGAATCGACGGAGTTCCGATCCTATCAACAGTCGGCTGAACTATGGATACGCGGTTGTCCGAAGCGCCATCGCACGGGCGGTTGTTGCTGTTGGGTGTCATCCGGCTTTCGGGATTCATCACAACAGCCAATTGAATCCCTTCAATCTGGTAGATGATCTGATTGAACCATATCGGCCGATGGTGGATCTTGTTGCTCATCAGAATATCGGTCAATCAGAAACGCTGAACCGTTCGGAAAGACGTGCCCTCGCCTCCGTCCTGCACAATGCCTGCTTAATCAACGGGACGAAAACGAGCATCCTGTCCGCCATCGCGAACACCGCAGAGAGTTTCAAAAGAATCTTGAACGACGGTTCCAGAGAAGAATTGGTCCTTCCGACAATTCTTCCGATTGAAGAAATCAAGGTGATATCTGAATGAGAATACTTGTCATTCTCTCTCCTACCGGGAAATGGGGAACAAAGACAGAATATACCAGTCTGAGAAAATTTCTGGTCAGTGACGGTTATCTCAGAATCGCACCAGAAGTATTCATGAGGATTGTACCGAACAGGAAGACTGCAGAAAAGCATTACCGTCGGCTTGCAGATTACTCGCCTCATACCGGCACCGTGCGCGTGCTGCGCCTCACCGAAAAACACTACGCCAGCATGCAATTGCTGGCGAGCGAATACGATTACCAGGAAGAGACTGTTGGCACCCAAAGTCATATTATGCTATGATTCAGATGACTCCCACCGCATGCACCCGCAAATCCTTGTGGTCGCGATGGTACCAGAGTGCAAAATATAATACTTGAACGGTGAGCAGAAAATGGTGGATTGTTCAACATAAGGAGGCACAAAGGCAAGGAATGTCAATATTTCGGAGAGATGGTACAGATTTCGTTGATAGTTTGATAATCATAAAAGATAAAAAGATTCTATGTGTTTTAGAAAGGTTACAAAAATAGGCGAGTCCGCAACCCAGTCCATAATCTGGACCTTGAAATGGGGGATCACGAAATCGCCTATAATTCAGTAATTACTACATAAATTGTACATAATTCGTCAAAGAAAGTCAATGGAGGAAGAATGCAATATAGCACAAAAGTGAACATCAACGGCGCGGAATTGCTGGATACACAGTCCAATACCGCGTCAAGCATCACGGCCGTGAAACTGGCTACGTCGTGCGGCCAAGGGTTCCAGATTGGCTTGAACGGTGAGTAGAAAACGGTGGATTGTTCAACAAAGAAGGAAAAAACGGAAGAAGTCAGAGGTTTGTTCTGAAAGGGAAATGTTCAGTATCGATCAATCCGGATACTGGAAAATTAATACAGGTAAACCCAGTTAAATAGTATGGTTTGGGGGATAACATGAATATTATAGTCACAGAAGAACAAAAGGAATATTTAGAAAAGCACATACAAAATTTGAATAGACTATTGATAGACGGAGAAATTAACGAACTATTGATTTCCATAGATGATGCTATTATCGACACCTTTGATAAAGAAGGTTATCCGGATGAGGTAGGAAATCGGTTGCAAGAAATTTATGACGAAATATATTTAATGAACTAAAGTTGAACGGTGGGCAGAAAATGGAAAAATTGATATGCAATTATAAAGAAATCCATCAAAATAAGAATATGTCGCTATTGGACAACATAAATTTTAAAGTAGAGAGAAAAAATGAAATCCTACGATATTTGAAAAACGAAGAATTCTATGATGGGGTTCGATGTTCTACCCTTAAGGACTTTGTAAAAAAAGAAAACACACACCTACCAACATACGCTTATTTTGATGGGGAATACTTCTGGAATGATGAAGAAATATATCATTTTGAAAATTATGATATGAGGCTCAACGAGGAATTTATAGAGCATGTGTTAAAGGAGCTCGACCATGGCGAAAGATGATTATTATGCGATCGTAGCGAAGATATTGGTATACTTGTACAAAAAGTATAAGTGTATCGATATTGACGATAATTATATCAGACCAAGAAGCGAAGCCTTCCCGATAGAGGAGAAACAGCTGTTTGAGTTGAACGGTGGGCAGAAAATGGTGGATTGTTCAACAGAAATGGAATTTCGCATCATAGATTATGATGAAAAAAATGGTCATACATACATCGTAGCGGAGGTTATATAAAATGCGTAGTGACAAGCATAAACCAGTTCATTCTATTTATGAAGCATATCGTTATATTATGAGTGAAAACGAAGAAGAAACTACTGACGAAGAGATTGATACATATCTGTACGGAGATGATTTTCTGAGAGAAATGTGTGATCTTGCGGTGCATGGGTGGGTTGAAGAAGGAAGACCTTTGACACTAGAAAATGGCGAAGCACGAGAGTATTTCGACTCTATCTATGAAACATACAGAGCAAAGATGGAAGATGAAGATATTTCCGATGAAGAAATAGATAGGATTTTAGACTATGATCCGATACAGAAAATAGGATATAACATGGCTATGCATGGTGGCACGCTAGAAGAGTATGGAATAAATTTCTCTTTTGCAGAATTCCCAGATGCACGATGCTGTTATTCATACTGGACTCCGCTATGCGCATCGTGCCTAAATGTGAGACGCCAAGGAGAAGACGAGGACCCAACAAAACCGTATTATACTTGCCCTTTCTGTGATGATGTTAGTGAGAAAATGGATGAGCAGAGGGAGAAAGGAATTCCTTGCGATTTGTTTGTTCCAGATCCAAATGATTCGTTTGCAGAATTGGCGGCTGAATTATTTGAGGCAATGCAAGAGGGCAATGGGGTAGGTAGTGAAGAATGGGCCCGTCAAAGAGATAAGGAAAGAGTCGAAAAGTGGTGGGAAGACTTAAGAAAAGAAATTGCAGAGAAGCAAGCAAAGGAGAAAGATAATATCAAAAGATGACTTGACCGGTGAGCAGAAAATGGTGGATTGTTCAACCTTGTATCTGACAAATCTCTTACGATCCACTTTTTTCTTCTGCATAGTAGTATGCCTCCTTCATTTTTATTAAAGCGTCTGCTTCTACTACACTGGAAAAATTGCAACCCCTGAATACTCGGTGATGATTTACGCTGTCGGATGGTGCTGATTGTTACCTGTTTCGTTCAGAATAGCTTACCCATACCTCTCGCTACACCGCCTGTCTGCCTCTCACCGAATTCCTACCGAATTAGGCAACAAAAAAGGACCTCCTAAGAGATCCCAACAAAAACATCCATAAAGAAAAACAGAGCTAACATCGCTTCCGCAATGCCGCTCCGCAAAAGATAATCTTTTTCTATGTGATACGTATTTTACACAGTTTCAAACCAGCTGTCAACCACCATTTTCAAGAAATCAAACGTTCCCTTTATCAATGGATTTGTCTGATAATAACTCTCATTCTTATCTATTCGTTTCATCACCTTCTGAAGTTCTTCACCCTCAGATTGTTTTATTCCATCACTTCCCACCATGGTCTTATGCATATAAAACAAGGTGATTATCTGCTGAATTCTGGCGTTGCTCATCCTGTTCTTCCTAAAATTACTGTTCATCTTAGGGATTTTCACAAGTTCATCGGTAACATCCTTATTTGTTTTATGAGTCGTCGTATTGGCTTTAAGGTCATTCAAAATACAATTGCTGTGAGCTGAGGCATTTCGAATTTCTTTGCAGGTCAGAAGTCTGTAATAATTATTCTTCATTTCATCATCGTCAAATCTACGCGCACAGAAATCATAAAAGGAAACCAGTCTTCCAAAAGGAATTATCTCAATAAAAACCCATATCGGATATGCACCAGCATACTTATTCACAATGTCGCCGCAATAGATATTTCCCTTATTTCTGTTAAGTTCACTACAGCAAATTTTCTTCTGATTTTCATTCAAAAGATCCAGGTAATCCTGTACAATCTGGTAGCCGTCCTCATTATGCTTATCTATTTTATGCAAGAGCTGTAGTTTTGTGTGATGTTCAATATCAAGCGCCATGAGTACAATTCTGTATCTCAGTTTCATATCAATCACTGCCAGATCTACCAAATATGCAAATTCCAAATTTATGTATTTTCCCTTGTTTTCTCCATCAGGATGCTTACCATAATTCTTTCTATAGGCAGTCAGCTTAAAATAATTGTTATTCTGTGTAAGATATTCTTTAGCTGCCTCTTCATCCATTATGTTAAAGAGTACACCTTTTTGCTTCAGATGCTCAACTTGTCCATCTAGAGATAGTCTTGGTTTCGTAATGT
>CAVKJB010000029.1:0-20880 GCA_963656785.1 Acutalibacteraceae bacterium | reverse complement strand
ATAGGATTTCCCTCCTTGGTGAAAGTTTGTTTGGGCACTTACATTCTACCAAAAAAGGGATTCTATGGATTTTTTTGTTATATGTTCAACTTCATTTTACAATCGGCGAAAGAATTTTTCTATCAATATTTCAAAAAATCCCAGCAAAGCAGCCATGTCGCTTCGCCGGGATTCCGGAAATCATAGAATTTGCTTTTAGCCGAATTCATTCGGGCTTCATCCAGTTGTTACATCAAATCAAAGATAGAAATCTGTGCCGTATCCGGCACACCTGCGAACATGCCGACTGCTTTGAGGTCATCAATGTTCGTCTGAGAGAGTTTGGTTTGCTGACGCACCTCATCGAGGGAGGTAAAAGGAGTTCCATCGTAGGAATCCGCAAGCGACTCCGCGGCTGCTTTACCGAGCCCGCTCACCGCCATGTATGGCACGACTACCTTACCTTCCGTTACCGTGAAATCACACGGCAGCGAGATGCCAAGCTCCGGCATTCGAAATTCGATTCCACGGGAGAACATCTCATACATCACTTCGTAGACCGTCAGATGGTCCTTCTGCTTCGCAGTCATCTGGTTACCCAGCTGATTCAGCTGCTCCATAGCACGTTCAACCGCCTGAATGCCATCACGTGCCGATAAAACATCAAAATCGTCGATCTTCGACGTGAGCCAAGCCGCATAGAATTCTGCCGGATAGTAGACCTTGAACCAGGCCATTCGGATGGACATCAGCACATACGCCACCGCATGGGCACGCGGGAACATGTACTTCAGCGTTGCGCAGGACCAGATGTACCAATCCGGCACGTTGTGTTCTTTCATGGTCGCCAGTTCTTCTTCCGTCAGCTTCTTATTCTTCCGAACATGTTCCATGATCCAGAACGCCTGTTCGTTCGGAACGCCCTTCAGAATCAGATAGTTCATGATATCGTCTCGGCAGGAAATCAGCTCATCGATCGTGGCTGTTCCCTTCCGCAGGAGTTCTTGTCCGTTGTTGGTCCATACATCGGTTCCGTGCGAGAAGCCGGAGATCTTCACTAACGCCGAGATCGTCGTTGGTTGAATGTCATCCAGCATCTGGCGGGTGAAGTTCGTCCCGAACTCCGGAATCGCGTAGGTGCCGTGGACGAATTTGTATTCCGGATTTCGGATATTCAGCGCCTCGGTTGATGTGAACAGACTTAAGACCTTGGAATCCGCGACATCAATTGTCATCGGATCCACGCCGGTCATGTTCTGCAGGTGACGAATCATCTGCGGCACATCGTGACCTAAGATGTCGAGTTTCAACAGATTCTTATCAATCTTGTGGTAATCGAAATGTGTGGTGATAATATCCACCGGTTTGTTCGCCGGTCGCTGTACCGGGCAGAACTCATAAATTTCGTGGTCATCCGGCACAACGATGATACCTCCCGGATGCTGCCCGGTCGTCCGTTTGACGCCGGTACAGCCTTTGGTCAGGAAGTTAATATCATACTTACTTAAATTCTTCGGCGATTCATCCGCGTAATGCTTCACATAGCCATACGCCGTCTTATCCGCAATCGTCGCAACCGTTCCGGCCTTAAAGATGTTCTTCTCGCCAAAAATCACGCCGACATATTTGTGTGCCGTTGCTTGGTATTCTCCCGCAAAGTTAAGGTCAATATCCGGTTCTTTATTGCCGCTGAATCCCAGGAAGGTTGCAAACGGAATTCGAAATCCATTCTTGTTGTACTTCGTACCGCATTTCGGACAGATCTTGTCCGGCATGTCAAAGCCGCAATCGTATTTGGCTTCATCCTCCGGTGCCAGCCATTCCAGATTCTTACAGGATGGACAAATATAATGGGGTTCCAGCGGATTCACTTCCGTGATGCCTGCCATCGTAGCGGCAAAAGAAGACCCGACCGATCCCCGGCTTCCGACCAGATACCCATCGTCGTTGGACTTCTTGACTAGCCGCATGGCGGCCACATACATTACGGCATATCCATTATTGATAATAGCGTTCAGTTCCGTATCCAATCTCGTCATAATGACCTCAGGGACTGGATCGCCGTACATTTCCTTCGCATTGCGGTAGCATGTTTCCCGCAGAAACTCCTCCGCACCCTCGATCTTTGGGGGACACTTATCCGGCGGTACCGGTTCAAACACCTCACACATATCGGCAATCCGATTGGTGTTTGTGATGACCACTTCCTCCGCACGCTCTCCCAGGTAAGAAAACTCTGCCAGCATTTCATCCGTTGTCCGAAGATGCAGACTGTCAGAATCCGTCTCCGAGAAGCCCATGCTGGACATGATGATATTCCGATAGATGGCCGATTCCTTTGTCGGGTAGTGAGAGTCGGTCGTGGCGACCGTCATTTTATTCAGCTCATCTGCCAGCGACAGGATCAGCTTGTTATTGTCAATCAGGTCTTGCCTTGACGATACCATTCCCTTGTCGATCATGAATTGGTTGTTGCCGAGCGGCTGAATCTCGAGATAATCATAGAACGAGGCAATCTGGAGAAGTTCCTCCCGTGACGCACGCCGGTTAATTGCCTGGTACAGTTCTCCCGCCTCACAGGCACTCCCCACGATGATACCCTCGCGGTGTTTCTCCAGGATGGACCGCGGCAGACGCGGCTTCTTGTAGAAATAATCCACGTGCGAATATGAAACCATCTTGTATAGATTCCGTAACCCGGTCAGGTTCTTGGCCAAAAGTATAATATGATACGTCCGATTTTTCCGAATATCAATGGCACCGTCCGGCAAGATTGCATCTTCATCCGGATAGAGGTATCCTTCCATACCATAAATAATCTTGATATCCTTCCCCTTGCTGCGGTGCTTTGCCGCACGGTTCGCCGCATCCGGGAATGCCTGTACGACACCATGATCCGTAATTGCAACTGCCGGTTGACCCCAAGCGACTGCTTGATCTACAAGGTCCGTGATTTCGTTGAATCCATCATTGTCGCTCATCTTAGTATGAACGTGAAGCTCTACACGTTTCGGGCCTTCGTGGTCATCTCGCCGTTCCGGTTTCTTCACCTGATTGATGGATCGAGCCATGATTCCCACTTCATTCTCGAAAGTGTCAAACTCCACATTACCGGAAACTTTAATCCAGTCTCCGACTGCTGCATTCTCTTCAAATCGCTCGAATTCCTCCGTTTTCATGAATGCTTTGCAGCAGGTTGCCCGGCGCTGATCCGTAATCTCCATAGTGACCAGGAGTTTTCCGCTCTTGATGGTACGAGAGTCCAGGGAGAAGAGTTCGCCCTGAATCACAAATTGTCCGCGTTCTCCAACGTGGTCGTAGATTTCCTCAATTGGAATCGGTTCTGCCGTTATTCTTCCGCCATACAGCACCCCGCCGGACATCGGCAATCTTGCGTCCTTTGCCCGGTTCGATCCATTCTTCGATCCTCCATTGGGCGATGTGAAATTCGTCGTTTCAAACACGTACTTAAAACGCACTTGATCTACCGATCCGATTTTGGCGACGATTCGCTCCCGCATGCTTACTTCGGCGAATTTCGGCATGACAAAATTAAGTTTGACACTTACAAGAAGTGTCAAACTCTGTTTTTCCAGTACAATATTTCGAATTTCGATATTGATCTGATCCGCCTTCATGCCGGAGGCATTCTCCAGTTCCTCCGTCGTCAGAATATCTTCCGGTATCTTAATCATGAATTATTGTTCTTCCTTCTCTATCCTCTCAATCAATCGGTCGATCAGTCGATCCTCCGGAACCTTCTCCATAACCTCTCCGTGTGCGAAAATCAACCCCTCACCTCGGCCGCCGGCAATGCCGTAATCGGCCTCACGAGATTCTCCCGGCCCGTTCACCACACAGCCCATTACCGCAATTTTCAGCGGTTTCATGTGTTTTTCTTTCCGTCTTGCCGCGATAACATGAAGCCTTTCTTCCGCTTCTTCTGCAAGCGCAATCAGGTTCACTTCCGTTCGTCCGCAGGTTGGGCAGGATACGATTTCAATGCTTTTCTCGCGGAGACCGACAGTTTCCAGAATCTGCCGACCAAAGATAACTTCCTGCACCGGGTCATCCGTCAACGAGACACGAAGAGTGTCTCCAATACCCGCCAGCAGCAATCCACCGATGCCAATAGCCGACTTCAATTTACCGTTCTTTGGGGTTCCGGATTCGGTGATTCCAATATGCATCGGCACATCTGTCTTCTGACTTGCCAATGTGTAGGCCGCATACGTCATCGGCACATTGGAGGACTTGATAGAGAGCACCAAATCATGGAAATCAAGTGTTTCCATGTACTCCACCGTGTGAATTGCACTCTCCGCCAATGCTTCCGCCGTCACACCGCCGTATTTCTCCAGAATCTTCTTGTCCAGCGACCCCGAATTGACGCCGACACGAATCGGCACATGATGATGTTTTGCCGCTTCCACAACTTGCCGAACGTACTCCTCTTTGCCGATGTTTCCCGGATTAATTCGGATTTTGTCCGCACCGGCTTCCATTGCACCAATGGCCAATCGGTAATCAAAATGAATATCCGCCACCAACGGCATCGCCGTCTTCTTCCGCACCTGTGCGAAAGAATCACACGCCGCCTGATCCGGTATTGCTACCCGCACGATGTCACAACCCGCTTCTTCTAGCTCTTGAATCTGTCGGAGAAGTGCCTTCTCGTCCCGAGTATCCACATTTGTCATAGACTGAATAGAGACAGGATTGCCTCCGCCGATTCGGATTCTGCCGCAATTTACACTTCTTGTCATCGTTTGCCCTCTTCCTTATTCTTCAGCCCTATTGCGTTTTCTAGAGGCTTTAGCATGCACTCCAGGTTATCTTTTGCTGCGGATTTCATCTTGCCAAGTTCAGCTGCATTAAGAAGGATCGTTTCGATCTCTTTCCCACATATATCCTGTCGTGCTTTCGACCCGCAAAGCCCACCGACGATCCTTCATTAGCCGAAAAGTCGTGCAATATCGTTCCAGGTCACCAGTACAAAGATACCGATCAGCAGCAGCATACCTGCCAGATGAATCTTTCCTTCCATATTGTCGCTGATCCAACTTCCGGTCACTTTACGTACCAGAACCATCAGAATTCGACCACCGTCCAAAGCCGGTAACGGAAGAAGATTGATAAAAGCCAGATTCAGGCACACAAGTGCGACCAGATACATATACGACGTCGCGCCAACCGACTTCGTCTGACTGACCAGCGATACCATCCCCACCGGTCCTGTAATGTCATCCGTCCCGATTCCGCCGCTCAGAAGCATCCCGAAGCTTTGAAACATTAATTTGTTGAGATTCCACGTACCAACAGCACCGTATTTAATGCCGCCGATGATACTGTGACTTCTCCCGCATGTGATACCAATTACGTATCGTCTCTCATCTTCGGCATAAGTCGGCGTGACGGAAACTGTTTTTTCCCGGTCATCCCGTTGGAAGGTAATCGAGATTGCATCGCCATCCTTCGCGTCATCGATAGCACTTACCACGTCATTCCAGCTCGATGTTTCCTTTTCGTTCACTGCCGTGATGATGTCTCCCGCCTGAAGTCCCGACTTCTCCGCCGGCAGTCCCGCAGTTACTGTCCCGATGGAATTGTTCGGAATACCGATGGCGGTCATCGTGATAATCATCACCAGCAGGGCTGTCAGCACATTCATCGCTGCGCCGGCCGCCAGAACAAGGATTTTCTCCCACCACTTCCGGTTTCCGAATGCGCGCGGGCTGCTGCATTCTTCATCTTCTCCTTCCATAGCGCAGTAGCCGCCGATCGGCAGAAGACGCACAGAATAGAGCGTCTCTCCCTTCTGACGCTGAAACAATAGCGGTCCCATACCCATGGAGAATTCATTGACCTGAACGCCGACTGCCTTCGCTGCGACAAAATGGCCCAGCTCATGGGGAATAATCATTATGCAGAAAAGCAGCACTGTTAGAATCGCTGTAAGCAATGTTCTTTCCTCACTTTATTTCTGTTAAAAATAGAATTTATCCACGCACCAGTTCCCGAGCTACCATCCGGGCTTCCCGATCCATTTCAAGAACCGCCTCTACGGAGCCAAGGTCCACAGGATTGTGGGCATCCAGTACCTTACCAATGGTGTTCTGAATATCGATAAAACGAATCTCCCGATTCAGGAACATCCCGACCAATTCCTCGTTCGCACCGTTCAGCACGACCGGATAACTCTTTCCCTCTTCGATGGCATTGTACGCGTAATCAATACAGCGGAATACATCCCTTCTTGGTTTCTCGAAGTGGAGTGCTGCTCCGGTGCTGAAGAAATCCAAGCTTTCACCGGAATACGGCAAACGTTCCGGATATCCGAGCGCCAAGCTGATTGGAATACGCATATCCGGGAGCCCCATTTGCGCCAGCACGGAAGTATCCTCAAATTCCACCATCGAATGCACGATGCTCTCCGGGTGGACATGGATATCGATTTGTTTTGCCGGTATGTCGAAAAGCCATTTCGCTTCAATCACTTCCAGACCCTTGTTCATCATCGTCGCAGAATCGATGGTAATCTTCTGCCCCATCGTCCATTTCGGATGCTTTAAGGCTTGCTCCAATGTTACGGATTGCAATTCTCCCGGCGTGAAATTTCGGAAAGGCCCGCCCGATGCCGTTAAGAGAATGCGACGAACCTTGCGATTTCTGTTACCTTCCAGACACTGAAAAATAGCGCTGTGTTCGCTGTCCACCGGAAGCAGCCGTACATCCTTCTGTTTGGCCAGATTCATCACGAGTTGTCCACCGGCCACCAGCGTTTCCTTGTTAGCCAGCGCAATGTCTTTACCGGTCTCAATGGCACGATACGTCGGTGCCAGTCCACTGATTCCCATCAAAGCGCTGACTAATATGTCACTCTCGATTTCCGCCAGCCGTACCAGGCCTTTCTCGCCATGAAAGACGGTGAGATCCGGAAAGATATCCTGAACACGCCGTGCATCTTCTTCTGTGCCGACGCATACAGCTTCCGGATGGTATATCTTAATCTGACGGATCAAATCATCTACGCGTCTTGCACAGCTAAGTCCGGTTACCTCAAAAAGGCTCGGATTTTCCGAGATAATATCCAACGTCTGTGTTCCGATAGAACCGGTGCTTCCCAGAATTATAATCTTCTTCATTGCAGAATTTCCCTTCCAAATAATAGGGGTCAATATGGTGTATGATAGGTGATGTTATGTGCATTGCATGCTACACACTAAATTCAAAGGCATTTACGCGAATTTCGAATTATCGGTGCGCATTCCGGTTATACAATACAGAGCCACTTATTCTCCAGCGCAAAAAGAATGTAGTAACATACGACCGGTGCGACGAAAATCACGCTGTCGAAGCGATCCATAATCCCGCCATGCCCCGGAATCAGATTGCCGTAATCCTTGATACCCATGCCTCGCTTGAACATCGAGGCTGTGAGATCGCCGGCTTCCGCTACAAGTCCGCCGAGCACACCGATGACCATACAATGAAGCATCAGAGACGGGAAGCAGAAATAGCCGAAAAGAGCACAGAAAATCGCACTTCCCAGCACGCCGCCAACACCACCTTCTATTGTCTTCTTCGGACTTAGATTGGGTGCCATCTTGTGCTTTCCGAGAAAATATCCTGTGAAGTATGCCATGATATCCGAACCGAAGGCTGCAATAACTACCAGCCACGTCATCTCTGGATAAGCTGTATTGTCGATAATCACAATGTGATACGAAAAGAGCACAATGTAAACCAGTGCGGTCATCGTAGCCACGCCATCGTATGGTTTTTTCTCCGTGATTCGCCATGCATAGATCATACTGACCATAATGGACAGAACAATCCAGGCCAGAAGGAATGTCTGGTTAACTCCCAGGATGAGATGCCCCGCGTACAGGACTGTAATCATGATGTAAGCGATCCACTTGGATGGGTGGACGTCCATATGCTCAAATCCGTTACAAAATTCGGTCACTCCCACATAAGCAATTGCTGCCGCCGCAATCAAGAGTGGATACCCACCGAAATAGATAATCAGGAGCAGGGGAACCATGATGATTCCGGAAATAATTCTTGTCTTCATTTTCTTTAATCCTTGTATGTTCTGATTCTATTGGTCTTCTTTCTCTCTGCCGCCGAACCGTCTCTTTCGGTGAGAATACTGTTCGCAGAGTTCCTCGAATTCTTCCTTTCCAAAGTCCGGCCAGAGGGTGTCCGTGAAAATCAGTTCACTGTAAGCGGATTGCCACAGAAGGAAATTCGAGGTCCGCTCTTCCCCACTGGTTCGGATAATAAGATCTGGATCCGGAATATTCTCGTGGCAAATTCCCGTGTAGAGATGATCACTGATATCATCTTCTGTAATCTCCCGATCCGGATTCTCTCGAATCAATTCGTTTACGGCCTTGACCACTTCCGCACGTCCGCCGTAATTCACAGCAATGCAAAGAACCAGTCCGGTATTGTTCTTCGTCGCTTCCAGCAGGTGATCGATGGCATCCACCGAAGCCTTCGGCAGCATGCGATACTCACCTAAGATACAAATGCGGACGTTGTTCTCCACCAGCTCCTGAAGTTCCGACCGCACGTACTTGATGATCAGCTTGAAAATTCCGGAAACTTCCTCTTCGCTTCGTTTCCAGTTCTCGGTAGAGAAGGCATACACCGTCAGGTAACGGATTCCCAGCTCCGCGGCCGCAATCACGATACGCTTCATGGATTCCACGCCGGCGTTGTGTCCCATCAAGCGAGGCACACCCCTCTTCTTCGCCCACCTGCCGTTACCATCCATTATAACACCCACATGTGTTGGCAGTTTGTTTGGTTCAGTCATTTTTATACCTCTATTTACCCGATAACAACAGTAAACGTGGCCGCTTAAAGCCACGTTATACCCATTCGTTATCTTAGTCGTCATTAGACGGACATCAGTTCATCGTTCTTCTTTGCGATGATTTCATCCACTTTCTTAATTGCCTTATCAATGATCTTCTGAACATCGTCCAATGCATTCTTCATTTCATCCTCGGTAATTTCTCCCGCCTTCTGCTGTTTCTTCAGATCTTCATTTTCATCACGACGAACGTTACGGATAGCTACCTTTGCGTCCTCGCCCATCTTCTTAATCTGCTTTACCAGTTCTTTTCTTCTCTCTTCGGTAAGCTGCGGAATCACAAGACGAATACACTTGCCATCACTGGATGGGTTAATTCCCAAGTTGGCTTCATTCAGGGCATGTTCTATCGTCTTCAGCGTGGATGGATCAAATGGAGATACCATCAGCGTTCTTGCATCCGGTACCGAGATGTTTGCCAGGCTTTTCAGGGGCGTCGGAACGCCGTAATAATCGACGTTTACCTTATCCAAAAGCGCAGGATTGGCCCTTCCCGCACGTACAGTATTCAGGTTCTCTTTTAGAATTTTCTCGGTCTTGTCGAGCTTCTCGCTCAAGTTCTTCGAATGAGACATAATTTTTCCTCCATCTCTTTGTTAATGAATCAGTGTTCCGATGTTCTCGCCATTTATAACCTTCATCAAGTTTCCCTCCTCGGCCAACGCGAAGACGTAGAGAGAAATCTCATTATCCTTGCACAGAGTAGCTGCTGTGAGATCCATGACTCTCAGTTCCTTCTCCACAATATCCATGTAGGTCAGTTCCTCGTAGCGCTCTGCATCCGGATTTTCATTCGGGTCTGCGGAATATACCGCATCGATATTCTTGGCCAAAAGAAGAACTTCCGCGTCCATCTCCGCTGCCCGAAGAGCTGCTGTCGTATCCGTCGAGAAAAACGGGCTTCCGGTTCCGCCGCCAAAAATCACAATCTTTCCATCCGTCAGGTAATCCAAGGCTTTCCTTCTGGAATATCCTTCCGCCATGTCGCGGATCTCGATAGCCGTCATCACCTTCGTATCGCATCCGACGGACAGCAAAGAATCCTGCAAAGCCAACGCATTCATCACCGTTGCCAGCATTCCCATGTAATCGGCTGTCGCCCGATCGATGTTTCCGCCGGTCCGACCTCGGAAGAAGTTTCCTCCACCGACCACAATTGCAATCTCAACTCCTTGATCGTGAATCTCTTTGATCTGCATCGCAGTCTTCAGCGTCATGTCCGCATTGACACCGAACTTGTCCTCTCCTGCCAGCGCCTCCCCGCTCAGCTTGATCAACACTCTTTTGTATTTAACTGCCATCTGTACGCCTCTTTCCTTGGTGGAATTCATGTACCTCAGAGCTTTCCTGTCGCTTCTTCGCCATCCGGTTATACCTATTGATTTCATGAATCTTCTTTCGCAGTACCGTCTGGTTCCATGACGAAATACCAATGATTCATACACAAAAAAACAGCCCCTCTAAAGCACACAATCTTACAGATAGTTTACTATACCGGGGCAGTTGATTCAATGATTATTTCGCGGCGCGGCATGTCCGTCTTCAGGGCTCCAACCGTACCGATCCGCATCATCCGCGATCTTTTCTATTTTCTCGGCTCGATCAGAACGGTTTCCGCCGACTCCACAGCGGCGTTCACCAATTGATCCACATCCAAAGCCTCCTCGGACTTCTCGATATTCTTCAGCTTCGGTTTCGTCACCGGATGTTTTGGCAGGAATACGGTACAGCAGTCCTCGTATGGCTGAATCGAGATGTCGTATGTGCCGATTTCCTGGGCTTTCTCCATGATATCTACTTTATCCATGGCAATCAATGGTCGCATGACCGGCATCTTCACAACGGCATCGGTAACCACCAGTGCTTCTGCCGTCTGGCTAGCCACCTGCCCCAAATCCTCGCCGGTAATCAGCATCATATCATGCTTCTTCATTGCCATCTTCTCTGCAATGCGCATCATGAATCGGCGAACCAGGATGGTCGTCTCGTCTTCCGGGCAGTTCTTAACAATTTCTTCTTGAATCGGCAGGAGATTCACGACATACATCTTGATAGATCCCATGTATCCGGCCAGAACGCCGCAGAGATCTTCCACTTTCTTCTGTGCTCTCTGGCTCGTATACGGATAGGAATGGAAATGAATCGCCTCAATTCGCATGCCGCGCTTCGCCATCATGAACGCAGCGACTGGACTGTCGATTCCGCCGGACATCAGAATCAATCCCTTGCCGTTGGTTCCCAGCGGGAGTCCGCCGAAACCCTTGATTTTATCCCGATAAATATAAGCTGCCTCCGAGCGGACGTCTACGTAAAGAAGTACATCCGGGTTATGCACATCCACGTGTAACACTTTGCAAGTCTTCAGGATACACGCACCTGCCTGGCGGCCGATTTCCGGCGATTCAACCGGAAACGTCTTATCTGCTCTTTTTGCTTTTACTTTGAAAGACTGAATCTCTTCCTTCCCGAGGATATCCATCATGTATTGGGCCGCAGCTTTGCCGATGGCATTCATATCTGGAACGCAGGAAACAGCAGGGCTTACGGTGGCAACACCGAAAACCTTGGAAGCGGTACGAACTACATCTTTCTGCGGTACGTCTGCCGGTACCTTCACCAGCATCAGTCCACCAATCCAACGCGATTCGACATCGTGATAAACAGAAAGTGCAGCGCGAACTCTCTCTAGCAGTACTCTCTCGAAGTAGGGACGGTTCATGCCTTTGAGGGCAACTTCGCCACAGCGGACAATATATAAATTTTTCTCCATTTGTTTCTCCTCATTGATTAAATCTAGCGAAAACTACCCAATCGACGGAAACGTGCCACCGCATTCTTCAGGCGGTCAATGACATAATCCATCTCCTTCGTCGTGTTGAATTCCGAGAAGCTGAACCGAAGTGCGCTCTCAATTTCTTTGTGGCTAAGAGACATGGCTGCAAGTACGTGGCTGTCTCCCGTGTGATGGGACGCGCAGGCGGATCCGGTTGATACAAAGATACCGTCCTGTTCCAACGTGTGAAGCAGCACCTCACCTCGCGTTCCCAGAAAAGAGAAATTGATTACGCTCGGGCAGCGCGTCCCGTAGTCTTCCAACTCAAAGCCCTGTGCTTCGTAGCCGTTCAGCTGAACATCCGGAATCTCATCGATTATTGCCTTGCGGAAATAATCGTTCACGTGTGCCATCTCGTGCTGCTTGTTCATCATGTCCGTGGTGGTCATCTCCACAGCAAGGCCAAGCCCAGCAATTCCGGGCGTGTTCTCGGTACCGGACCGAAGGCCGTTCTCCTGACCTCCGCCCAGGATATGAGCCGGAAGCGCCAAACCTTTCCGAATATACAGTGCACCGATTCCCTTCGGGCCGTGAAACTTGTGTCCGCTGATGGAAATCAGATCAAACGGTGCATCGGAAAAATCCATTTTGCCAAATGCCTGCACGGCATCCGTGTGGAATATAATACCTGTTCCGTGCGTAATATTAAAATTATGCACAATTTCGTAGCACGGCAAAACCGGCAGAATCGTTCCAACCTCATTGTTCACCGCCATCATACTGACGAGAATGGTCTCCTCATCCAATGCCGCCTTCAGCGCTTGCGGCTCCACATAGCCATCTACGCTGCACGGCAGATGCTCCACCCGAAAACCGTCTTCCTGAAGCCGCTTCATGCACTCCAGAACAGCCGGATGTTCCATGCATGTCGTAACGATTTTTTTACCCCTTCGGCGAAGCTTCCGACAGGAGGACAGAATGGCCATGTTATCGCTCTCTGTTCCACCCGAGGTAAAAACAACCTGCCCCGCCTCCGGGAAGGCCCGGCGAACTTGATCTCTGGCGTCGAAGAGGAAATTACCCGCATCGAAACCCAGTGAGTGAAGTGAGGACGGATTCCCGAAATGCTCTTTCTGAATTCGGTACATCAGTTCGCTGACCTCGTCGTATTGTCTGGTTGTGGCACTGTTATCTAAGTAAATCATGAATTAATTCCTTGTGTTGCTATCTTCATTCATAGAATTATAGGAGTTTTCTCGTCCGATTCGCAAAATCCCCAGTGTTTTTAGTAATGCCGAGCGGTTTTGATTCTGAGAAAATCCGTGTTTTTATGAGTGATTCCTTGGCGAAATTGATTTAATAATACTATCCGATGTTGCTTCGTGTCCGTATAAAAGCCGTACTACGGTAAAAAAGCTCCCCGGAATGGGGAGCTTTTGATTATTTCGCGTAATCGGAAGCTCTTGTTTCTCTGATCACATTAACCTTAATCTGGCCCGGATACTCCAGTTCGCTCTCGATTCTCTTTGCCACTTCATGAGCAAGCATTGGAATCTCCTCATCCTTAACCTGATTCGGCTTAACGGTGATTCGAATCTCGCGGCCGGCCTGAATCGCATAGGATTTGTCAACACCCTTTGTGGTGTTGGCAATTTCTTCCAGACTTTCCAGTCTCTTGATATAGGATTCAAGTGTCTCGCGGCGTGCACCGGGTCTTGCAGCGGACAGCGCATCCGCGGCTGCAACAAGTACTGCTTCCATGGTGGTCGGTTCCACATCGCCGTGATGTGCCTGTACCGCATTGATAACCTTCCAGGACTCTTTGTACTTCTTGCAGATATTGGCGCCGATCTCAACATGCGTCCCCTCCACCTCATGGTCGATGGACTTACCGATGTCGTGGAGAAGACCGGCTCTCTTCGCCAGTCTCGGGTCATATCCAAGTTCAGATGCCATCAAGCCTGCCAGTAAGGACACTTCAACGGAATGCTTAAGCACATTCTGTCCGTAAGAAGTTCTGTACTTCAGACGGCCTAAAAGTTTAACCAGTTCCGGATGAAGGTTGTGAACGCCGGTCTCGAAGCAAGCCTGCTCACCTTCTTCCTTGATGATGTTATTGACTTCTTTCGTTGCCTTCTGAACCATTTCCTCGATTCTTGCCGGATGAATTCTGCCGTCAGAAATCAATTTTTCCAGCGCGATCCGGGCAATTTCGCGACGGATCGGATCAAAGCCGGACAGGATAACGGCTTCCGGCGTATCGTCAATGATGAGGTCAACACCGGTTAACGTCTCAATAGCGCGAATATTCCGTCCTTCGCGACCAATGATGCGACCTTTCATGTCATCACTCGGAAGCGGTACTACCGACACAGTGGTTTCCGCTACCTGATCGGCTGCACAGCGCTGAATCGCCATAGTGACAATTTCTCTGGCTCTCTTATCCGCTTCTTCCTTAGCTTCTGACTCAATTTGCACAATCATGGCGGAAGCATCCTTACGAATGTCCTTCTCTACCTCAGAAAGAAGGATTTGTTTCGCTTCCTCTTGTGTAAAACCGGAAATCCGTTCGAGCTCCTCCATCTGCTTGGCGATGTATTCATCGATGCGCTGGTGTTTCTCGTTCATGGAACGCTCTTTCTTCGTCAGTCCATCTTCGCGCTTCTCGATGTTCTCGAGCTTTCTCTCGACATTCTCTTCCTTCTGAAGAATACGTCTTTCCGATTTCTCTACTTCTCTTCTGCGATCACGGGCCTCATTTTCGACTTCCGATCTCAGCTTGTGTGCTTCTTCCTTTGCCTCCAGGATTTTTTCTTTCTTGATGTTCTCTGCCGCATTCTCTGCATCCAAAATCAAGTTCTGAGCTTTCACTTCCGCACTTCCGATTTTCTTCTCACTCACGGATTTGCGGAAATTATAGCCAACCAACGGTCCAACAATCAGAAGCACAACAGCAACCCCGATAAAAATAGGTGTCTGCACTGCTATGTCCTCCTTAATTATATTAAGAAAATTATAAATGTGTATTCATATACGAAACAACTCGCACCAAAAGCGCGTATTAATTCATAATCATACGAAATAATTATAATCTAATTCGTATAAACAGTCAATATATACGCTTCTTTTTGGTGCAGCTCCCCAACAGCTTGTTATTCGGCAGAATTCCTAATTCGAGATTTCCTTTGGAATACCACTGTCCGAAAATTATTCCGACAAAACAAGCCGCTCCGCAATCCGTCTAAAATTCCGACTGATATAAGAATCAGAACGGGTAGCAATTGGAATCCCGGCATCCGAGAACAAACGGAAATTATCATCATCCAGAATCATTCCCAAAACCTCGCATTTAAACCGGCGATCTATTTCCTTAGGAGAAGGCTCCAATCCTTCCTTCTCCAGTTCCGGTCTTATTCGATTAATCAGGAGGCGGCGTTTCAGCACTCGGCCCCGAATCAACCTATCTTCCAACATATCCGCATTTCGAAGAGATGTTGTTTCCGGCGTCACCACAATGATAGTTTCATCCGTTCCCTGCGAGCACGTCAGCACAAAATCATCCGCACCGGATGCACCATCCACAATAACAAAATCGTAGCTTTCCTTGCAGGCACGAATCAGTTCTCGCCATTTCTCCAATTCCAAATTATCCCGATCCTCCAGAAGCCCGCCCGGAAGAAGCATAAGCTTCTCCGGTTCTTCCATCCGAACGATCGCTTGTTCCAACGGACAGATACCATTCATCACATCAAACACGTGATAGACGGACTGACATTCTGTTTCGAGAAGAAGATCCAGGTTTCGCATCCCTGGATCCATATCAATCAGCAGCGTATTGTATCCCATCAGAGCCAGAGCAGCGGAAAGGTTGACTGCGACTACAGATTTGCCGGTTCCGCCCTTTCCGGACGCGATATAGAAAGATTTTCTCATAGCATCATCCTCTCTTTACTGCTCCCAATAATGAATGGATTCAATACATCATTACATCAAATGATCTTCACAACGCAAGCTGGTATAGCAACCATCACCGATAATAATATGATCCACCAGGCGAATTCCCATCAACTCCGCAACCTCCATCAACCGCTTTGTGGACGCAATGTCATCTTTGCTCGGTGTTGGATCCCCACTTGGATGATTGTGGGCGAGAAGAATCGCCGCCGCGCTCTTTCGGATTGCCGGTCTAAATACATCTCTGGGATGAATGGCAGCGGACGAAAGCTGACCAATGGAGATGATCTCCTTCGATTCAAGTTCGCATTTCACATTGAGAAGAAGTGCCACCAGACGCTCCTGTTTGAGATGTCTCATCTCCTCCATCAGCAGTGCGGCTGCCGTTTCGGGATGGCGAATTATCGGTCGTACCGTCAGTGTAGATTCGCTGTTGATCCGTTTTGCTAATTCCATACTGGCTACAATGGAACAGGCTTTGCTAACGCCTATCCCTTCGACTTCCTTTAACTCCTGCACATCGATATTTCGAAGATTTCCCGCCTCACTGTACGAGTAAGAAATCACTTCCTCTGCCAGCTGAACAGCAGATTTCCCCTGATTTCCCGTTCGGATAATCAAGGCCAGTAATTCCGATGTGGTGAGGCTCTCCGGACCGGAATAAAGCAATTTCTCCTGCGGCCGCTCCGTGGCCGGAATGTCTTTCATTCTCACTTTGATGATGCTCCTTTACTTTGTTAACCGGTATCCATTGGCATCGATTGATACCGTGCTTCAGAGCACACTCGGGTTCATCACTTCTTTAATCAGAATCATTTTCTTCCAAATCTTTTGAAAAAGAATTCCAAATCATTATAACAAAAGAAGCCTGAATCATCAATTGACCCAAGGCTTCCATCTCCCACATTTATAAAGAGTATCTATCGCTGCATCGTCGCGCGCTCCAATGCCCGATTTCCGCACAGATACGTTCCTCTGTGTTCTCTGTGTGGCGAATATCGCCCTGCATTGACAGAAACAACAAGATCTCACCGAAGCTTCAGCACCCTGCAGGACTTCTGACTCATACCGTGCATCACAGCAATTTAGACGTAATTTCTTTGCAGAATCGTTAAATTCTGCAGGGACATCAGCACGAAAGCTACATTCAGCAGGCAAAGCAGTGTATTCAGGAGTCCGCTGTGCCACTGCGAATGGTTAAGAACGGCTACCACCAGTACAACTGCCGGCATCAGCACACAGAGCCGTAATCTGGCCGTGTACATGTTGGCATAATCTTTCTCCCTTCCGCTCAGGAAGACATCCACCGTCGTGTTGTACTTCGCCAGATGCAATGTTGCCACAACAATCTGACACGCCACCATCAACACCATACCATACAGAATTTTAGTCTCTGTCACGCCGAAAAGATGTGCAATCGGCGAGTAGAGCATCATCAGAATCGTGAACACGAACATCAGATAAATGAAGAATCTGCACTTCTGAAGTGCGGTCAACCCCTCGCGGTTCAATTTCCGATTCTGTTTCGCCGTCTTGCTCTTGTTTTTCTTGAATTTCTTACTGCTCATTTTTTTCCTCTGCCATGTTCACAATTGCATTCAGCACTTCTTCAATCGTCATATCCGAGGTGTCCAACAGAACCGCATCCTCTGCCTGTACCAGCGGATTCAATTCACGATGTGTATCCTGATAATCGCGCTCTTTGATGTCCTCATAAATTGATTCGAGGTTCGCTTCTTTTCCTGATTCAAGGAGTTGGTCATACCGACGCTTTGCGCGAACCATCGGATCCGCCGTCAAGAATATTTTCACCTCCGCATTCGGGAGCACGTTGGTACCGATGTCTCGTCCGTCCATCACCACACTCTTTCCTGCGGCAATTTGACGCTGAAAAGCCACCAGTTTCGTGCGAACCGACGGCAACTGGGAGCAGATGGACGCCGCCTTGGAAATCTCCGGTGTTCGAATCTCGCTACTGACATCGATGCCGTTCACATAGATGTGATTGTTGCTAAAATCAATTTCGGTCCGTTCCAGTATCTCCGACACCGCCTTCTCGTCCTTCACATCCACGTTGTTCTTTGCAAATGTCCAACCAATCGCGCGGTACATAGCTCCGGTATCAATGTACTCCATATTCATCTTTTCCGCAGCAAGTTTCGCGATGGTGCTCTTTCCTGCACCACCCGGACCATCAATTGCAATACGAATCATGTTTTTACCCCTTATTTTTCGAATGATTATTTGTTCTCAGCACTTTCCGCAGTCTGCGCCGCTTCTTCCTTTACCTTCTTCGGCTGAGGGCGGGAGCGATCCGTCTCGAGCAGCCGGTTGACCTCCTGAACGAAAGTATTAACATCTGTGAATTTGTGGTATACCGACGCAAAACGCACGTACGCCACCTGGTCTAAGTCCCGAAGCTCGTCCATGATCAAAGCGCCGATCATCTTGCTTTCAATTTCCTTCTCCATCGTGTTATTGAGGCCGCGTTCGATGCGATCCGCAATTCTCTCCACGTCTTCGTAGGTAATCCTTGTCTTCTCGCAAGCTTTGAGAAGGCCGTTGATCAACTTGTTGCGGTCAAAACTCTCCCGGCGGCCGTCATTCTTTACGACCACCAACAGAGAATTCTCAATCTTCTCAAAGGTCGTAAAGCGTTTCTTGCACTTCTCGCATTCGCGGCGGCGACGAATTGCCAAGCCCTCTTCCACCGGTCTGGAATCAATTACCTTGGTATCAGAATTATTGCAATACGGGCACTTCATGGTGTAACCTCCTCATTACCGCATCAGGATTGCTCGATCCTGAGTTCTCGCCTAGATATCTTCTCCGGCATCTTCAGCCTGAGCATCCTTATTTCGCCTTGCTAAGTGTGAGGACCTTCTCCATCACTTTCGTGTAGAGGAGTCCGTCATACAGATTGTTCTGTTCCGCATAATCCTTCAGACTCGAGCCCATTTTCTCCTTAAAGGTGCTCTTGGTCAATCCGTTCGTTTCCAGCAAATTATCGATATACTCGTTATAGTCCTTGTTCGAAATCTTAACGTCAAGCTCATGGGCCAACTGACGGGACACCAATTGCTGTTTCACAATGTTCTTCGCGTAGGCCTTAACCTTCTTGTTGAAAGTCGCCTCATCCATGCCAAGGTACTGCTTCAGAAAATCCTGAAACTCCATCCCGTAGTTCTCGGCCATGGACTTGTACGTACTCGTCATCGTGTTTTCCGCCGACTCCAGTTCCGCCTCCGGATACTTCTTTACTTCACTGGCTTTCACAATCTTGCTGTAGATCGCAGAGTAGGCATTCTCGTCTGCCTCCTGCTCATTCGCTTCCTCCAGCTCCTTGCGAATTGCCTTCTCGTATTCTTCGGTCGTCTTATAATCAGTGTTCTTCTTGACAAATGCGTCGTTGTATTCCGGCGTCACGGTCTTTACGATGGCGTTCACCTTGATGGTAAAAACCACATCCTTTCCGGCTACATCCGAATTGGAATAATCCGAAGGGAATGTCAGGTTAAGGTCGAACTCGTCTCCCACCTTGTGTCCCACGATACCTTCGCTGAATCCGTCAATCATGCTGTCATTGGCAATATCCAGCGTGTAATCCTCGGAAGATCCTCCATCAAATTCTTTGCCGTCGATTTTTCCGGTAAAATCAATTTTCACAGTGCTCTTGTTTCCAACCGTACCGGATTTAACTTCCTCTGTGGTGGCGGCGTTTTCAAGCGCCGCATCAACTTTCGCCCGGACGTCTGAATCCGTGACCTTCTCGACTTTCCTCGTATACTCAATGCCCTTGTAATTTCCCAGTGTGATGTATTCCGTCAAATCATCATAATCGTATGTATTCGGCACCTTCAAATCATATCGGTGAGAAACCCACCAAAAAATACTGCACAACGCCACCAGAACAACGGTGACGATTAGAATGATTATTTTCTTATCCTTGAGCATATTGCGCATACTAAAAAACACCTCATTGTTTATTCCTGTGCCGACACATTCGGTATCTCCGACGCGCCCAGCATACAAGAATGGTATCACAACGAGGTGTTTAATTCAACTTATAAGCACTCTAGAGATCTAATTTATAATCTCCATCCTGTATCCATCCGGCCTTTCTCATGCCGTAATCCACAAGATATGCGATAAGGCCCGGGAGGAGAACATGAGTCGCAAGAACCATCCCCAGAATACTCCATGAGAAGCCCATCGCCGTAAACGTACCAATCTGCCCAACCAAACCACAGGTTCCCATGCCTGCGCCGACCGGTGTACACTCCATGTGAAACAGAACCGTAGAAACCGGACCGACAATTGCCGATGCTACAGTCGGCGGAATCAGGATCAACGGATGCTGTATGATGTTAGATACTTGAAGCATTGAAGTCCCAAGGCCCTGTGCCGCAAGGCCGCCTACGCCGTTTTCTTTGTAGCTGGCAACGGCAAAACCGACCATCTGCGCCGAACATCCCGCAACAGCTGCACCGCCTGCCAATCCGGAAAGGCTGAGCATGACGCAGAGCGCAGCGCTGGAAATCGGCGCGGTAAGCACAAGCCCAACCACAACAGCGACAATAATACCCATCGCAAACGGACGCATCTGCGTGGCATCCATAATGATTTTGCCCAGGCCATTCATGAGAGCCGAGACTCCCGGTCCGATCAGGGATGCCGTAAGCTGGCCCATGAGAATCACAACCGCCGGAGTAACGATGATATCAATTTTCGTCTCCTTGGATACGGCTTTACCAAACTCCGCACCGACAACCGCGCTGATGAAAGCACCGGCCGGGCCGCCAAGTGTTGCACCGACAGAACCGGTAACAACGCTACAGAAAACAACCAGATTCGGTGCCTGCAGACTGGAAGCAACCGCTACGCCGATCGCTGCCCCCATCATGCCGCTCGCCGCGGTTCCGGCTGTTATCAGAAAGTTCGCTATAACGGCAATTGATCCGGTCGCCGCACTGTGCGCGAGAATTTGTTCACCGAGCGTCTTCAAAATGGTGCCGATCAACAGCGAACCGAAGAGGCCAAGTGCCATCGCAGACAGTGCGTCGAGAAAATATCTTTTGACACTGAATTCAATGTTTTTACGTTTGAGAAATGCCTTGAACTTATCCATTCTGTCCTACTTTCTATTCTTTCGTCTTGTACGAATTTGAGATAACACAAGACCTAAGTTAACACTTATTCTTGCATGTGTCAAGACAGTTCTTTATATGAGGGTTTAACAAGGTCTTTAATTTCAGTGTGGATTACTTCCTGATTAAGCTGTAAAATA
>CAVKJB010000028.1:0-21124 GCA_963656785.1 Acutalibacteraceae bacterium | reverse complement strand
AATGGTCGGGGTGGCAGGATTTGAACCCGCGGCCCACTGGTCCCAAACCAGTTGCGCTACCAAGCTGCGCTACACCCCGATATTCAATTAGATAATTGGCAGGGGCAGTAGGATTCGAACCCACGGCACGTGGTTTTGGAGACCACTGCTCTACCAACTGAGCTATACCCCTATAAATATGGCGGAGAAGATGGGATTCGAACCCATGCGGCCCTAATACGAACCCTAACGGTTTAGCAAACCGTCCTCTTCAGCCTCTTGAGTACTTCTCCAGAGTATGTTCCCCATGGGGATAATGTGTATTCTTGGCGGAGAGGGTGGGATTCGAACCCACGGTTCCTTTCAGAATCACTGGTTTTCAAGACCAGCTCCTTAAACCACTCGGACACCTCTCCGGATGTTTGCCTCTCTGTGGAAGAAAGCTCCGCCCCGGAGGGCATAAAAGTGATGGTGACCCATCGGAGACTCGAACTCCGGACACCTTGATTAAAAGTCAAGTGCTCTACCACCTGAGCTAATGGGTCACAATGGCTGGGGTAGCAGGACTCGAACCTACGAATCACGGAGTCAAAGTCCGTTGCCTTGCCACTTGGCTATACCCCATAATCAAGTCCGTCTGCTATACTCTCACTTGTCAAACAATGGTGAGCCCACAGGGATTCGAACCCCGGACACACGGCTTAGAAGGCCGTTGCTCTATCCAACTGAGCTATGGACCCATAAATTGTGGAGCGGATGATGAGAATCGAACTCACGCTATCAGCTTGGAAGGCTGAAGTTCTACCATTGAACTACATCCGCAAATTGGAGCGGAAGACGAGATTCGAACTCGCGACCCTCGCCTTGGCAAGGCGATGCTCTACCCCTGAGCCACTTCCGCAAAATTGGTCGAGGGAGATGGATTCGAACCATCGAAAGCACAGCTAACGGATTTACAGTCCGCCCCCTTTGGCCACTCGGGAATCCCTCGATAATGTCCCCCCTCGAAAGGGAGTAAATAATTGGAGCTGATGGAGGGAATCGAACCCCCAACCTGCTGATTACAAATCAGCTGCTCTACCTTTGAGCCACATCAGCAAATTTGTTATAAAAAATGGCGACCGGGAACGGGCTCGAACCGTCGACCTCCAGCGTGACAGGCTGGCATTCTAACCAACTGAACTACCCGGCCAAAATGGTGGACGCTATAGGGCTCGAACCTATGACCCTCTGCTTGTAAGGCAGATGCTCTCCCAGCTGAGCTAAGCGTCCATATGTCGGTCTGTCACACATTATAGCAAATTCAGATGCTGAGTGCAACTCTTTTTTCACTTCGTTGAACTTTTAGAAGTTTATTTCTTTTGCTCAACGCAAGATTTATAGTACCATACGCATTAACCCCTGTCAACTAATTTTTCGCGAATTTTTTCACCCTTCTTCAAAATCAGTTGACAAGTCCCCGCTGTAATGTCATTAAAGGTGTCCCTAACAGCCTGCTCATTCTCTTCCCTACACTCGATCGTCATGAGAACCTGTTCTGTATATTCCGTAGAAACAATGCGATAAATGCCATTCTGCTCCAGATTATTTATCCTCGCCAGGTGTGGATAATCTATCCGATACTGCATCACAAAGCCTTCCATCACATTACAAATGCCGGCTGCCTCCAGTCCCAACTTCGCAGAACTCGAATAAGCCCGCACCAAACCGCCGGTTCCGAGTTTTACCCCGCCAAAATATCGTGTGACCACTACGACAAGGTTGGTCAGTCCTTCCTCCACAAGTACATGAAGAACCGGCGAGCCGGAAGTTCCCTGCGGTTCGCCGTCATCGCTCATCCATTGAAGTTCTTGTTTTTCTCCAATAACCATTGCCGGTACATTGTGCGTTGCATCTCTGTAACGAAACTTTATCGCAGAAACATAAGCCTGTGCCTCCTCATAGGAATCGACTGGAGACACATGCGTAATAAATCGAGATCTTTGAATCACCTGCTCGGCTTCTGCTTCTTTAAAAATGGTAAGATAACTCATATTTGTGTTCTGCTAGAGAATATACTTGTCTACATCCACTTCACGGATTTTTTCTTTAAATTTGTTCTGTACGGTTTCCCGATCAATCAAAACATCGTGCACGGTCGGATCCGGTAAATTGTATGACAAGTCCTCGAGAAGCGTCTCCATAATAGTGTACAGACGTCTGGCACCGATATTCTCAGTCTCTTCATTCATGAGATAAGCCATCTCCGCGATTTCATCAATCGCGCCTTCCGTAAAGTCGATGGTTACCCCTTCCGTCTCAAGGAGCGCCTTCTGCTG
The DNA here is from genome assembly GCA_963656785.1 of Acutalibacteraceae bacterium. Lineage (GTDB taxonomy): Bacteria > Bacillota > Clostridia > Peptostreptococcales > Anaerovoracaceae > Mogibacterium_A. The sequence continues at coordinate 18,827 of CAVKJB010000028.1, read as the reverse complement.
CTTTGTCACCGCATTCTCCGGCACCGTCAGAATTTTTTTGAATGCCTCTTTATCCAGGTTCTTGAGTTCTACTTTAATTGGAAAACGACCCTGAAGTTCCGGAATCAAATCGGTTGTTTTTGCAACGTGAAATGCGCCGGCTCCAATGAACAGCATATGATCCGTCTTTACCGGACCATGCTTTGTATTAACGACGCTTCCCTCAACGATAGGAAGAATGTCCCTCTGTACACCCTCCCGCGACACTTCGCCGCCGGAAGACATGGAACTGGCAGAAGCGATTTTGTCAATTTCGTCAATAAAAACAATTCCGTTCTGCTCTGCATTTTCCAGTGCGTCGTCAATAACCTGATCCATATCAATCATGTTCTGGGCTTCCTGTTCCCGCAGGATGCGGCGAGCTTCTTTTACCGGAAGCTTCTTCATCTTGGTCTTTTTCGGCATCATGTCACCGAAAATATTGCCGATGGCAATACTCATGCCTTCGTTTTGCATGTCCAGCTGATTGGTGTTCGGTGTCACTTCAATTTCAATCTCCACAAGCTGTTCCTCCAGCTTGCCTTCCCGAAGTTCCCGACGTACCTGCTCCCGAGCCATTGCAACATCATCCGGTGATGCCGTGTTCTGGGCTTCCCGCTGTTTGTTTTCATATTCTTCCTTCTGGCTGGTATAGCCGCCGCTATTCAGAATGAAGTCAAACGGGCTGTTCTTGCTACCATCCCCTTTCTTCTTCTTGCCATCCGGGACCAATGCTTCGACGATCATATCTTCCGCTCTGCGATCTGCCAAGTCATATTTCTCGTCGATTCGCTGTTGTTTGGTGATGCGAACCGATGCCTCCACAAGGTCGCGAATCATAGATTCCACGTCGCGCCCCACGTAACCGACTTCGGTATATTTGGTGGCTTCCACCTTGACGAACGGCGCCTCCATGATTTTAGCCAATCTGCGTGCAATTTCTGTCTTTCCGACACCGGTCGGTCCGATCATAAGAATATTCTTCGGGGTGACTTCTTCTCTCATTTCATCGCTGAGTTGGTTGCGACGATAACGGTTACGAAGTGCAATTGCCACTGATTTCTTAGCCTCGTCTTGTCCGACAATATACTTATCCAGTTCCGCCACAATTTCTTTCGGCGTCATATTCTTAATGTTTGTCATTTTACGCCTCCTGAAGCTTCTCCACAGAAATATGGTCATTCGTGTATACACAAATGGACGATGCAATTTCCAAAGATTTTCGAACAATGGACTCTGCATCCAATTCTGTGTTATCGTACAATGCACGGGCAGCGGAATAAGCGAAGTTTCCACCGGATCCGATGGCTACCACGTCCATATCCGGAACGATTACCTCACCATTACCGGAGATAACCAGAAGATCATCCTTGTCCATCACAATCATCAGTGCTTCCAGACTGCGCGCACCCTTATCGGAACGCCAAATCTGTGCCAAATCCACTGCAGCACGCTTCAAATTTCCGCTATGTTCTTCCAGCTTCTTCTCAAATTTATCCGTCAGAGAGAAAGCGTCTGCTACAGAACCCGCAAAACCGGTAAGTACACGGTCATGATAGATTTTTTTGACCTTCTTCGCGTTGTTCTTCATGATGGTGGTCTCCCCCATCGTTACCTGACCGTCCCCACCGATGCAAATGTCCCCATTCGGCCGCCGAACAGCACAGATTGTCGTTGCATGAAATTCTATTTTACTCATTTGTTATAACCCTTTCTTTGGGAAGATTATGTAATATCCGTCCGAAGACTTCTTTGCTGATACATTCTACCGGCTTTCTTGTTCGTCACATTTCTCTTCATTGAATGCAGCGGGCTTCAATCAGCGGTTCCCCGATACACGCCGCGTGCCAAATCATTATTCCTCTCGATAGTCACATTCCACATTAGAGCATTTGTACCGGAATTTTTTCGTTGTGTTTTCCAGCAGGAGGGAACCGCACTTCGGACATTTCTTGTCCACCGGCCGATTCCAGAATGTCACGTTGCATTCCGGATAACCGCTGCAGCCGTAAAAAATCCGTCCCCTTTTAGAGCGTTTCTGTACGATCTCATTCCCGCAGATTGGGCACTTAACCCCGACTTTGATCTGAATGGCCTTCGTGTTCTTACATTCCGGATAACCGGTACAGGCAAGGAACTTCCCGAATCTGCCTTCCTTAACTGCCATCGGCTTACCGCAGAGCTCGCATACCTCGTCACTAAGCACGACCTCCTGTTCGATACGTTCCACTTCCTTCTCGGCACATTCGAGTTCCTTTCGGAAGCTCCCGTAGAAATCCTCGATGGTATCCTTCCACGGGAGCTTTTTCAGCTCGATGGAATCCAGATTATCCTCCATCTGTCCCGTGAATTGTGCGTCCACAATGTCAGCAAAATACTCCGAGAGAATTTTCGTCACGTCAAAACCCAGTTGAGTCGGCAAAAGCGATTTCTTATCCCGCTTAACATACCGACGTGTTTCCAGGGTCGAAATGATGGTCGCGTAAGTACTTGGACGCCCGATATTCTGTTCCTCCATCGTTTTGACCAGGCTCGCCTCCGTATAACGAGGCGGTGGCGCGGTGAACTTCTGTATCGTCTCGATGTTCTTTGCGTCAAGCACATCCCCTTTATTCAATGGCGGAATGTTCATTGCCGCATCAGAGGAGGACGTGTTGTACACTTTGCGCCACCCGGGAAACTTCAGCGTGGATCCGGATGCTTTTAATTCATAGTCTCCATTCGCAATAGCGACCGTAACTGTGTCGCTGATTGCCTGTGCCATCTGCGACGCAACGAAGCGCTGCCAGATTAATCGGTACAGTTTGTATTGATCCAACGTAAGAGATTCCTTCAGGTCTTCCGGATTCAGATTAACATCCGACGGCCGGATCGCCTCATGGGCATCTTGAATGTCTTTGTTCTTCTTATTTGTGAAATGACCCGAACCGACATACTCCGGTCCCATCATATTCCGGATGTACTCTTGCGCCTGCGTTCGTGCCCCATCTGAAACGCGAACGGAGTCGGTACGGATGTATGTAACAAGACCGCGAGATCCAAGGCCTTTGATATCCACACCTTCGTACAGTTGCTGCGCCACTTGCATGGTGCGGCGCGTCTGGAAGTTCAGTCTGTTCGATGCATCCTGCTGCAGCGTACTGGTTGTGAAAGGCGGATAAGGATTCGTCTTCCTATCCTTCCGAACGATGCCGGATATCTCGAAGCGATTTTGTTGCAGGTCGTCGCGTACTTTTGCTGCTGCAGCTTCATCGGGAATTTCCAGCTTCCTGTTGTTTCTTTTGACCACTTGCGCCTTAAATTCATCATCAAAATCCGCAAATACATGCCAGTATTCTTCCGGAATGAAGCTCTGGATCTCATTCTCTCGATCACAGATGATTTTGAGTGCAGCAGACTGCACCCGTCCTGCCGAAAGTCCGCGTCGAACTTTTTTCCAAAGGAGCGGACTAATCTGATATCCTACCAGACGATCCAGTATGCGGCGTGCCTGCTGCGCGTCAACCAGCCCCATGTTAATCGGACGGGGATGTTTAATCGCCTCCTTCACCGCATCCTTATTGATTTCATTAAATTCAATCCTGCACGGCGAGTCTGGATCGATACCGAGAAGATATGCAATATGCCAGGAAATCGCCTCTCCTTCTCGGTCCGGGTCGGTTGCCAGCAGAACAGTCTTTGCGTTTGCGGCTTCCTTCTTCATCTCATTGATTACCGGTGCCTTGCCGCGGATATTGATGTATTCCGGTTCAAAATGATTGTCCACATCCACCGCCAGGCGGCTCTTCGGGAGGTCCCGAACATGTCCCACTGAGGCAATCACCTTGTAGGACGAGCCCAGGTATTTGCCGATTATTTTCGCCTTGGACGGAGATTCTACTATCAGAAGAGTCTTTGAACGCTTCGTCGACTTCCCGGTAGAGGACGTCTTTCTACCTGAATTCTTCGTTGCCTTGGATTTCACAGCGTTCGCTTTGGTCTTCGCACTCCCCTTCTTGCTCGTTTTCACAGCGGCTGTTTTATTGGAATCCGTTTTATCTATAGCCGTCATCTGTTTGCCCGATGCTGCCCCCGACGTGGTGTCTGCCGCCTCTGCAGTCTGGACTTTGTTCTTTATCGATTTCGTTGTTTTATTCGCAACTGTTGTCATTCAATTATCACCTCAAAAATATTCTGCAACATTTTATAGAATACCCCTATCGAAAATGATTTGCAAGACTATTTTGCCAGATGGAGTTTACCCCCAACAGAAACGATCACGCCCTTGATTTCAAGCACGGTTATTATAGCACTGACTTTCCCGATGTTTTTGTTGAGCAGATGTGCAAGTTCATTCACATGAATACCATCATTTCGACGGACGATCTCCAGGATTTCCCTTTCATCTGCACCCAGGTGTATCTTTTCATCGGGAATCGATGTCGGCCGGATCCCCATATCCTGCAGCAAATCATCCAGCACTACCAGCGGCATGGCTCCATCTCGAATCAACAGATTCGTTCCCATACTGAATTGACTGCTGATATTTCCCGGAACAGCATATACCGTTCGGCCTTGCTCATTGGCGAACTGAGCCGTAATCAATGCTCCGCTGCCAATGCCCGCCTCCACAACAATAACGCTTTCACAGATACCACTCAGAATCCGATTGCGTGCCGGGAACGAATATTTGCTCCCTTTGAATTCCGGTTCATACTCTGTGATCACCAGCCCCTTCGATGCAATCTTTCGGAAAAGAGGTCGATTCCGTTGGGGGTAAATTCTTTCAAATCCCGTCCCAAGCACCGCAATCGCCTTCCCCTCTTCCGCCATTACACCCTCGTGCGCAAAAGTGTCAATCCCGTTTGCAAGCCCCGATACCGTCACAATACCATTTCTCCCCAGGTACCGACCGATCATGCGCGCCGTCTGCTGTCCATACAACGAATACCGCCGTGATCCCACAACCGCGACGCAGCGTTCTTGCAACAATGCCGGGTCGCCCATGCAATACAGCTGTTTGGGTGCATTTCGGATGTCGCGAAGTCGATCCGGATAACAATCGGAGCTCCGGTCAATGATGACAATTTTCTTTTCCATAAGATACTCCTGTATACCTGTTTCCACGCTTCCGTTTACATAGTTTATTCTCGGCCAAAATTAAAATCTCGTTCGTCATACCATCCCGTTCAAAGAAGAACGATAACTCACCGCCTCCGAAATGTGTTCCGTTTCAATTCTCTCCGAGCTGCTTAAATCCGCAATCGTACGTGCCACCTTCTGCACCTTGATATAAATTCGCGGCGAAAGTTGAAGCCTCGAATAGGCTCGTTCCAGAAAGGCCCTCGCATCCGTCGAGAGTTCCAGCCCGCGAACTTCTTTATCCGTCAGCAACGCGTTGTATTTCCATCTTCCCCGGCTTCGAGCAAAAGTCAAAGCAGTCTCGACTTGCTCTTTCATCCGATCGGAACTCCATGCACTGTCAGCATTCCGACTCAGCTCGGCGTAATTAACCTTCTCCATATGAATTAGAATATCAGTCCGATCCAGTAACGGTCCGCTCAGTTTCCGGTGATAATTCTCAATCTGTGTCGCCGTGCAGCGACATTCTTTATCGAGATCTCCCAGAAAACCACAGGGACATGGATTTGCAGCCATAATCAGACGAAATTTACAGGGAAATCGATACGCTGCTCCGCGGCGAAAATGTGTGATGCTGCCTTCTTCTATCGGGATTCGCAAAGCCTCGATAGTTCCGCGTTCGAATTCACACAGTTCATCCAGAAATAGTACCCCGTTATGCGCCAGCGTGATTTCGCCCGGCATCGGATATAACCCGCCCCCAAGAAGACCGGCACGTCCAATAGAATGGTGGGGCTTTCGGAAAGGCGGTTGCATCACTCGCCCCGCATCCTCATCCAGCATTCCAGCAACAGAATAAATCACCGTGCTGTCAATAACCTGTTCCTCCGTCATATCCGGCAAAATAGTGGAAAATCTTCCGGCCAGCATTGTTTTTCCACATCCCGGATTCCCGACCATCAACAAAGCATGGTGACCCGCTGCCGCAATTATCATCGCGCGTTTCGCATTCTCCTGACCACGGATATCGCTAAAATCCGGCTTTTCCGAAGATTCCTCCGGGACATTCCCCACACTCTTTCGCTCCTGCGCGCCGGATATTATCGGATACATTCGCTCGCAATTCTCGCATTCTTCTCTCGGCACGATCCCCTGCACTGCTTCCAGGCATTCCTGTAGATTTCGAACGCCAATGATTTCCAGATCTCTTGCAAGAGATGCTTCCCGAACATTTGATTCCGGCACAATGACCCGCCTTATGTCATTTCGTGCCATTCCAAGAATCATCGGAAGTGCTCCTTCCACACGGTACACATCCCCTTGAAGCGACAGTTCTCCAATAATGCCGGTTTTTTCAAAATCACAATTCTTTGCATATCCCATCGCGGCCAGGATTCCAATCGCGATGGGTAAATCCAAATGCGTTCCGTTCTTTCGTATTCCTGCAGGAATCAAATTTACCGTTACTCTTCTCCTGGGATACTCAAACCCGGAATTTACTATTGCGGATTTAATCCGCTCTCGCGATTCCATCACAACGGTAGATGCCAGACCTACGATATTAATCTGGGGCAGACCGTTTGAAATATCAGTTTCTACCATCACTGGAATTCCGGTAATCCCCTCACATACTGCAGTATTTACATTACTAATCATTTTGCCACCCGTTTTTTTCGAACAACTCTTCCGACTCCGCTTATGTCTCGACCCTCCCGTCAGAAACAATTCATCAGCATGCCGATTTCAATTTCTACCACGTCAAACTGAACAGATACATCTCGAATTCTTTTACTCATTAGGTAGTATTTTGCAGTCATGATAATTTTGTGTTGTTTTTTCTGAGTAACAGATTCCGCCGGCGTACCGTAATCATTGCCATGACGTGTTTTCACTTCTACAAAATGATATCGATCCGATTTCTTAGCAATAATATCGATTTCACCGGATCGGCAGCGATAATTCGTTTCCAGAATTTGATATCCCTGCATTACCAGAAAACGTGCAGCCATCTCTTCACCTAAATTTCCGATTTCTTTCTGGATTGCCATAGGTCACCTCCTCATATAATCCTTTCATTGAAAATGACAGGTTATCCCAGTTTTTCAATCTCCGAGAATCCACCATAACCCCTTTATACGTAAACAGTTGTAACACATTTCAGATGAGAAATGTTACGAATTCAGGATATAGCGTTGTCATGGTCCATTAAGGTACTGAAAGTGCCTTTTTTTAAACTATTTTGATACAAAGAACAGTTCTTTCTACAGAAACCGCCATGTCAAACGTGTTAATCCCCTAATTATTTTAGAGAATTAACACCTACAGGTGGTTGACCGCTTACGGTTGTCTACCACATATCCACTGCTCATCCGAATATACAAAAAATAAAAAACACCGCTTTATGATGCGGTCGTCGCGAAGATCAGCGATATACTTCTTTCGCGTTGATTACATCTTATCGGTGTTTCATCAATTATTGAAGGAGAAGCCCTCGACCGATGTGCCGGCGAGGATCATCCCCTCATGTTTTCGGAATTTAGGAATTCTTCTGTAGGCCAAATGTTTTGTCTAAATCCTATGTTTCTTAAATCCGTCTTTCGTTCGTCTTTCTAAAATCAGTGGCTGCATTTGGATCCTTTCTTTACAGCACGAATTTCCGGATAGTTCTTGCGACCCCATCATCATCGTTGGATTCTGCCACATAATCCGCAACTGCTTTGACCTCATCCCAGGCATTTCCCACAGCAACACCAAAGCCTGCGTATTCAATCATGCTGATATCGTTAGCCGCATCGCCAAAGCTCATTATCTGTTCCCTCGGAATTCCCAGCTGTTCGGATAGTATTTTTAATGCATATGCCTTCGTGGAATGAACGCCGCCTACTTCAATGTTGTTCTTCACGGAGGATGTCACATGGCAGTCCGGAAGACGGTAAAGAATCGGTGCCATCGCCTCTCTGCGGGCATCTTCATAGAAAAAAAAGTTAATATTCTCAAGCTCCGTTCTGTGCTTCTGCATGAAAGAAAGCAAATCATCCACCGGATTTCGCGTCTTCATCACGTATTCTTTGTTACGATATACACTTCCATTCAAGCAAATATCCTCGTACAGCTCTCGTCCGATGAAAGGCTTACCGTTCCAGAACGCTTCCAGCATCAGATTCTCTTTCTTTGCAAGTTCAATGGCAATATCTACTGTTCGTGGATTGATGTAACTGGAATAGATGAAACCATTCTTTGTTCGATCTGTGATATGAGCACCATTAGAAGAAATTGCATAACGCAGCCCTCTAATATCAAGGATTTCCGTTGCAATGGAATCAAAGGCACGTCCAGATGCTACTACCACCTCGACACCCGCATCAATTGCGGCCTCAATCGCCTCTTTGTTGTTCGTTGAAAGCGAATTCGCACTGTTCATCGTCGTTCCATCCAAGTCTAACGCAATCAACCGTATATCCATCCTCTTCAGCTCCTTTACTCCTCATTCTCTATAACAATTCTAATATTCAGTCGAAACTATGTCTATTTTCTTTTTTGCGCAAGATATTATACGTTATCATCATACCATTCTTTTCAATGTTTTAAATGCATTGGAAAAGCTGCCGTATTCACGGCAGCTTGATGTAAATTCAGATTATTCTATCCAAGATTACTTCGTCCAAAACATTCAATCCGTAGATCCCAAATTATTCCTCATCCTGTGCCGCTTCTTCTGCGTCATTCAGAGTTGCCTTGATGCTCAGGCTAATTCTTTTTCTTTCCGGATCAATATCCATAATCTTCGCCTGAATCTCCTGACCAAGGCTTAACTCATCGGATACATTTTCAACTCTCTTGTTCGCAATTTCAGAAATATGAACCAGTCCATCCAAACCTGCTTCCAATTCAACGAAAGCTCCGTACTCTTTAATCTGTACAACCTTACCGGTAATGACGCTACCAACTTCATACTTCGTGCCAACCAGAGACCATGGTTCCGGTGTGGTCTGCTTCAGACCCAGTGAGATCTTACCCTTCTCTTCGTTGAGGGACAGAATCTTCACATTGATAATCTCTCCGATGCGAAGAACTTCCTGTGGGTTTTTCAGCTTGCCCCAAGAAATCTCGGAAATGTGCAGAAGACCGTCAACGCCGCCGATGTCAACGAATGCACCGTAATCCGTAAATCTCATAACTTTACCTTCTACGATGTCGCCAACATTCAGGTTTGCCCAGACTTCAGCAACCTGCTTATGCTTCTCTTCAACTAGTACAGCTTTTCTGGAGAATACAGCTCTGTTGCGTTTGTCGTCAACTCTCAGAACCTTGATGTCTACAGTCTGGTTGATGAATTCATCTACGCTCTCATCTGTGACAAAGGTATCTGCAAGCTGAGACATCGGTACAAAACCGGTAACTTCCTTGTAAACTGCAATTACTCCACCATTAACTTTCTTGATCAGTTTAACGGAGAGCGTTGACTTGTTCTCCATGGCTTCCTTGAGTTCTTTGTAGTTTTCGTTAATTTCCAGTTTTTTCTTGGAAAGAAGAATCCCACCATCGTTGTCGTCCGTCTTCAGAACTTTGGCCTGAATGGTGTCGCCTTCCTGGAACAGGTCTTTCAGTGTCTGACCCTCTTCCAGAGTAACTTCATTCTTCTTCAGGATTCCATCCTTCTTGCATCCGATGTTAACAATGATTTCATCTTCTGTTACCTGATGCACCTTACCTTCAACAACATCCCCCGGTCTTGGCAGACGCAAAGAATTCTCAATGTCATCCATGTAATCCATCATAGGATTCTTTTCAGTGTTGTTTGTGACATTTTCGCTCATACTAGCAATAACCTCCTTAATTATCCATTCGGGCGTCGATGCACCCGCGGTTATCCCTATTTTATTATATTTACAAGCATCTTTCAACTGAAAATCAGAAATATCTTGTATTAGGATTGAATTTTCGCAATTCTCTTTTGCTATTTCGAATAATTTTTTGGAATTTGAACTGTGAGTATCCCCAATTACAATCATCAAATCCACATCTCTTGCCAATTCCCGACAAGCATCTTGTCGCTCTCGTGTGGCACTGCAGATTGTGTTGTGGAGTTGAAACACCATGCCATGGTCTTTCAAAACACGGATGATAGATTCCAGATTTTCTATTTTAAAAGTAGTCTGACATACCATCACCAACTTCCGATCCGCCTCCAGCAGCTCCGGATGTTGTTGAACCAGAGACTCCGCATCTGCAGGATTTTGCATAATATGAGCTTTATAATCACACCATCCGTTGGTAGCCATCACTTCCTGATGTTCCGGATTTCCCACAATCAAAATGTCACAACCTTTTTCATAAGCATCGTGTACAATTTGATGAATTTTTGCAACAAAAACGCAGGTGGTATCCACCAATTCCACCCCATTCTTTTGCGCAATGTCGTAGAATTCTTTGGGTTCTCCATGAGAACGAACAATCACACAGTCTTTCGATTTGGCATCCCGAATACTCTGAATAGTTCCGACGCCCTTCTCTTCCAGCATGGAAGTCACCGATCGGTTGTGAATCAACGGTCCACAAGTGTACAAGGGCTTTTGGGAATCCCCACTCTTCTCATTTTCTTTAATCTGTTGCAGCGTCAAATCAATAGCACGTTGAACACCGAAACAGAATCCGGATCTTTCTGCACGAATTATCTTCATATATGGACGGCACCCTTCTTTCGAGAATAAGTATCATTATATAGGAAACAGCAAAAGATGCCAAATAAATTTCTGTGTGACTTCCGGAAATTGAAAGCATTGTCGCAAATAGCTCTGTTCCAAGTGTACATTTTATTTTCTTGCAGAAACCCCTATGCTGCAGCTCCCTACGCCATTTCGCACTTCTCCCTGCTCTCTTCCAGAAGTTTCTTCAGACACTCCGGATCATTTCCCCGCCGAAGCATATGACGAATATCATCCAGTATCTGTTTTTCTTTCGCAACATCGGTATCGAGCAGAGTTTCTACAATCAACAGCCATTTTTTCATGAAAGGCACTTCCTTCATGTCCGGATAAAAAAGAATCCGGATATTATTTCTGCAGGTATTTTCATTACGCCAATAAATGAGCGCCGGATCCAATAAGTATTTTTCGGCCGGAATCAGATGGTCCTCGTTTATTTGATTGACTTCATACAATGATTCGAGCAATTGAAGCTTCTGATGGGTATTTAACCGGTTTGTTAGGCATCGTTCAAAACCGGTCAGCTCATATGTGAAATCATACCGATTCTGCTTCTGTGTTATCACCATCCGAAGAAATGTCCGAGTATAATCATGGATTAATATCTCAGATATATAATTCGGCAGATGATATCCTGTAATTCGTTGAGTCATTCGCTGTTCCATCTCACACTTCCCCCTTCTCTTCTGTATTTCTTATCAGACTGTGTCTCCCCTGCACTGTTACTCCGAATTCTCCGTCTGTACTGCATCCCTTTCTGCATTTTGGCCGACGGGATATATTCGCCTTGCACCGTGATCCAATTTACGCTCGCATCGAAAGAAATCCGATCCAACCCATTTCTTCTACCCACCACATTTGCTGCAAGGCGTATATCCACGCTTTATTGCTGTTTTTTTCTCAATCTCAATATTTCGTCTTCGAAGCACGCCACAACCTGCAATATGATAATTCTCGCCATAATTGGGGAAAATATACACGGAGCTCCCGTTTTTCACCGTTTTACTTTTACATACTGAACAAACGGAATACTTCTTTCGAAGCTCATCGGTCAATACGACCACCTTGCTTTCTGCGTGTACATAAGAACAATTCTTATTGTGATACCGCTTTCCGTCCTGCGGAAAAACATAGACCCCATCCGCAAGTTCATTTCGAAATTCTGCTTCACTCATCGGATCTGCTTCTCGCTTAAGACCGACATAAGCTCTCGTCATTAGCGATGCATCATATCGAGCCTCACTTAAGAACCCCATGGGATTATTAGATTTCATGTAAAGTTCCAGCTTGATATAGATTAATTCATCCATCCCGTCTCGCGTCTTTCGAAAGCCATATTCCTTCACCCGCTGTGATTTCACAATCGGATGATTCTCCGAAATTCTTTCTTTAATTGTAATCGGAAGCAATGGTTGCGCCTTCGTCCCGATCGCTTCGATTGCCCCTTTTCGAAGTTCTGTTGCCATGACGTAATTGGCATCTTCCACACTGGCGTAAAAAAGAACAATGGCCGAAAGTACAATCATTGCCACCATAAAGATCGGAAGAACAATGGAGGCTTCCACGATATAACTGCCACGCTTTCGCCAGTCCGCTGTTTCTCTCGCTTCAACCCGTCTTGCAGTGTCTCCTTGTCTGAAAGCTTTCATCATTACACCATCTCTTATTTATCACGATGTTCTTTCCGCCGCAGGTTTTTGAGCTTCGGAAAACCCTCTGCAGGAAAAGCACCGTCTTCACTCTTTCTTCGTCTATTGGTATTCTTTGGTAAAAGTATATTTTTTCCCACTTACATGTATCGTGAAATTCACTCCGCCGTAGTATTCCGCCAGATTAAAATCACGGTAATATCGATACTTCATATTAATCTGAACCAAATCCATCACGCGAAGGATTCTGGTTTCGCTTCCCATTGCTGCCATAAGAACCATCAGGTAGTCCTCATAGGTTAGCCCTTCTTCTATTGTCTTACGGATTGTATCCCCCGCTGCCTCTTTTACCTCCGCATTTTTCTCTTCCAAAAGCTTGCGCGATTCCTCATCTAACTTTTCTTTCATGTCTTTATCACGAAGAACTCCTTCCAATCCAGTATTCCAGGTTTTCGCTGTTTTCATTACCGGAACTCGTTTGCCTTCCAGCAGATTCTGAACGTCTGTCTCAGATTCCAGGGCTGCCCACGCCTCCATGATAATCGCCTGCGTCAATATGCCTGCCGGCCCCGGTGTAATTAATTCTGCAATCGCCGTTACAACCTCCACTTTCGAGGGATCCTTGTACAGGTATATCAGATTCAATGCATTACGAATCGCGAAAATTCGACGCCTACAGGCTTTTAAATTCGATTCATCATTCATGCTTCCTTTAATGATATATTCCCACTCATTGGCAAAATAATGCTTCTTCGAGTCTGCAACCTTCCAATGACTGTTCATATGTTTTCGAATAAACAAAAACTCTAAAGGGGAGGATTGGAGAAGCTCGGTAATTGAATCGGAATAATTTCCGGATTTTAAGATGCTCAATGCGGCATCCACAGACTCATTGTCGTTCCGGTTGCGAGAAGGAAGCGTCCGAATCACAAAGGGATTAACGATTTCCCGAACGCTGCTTTTCCCGTTCTCCGATTCTTTTTCAGAGGATTTAACGGATGATGTGTTTTCGGAACCAAGCGTTCGTTCCTTCCGACTTTCTTTTTTGAGCAATGAATCTATCGCCTCAATCGCAAAACTCTTCTTTATAGCATCACGGAAATTATCCGGATCAGACATCTCAAAGCCATTCAATTCTGCAGATGTGCCGTTAATCTGAACCTGCAGGCGATTCTTCATGGAATAATCCATATAGTAGGTGATCTTCTCCGAAACCATATCATTGTTCCCGAAAAATGCCATCAGTCCATAATCTTGAAAAAGATATCGATCATATTCCGACAGAATTGCCTTCGTCCAAAGCCGTCCGAAAGCCTGACTCTCACTATTGACAGCCAGTTTCCGGGTAATCAGAATCGACGAGAGAATTGCCATACTTAAAGTTACTGTAATCATGGCCATCAATATAGCGGCCGAACCACGCCTATTCCTCATCTATCAAACCTTTCATTCGAACGATTTCATCTTCATTAAAATGGTACGCTTTGATTTCAAGGGAAGTAACAGGACTGCTACCTAGCAGTCCTGTTCTCGCCATGCTAACGTTCTTATGCACGCAGTATGTTTTGATACTCATACTGGCGTCCGTATCCCATTCTTTGTAAACATCCTTGTGTTCTCGCACGCCTGTCACCATGATGTTCAGATAGAAAACGAACAAATTCAAAAGAAGGATGACTAGCAACGTAATAATCGGTAAAACAATCGCCGCCTCAACAAATTCATTGCCTCGTTGATTCTTCCATAATTTCATACCTTTGCCGCCCCCTTCCTTCTCATCACTCCCCGGTGTTCGCAATCGCATGAACCCCTCTGTTCATCCATCGCGATACTCAATTTTTCTAATCCAGAGGCATGATTTTCTTCTCGAGCATTGATGTCCCAGACTGATTCAATGATTGCCTATTGCCGCCTTACAACCGCTGCATTAGAACTGGCTGGAATCGAGCTTTGAGAAAACGTCATTAACGAAAGCAGTAATCTGCGTCTTGAAAATAATGCCCAGCGCCACTGCAAGTGCCACAAGAATGGCGACCTGTACCATTTCCATTCCGTTTTTCCTTCTGGCAAAGTGAAGGAATCCGAATTTACGTGTTTGTTGTATCCTTCGTTCCATCCAGCGCATTTCCCTATTCTTTGTCTTACCGTTCATCACCTGTTTCATAATCTATACCTCCTCTACATTGCCAGCAACGCTGGCGCCATAGTAATAACGATCAATAGAATCAGTAGGATTGCCAGTGGTCCCGCCATCTTCGTATCAATACTTTTCCCTTTCTCCGTCGCAACAATCTTACGGGATTCCCAAAGAAAGCGACTTTCTCTCGACAAGCTTTCCACAACATCACTGCCGCGTCGTTCATTTTCCAGAAGAATGGTTGAAATACGAAGCATCTCTTTCGCATTATGCAGTCCGGCATAATTATTTAAAATCATCGCAGTTCCTACCTGATGCTCCCGATTAACCGCATAGAGAGATACCATCTCCGACTCAAAATAGCTTCGCGCTTCTTTCGGAATCATCTCATAGCTCTGACAAATTCGGTCAAATGAATCGCTGAGAATCACACCGGCATGCAGCATCATAACCAGTTGATTGACAAACCGCGGCAATCCGCGGAGCAGATTTTCTCTTTCTTTTCCGGGTTTCTTCTTGCCGCCAAGCTTACCATAGACAAGCATGCCCATTAATGTGATATACAAAAGCACGAAAACAGTCCTCTCGCTTTGTCCACGTTTACCCTTCTGCCAGACCAATTTGCTCCCATCGGAGAGCTCTGTCGGAAGCGAAATTTCTTTTTCCGAGGATGCCTCCATTTCCAAAATCAGCTGATCCAGCTCTGCCTCTCTACTTTGCTGATTTTCCTGGTTTGTTTCCGATTCCTCCGCCTTCGGACTTTCTTTAATGGCCTGTTTCGAGACGACAACATCCTTCTCTATCTTTTCTCCGGAGCTACGAATGATTACTCGAAGAGGATATTCTTCATAAGATGAAAGAGAACGACGTTCAATTCCAACAACGGAACCTTTTCGGTTTACAATGTATTTTCCGCTTTCCAGTCCGCTTTTGATTGTCAAAGAAGCAAAAAACAAGGCAAACACCAGCGTAATTAGATACATTCGTCGAAGCAATTCTTTATCGGCGTTTATTATATCCCGATATTCTTTCAATCTTTCTTTCATAACTTCTACCCGACATGAAATCCTTAGATATCGACCTTCACAATTCTTTGAATTAGTTCGTACACCCCTACATTCGTCGCAACCACGCCCGTCATGATGAGACGCCCGCGAATGGTTTCGTACAATGGAGCAATATAATCCGGCGAACTTAAGTTCAGAAAGAGTATAACCAGTATTGGCACAGACAGAATAATTAAACCTTCCTGCTCTTTTCGACGAATCAATTCCGTGATTTCGCGCTCAATTGTCATCTTATCGATAATCACCATCGCCGCTTGATTCATCGCACGAATAATACTGGCTCCGGTAATCTTACAACTGGAATAGATGGTTACGAAATCGATGACATCTTCCTGACCGCTGAATAATGCCAAATCCATCAACACTGTTACATCATCTTCGTTTGCATCCGAGATTCTCTTATACACAACCTGAAGTTCCGGAATGAAGACAGTTTCCGTACCATATATATCTACGAGTCGGGGAATCGATTCTCCGATAGCGTCCTTCATGGATCTTCCCGCGCCGATGGAAGTAGCCGCAATAAAAAGAAAATCCTTGAATTGAACCAGATATTCCTGCTTTCTCTTCTCCCGAACCTTAATCTCCACAAACGCTTTCAATTTCGGGAAGAATGGGATCATTACAGCAATAAACAATATATTTTTATAAAGGAGATAAGAGACCAATAATCCGATTGCACTAAAAATAGCATACAGTTGCAGCTTACGTCCCCGACTAAATTCAAACGCTCTAAAGTCTGTCATCGAATCCACCTCGTCTCAGGTTGTCTCTGTTCTTCAGGGGATTTGGGGTTCTCGTTAAATTCTCTTCTTTATCCAATTGATACAAATAGTTAAGTTCGTATTCCTTTCCGTTAAATTCTGCCATTTCTGCCACCTCCACCACACGCCGCTTTCCTTGATTGTCCCGCTTCAGATGGACGAATATTTCAATCGCATTGGCAATCTGGTTTCGAATTGCGTATACGGGCATATCTGCATTCATCATATACATTGTCTCAAGGCGATTCAGCATGCCACGAATCGAGTTTCCATGGCCGGTGGAGAGGGAGCCGGCGTGACCGGTGGCCATTGCCTGTATCATATCCACCACCTCTCCCCCGCGCACTTCTCCCACCACAATCCGATCCGGCCGCATCCGAAGACTTGTACGTATCAGTTGATCCATCGTGACCGCTCCTTTTCCAACGGAATTCGGGCTTCGGCATTCCATCTGAACCTTGTTGCGAAGGTGTGTCAGTTGGAGTTCTGCTGAGTCTTCAATCACCACAACCCGTGTGTCCTTCGGTATATAAGCTGCCAGTGCATTCAACATCGTCGTCTTCCCGGATGATGTTCCACCACTGATAAAAATGTTATATCCACTTTGTGTCAGTGCACACAAATCCTGTTTACACGCTTCCGTAATGCTTCCCAGCATCACCAGATCATCCATCGTAATCATCTGCTCGGCGAATTTCCGAATCGTCAGCGCCGGCCCATTTAAAGCTACGGTCCGTAATACGCCATTAATCCGGTATCCGTTTTTCATTCTCGCATCTACAATCGGATTCGCTTCATTGATTTCCCGATGCACATCGGATGCAAACATTCGAATAATCCCTTCCAGCTCATCCTCCGACAGAAAAGAGTTGTCAACTTCCTCCAGATGTCGGTTCCTTTCAATAAAAATACGGCTTGGGCCATTTATCATGATTTCATTGATTTCCGGATCCATCAAATACGTATTCAGGATTCCGTATTTGCTCTCAAAACGGCTTAAAATTGTTTCAATCACCCAAGATAATTCGCCATACTCCACAACTTCACAGAATTTTGAATTGAAGAATTCATTTTCTATATACTCGAGCAATTTATCCGGAGATAAGCCAATTCCACCATCGGGTATTCGTTTTCGGATCTCACTGACAAAGTATTCAAGCTCTTTGCCATACTTTTGTATAATTTCTTTTACCATATTGTCTCATACACTCATTCTCTGGTACTGAACATCCCTATTGTATCCACTGGCGAAAAACGATCCTGTGTATCAGCTGCATCAGCGGAACACATCATTCAGAAAATTGCCTGCCATTGATTCTACATGTGCCATTCCACACTCATTCTCCGGTATAAAATAAGATTCCGGCGGAAAGACCGCTCGCATTTCATTATCAATTAGGAAAAATCGAACGTTCGCTTCCATCATCAAATCCAGGTTCTCCTGTGAATAGCAGTCACCTGCTGAAAGAATAACAATATCAAAATAAGACGAAATTTTTCGGATGAAATCGTTTCTTCCTTCACTTCCCATCGTTGCGACCGGATTAATACCGTTTTCCGTGTGAAGTTGAAAGACATTCCGATGAAGTCGACAAAAGAACAGATTTCTCGGAATCTCCCGGCCTTGCTGAACATAGTACACCAGTTTCCGAAAAACTGTTTTATCCGGGATGGAATTATTGAAATCTTCCATCCCGGAATCAACAGTACATCTATATCCCATGAGCAGGTAGGAAAGGGGAAGATAGAGAACCGAAAAATCCGAATGATTGGAAAGCTGCTGTGCAAAAGACTCTGCGAACCGATGGCATATATCCGTTCGGGATGCGGCTCCCACAAACACCATGGAAGTCGACTGCACTGGCAATGTCCCCCGTCCTGTCCATAAATAAAAGCATTCCCAGAGATTTCGAACCAGAGAGCCCACGCTGTCATACTTAAAAAGTGTGTATGGACCGCATCCTTCCATTTCCTGAATACATTCCTTATGTAAAAACACCATCCCCGGGCCAAGCCTTCCTCTTCCAATATCCGTAATAATCAATGTATCCTCATCCTGTGAAAAATCATTTCCGATTTCTACATAGATTTCCGAACAAACACGACCCAATCGCGCAGCCAATGCATTCTGGTATTCTTGATCTCTCATCATCAGCTTCAGTTTCATATCTTCCTCCGTAATAAGAAAATAGCACAAACAAAATTCCCCTTCAGTACACTTTTCCTACCAGTCTAATCTGCGCCCGTCGCCGATGTACTTATGATAGATACAACCCCTTGAGGAGTGGCCAATGTGGCAAAGGCCATGTAGGTTGAACGAAGAAAAGCTAGCGCCTTGAGACGCTAGCCGGTATTCCGTTGGTTTATAGTCATCGAGTAGGAGGGGGATTGGAATAATCCCCCGACCTCTCACACCACCGTGCGTA
>CAVKJB010000027.1:0-24390 GCA_963656785.1 Acutalibacteraceae bacterium | reverse complement strand
AAGAACCGCCGTGTACCGAACGGTACGCACGGTGGTGTGAGAGGTCGGGGGATTAGTCAAATCCCCCTCCTACTCGATTATGCATCCGGAAGAAACTGTCACTGTATCATTGTATGTGGTAATCCACCTCCGGGTTGCAAGATGTGAAAAACAATGTCCGTATAATTACAGAACAGCCGCGAATCCGCCCGCAAGGCTATGATTTGTCGCTGCTTTCGATTATAATAAGAGTATCGGATAGTCGGAAAGGATGGCGGCGGAAAATGGAAGCAGGACAGAAATACACGACGGAACAAATTCTTGATCTGATTCGGAATCACGACGGCAAGAGCGATCTGGACCTGAGCAGACAGAATATTACCGGTGCGGACATCTCCGGATGGGATATACCGGAAAACATCAACTTCGAGTGGACGGTTTTCACCAATGTGGATATGACCGATACTACATTTCGAAAATGCGACCTGAATCACGTGTGGTTCAAGGACTGCAAGACTCGCGCCATTCGATTCCTGTACTGCGACGTGCGGGAGGCGAATTTTCGCTGGCTGGATTTCACCGGGGCGGATTTCTCGGGATCGAATTTCTACAGCACCCTGTTTGAGTACGCGACGACGGAAGATATCACGTACAACGACGACACGAAATATTACAGAATGGTCTGCCCGGAGACGGGACCGTTCGTTGCATGGAAGTGCTGCACAGATCTTCGAGTGGTGCAGCTTCTGGTGCCTGCAGATGCACGGAGGGTCTCTGCAACAGCGGACACATGCCGCTGCGACAAGGCGAAAGTCCTCTCCATTAAGAGCATCGATGAGACGAAGTCGTACACCTGGGCGCAATCGACCGTTGACCCCGATTTCTATTATGAAGTCGGGAAGTGGGTTGAACCTGCGAACGGTTTTGAGCCGAACCGTTGGCGGGATTCGTCGCAGGGCATCCACTTCTTCATGGAACGCCAGCAGGCGGTGGATTATCAGTCGAAATAACGGGAGTCATTAAATATGAATTTTGAGGATTGCAAGGAACAGATTATATACGATTTCAGCACCCGTCAGGGCGGCGTCAGTACCGGCATCTATGAATCCATGAACCTGAGCCTGACGCTGCCGGATGATCCGGCGAACGTTCGTCGCAACTACGAGATCTGGTGCGAGAGACTGGGTGTCGATGTGCGCCGAATAGTTATCGGCCACCAGACGCATACGAGCAACGTGGTTCGCGTGGACGAACGCCATTGCGGGCAGGGGCTCGACCGCAAGCGGATGGAGGATGTGGACGGCCTTGTGACCAACGTGCCCGGCGTTGCGCTGGTCACGCACCACGCGGATTGTGTGCCCGTGTACCTCTTCGACCCGGTACATCGTGCGATCGGCATGATTCATGCGGGGTGGCGCGGCACGGTACAGGAAATCGCACGCATAGCCGTGGAGAGCATGACACGCGAGTTCGGATCGCAGCCGACGGATATGATCGCCAGGATTGGTCCGTGCATCTGTCAGGAGCACTTCGAGTGCGACCGAGACGTGGTGGACGCAGCGAATGCGATGAGTATCGACGTTTCCGACCAGATTTGTTATGATTCGGCCAAAAATAAATTTCACGTATCCGTATCCGGTATCAACCGGAAGCTTCTTCTCAGCACCGGTATTCCGACGGACCGGATTGACATGCAGGATCGGTGCACGTACGGAAATCCGGAACTTTATTTTAGCCATCGACGTGACGGACGTCAGAGGGGCGGCCACGCGGCACTGCTGATGCTGCGGAATTGACGGTATAGAAAAACCCAATTTTGAGGTTTTATTCGGAATGAGTTATTCTAGAAAAAGTGTTTTATAGGAGGTATAGCGATATGAAGATTACATGGATTGGACATTCCTGTTTCAGACTGGAGAAAGATGGATACTCCATCGTGATTGATCCTTATGAAGATGGTTCGATTCCGGGACTGGAACCGGTACGCGAGAAGGCGAATGAGGTGATTAAGAGCCACGATCACTTTGATCACAATGCACTGGATAACGTGGAAATCATCGATGGCGGTGAATCACCATTCCAGGTGACATCCTTTGAGACGTCTCACGATGAGGAGAACGGGGCGAAGCGCGGTAAGACGCTGGTTCATATTTTTGAAACGGATGAATACAAGGTTGCCCATCTGGGAGATCTCGGCTGCGAACTGACGGATGAGCAGATGGCGATGCTCTACCAGGTGGACGTACTGCTGATTCCGGTGGGGGGTGTCTACACGCTGGATGCGGCACAGGCGGCACAGCTGACGGTGGATCTGGATGCGAAATGGACCATTCCGATGCACTACAGAAGTCAGGAGAGCGAGTTCGGCCTGCCGGAGCTCGGCACGGTATACGATTATTCCCTGCGCCTTCACGATGTGTGGGTGAATTCCCTGAGTACGCTGGAGCTGAACGACAACTACGCGGCTAAAATCGTTGTGCTTCAGCCGCAGAACATGAGCAAGAAGTTTATCAGCATCGGTGAGCTGGAGAAGAAGAGCTACTGCAAGAAGTAGTGCGAATACGAATCTATAAAATCTTTTTAACGGGTGACCGGAATTGACATAAATCGTTCGTCAATCAGTCACCCGTTTTATTTGCAATTGACAACAGCAGAATGCCTTCGTGTGGTATAATATAATTAACCTAATGAAGGAGGTCACGAATATGAAAGTGATGATTACAGCGAAGAATTACAAACCAAGCGAAAGATTGCAGGAGAACATTGAGAAGAAGTTCTCCCGGCTCGGTAAGTACTTCCACGACGACGTTGTTGCGAACGTCATTGTTTCCAAATTCAAGGACAAGACCAAACTGGAGGCAACCATCAACACCAATAAGACGCTGTTCCGGGCGGAGGAGATTTCGGACAATGTCTATGAGGCCATGGACCTGGTGATTGATCGGCTTTCCAGCCAGATGAAGAAGTTCAGAGGCAAGCTGGAATCCCGTTACAAGGAGAACAAGGCACTGAAGTTCGAGTATATTCCGGAGGAGACCGAAGAAGAGAAGTCTGAAGAGGATCTGGTTGTTGTGAAGCGCAAGCAATTCGAACTCCAGCCGATGAATTACGAGGAAGCCATTCTTCAGATGGAGATGCTGGGACACGATTTCTTCGTATACTTCGATATGGATACCGAATCCACGAATGTAGTATATAAACGGAAGGGCGATGCGTACGGCCTGATTGAAACGTACCGGTAGGAACAGGTTTCGTAAGCGAAACTCTGCAATATGGCGGGTGATGTTCGGCCGGTGGGCTTATCCCTATTAGAATAATGAATAATGATTGGTTAGAACAGGGCGAGGGAGCAATCCTTCGCCTTGTTATTTCGACTTCAGTAGTATGGACTTAGTAATTCAAAGCTGTTTAAACTGTCGTCCTCGCTGTTATTCCCGGCGTAGAATCAGTTCTTCGCCGGGAATATGCAGCTGCGGACTTCGCAAACATGATTTGGAATCCCTCATTTTATCGAATAGACGGCGTTTCTTGACACTCCGAAACCCCTACGGTAATATATTTCCATGAGCAGAAGAACTCCGAGGGCACAAAGGAATTCCACGGATCGCAGCAGCCGCAGCGCCGGAAGACACAGCGCTGCGAAGGATCGTGCGTATACTTCCTCCGAGAGTCGGATACTGAATTTTCTGACATCGATACCGGCGATAATTGTCATCCTCATTACGCTTTGGGAAACTTTCCTGGCAGTGACGGATTCGTCCATGAGTAAGGAACAGTACACGACATACCCGGAGCTTTTTCTATTTGGAAATATTTTCATCATTACCGTCGCTATCATATACATGATCCTTTCGAGCATGATATCGACGAAAAAGAAACCGCTTCTGCAGCAGAACCCGGAATTTCTCTTCTTCGGCTGCTTCCTGACTCTGATGGCACTGTCTACGCTGATTAACGGCCTCGATGATAAGGCAATCCACGGGCTGCCGTACCGGAATCAGGGAATTTTTCATTTCGCGTTATACATCCTGATATATTATTTTGTCTCCTCCAAGACGAAGCTTCCGCAGATTCGGAAGTTCGTGCTGGTGGCATTTCTTTTTACCGCAGATGTACTCGCCGCAACGGCCATCGGACATCAATTCTTCGTCAACATCGCTTCATACACGGGGAAGAAGGGGCTGAGCGTCATCTTTTTCAACAGCAATCACTACGGGTATTTCCTCGCGATGGCGTTGATGGTCGGCGTGACCGCGTATGTGGTGGGAGAGCATGCGTGGGTTCAGTTGTTCGGTCTGGCATCCGGTCTGCTGAATATGATCGTGCTCTTCCTGAACAACACGTTCGGCGCGATTCTGGGAGCTTTTGTCAGCCTGATTGTGGTGCTTGTGCTGGCACTGATCAAGCTGCCGAAGTCTCGGTGGCGAGCGGTGTCTGTGACAGCGCTGATTATCGCACTTCCGCTGGCGAGCGGGCTTCTACTGAACTCCCAATTCGATAATTTCGTGATTCTGATTCGCGACATCGGGAAGATTCTGGGCGGGAGCGAGGATGCCGGGGGTGCTGGGACCAACCGCTGGGGGCAATGGGTCAAGGCCGTAGAGTACATCCATGAGAAGCCCCTCCTCGGCTTCGGATGCGAAGGGACAGCGGCGCGGATGATGAAGGAGATCGGTGTAGCGAATCCTCACAACGAGATCCTGACGTATGCGCTGTTCTTCGGCGTTCCCGCTGCAATGTGTTACACGCTGGGCGTTCTCCTGATTTTCCTGCGACATCTACTGGGCGCGGCGTGGAAGGATCCATATGCACTGATGGCATTTTCGGCGGCACTGGCGTATTTTGTCTCGTCGCTGTTCGGTGTGGCCATGTTCTATACGACGCCGTTTTTCTTCATCCTGCTGGGGTACAGCACCGGAGGCGGGAAGAAGGAGAAGCATCGGCCGAAGCATGCGAAGTCTAGGCAGGCGCGGCAAGGGAAGCACGACCGATAAAAAAGATATCTCCGGCGCACGTCGTGCCGGAGATATCCTTTTCCTGATTCTCTAATTCAGATCTGTCTTGCTGTTAATTCCGCGTATTCCGTCGTTTTTGGAGAGCAAATACACGCAATACTGATTCCTGCTAATGCCTTCTCGGCTGGCATGTTCAGTCAGAAAACGATGCAGACTTTTTGGCATGTATAGTGGCTGCTACAGCGTCCAGTAATCCAGATCCACTTTGCCGCTGATTCCGCTGACACGTCCCGAACTGGTGTACTGCCAGCACTGGTAAGTGCCTTTGTAGCTGACAGAATCGCTGTACTGCGCCACCCAGACCTTGTATGCCGAGAGCTTGGACATGTCGAGGTTGTTGTTGAGCCAGCTCGTGCTGGCATAGATCATCGGCGTATAGCCGGCGTTCCTGACGGTCTCGCAGAACGCCTTGACGATTGCTGTACGCTTCGCCCGGGAAAGCTTGGTAGAGGAGGCCCGGCCAGTCAGATTCTCCGTATCGATGACGAGCGGGAGATTGAGCGTACAGCCGGAGGCTTGCACCTGCTGAATGGCGAGCTTGGCCTCTGCCTTTGCTTCCGCCTCGGTCACCGCCTGTGTGAAGTAATAAGCACCGACGTCCAGTCCGGCGGCGGTCGCATTCCGGATGTTGGTCTGGAACGTGCTGTCTGCCTGACGCGTCCCTTTGTCCGAGGTGCTGTACCCGCAGCGTAGGAACGCGAAACTGATGCCGCTGTTCTTCACCTGATTCCAATTGATATTGGATCCCTGCCAGTAGGACACATCCACGCCCAGCATGTACTTCCGGTCGGAAGACGTGATGGCACCGGAAGAATTCGCATTGTAAGTGTAACTTCCCACCTTGAATGTTCCGGTCAGGCATGCACCGTTGCTTCCGGCGTAGTACATGACCGCATTGGAGAAGAAGAAACGGTTCGTATACAGCGTCCCGTTCGAACGGCTGTAGTATTTCTTTCCATTCCAGCTAATCATTCCCGCCTTCTTTCGAAGCACGCCGCTGGTGCTCGAATAATAGTAGTAGCTGCCCCATTTGTAGACACCGGTCTTAATCTGACCATTGCCCGCCGCGCGGTACGTGTACTTCCCAACCTTGAAGGTCTTGCCGGTTTGAATCTTACCGCCCTTCCGCACGTAGTACCGGTGACCGCCGCTTGTCACAAATCCCTTGGATTTCTTGAGCCGACCTTTGCTGTTCGAATAATAGTAATATTTACCCCACTTGTAGACGCCGGTCTTAATCTGCCCGTTACCCGCCGCACGGTACGTGTATTTCCCGATTTTGAAGGTCTTGCCGGTGCGGATCTTACCGCCTTTGCGCACGTAGTACCGATGACCGCCGCTTGTTACAAAGCCTTTGCTTGTCTTCAGGCGCCCGTTGCTGTCTGAATAGTAATAATACTTGCCCCACTTGTAGACGCCGGTCTTAATCTGCCCGTTGCCCGCTGCACGGTAGGTGTATTTCCCGATCTTGAACGTCTTTCCGGCCGCGATCTTCCCGCCCTTCTGCACGTAATACAGCTTGCCGCTCCACCGGAGGAAACCCGCGCTCTTCCGAATGACGCCCTCTGAATCCTGATAATAATAATTTCCATTCTTATAGATGACGCCGGCCTGTGCCTTCACACGGAACGTCATCACCACTTCCTCGTCCCGCACCAACTCATAGGTTCCCACTTTGCCGGTATTAATCTGGTAAAAACCATCCTCCGCCGCGGACAGACTCTCTCCGGTGGTGCTCCCGGAAGCACGCTGCAAGAGGGCCGGGGAGGCAGAGTCGTCTACTGTACCTTCCGCTTCGTCATCCGAGGTTCCCGTTCCTTCTGTGGTCGCAGTGGTGTCCTTCGTGGAACCCGACGAATCGCCGGTACTGCTTGCATCGGATTCGCCTGAAGCACTGCTTGCTCCGTTCATGGAGGCGGTGGAAGATCCCCCGGAGGCGCTTTCTCCTACAGCGCCACCTGTCGATGCGGTACCGTCGGCATTTTCGGAGTTGCTCTCTGAGTCTGCATTTTCATCTGTACTTTCGTCTATCTGCGTTTCACTCACAATACGAACGTACACCTTCTGATTCTGCGTGAAGGTCGGAACCTTCTCCGGGTCGTAAGTGATGTAGGAATCGGATTTACTTTTATCCGAAGTATACTGTATGGACAGAGCCGTGTCTGCAAATCCGAAGAGGGCAGAGACGGCGATAACGGCGATGGCCAGTAGCGTTGTATGGAATCTTCTCATAGATTGCTGCTCCTTGTGAGTATTGCGTTCTGTTCCGACCCGTTCCATTCCATTTCGTTCCATTTCACTCCAGCTGATGCGCTGAGGAACACAAGGAATATCGGTCAGAAAACCTCTCGCTATTGTAACTTCTTGAATTATACCATAGCTTAAACACAGAAAAAGGTGCGGATTTTCCGCACCTTCTCCTGCGGGAATTGCTTCCCGAAATATATAGGGCTTTATGATAGCAATGAATGTGATGATGGGCTTAGATCCGTAGCGATCCACCCGATGGCCTTGGATCCGTCCGTTGTTGGAAGAATCTCCCAGGCCTATCATCAGAGCGACAGAATCAAGCTAGTTGTACCAGTAGTTCATGTCCACCCGGGTACTGATGCCGTTCACCCGGCCGGAGCTCGTGTACTGCCAGCACTTGTACGTTCCACCGTAGGTGACTCTGCTGTAATACTGCGCAACCCACACGTGGTATTTCGAGAGCTTGCTCATATCGAGCTGATTGTTGAGCCAGCTCGTGCTCGCGTAGATCATCGGCGTGTATCCCAGTTCCTTCACGCGGTCGCAGAAACCCTTGACCGCCTCTGTGCGCTTGGTTTTAGACAACTTTGCCGAAGACGCTCTTGCGCCGGAGAGGTTTTCCGTATCGATCACGACAGGGTACGTCACCTTGACACCGGACTTCTTGATCAGATTGATGCAATAATCCGCTTCTTCCTTGCCTTCTTTGGCGTTAATTGCTTCGGTGAAGAAGTAGACGCCGACGTCGAGACCGGCAGCCTTCGCCTGCTTGATGTTGTTCATGAAGGTGCTGTCCGTGTACAGCTTGCCGCTGGTAGATCCTCTGTATCCGCAGCGAATGATCGCAAATTTGATGCCGGAAGCCTTGACCTTATTCCAGTTGATCGAATATTGATAGTAGGAGACGTCAATGCCCTGCAGTTTGCTGCCGGCACCGCTTGTAATCCTGCCCTCCGATGTCGCTTTGTAGGTTGTGCCGTTAATCTTGAACGTTCCGGTCTGAATCGCACCCGTATCCGACGCGTAGTACCGATCGCCGTCCACGGTAATGAATGTCCCGGCGTAGATCTTGCCACCGGATGCCGCATAATACTTCTTCCCGTTATAGGTGATCCAACCCTTCGTCGTTTTTACGCGGTTGTTGTCCGGATTCGCATAATAATATGAAGAGCTCTGCTTGAACACGCCCTTGGCCAGCTGTCCTTTGGAGAGCGACTTATACGTATATCCGGAAACCTTGAACGTGCTGTTTCGCTTAATCTGTCCGCCGGATGCGATATAGTAACGATTGCCTCCGCTGGTCACGAAACCCGCCGACGTCCTCGTCACGCCGTTCGAATCTGCGTAATGGTAATACTTGCAATACTTGAAGATTCCGGTTCCCAGGCGACCGTTGTAGTATGCATAATACTTTTTGCCGTCCACCTTGAAGGGCCAGCCGACGAAAATCTCGCCGCCATCCTGCACGTAGTACCTGTTTCCGTCATAGGAGACAAAACCAGCCGATGTCTTCACCTTGCCGGTGGATGTGTTGGAATAATAGTACTTGCCCTTGTATTTGAAATGTCCCTTCACCAGCACACCATTCTTGTTGAAGAAGTATTTGCTTCCGCTGATGGTGGCGAAGTGGTTCTTGTAGCATTTTCCTTTCTCGTAAAAATAATACTTCGCCGAGCCCGAAGTCTTCCAACCCGTCGTGCTCGTCTTCGTGTCCGCATGGGATGGCGCTATTGCTGCGGCACCCAGCACGATAATCGCTGCCAGGATCAGAACCGAGATGATGCTCTTGTGAGAATTCTTCCGTATCATAAGTAACCTCAAATTTTCGTATAAAAAACCACCCTCAGGGTCAATCTCAGTAACGACCCGAAGATGCTGAATTACCTGTGGCACCGGAGCGACCGGAAACCTGTTCTTTCTATCTGCATGATAGCATCTGCCGGAATAAAAATCAATAATATTATCCGTAAACTGGCAGAAATATTTTATCGGTAAACTTGTTAGGGCTGTTTCCTTGTGCTAAAATCACACTATATTGAGGTGAAATCCCATGAAATACATTAGATATTGTACGAATTTAATGACCGCATGCGCGTTTATTCTGCTGAACCGAATTATCGGGAAATTATCGCCGATTCGGAAGAACAAAGCGATGTTCATCTCGGATGTCCGAGGGGAGAACGGCGGTAATCTCCGCTGCGTCTACGATGCGCTGGGAGCGGAATACGAGAAGGCGACATACTTCAAGGCGGATCGTCGCCTCTGGAGCTCGCCGGCGAAATTCTATCGCCTGGTGTACGATATGACAACTGCAGAGGTGATCTTCCTGGAGGACTATTTCCGATACACTTCGTACTACAAGGTGCGGGAGGGGCAAAGAATCTGTCAGCTCTGGCACGGAGCCGGTGCTTTCAAGAAGATGGGATACAGCCGCATTGACGGAACCGAGCATATTCGCATTCATAAGGGCTACCGTAAGTACACTAACGTCATCACGAGTGCGGAAGCGATCAACGAAAACTACGCCGAGGCATTCGGCGTTCCCTTAAGCAGCGTCCGCGCCACCGGTATTCCGCGAACGGATATGTTCTTCGAACCGGACTACATCGAGGCGGCGAAGGCAAGACTCTATGATGCATATCCGGTTCTTCGGGACCGGAAAATCATTCTTTTCGCCCCAACCTACCGCGGACTTCGCGCGGACGATGCGACTTATGATTTCGACCGGTTACCGATTGACACGATGTACGAGGCGCTGCACGAGGAATATGTCTGGATCTTCAAGTGGCATCCGGCGCTCTATAACAACATCGCCAATGGCAGGGTGAAGACCCCGAACTTCGGTAAATACCCGGATTTCTTCGTGGATCTGTCCGCCGAGCGCGAGATTAATGACATTCTAACCATCACCGATGTGATGGTTACGGATTATTCCTCCGTCATCTTCGATTATTTTCTCACCGGCGGACGCGTGGTGTTCTATCCGTATGACTTCGACACCTACTATAACGGTCGGAGCTTCTACTACGACTACGAGGATTATCTCTACGGTCCTGTTGTGAGAGATCCGGCATCGTTGGTTGCCGCTATTCAGAGTTCGGACGATTCAGAGGAAGAGATCCGAAGCCGCTTCGGCAAGAAGTTCATGGAGGCCTGTGATGGCCGTGCCACGCAGCACGTTATCGACTGGGTATTTGGCAGGAGGTCCGAATGAGATTTCTAACGCGAATCGCCATCGCGCTGTGCAATTTCGTCTATGCGTTCCACAAGCTGGCACCGACGAGAAATCGTATCGCCATGATAAGCCGTCAGAGTAACCGATTGACGCTCGATATGCGCCTTCTCAAGGAAGAACTGAAGCGGCAGGATCCCTCGGTGGAGGTCGTGACGATGAATCGGAAGATTCCTCCGGGAATTTTCGGTAAAATTAAATACATTCTCTACATGCTTGGCCCGGAGATGCATGCGATTGCCACATCACAGGTGGTGATCCTCGAAGGCTACAGCATCAATGTCAGCATCCTGCATCACAAGAAAAGCCTTACGGTCATCCAGATGTGGCACGCGCTCGGCGTCCTGAAGAAGTTTGCCTATCTGGCTGTGGGCACGGAGGAAGGGCACAGTGCAGCGATCGCGAAGGCGATGCATATGCACGAGAATTACGATTATGTGCTCTGCAGCAGTGAGTACTGCAGACCGTACTACGCGAAGGCTTTCGGATATCCGGAATCGCAGGTGAAAGTCTATCCGCTTCCGCGG
Source organism: Acutalibacteraceae bacterium (assembly GCA_963656785.1). Lineage (GTDB taxonomy): Bacteria > Bacillota > Clostridia > Peptostreptococcales > Anaerovoracaceae > Mogibacterium_A. The sequence continues at coordinate 13,387 of CAVKJB010000027.1, read as the reverse complement.
ACGGATCTTCTCCGGAGCGATTCGTACAAGCAGGAGATTCGTGCGCGAATTCTGGAGAAGTATCCGGAACTTCGAGATCCGAGCAAGAGAAATGTCCTCTACGCACCGACCTTCCGAAATGGCGAGGACATCACGGAACATCTGCATGCGCTGTTCGATGCTTTCGACGACGAAGAGTACAATCTGATTGTGAAACTTCATCCCATTGACCGCACGAAGGTGAATCGGATGGAGCTTTTCGGATGTCCGGAATTCTCCACGTTGGAGCTTTTCGCCGTCAGCGATGTCTTGATTACGGATTACTCTTCCATTCTGTTCGAGGCGGCGGTAGCAGGGATTCCGGTCGTTCTCTACACCTATGATCTGGAGACATACCTCGAACGGAGAGGATTCATCGTAGACTTCAAGGCTGATGTCCCGTATTCGATGTTCGCGGACCCTGCAGAGATGATGGCGGCGATTCGGAAACTCGGGTGCGGGGATCTGAGAGCGGAACCGGAAGCAGCTTCGACGATTGGCGAAAACGGTAAAAGAGATTTCTCTTATTGCGAAACCGTCCCTGATGGCAAGTGTTGTTCCGGAGACATTGCAACGGATCGTGCGGCAGATGTGGAAGCATTCATTACGAAATACGTGCAGCCGGGAACCGGGAATACCGAGCGGTTGGCAGCGTTCGTTCTGGCACAGATGAAGGGATAGAACGATGTGACGACATCGATTCTTCAGTGGATCGCTTGGCATCGATAATTCGGATTGAGGGCAGGATGTTATCTTGCAGGGAAGGCTCGATATCCTCATACAGAGTGTGTAGTCAGAAAGGGTAAACCCTTAGACAAAACTTGAATTAAAATAGTATATGAGATATAATCATGTGATTCTACATGGATATGAAGGAGGACAACAGATGGTATATGGCGTAATTCTGGCAGGAGGCATCGGAAGTCGCATGGGCAATGTGGACAAGCCGAAGCAATATTTACTCATCGGCAAGAAGCCGATTATCGTGCACACGGCGGAGAAATTCATTATCAACGAAGTTTTCGAGAAGGTGATCGTTCTGTGCCCGGCACAGTGGGTGACTTACACGAAGGATCTCTTCCATAAATATCTGCCGGAGAATAACTCGGTTGTCGTAATTGAAGGCGGCAAGGAACGGAACGATACCATCATGAATGCCATCCGGTATATCGAAGAGACCGATGGACTGGACGAAGACACTGTCGTCGTGACACACGATGCAGTGCGCCCGTTCGTCACTCAGCGAATTCTTGAAGAGAATGTAGAGCTGGCACGTCAGGGCATTGCTTGTGATACGGTGATTCCGGCGACCGATACCATCGTGGAGAGCCTGGACGGAGAGTCCATCGTCAGCATTCCGAACCGCCGCAACTACTATCAGGGACAGACGCCGCAGAGCTTTCCGGCAAAGAAGTTCAAGGATATGTACGAGACATTGTCGGATGAAGAGAAGACGATTCTTACCGATGCGGCGAAGGTCTTCGTGGTGAAGGGCGAGAGGGTAGCGCTGGTGAAGGGCGAGACCTTCAACATCAAAGTAACCTATCCATACGATTTGCAGCTTGCAGAGACGCTGCTGGGAGGAAATAAATAGTGTTAAATACAGTATACAGACTAGTCGCTCCGAGACGGATTGAATCCGAATTCTCGGACGTGGACGTGACGGACAACCAGATTCTGGTGCGTCCGACACACCTATCCATATGCAATGCGGATCAGCGTTATTTCCAGGGAACGAGGCCGCCGCAAGTACTCAAGAAGAAGCTGCCGATGGCGTTGATTCACGAGGCAATCGGCAAGGTTATCTATGACCCGACCGGAACCTATTCGCAGGGGCAGAAGGTCGCACTGGTGCCGAACACGCCGGTGGAACATGATGATGTCATTGCAGAGAACTATCTGCGTTCAAGCAAGTTCCGCGGCAGTGGATTCGACGGATTCATGCAGGACATTGTGCCGATGAGACCGGACCGTGTCGTGGCGGTTCCGGATGGAATCGATGACCACGTGGCGGCGTTCACAGAGCTTGTCTCCGTCAGTTATCATGCGATTGACCGCTTCGAACAGAAGGCACACAGCCGAAGGAATTCCTTCGGCGTGTGGGGAGACGGAAATCTCGCTTTCATCACCTCGCTCCTTCTGAAGAAACGCTTCCCGAAGAGCAAGGTGTACATCTTCGGCAAGCATGAGGATAAGATGGAGGATTTCGTCTTTGCCGACGGAACCTACTTCATTGATGATATCCCGGAGGACCTTCGGATCGATCACGGTTTCGAGTGCGTAGGCAAGGCGGGATCCGGCGCTTCCATCAATCAGATTATCGACTATATCAATCCGGAAGGCTGCATTTCCGCCCTGGGCGTATCCGAAGACCCGGTGCCGATCAATACGCGAATGATTCTGGAGAAGGGACTAACCCTGTACGGCACCAGCCGCAGCAGCACGGAGGATTTCCGGCATCTGCTGGATTTCTACAAAGAACACCCGGATGTGGTGGAATACCTGTCCCGCATCATCGGCGAGGTGGTCGAGGTACGTACGATTAAGGATATGACGCACGCTTTCGATGCGGATATCCAGAAGCATGGCGGTAAGACCATCATGGTATGGAAGAAATAGAGTACAGACGTATATACGACGGAAGTATGAATAAGACGGAGATGCAAGTTGAAGCAGACCATCTCCGACAAGAGGCGTATAGCACAGAAAGGGAAATCTGAATGTCACCCAAGGTGTCTATCATTATCCCTGCGTACAACGCAGAGAAGACCGTTGCACGAATGCTCGATGCGGTTCGCGCACAGACCTTTGAGAATTATGAGGTTGTCGTAATTGATGACGGCTCCACGGACGGAACTCGACATGTATTAGAAGAATATGCTCAGGCGGACAGCCGCATTCGCGTCTTCCACCAGAAGAACGCGGGTGTCAGTGCTGCAAGGAACCGTGGGCTGGATGAAGCTACTGGCGATTACGTGCTCTTCTATGATGCAGACGACTCTGTTCCGGAGAACGCGGTTCATGATATGTACCTTGCGGCGAGAGAGCATCTGGCGGATCTGATCATCGGAAGACATCGCGTCCAACTTATGAATGAGGTATATGATGCGAAATCTTCCACGCAGTTATCGAAGCTGTCGGACATTCCGAAGCATCACCCGGCATTATGCCGGAATTTCTCTCTGTGTAACAAGATGTTCCGCCGCACCGTGATTACGGAGCATCATCTTCGATTCAAGGATACGAAACATGCCGAGGACGGCTTATTCCTCTTTGAATTCATTCGGCTGGCAGACAAGCTGTCCGGATGCCCGTCACACGTATACACTTACATCAAGCGGCCGTTCTGGGAAAGCTCGTCCCTGAGCCAGCAGGCGAGCAGTGATTCCTTCCTGCATGCCAGAGAGAATATCCTAGCCATTGCAGATATCTTGGAGGAAGAGGCGGAGGAAGCACTGGAGGAAATCAATCACTCTGATGAAACCCGGGCGGCGAAGGATGAAGCGTTCTACCAGTGGCGCCGGATGCAGTCCTCGCTGTGGAAGCGATTTGCGCAGACAACCATACTGAATGAATATTACCGCAGGCTGTGGAATGGTGACGATGCGCTGTATCCCCTGCTTCAGAAATCTCTGGAGGAGTGCAGACAGAATATGTTTCCGTCTCACTGGGAAGGAATTCTCAAGGATAATCCGGACCTTCAGCTGGATGTGGGCCTCCTGAGTCCGGAAGAGCTGGCGGAGCATCCGCTTCTGACTGTGCTGATCACAGCAGAACTTCCGAAGGAATCCGTCGGCAGGATGATGACGGCTTATTATAATCAGAACTACGTTTCTTTTGAATTCATCATTGATGAATCGATGGCAGAAGCGATTCCTTCCGAATACCGCAGTCGCCCGAACATAAGGCTTCTCCCACACAGTCCGCTCCCGAAATGGAAGAAAAAAGCTCTTCAGGAAGCGCGCGGTGTGGATTGCGTGATCATACAGGAGCCCATCTATCCGGGTACCCGGACGATACAGCAGATGGTCGCTTCGGCAGCACGGAAGCGGTTGCTGTTTCTAACTTCCCCTGTATGCAACGTGAAGGAAGAACGATACGAGGAACTTACTACACAGTCCACCGCATTCGTCAATGAATTCGCGGTGGTTCACAAGGTAACGAAATACAATCAGCTGGATGCGCTGTGGAGCAACAAGGTTTTCAACGTCAAGGCGCTCCTGGCACAGAAGCGCTTGTTCGAGAAGGACGCGACGAGTGATATCATTCGTCTGTATCGAACACCGAACCATATGAAATTCACAGAGAATGCGTTTCTGACGGATCTGACGGATGACGATATCTTAAAGAACGTACGCAGTCTTCGGGTGCGTCTGCTCTATTCTTTCAAACGGCGAAGGGAAGAGAGGCGCCTCGCAAGAATCGAGAAGGAGAGCACAGAAACCGAATCCTTGGGTTTCCGATTCAGAAACTGGCGCAACCTTCGCCTTCGAAACGGTTATAAGGTACTGACCCTCAAGGTTATTTTCCCGATTTATTACAAATGGAACGCGAGAAAGCCGATCCAGAAGAACAAGGTGCTGTTCATCGTGAACCGGAAGCCGACGCTGCCGAATTCCATGACCTACGTCCACGGTCTTCTGGAGAAGTCCGGCAAATTTGATATTCACGACAAGTTCCTGCTGAACCTGTCACTTCGGTATCGTCAGAAGTTCAAGGTAGATCTGGAACTGATTAAGGACCTGGCTACCGCAAACTACGTCTTCCTCGACGAGGCAACGGTAACGACCTGCGGCATCCATAAGCGCCCGGAGACCAAGATTGTCCAGCTCTGGCATGGCTGCGGTGCATTCAAGAAATTCGGCTTCAGCACGGCGGACAAGCTTTTCGGCGGCGATGCAAGAGAACAGCTTCGCTTCCCGATGTATCGGAACTTCGATATCGTATGCGTCAGCAGCCCGGAGGTTGTATGGGCTTATGAAGAGGCGATGCTTCTTAAGGGGGAAGGCAATGTCAAGCCGGTCGGTGTCAGCCGAACGGATGTCTTCTTCCAACCGGAATACATCGAGGCGGCCAAGAGGCGCGTGGAGGCAGCGATTCCTGCAGCCGCGGATAAAAAAATCATTCTCTACGCACCGACTTTCCGAGGAAAGGTCGCGGAAGCGTATGGTCCGAATCATTTCGATTACGATATGCTCTATGAGGCGCTCGGTCAGGAATATATTCTCCTCATCAAACATCATCCACTGGTGAAGAAGCTTCCGGAAATTCCACTGGAATACCGGGACTCCTTCGTCTACGATGTCTCTCACACGATGGAAATCGAGGATCTCATCTGCGTGTCGGATATCTGCATCTCGGATTACTCGTCGCTGATATTCGAATACTCCCTCTTCGAGAAGCCAATCATCCTGTTCGCTTACGATCTGGACGTATACTTTGACTGGCGGGGATTCTATTACGACTATTATGAGATGGCACCGGGGCCGGTGCTGATCAGCACGGAAGAGATTATCGACTATATCCAGAACCTGGATACGAAGTTCGATAAGGAGAAGATGCACGCTTTCCGGGAGAAGTTCATGCGCTCCTGTGATGGACATTCGACGGAGAGGATATTGGGCGAAGTTGGACTCGAGTTGTAGGGTGACATAGAACGAGAGTTCAATCCAACCATATAAACTGGAAATACTTATTTTACAGGAGGGGGATTATGGTTACACAACGAAGGAAGTATCGCTCTAAGGTAGCAGCGCTACTGAGCATTCTGATGGTGCTGACGGTGCCGACTTATGTGAGTGCTGGGACGACAGATTTCGGTGCGTCAAATTCGTCACAGTGGGATTACAGCAAAGTGGAAAATTTGACGGCTGACACCGTTCGTGGCGCTGACTTGTCACTGTATCAGGCGAATGTAGGTTGGAAGAAACAGTTCACGAACTACAAACAGAAGGATGTGGATTTACTCCCGTTTCTCAAGTCACAAGGCGTGAACACTGCATCGGTCAAGGTGGCGGTGAATCCGTCAGACGATGACAGACAAAAAAAGAATCTTTGCAATTTGTCGGATGCTATTACGACTTTGAAGGCGGCAAAGAAAGCTGGCATGAAGACAAACATGGTTCTTATGTATTCCGATTGGGTGACATCCTCTTCGGATCAGACACCGTCGAAATCCTGGGATGGCGATGCCTGGATTCAGGGAGAGGGTGAAGACAAGGATAGTGGCGCTTCGATTGACTACACCAACTCGGTGATCAACGCGTTGAAGGAATCTGGTTTTACCCCGGATATGATTACAATCGGAAACGATGTTAATTACAATTTCCTTGGTTATTCCGGCGATAATGCTTGGAAGGGCTGGAAAGCGATGGGTGACATTTCGAACCTGATTCGCGATTGTGACAAAGGCATAAAGATCGGGATTGGAGTCAGCGCACCGGGAGATGCGAAAGATTCGTCGAAAGCAAGCGAGATTCAATATGTCCTACAGGAACTGAATAAGGAATGGAACAACGTTCAGTATGATTGCGTAGGTGTGACACTCTGGGGAACCTGGTATTCCACGGATTACATCACTGGACTTCGGGATACATTCACAGAGAAAGAGAAGGAAGCAGGTAAGGATGCGACAATCTACATTAGTAATGCCAACTTACTTGATGAGAACACGCAGGATACCGCTGACAGCCGCATGGAACAGGCAAAGCAGATGTATGAAATGCTTTCCTCGACTGTCAGTGCGGATAATGTCGGCGGAATTATCGTGAACGATGCACTGATGGGATGGTCCGGAAGAGCGCTGTTTGATAACTATGGACATGCGAAGAATTCCATTGCTGTGCTGGCTTATGCGGCTGGAACGAAAGTGGATATTTCGGAGTATTATGATCCATATGAATATGGTGGAGAACCTGGACTGAAGGATCAGAAAGTAACGATTAAGAAGATTAACGGCATGACGAAAGAAATGATTCGTGGTGTCGATGTATCCTCTTATAAGTCGCTGGAAGCAGCTGGTGTAAAGTATTACAACGAGGATGGTAAAGAGGAGCCACTGCTCAAGATTCTGAGCGATAATGGTGTGAACTCCATTCGGATTCGTATCTGGAATGATCCATACAATAGCGAGGGAAAGACCTATGGCGGTGGCGGTGTGGATTTGAACCGTGCACTCGAAATCGCGAAGGAAGCGAAGTCATATGGAATGAGTATTACGTTAGATTTGTTCTATTCGGACTTCTGGGCGGATCCGGCACAGCAGACGCTGCCGAAGGCATGGCAGAATGATCAGGATGACACGGAGTTGATCCGCAGACATTACTACGACTACACCAAGGAGGTATTTCAGAGCTTCCGGAATGCGGACATAGACGTAGCGATGGTTCAGATTGGTAACGAGATTACCAATGGAATTCCGGGACAATATACGAAAAATCAGACCTGGCAAGAAGCGTGGAACAACAAGAGTACCGTAAAAAACCGCACCAAGATTTCCTGTAGATATCTCAAGGCAGGATGCGAGGCCGTGCGCAAGTATTCCCCAAAAACAAAGATTGTTCTACAGTTAGAATCACCGAATTATGCAAAGTTCAAGACCATCATGAATACCTGGAAAAAGTATGAGGTGGATTACGATGTGCTGGGTTCCTCGTATTATCCGTTCTGGTCGAATTCAAGCAGTAACAAGTTAAGCGATTTGAAGGCGGTGGCAGACCTGGCCAAATCGTACAACAAAGACTTCTGCGTAATGGAGACTTCATGGCTGAATGCATTGGAAGATGCGGATGGGACAAATAACCAGGTAGGCAAGACCGGGAATGCGAAGTATAAGGTTGGCGTTCAGGGACAGGTTGATGCCCTGACGGATATGTATAAGGTTCTGGGATCCAGTTACAACTGCCTAGGCGCTTATTACTGGGAACCAGCTTGGATTCCGACAACGCCGGGCCAGCATAATTGGAAGACAAACAAAGAGACGTCGGAAAAGTATGGCAATGGATGGGCAGCCCGTGCTGTGGAAGGATATGCACCGGATTACAAGATGTTCTATAACGGCGAGCCGACTGCCGGAGCCAGCGCATGGGACAATATGTCACTCTTTGATTTTAACGGTTCCATGCTTCAGAGCTTGAAGTTCTATAAGGAATCTGTCAGCGAGAAAGTGACGCCGATCGTTTCTGTTTCTAACTGTACCTATAACGGCAAGACGAAGAAACCGAGCGTCACGGTGACACTTCGCGGAGAGAAGATTTCATCGAAGTATTACACGGTGAAGTACGGTTCCGGACGAAAGAAAGTTGGCACATATACTGTTGCAGTAACACTGAAACAGAATGCATCGAAGAAAACGACCAGCTACGTTACCTCCGCAAAAGCCACCTTCAAAATTGTACCGGCAAAGACGAAATTAAAGAAGCTTAAGGCCGGAAAGAAAAAAATAACGGCAACATGGACGAAGAAGACGGCGCAGGTGACGGGTTACCAGGTTCAGGTAAGCACATCGAAAGCATTCACGGAAAAGACCACGAAGTCTTATACGGTGAAATCAGCTAAGACCGTCAAGAAAACGATCTCGAAGCTTAAGGCGAAGAAGAGATATTATGTACGAGTTCGAACATACAAGACCGTTAAGGGTACGAAATATTATTCTGGCTGGTCAAATACAAAGAACGTAAAAACAAAATAGATGAAATGTCTAGAGAACCCCGATTCCCGGCAATCTGTGTGAAGCATTATAGAATGAATCATATGGTTCCGTTATCGGGGTTTTCTATGAGAATGCCTAAGCTACGATAATAGCCCGATGTTTGGTATTATCGGCTTATCAGATGAGTAGAGTCATTGTCTATTGAATCGACGCAGTTGTGCAAGAAGAAGGAATTATAAAAACTGCTCGAAAGAATATCGCACAATATAATGGAGAAATCGGATGAATAAATGGAAAGTTGCAGTAGTAATACCGGTATATAATGTCGAGAATTATCTAGAAGAATCGATTGAATCCGTCATCAATCAGACGCTTGGATTTCGAGAGAATATTCAACTCATACTGGTGAACGATGGTTCCTCTGATAATAGCGGAGCAATTTGCGAAGCTTACGTAAAAAAGTATCCGGAAAATACAGTATATGTAGAACAAAAGAATTCCGGGGTTGCTACTGCAAGAAACAATGGCCTGAAATATGTTAATGCAGAATACGTGAATTTCTTAGATAGTGATGATCTTTGGGAACTTACTGCATTTGAAAAAGGTGTAAATGCACTGGAGAAAGCAACGGATATAGACGTGGCGTGTTTTAGATGCCAGTATTTCGAAGCAACAGAGAGTTACCATATGCTGGATTATCGGTTTAAGGAAGGAAATCGAGTGATTGATGTGTTTGAAACACCAGAGGACATTCTTGTGCATTCAACCACTGCTGTGATACGTACAGAAGCGATCGGAGACATTCGTTTTGATGAATCTCTTCGAATCAGTGAAGATACGAAATTCATGTATGAATTAGTCATAAAAAAAGGCAAATATTATGCAATTGCAGATTCTAAGTATATGTATCGAAAGAGAGAGATGGAAACTTCTGCATTACAGACATCTCGCAACAAACGATACTACTACAACGACACCGTTGAAAAGGCACATCTTTATTTGATGAACCGTTCGCTCGAACGTTTTGGGGAGGTAATTCCGTTCGTTCAATATTTCGTGATGTACGAATTTCAATGGCGAATTAAATATGGCATCGCTGATTTTTTGACGCAAGAAGAGAAGGAGCGATATATTGACAATATACGGACTGCACTTTCTATGATTGATACTCAAATAATTGCGAAACAAAAAAACATGAGTATCGCATGGAAGTTTTTAGCTTTAAGAATTAAGTATGGAAATCACATCCCATCATTGATACGAATCAACGAGAAAAATAAACTTACCATCAATGGTGACGAACTCTTCAGTTTTAACAAGGTTCTGAATCATGTAACCGAACTGGAGGTGCAGAACGATAAACTGATGATTATCGGATTCTTCCAATTTTTGTGTGACACAGAGTTGTATTATCGTTGTGACGACGGTGCTTATGTGAAGATCGATACATATGAGATGAAAAACGGAGTGCAATTTGGTGATTGTCATGTGCGTAAGGACGGATTTCGCGTGTATATCGATATCTCTCGGGCAAAAAACATCGAGTTTTATATGAAATTACACGGGGAATTCCATCGCCTCCGAAATACATTCCAACACTATTCCAAGATAAATAATGTACAGGGGCATTATTACTGTGAGAATGGATATTTGCTCCGTTGGAAGGATAAAAGAAGAACCATTTGTGTTCAGAAGAACCCGAGTAAGTTCGTACAGCTATTCAAAGAAATGAAGTACCTAGCAATTCTAGTGAAAAGACACAGAAAGATAAAAGTTGCCTGCAAGAGACTGCTGGCAAAGCTTTATGGATTCTTTCATCACAAGGACGAGATCTGGCTGTTCACAGACCGCGAGTTTATGGCGAGAGACAATGCGGAGGCTCTATATAAGTATATCCTAATGCAGCCAGAAATAAAGAACAGAAAGATGTACTTCGTAGTGAATGAGGGTTCTGAAGACTATTTGCGATTAAAGAAATACGGCAATGTGGTTTCTTATCATACACTTAAATATGAGTTGCTGTTTTTAAATGCGAAGTTCCTCATATCATCCCATGCGGACGGATACGTCAATAATCCTTTCGAAAAGGATCGAAAATGGTATATTGATTTGTTCCGGTTTAAGTACATCTACTTGACACATGGAATTCTGCTTCATGACTCGAGCCATTGGTTGACAAGAACAAATAAGAACTTTGCACTGAATGTCACAACAAGCCCCTATGAATATAAGAGCATTCTGAACGGTTATTACTATTTCGAGGATTGGGAACTTCTCAAGACCGGAATGCCTAGACTGGACAATTTATATCATTCGAAAGAAGAACGTGAAAGAAAACTGCTGTTTATGCCAAGTTGGAGGAGTTCTCTGGCAGGAAAGGTGATTCCAAACACACAACGAAGAAGGAACAATCCAAAGTTCAAAGAAAGCGAATACTATTGCTTCTATCGAAAACTGCTATCTGATAATCGATTGCTGGAATGCCTTGATCGGAACAATATCAGAATTAAGTTTTGCATTCACCCATCTTTCCGGGCACAACTAGAAGACTTTAAACAACTGGAGAACAGCCTTGTTGAAATGGCAATTGACGTAGATTCTCAGTATGAGGCAGTCTCATCCTTAGGACTTGTTACGGATTATTCCTCTGCGGCGTGCGACTTTGCATACTTGAAGAAGCCGGTTGTATATGCGAACTTTGATTTCGATCACATATATGATGTACACTACTACAACAAAAGCTATTTTGATTACGACGAGAACGGGTTCGGACCCAATGCAACCAATTACGAAGATATCCTAGCAGCCATAATTAAGATGGTGGACAATAGTTTTAAAGTTGAAGAAAAATATTTAGAGAGAATGGATCGATTTTTCTTCTATGTAGACGGGAACAATTGCCAGCGAGTGTACGATGCCCTTCTAAATTATCGAAAAACTCTGTTGCAATAGTGTTTTCTCCAGCATGGCGTCGTAAAAACGGATATCCGGTAATTCATAGAAAGCAAGTGGCACGAATGAACACCAGATGGTGGAGAGACTGCTGAAAGAAAAATGGGGTGATAGAAAGTGAAAAGCATAATTCGAAAGGGATTGATTTTAGCGTTGGTCATGACGTTATTCCCTTACAGTATTGTTCCTGTCGCATGGGCCACCGGCTCATCCGCTGATGCCGCAATCGCTGCGGAAGCGGAAGCTACAGAAAACAAGACGGAAGAGAGCAATCCGGAGAACGCGGACACCAACGCGTCCGGAACGCAGGATGCCACGGAACCAAGTGGAGGGACAGATACTGCGGGGCCTGCGCAAGGAACAGAAACCAATCAGACAAACGGCAGTGTCACAGAAAAGAGCAGCGCCAGTTCTCAGAATTCTTCCGCCGCTAAGTCGACGAAGTCTTCCGCTGCCGCAAAAGTTCCGAAGAAAGTGCTGAAAAAGTGGAAGAAGGGCTTCCACAAGTACAAAGGAAATCGGTATTATTGCAAGAAGAAGGGAAAACTCGTCAAGGGTTGGAAGACGATCAAGAAGAAACGGTACTATTTTGCACCGGCTACCGGTGCAGCTGTGAAGTATCGTCAGACGATTAAGAACAAGAGCTATTATTTCACCGGTTCTGGTGTGATGAGGACCGGTTGGGTGGAATTCAAGGACGGAAAGAGATACTACAAGAAATCTGGTGTGATGGTGACGGGAGTCGTGACCATCAAGTCCAAGGAATATTATTTTAACCCTTCCACGGGACTGATGCTTTCCTCTAAGTACGCCTACGAGATTCCGGTGCTTACCTTTCACCGCATTACTTCAGATTCCGTGAAGAAGACTTACTATGCGAACGATGAGTGGGTGGCGAAGATATCGGATTTCAAGGAACAGATGAAATACCTTCATGATAACGGATACAAGACGCTGTCCATGGATGAGTTCTATGACTGGCATGCGAAAGGAAAGAACGTAGATAAGAAGAGCGTGCTTCTGACATTCGATGATGGAGATTACGAATTCTACCATCTGGTGGCGCCGGTGCTGAAGGAGTATTCCTTCAAGGCTACAATGTTCGTTATCGGGAAATGGACGACGGAAACGACGCCGGAATACGAAGACAGCAATAAGCGCATTCGGTTAGGTCATGACTTAATTGAGCAGATGAAGACAGAATATCCGGATCTAAGCATCCAGAGTCACAGCTGGGATTTGCACTATTACGGTAAGGATGCGAAGGGGAACAGCACGCAGGTTGTCTATCTCAAGTCCTTGTCGGAATTGGAAGAAGACTTTAGCATGACCGACAGTAATTACAAATATATGGCTTGGCCTTACGGTAAATACAGCGATGCTGCGGTGAAGGCATTTAATAAGAGCCAATATCGACTGGCGTTCCGATTCGGTTCGTACAAATATTCGAACGGTCGATACCGCAAGGCAAGACGTACGGATCCGAAATATGCAATCTATCGGCTGAAGGTTAACGGACAGATCACCATGAACGAATTCCGGAAGGAAGTGGCAGTTCGTTAATTGTTAACTTCCGATAAAATGTGCAACTAAAGAAAAATGGTACATAACCGAACAGGAAAAAATCCTTGAAAATACTGGAAAAGTCCGCATTTTCACTTGCGATGATGCGGATTTTTTGATATACTAGATGTAGTCGTAAATACAACTACTAAATTTAGGAGTAAGCCATGTATCTTGATTACCTTGTAGATGTACCGGATGAAA
>CAVKJB010000026.1:0-26247 GCA_963656785.1 Acutalibacteraceae bacterium | reverse complement strand
TACAACTTTGCCTTGCCACCGCAGAAGGGGCATTTTTTTAACTTTGGCTGTTTCACTGGTTTCTCCTTCCCTCTATGGCGGCTGCATGATCCTTATCCCCATTGAGAGAGTAGATACCGCCATAGAACTGTTTTTTGAGTTGTTTTTTTTAGTCTGAGGATTTATACCTCAAATTAGTTTTCGCACCTCTACGGTCAAAATATCGCCGTTTATGGCTATTGTGAACGGGGAGTGTTCGCTATTGATGCGAATATTCTGTAAAGGTTGCTCCTTTCATTTTTTGTTTGTCGAAACACTCCCCCTAATCACCGTTACAGCAACGCTTCTTTTGCTTTGTTGTTGTTGTCCCACTTGATGATGGTTGTATAGTGACTCGCATAGCTCTTTTCTGGATGTTCCGCCAGATAATAAGACAGCCACTGGATTTTACTTTCTGCATCGTCATATCGCTCCGACAGGTCGTTGTACTCATCTTGCGTCATATACACGTTTTTGTACTGACCCATCGTTATCAGTTTATCAACAGATTTCTTTGCGTGTTTGTCCGAATCATCATCATCATTTCTTTCTCTTTCTCTTTCTCTTTCTCTTTCTCTTTCTCTAGGTAACGTTTTTGTAACGTGCGTTACTTCGGCGTTACTTAGCGTTACTTCAGTAAGTCTTTTTTGCTTCTGTCTTTCTCTATAACGCTTCTGTTTCTCTGCTGCTGCGGTCGTCGAACCTATCATTGTTGCCGTCTCTGGTAAGTAGATGCTTCCATCTTCTAACCATTCCAACAACTTGCGTTTTTCGAGTTCTTGCACTGTCATTTCCATAAGATTCAAGTCTTCATCTAATACAATCGCTAGATCTTCGAGTGTATATGGCAGTTCATCACTGTATCGCAAATATCCATCATGACCGATGCTTTCCGCTAACAACTTCAGGTAAATGAGAACAATGTCTCTTCCGCATTCTTTCGAGAGAAGCAGCTTGATGATGTGACTCTTAAAAAAGTCTTTTTCGAGCTTCAGCCAAGAATACTTTTTATCCATTTCGTTCTCTCACCAGATTTAAAACGGGATGTCATCATCTACGAACTGAAACGAATCGCCAAGTTCAGCTTCCGTTACAGCTTGCACTGGTTCGTAATCAGCTCCAGTTGATGCATCCTTCTTGCTACCGATAAACTCAACCCTTTCAGCAACAACATTTGTGGTATAGACAGTCTTTCCTTCTTTATCCTTGTAGCTTCCTGTCTGTATCCTCCCCTCTACTGCGGCTTGACTTCCTTTCCAGAGATATTTGTTGACATTTTCAGCCTGTCTTCCAAATACTGTAATTCTGATAAAATCAGCCTGCTTCTCTTCTCCTTTCTGTACTGGTCTGTCTACTGCCAGTGTAAAGTGTGCAACGGCTAGGTTACTTCCTTGTGCGTATCTCATCTCAGGGTCTTTAGTCAGCCTTCCGACCAGAATTACGTTGTTCATATTCCTCTTCCTCTTTTAACATCTGTTCTAATTCCGCTGGTGTCATCGTCTCAATACCTTGCTCCTTGCATTCATAGACCACTTCTTCGATTAAGCGTGACATTTGCTTTGTGTCGTAAGTATGGCTACCGTAATAGGCAAGTACCGTGTGATATCCTTCCATGGTTCTGCATTCTCCTACGTCTTCTACAAACCATGCGATACCATTCATTCCCCATGCCTCCTCAAAGCCCTCTATCGTCTCCTCTGGGAGTAGAATTGCATCGTAATGACCATAATGCCTAATAAAGTGCTTATACAGCTCTATGGACGAATTTCGAATCTTCACAGCCAATTCCCCAAGTAACGCCCACATGTAATTATTCGATCTCAGCGATCTCTTTTTGGTCTTCTTCTTGATGGTTATCTCATACTCAGCTTCCGGATTTATATCACCGATTGCATCGTAGATAACTTGCAAGCCACCTTTGTCTTCGGTGGTTATGGTCAATTCGGAATCAAACAGCTTGTGAACTATCTGTACGCCTTTAATCTTCATAGTGCTTACCAAACACTTCCACAAAATCCTCTGTCTGGTAGTACGTTGTAAACTGCTGTTCCGCCCATGCTTGCAACTTCCCACGAAATTCTCGGTTGTAATGCACGCCATCTGGCGGCTCATTGTGGTGATTGTGGCAAAGCCAGACTGTCAACCCATACTTGTCGGAGAGTTGCCGCCGAATGCCACCAAATATATGATGACATTCAACGTATGGAGATTGGCAAATGAGGCACTTCTTGCTATTCTGCATGATTGACTTCAACTCTAGCCCCCGTTCCTACGCTTGCTGCACTTGCAATTTCCTCTGCTGTATAACCTTGCTCAATCATTCTTTCAAAGAGATCTGCTAACTTTGCAAGATACTCAAGTCTCGTTAACTTCTTCGGTCTTTCCATTACTTCGCTCCTTTCTGCTGTTTCTCCCACTTTGCATTCAGCTGCTTTGATGCGATTACATAATCCTTTTTTGTCATTTCCTCAACGCAGGATACCTTGTAGACTTCCAGAAACTTTTTCACATCAGAGTGCGTTCCTTCTAGCATCTTCTTGATAAATCCAGCTTGTTCATCGCTAATTCTATTGTCTCCAATTCCGAAATCATCATGTAACACTGGTTCCTTTTCTGCTTTTTTCTCAGCCTTTTGCTTCGGTTTACTGCTCCGTTTGTCATAGCTGTAAACAATTTCTCCTTTTTTGTTCGCAATGGTCAGATAGGTTATGACTCCGTCTGTATAGTCGATGTCGATGACAGAAAATCGGTCGTTCACCTTGCCGTTCTTCGTTTCATAAAGGTTCGAATTCACCCAGATAAATGGTGCTGTGTAAAGTTCCCTGCCGATCCCCCAGTTGAAGCAGGCTCTTTTAAAGCTATCAGATGCAAGCCCTTTCGCCTGTTCCGTATTGCTTTCGGTTCCGGTGTCCTCCTTCTCTACCCACTGTTTTTTTTCATCATCCCAAATGGATACGGTGCAGTTGGCATTATCTCTACTGTGATGTCTTTGCCAGTTCATGGCCCCCACTGTCTCATCGAGCCGTCTCTGGTCGCAGCGTGCATCCTTGTACAGTAGGAGAGAGAGTCCGTTCTCTTTCACCATTTGTGCACGGCATTCAATTTCATTCGCCGCTAAAGGTCTAAAGTTCAGATTCATCGCTACTCCTTTCTACTTGCCATTCAGTTCGTCAATCCGAAGCTGGTATAGATCCGGCTCTAATGACCTAAGTACGTTGTCCAGCTCCCGAAGGTTAAAGCGTAACCTTTCGTGTCCGGCGGTATCCTTGTACACTTGGTCTGCAAAGAGAATCGCCGCATCGACAATCATGTTGTAGCTTTTCAGCACTCTTGCAGTTTCCTTCATCAGCTCCTCGTGTAACCGCTTCACCTCTTTGTCCATGCGTAAAGCGTTCTGCACGTCCTTTTTTTCTTGCTCTTGTTTCTTCCGCTGCTCTTCCGCTCTCTGTCGTTCTTCTTCTGCTTGCTGCTCCTTCTCTTCTCTTGTCATTTTCACAAGGCGGAACTTCTCACGAATTGCTTTCTTTGTCCTTGCGGAATAATCCGGTGCGTTGGCGTAGAACTCCATCACTAAAGGCTTCCAGTTTCCAATCTCAGCCTTATCTGGATTGCTGTCTATCAGCTGGTCAATGACCTGAAGTTCTTCCGCCGTCCAGTGTTCTCTAAATCCTCCTCTTGGCATATGCTATTCCTCCTTCTACCACCAACTTGGTATGCCATATAACTTGTTGACATTTGCATATTCAATCTGTCTTTCCTCATCCCAATTCTCTGGGAGATTAGGGTCACATTCACAATATCGTTCCTTTTCCTCAAACGTGAGATTGTCCCATTCAGCATCGTAAGCTTCCAGCACGTATCTATCGCCGCATTCCGGGCAAGTTACATAGTAACGAATAATGAACTCATCCCCGCATACATGTTCTACTTCACGTTCTATTTCTGTTTCGAGTTCATCAAAAGTGCAGTTGCACTCGAAGCACTCAAATTCTTTCCATTTCTTTTCCATTTCAGTGCCTTTCTGATATACTTATATTGAATTTCTGAACTTTGCCCTTGTTAGCCCTTTATGGCTGCACGGGCATTTTTTATATCCTCATTAATGAACGCATTGAACTCTTCCTCAGTTGTCCATGCGAAATCGCACCAGTTTTCAACATCAATAGAATACTTGCATTTAAGCCGTCCAGCCGAATCATAGTAGGTATTCCAACCGCCTTTTATTGTGTAAAAGGTAGCTCCATAATTCGACCATTTATCTTCAAATTCTAGGTTTCTTACAAGCACGTAAATCCCGTCCTCTGATGGGTTGCTATCAAAATGCCAGTTCATTGCTATCCTCCTTTTCGAACAGTTCTAGTAGTCTTACATAAGCCTCAAATAAAAGAGCCTTCTCTTCAACAGCGTTTTCTTCTAACTCATCAGCCAGTTCCTCAAATACCGTTCGCATCTCATTTCGACTAATCATCTTCTTTCTCCTCATGCCATCGCAGTCCTCTTCTTTCGTATAACGGAATCCAGTGTGCTTGAAAAAAATCATAACCGCAGCTATCAATCCCGAAAAATATTCCAAACTCATCGCTTTCATATACTCTGAATCCGCACGCTTTCAGATCGGCAATTCCGCTTTCCTCTAAAATCCAGTAGACGTCGCAAGGATCGTGTACCTGCCACATGTAACCCCACATCGGAAGCATCGTGTCCTCATCTTCATCTTCTAACAATTCATACCAATCATCCGGTTCATATCGCCACAGCTTTCTTATTATGGCTGTATCTATCGCATCAAAATCTCGCACCCAGCTTTCGGCGGCTTCTCTCTTTGTCCTATACTTCATATTCTTCCTCCTTGATTTGCTCTCTGAATTTCTTAATCATTGCTGGATATGGTTCGTTTTCTCGATACAACCGCAGATTCTCTTTTGCACATCGAATGTCATAATTTCTGTCAACCGCTTCAAATCCGTATCCGTAATCGACCATGACCATATACACATCTCTGGTTTTTCGCTTGTACATCTCAAACCTCCTTCAATCCGTTTCAGTATGTCAATATCCAGTACCAACAAAAGCCACTGAATAACACTGATGCAAGCAATCCAGTGATAACCGCAACAATGTCCTCGTGCTCATCGTCTGGATAGAACATCTGCTTAGTCCAGAATCTCAACTTTTTCATAACTTCCTCCTTTCTCGAAATCGCTCATTTTGAATCGGTAATACCTACCTATTTTGTAATACTTGATTGCTCCTGCCCGAACTAACCTATAGATGGAATTCGCTGTAATTCCGGTTAATTCGCTCAGTTCCTTTGTTGTGATGTATCTGTCCACCTCTAGACCTCCTTGATTCCCTCGTATCCCAGTTCAGTCGCCTGTTCCATTGCCTTGTCAAGGTAATCTTCATCCACATATGCGATGGTTTGATATGAGCTATCAGGGTCGTATAAGCGATAAGCATGCATGTGCGGAATCCATTCTGCCTCCATGTACTTTTTATTAATCATCACATCATCATATGTATCTTTTTCGGTAACATTGTCTGAAAAAAAAATTTCATCTGATTCTTCTTTGGACTCAACATTAAGTAGCTGTTCGAGAATTCGTTGCTCTTCTGCCTTAAAGGGTGCAATACCATTTACCTTTGCCCATAAAGACCTATCGCAAATTCCAAGCTTTTTTGCGATGTAACGTTTCTTTAAACCGGAGTTATCAATCTTTTCATTTAGCTTCTTCTTGTTTACCATTCTTCCTTCCTTTCACATTTTACATCCAGAATAAACGCTTTATCTGCCAGCCTTTCTTCAGGCTCGACTACTTCTTCATTTGCACCTTGCACCATTTGAGAGAACTCTATAATGTCAATTGAATCATCGTAAGGAAGAACTATCATTTCATGGATTGATGACGGCAATACAATTATCTTCTCCACATTCTTCGCTTCTACAAATTTTCTAATCATCTCATTATTCATTATAGATGATGCCCCACGACATCTTAACTTATTGGTAATGATATATGCTTCAGGTGTCATGCCAGGTAACCCAAAGAGTTCCCACATGGGTATAATCACGCTTTCAGAATTGCTGTTACGTTGTGCAATTTCCCAAGCTTCTTTTTCTTCAAGTTCGAGGATTGAGAGCATCTGCGGATGCATCTTGATCATACCCATGCCGTAGTTGCTTTCCTCAATCCGGATGTACAGATACTTTTCAATCCCTTCAAAAAGAGATTCAGATCTGATTATAGGCTCGGAACTACTTCGTTCCAGTCCAACATAGATGGATTTCCTTGCATCTTCCTTGCTAATAACGTTAAATAAACCCTTCATTTCTTTCCTCCGTTGTGTAATTTTTTATTAACCTTTTATCTAAAATTTAGCAATAACTTATCCTCCAATTAGAAGCCACGAACGTTGATAGGCATCCATCTTTAAAACGAATTTCCATCAGTATTTCTTCCGGCAGCACTTCATTTCCTGCAAGGTCGCTTTCGCTATACCCTAGTTCTGTTCCATTCCCAAATCTCATTAACTCAATTTCTTCAAGTAAATATTTCGTCTCACTATCGCAAATTCTGCTGTTTAATTTAAGATATTTCATTGTATTACTCCTTGCTGTGGTTTAACAGCCCTTCCCGTACCACGCTGAAAGTTCCAAACGCTCGTGTGTTTTAAATTCTCTTCTTACAAAGCGGGCGATTGATGATGGATCATATTCATTCCATTTGTTTCCATACTCGTGCATATCATCCAACAGCTCACACGCCGCACTGAATATTTCATCTTCGGTTAGATAGTGTGGACTGTTTTTATTTGTCCAGTCAAAACCACGCTCATCCATCCAAATTGTAAGGTATAGTGGTAAATTATATCTTTTCATCTTGCGTTTCCTCCTTACTCCTTGCTATTGATTACTTCTAAAACCTTGTTCATTCCGCCTCTTGTAAACTTCTGCTTTCCGTTGATGTAGAGCTGGTAGTACGGCTTGCGAATGTTCGTGTCATTCTGATAAACGGTGTATGCTTTTCCCGTTTCTGTGATTCCAGTTGCAATTTGATGCTCATCGAATGTTATCTTTCTAATCATTGCTGTTTCATTCCTCCACTTCGCCGAAAATTGCCTCGTATTCATCTCCTGTGAGATGTTCTTCTGCCCAGGCGGTCGCCTCCTGATAGCTAAGGGGGATGATTTTGCACCCGTCAGACAACGTATTCGATCCGCAAGCCTCACCGTACTTGGATAAAGGTCCGCCCTCTCCGAGCAGGAAAAACTCTCCCGTTTTCTTTTGATACAATGTTTCTCTCCAGTGGTAAAAATCTGTACATCTACCGTTCCAGTCGTGGCCAACTTCCGTTGCCGTTTCCGTATCATAACGTCTTCCGTTGATAATCTTTTTCATTTTTTCCTCCTTTTGCTTTTGTGCAAGTTTCTGATTCATAAACTTTATTATTGTGTTGTTTCTTTATCGTTACTATAGTCATGTGTTACTGAAAAGTCAAATGTTTTTTTCTTGTTTATCCTCTTTTTTTTTCATGTTTTCATTGACCTACCTTTGTGCTTGATGTTACTCTAATAACAACACGGAGGGATACTTATGAATACTACAATAGGAGACCGCATTAGAGATAGGCGAATCCAACTTTGCATGTCTCAAGACTATTTAGCTAAAGCTGTCGGTTATAAAAATCGAGCCACCATTTCGATGATCGAAAATGGCATAAATGACGTTCCTAGAAAAAAGGTTCCACTGTTCGCTAGAGCACTAAACACAACTACCGATTATCTAAATGGGTTCGAAAACTCCGAGATACTACAAGCTTTGATTGAGCAAAGCAAGCCCAATACTCCATATGATGATGTTATAGGGAAAATTAAAACACTGAATAAAACTGAATTAAGCAAGGTTTCTGAATACATCGACTTTATTATTAGTATGAGGAAGTGATATCATGCACATTAAGGAACTGGCAAAAGGAAAGTACCGTGTATGGGTTGACCTGGAACCGGATTACACAGGAAGAAGGCGGCAACGCTCGAAGGTTATAAAAGCATCCAGTAAAAGAGAACTGACCAAACATATTGCCGAATGGCTTGACTCTATCAATACCACCTCCAGAACATGCAGCACTGTATCAGAAATGTGCAATGCAGTATGGGAACAAATCATTAACAACAAATCCCCGAATACCGTTTACGGATATAATGCAGCACTCAAGCGGATCAATAACACGATTGGCAATTTACACCTTGAGAAGCTGTCCCCTCGAATCATTCAATCATGGATTAACGATATCTCCAAAGACAAATCCCCGAAAACTGTCAAGGATACCTATTCTATTCTTCGCCTTTGTTGCTCTGTTGCCGTAAATTGGGAACTGATGAAAACAAATCCATGCCACGATGTAATTCTTCCATCCAACAAGAAAAAAGAAATTCAGATCCTGTCGCAAGAAGACTTTTCAATCTTCTGCACGCACCTTGATGATGTACCACTAGATTACCGTGTATGCTTTGAATTGGCTCTATTTGGCTCTTTAAGGCGTGGTGAGATAATGGGTATACATGAAGACGAAATACCCGATAATGGGCGATTTTACGTGCAAAGAACACGGTATATGCACACGCTAGGGCAAGAGTTTGTAAAGGATACGAAGACGGCATCAGGCGAACGTCTTTGCATTCTTCCCGAACCAGTTGTTCGAGATATAAAGGCACTCAGGAAATACCACATTGAAGAGAAGCTGAGGTTAGGCAGTCTATGGCAAGACTCCGAATATCTGATTAAAGAACCGAATGGCGAAGCGTTTCACCCAGAGCAATGCAACAAAAGACTTCAACGCTATATGGAAAGAATCGGTCTTGAACCGATAACATTTCATGCACTAAGGCATACATATGCAAGCATCTGTATCTCAATGGGAGCAGATCCTGCAACCGTATCAAAACGCATGGGACATTCCAACGTATCAACCACGCTTGGAATATACACACACCTCTTCGAAAAGCAAAACGAGAATGACAAGATAGCCGCTGCATTAGGTGATATGCTTGTGGAAAACTCACGTTAAAAACGGCTGTTTGTTACACGCATGTTACATCTTACAAATTTAAAAGCCTTGAACCCCTATGATTCAAGGCTTTTTTGGTGGAGATGGTGGGAGTCGAACCCACGTCCAAAAACATTTCCGAAGGATTTTCTCCGAGCGCAGCCAGCGCTTTAAGCTTCGCGAGAGCCGCCGTCACGCTGACAGACTGCGGTCACGCTATCCTGTAAGTCCGCCGTGATACCAGGAACTCTCACCGCGGTTTCCTGCATGCATGACATCGGATTCCAAGCCTACAGGTGAGCCTGGAGCGATGCGCGGGGCTGAACTATGCAGCCAGTGCGAAATTGTTGTTCTTTTTAGCGTTTATATTTAACGACCCATTTTTACGTGGACCTGGGTGCCACGGCTCGCTTATCCTTGTTCCACATTCCTGTCGAAACCATTACATCCCCATGATGAAGCGAATGCGTGTAACTATCCGCATCCCCATTATACTACATCCGATCGGGTAAAAAAAGCTGCTGCCAATTTACTTTTACCGATTCTACCTATGATAAAGGCTTTTCATCTGACCTCGCATTCATCTTCGCTGGCGTATCAGAAGTTCGCTGGCATATCAGAAGCTGAAGTCTGCATCGACGATATCTGACAGCTGTCTGATACGACACGAGACAGTGCTCCAATTTGTAACATCACATCCTTCTAACGTCACATCGAAAGCCAAGCTGGCATGCACAGGACTTTGTCATCGTAACCACATTATCGATATCGACTCTCCTTGATGGCACGGTCCATCTTTCTGTCCGCGTCACGCTTCGCGATGCTGTCACGCTTATCATACAGCTTCTTGCCGCGGCAGACGCCGATTTCCACCTTGCAACGGCCATCTTCATTGAGGTAGACATTCAGTGGAATAATGGTAAGCCCGGTCTCCTTGATGCGTCCGATAATTTTATTGATTTCACGGCGATGCATCAGAAGCTTCCGCTCACGCAACGGGTCCACATTGAAGCGGTTCCCCTGCTCATAAGGGGAAATGTGCATCCCGCAGATTTTCATCTCTCCCTTCTTGTCGATGAAAATATAGCTCTCCTTGATGCTGCAGCGACCTGCTCGGATGGATTTGATCTCCGTTCCCGTCAGGACAATGCCCGCTTCAAAGGTTTCTTCAATGAAGTACTCATGACGGGCCTTCTTATTATTCGCAACAATTCTTCTCGATTTCTTTGCCATCTTCTTTCCTGCCTGTTTTTCGAATTCCTTCTTCGAGTCTGTGTATTTGGGGTTTCCAGTGCATTTGCATGGTGCATCACGCGATGCACCTCCAAGTCATGCTTCTCCTCCTTGTGCTGCAGTCAATTGACATTGTAGCAGTTTTAATTAGAATGTCTGAATCCGATTGAACGGGAAGAGGCGAATCACAACCTTTCCTTGGATTTGGCTCTTTTCCACGTAGCCCACCTCCGAATATCGGCTGTCAACGCTGTCCACGCGGTTATCTCCCATCACGAAATACGAGTCCTCCGGCACGTTCCAGGTACCGTCTACAGTGGTATAACCATCCTTGAGATAATCTTCCTTATACTCCTCACCGTTGATATAGACATTGTCATCCTTGATCTGAATTTCGTCTCCCGGAAGCCCAATGACGCGCTTGATCAGGAGTTTTTCCTTTCCGTTATCATCCAGAAGTTCCGAGCGAAAGATAATGATATCGCCGCGCTCCGGCGACTTCGTGCGGTACGCCTGCCGGTACATGATCAAATAATCGTTGGGATTCATCGTATCCTGCATCGATGTCTGTTGGACGATGGTAGGGCGTATGAAATACAGGACGGCACCTGCAATTATAAGCGCGACTGCCACGTCCTTAACCAGGCTGACAAACAGTCCCGGTTCTTCTACATTCTTCTTAGCCATTTAACTTCCTCACAATGTTCTCAAATTGTTCCGGCAACGGCGCTCGGAACACCTTTCCATCCAGATACGAAAGCGGTTCATCGCAGTCGTGAAACTCTAATCGGCAGCTGTGCAATAGTTGTGTGCTCAGTCCGCATTCTTCAAAAATTCTATGATTGAACATCCGCGCAGTCTTAGCACGAGCATACTTGCTGTCGCCGATAACCGGGTGATTAATGCTGGCCAGATGCGCTCGAATCTGATGCGTTCTTCCCGTCACCAGCTCGATTTCTACCAGCGTTGCAGAATCAAGCTGACGCACCGGTGTCACAATGGTCTCGATTGCTCGTCCTTCAGTTGACGCCTTATCCAGAATTCGGGCAGTATTGGTAGTCTGATCCTTCTCGAGGCGGTCTCGAAGCACAAGTTTTTCGTTCAAATGGCCAAAAACAACTGTCCGATAATACTTAGACACCCGACCCTCCCGGATCCATCGGTTAAGCGTGCGGAGCGATTCGCTGTTTTTACCGAAAAGGACGAGCCCTGTCGTGTTGCGATCCAAGCGGTTCGCCGGTGCCGGTGCAAAAATTCGTTCGTTTCTTGGATTATATTCACCGTTTTCAATCAGGTAATCCTTGACCTGGTTGGCCAGATGGTTCTTCTTCTCGGTGCGGTCGCCGTGGGTCAGGAGGCCGAATGGCTTATCCACCGCGAGGATATTCTCATCCTCGTATATTACCGTGAAGGTCTTGCGGGCCTTCTTTCGAGAGGGTGCATTCTTCGGTGGCGCCAGACTGGCAATCATCTCATCACTGAGGTACAACATGATTTCATCACCGGGCAGGAGAACATAATTGTTCTCCTGACGACTTCCGTTCACTTTGACATCCTTCCGAATGATTTTGTATATGGACCCGAGTGTCGCGCGCTCCAGATATTTCCTGAGGAAACGATCCAGGCGTCGACCGGCATCATTCGAGGTTACCTGTATCTTCTGCATGCAGCTACCGCCTTCTATTTCTTTTAGACATGAAGTATATTATACCATAGACAGAAAGGTAGTTCAATCGTTCCGCATGCTTGCACGCATGGCGTTATCGTCAGATGATACGCCAAAGATTCGGGGGGTATGTTCGATTACAGATTAATCGGCAGGCAGTAGAATAAATATCTGAGCCGCATTACAAGTCCGCAATCCGTCTCGTTCATGGCACTCCATCGAAATTCAACCGAACACAGACTGTCAATAGAAGAAATGTCTTAACAGTTCATTGCATTGCTTTTATCCTGAGAGTATAATGTTAGCTAGTCTTAAATAAATTACAAAGGAGAAGCAATGAGGGGTTTCAAGGATTTTTTTCACGAAACAAATGACATCGCCCTGGCGATTGTCGTCGTACTGCTCGCTATCGGTCTGATTGGTTGGCGTCTTCGCATTATTCTGGCGTATCCGTCTCAGATTGCGAAAGAAGCCGCCGCATCCGGCAGCACCCAGACAGAAGAGACAACCGAAACCACAGATTCGCAGAATTCGAATGAATCCGATGATGCAACGGACGACGCGAAATAGACGATGCCCTCATCATTGGGAGGTTTTTTGAAATGCTAGACAATTACAACTTGACCATGCTGACGGACTTCTACGAGCTAAGCATGGCAAACGGATACTTTCAAGCCGGTATGAAGGATCGGGAAGCAGTGTTCGACATGTTCTTCCGCAAGGTTCCGGATGACGGCGGATTTGCCATCATGGCCGGTGTTGAGCAACTGATTTCCTACATGAAAGATCTGAAGTTCACAGCGGAAGATATCGACTATCTGCGGAGTAAGAACACATTCTCGGAAGAATTTCTGGAGTATCTCAAGAATTTCCGATTCACCTGTGATGTATGGGCCGTTCCGGAAGGTACACCAATCTTCCCGCACGAACCGATTGTGACGGTCAAGGGACCGATTGTGCAGGCTCAATTCGTTGAGACGTTCATCCTTCTGACAATCAACCATCAGACGTTAATTGCCACAAAGGCCAATCGCATTGTCCGTGCAGCGCAGGGACGTCCGGTCATGGAATTCGGCACCCGAAGAGCGCAAGGATCGGCTGCAGCCATTGACGGTGCTCGTGCATCCTACCTGGCCGGTTGTGTCGGCAGTGCCTGCACCATCGCAGACCGCGATCACAATGTTCCGGCCCTTGGCACCATGGCGCACAGCTGGGTTCAAAGTTTCGACACCGAATATGAGGCATTCCGCGCGTATACGGAGATCTACCCGGATAACGCAACGCTGCTGATCGACACGTATAATGTTCTCAAATCCGGTCTGCCGAATGCCATCAGAGTATTCAAGGAGCTGAAGCCGTCGAAGATGGGTGTCCGTATTGACAGTGGCGATATCGCGTATCTCACCAAGAAGACAAGAGAGATTCTGGATGAGAATGGCCTTACGGACTGTTCCATTGTTGTATCCAATTCGCTGGACGAATACTTGATTCGCGATATCATCATGGAAGGTGCGAAAGTCGACTCGTTCGGCGTCGGTGAACGCCTCATCACTGCGAAATCCGAACCGGTATTTGGCGGGGTATACAAACTGGCAGCCGTTGAACAGAATGGCAAGCTCGTTCCGAAAATGAAAATTTCCGAGAATGTCGGCAAGATTACCAACCCTTGCTTCAAGCACGTATATCGTCTCTACGATAACGAGACACATAAGGCGATCGCCGATGTCATCACACTGGATGGTGAACCGATACCGAACAAGGATGGATACGAAATCTTTGATCCGAACGCGATCTGGAAGAAAAAATGGCTGACGAATTTCGAAGCGAAAGATTTGTTGGTACAGCTTTTCGACAAGGGAGAATGTGTCTACGAATCTCCTTCTCTGGACGAACTCCGTTCCTACTGCCAGAAACAGCTGGATACGTTGTGGGGCGAAACGCTTCGTTTTGAGAATCCACAAACGTATTACGTCGATCTCTCCAAGAAGTTGTGGAGCATCAAACAGGACATTCTCAACAAATATGCGGCACTGTAATATCAGTGAAATCATTGTAGCAGTTTTGAAGTAAGAATCCATAGCATCAACTTCCTGCAACTGACTCATCCGGTGTTCGATTGGAACATAAGCCCTTTAAAACGTAGCCCATTGCAGGAGTTGCGATGACGTAGCATCGGATAGCCTACGGAATTGCCTCAGTCAATCCATAGAACGATAAAAGAACCGATTCCCGTAACGACCGGAAATCGGTTCTTTTCGTTAAGCCTTCCAATGTCTTCCTTTCGGTTCGCGTCGGACACGAATCCGTTTTCTCAGGAATACGAAGATCATGAGAAGTAATACTAAAATGATGCCAATCGCGATGGTTGCATTGTTCGAGATATAGAAACGGGAGAAGAACCACCCCTTCACCACATCTTCCTTGACCAGCAGCGCCGTGGTTCCCATCTTCTTGCCGTCGCAATACACATCGATCGTACCCACCTCGTCGCCCGCCTTCAGCGGTGCCTCTATGTTCTTATTATAGTGTTCTTTGAATGTAATACTCTTATCCGATCCATCCTTAGGGTACGCCAGCACCACATCCTTCGGGTAACTGTCTACCGCCGTATGTGCACCATATTTCACGCGCACCTTGCTTACAGACTCATCCGGATTGGTGGCATTCACGGTTACGATTTTCTTTCGAGCGAACTTCAGCAGCAGTGCGTCGTCTTCCGCACGGGTCTCGTAATTGGCCCCGAATTGAACCAGAATGAGCTGAAGCCCCGCTTTGTCGTACATCAATGACACGCTGCAGTCGTTATTCTCCCAGTATCCCGTCTTTCCGGCGACCACACCGGAATCATCATCCTCCAAAAGATCCAGATGCGTCTCCAGAGTGCGTGCCGCAGATTTATTGGTTTTCGCCACATGATATTCCTTAGTGCCGCCAACCTGATAGACAGTTTCGTTCGCAAAAGCAGCTTTCGAAATTTTAATGAAGTCAGAGGCAGTGGTATAGTGGTTTTTAGCCTTGAGTCCATTGGGATTCACAAAGTGAGTTCCCGTGCATCCCAACTCTTCCGCCCGTGCATTCATCCGTGCCACGAACTTCGTTGCCCCGCCTTCATAGGCCTGCGCCAACGCCAGCGCCGCGTCATTGCCGGATTCAATCAGGAGACCGTACAAGAGATCCTTCACAGACACCTTCTCGCCCGCCACCAGATTCATGGTCGATCCGCCAAGCGAAGCAGCCTTCGACGAGACGGTTACCGTCTGATCCAGATCCATTTCCTCCGCCACAATCAACGCTGTCATCAGCTTCGTGGTGCTCCACGGCTGCACACGTTTGTCCGCATTTTTGGTAAACAGCACCTCGTCCGTAGTCACACTATAGACGATGGCAGATTTCGCATCAATTGCCGGACTTTTCACATCTTCATTCACTGCCGCTAAGGCGCGGGTCACTCCGCTTCCTGCCAGCAGTACGGTCATCAGTAATATTGTTGTAATTCTCTTAAAACGCATTCGATATATTAATTTCCTTTTGTAAAAATAAGTTTCTTACGGCACAATCACCGACAGTGCTCTCGGAATCACGCGCACGGTGATGGCACCGGTTTCTCGGATTTCTCCGTCTGCAACGAATTTCATTTTACCCGATTTCGGGATGAATGTGACTTTATCAGTCTTTCTCGAGATGATGATATCCTCGATACCTGGAATTTCCTTGAGACGTCCATCCTTGAATGCCGGAAAGACCTTCAGGAAGAATCGGCGTGTGATATCCTTGACCAGGAGTAATTCGATCTTACCGTTATCCAGCAAGGCTTCCGGGCAACTCTCGACGCCGCCTCCGCAGAATCGGCCGTTTGCTGCGGTGCAGAGAATGAGAGGACCGTCATGCAGTTCTTGGTCATCGGCGATGACGCGAAGGTTTGCACCCTGCTTACGGATGAGATTGACCAGAATAGCCAGAATGTAAGATCCGGATCCCTGCACCAGCGGGAGCGCTTTGAGATCGTGAGCAAGAATGGCGGTATTGCCATCGAACCCGATATTGATGCCGTTCACAGCATAATCCGGAATCTCTTCCCCGTCCTTCTCATAGGTATACTCTAGCACGTCGATTTTCATAATATGGTTGGAGGATCTTCCTGTTTCCGATCCGGTTGGAGGTTCCTCAATTTCTCCCGATATTTCACCAGGCTCTGCCTTCGGAGACGTCTCGGGCTGCTGTCCGGCTAACATCTGTTTCCCAATGTCCTTGAAATTCGACGGATTGTCAAAGCAACGGACGAAATCGTTGCCAGATCCGACCGGAACAATGCCTAGTCGTGCGTTGTCGTGTCCGAGAAGTCCAATCGCGGTTTCCTGCACTGTGCCATCACCACCGCATGCAAAGACATTCACAATGTCTCCGGTAGAGGCAGCATCCTTTGCGATGGAATCTGCCAAAACCGTGGCATCTTTCTCGCCATCGGTATAGTAGATTCTGACGTTCTCGTTAGTGTATGGCTGCAGTTTATCCTTGAGACGTTCCGCATTCTTTCCATTTCCCGAGGCAGGGTTGATGATAAAAGCATACTTTACCATAACTTACTTCTCTCCTTCACTGCTCCAGATTAGTTTCGGCCAGGTTCCCAGGTAATCCTGAGATGTCAGATAGTAACGGATACCGTCATGCTCATTTTTGATGCCTTTTTCGAAAGCATGCATGCCGTGCAGATGCCCGTAGACGAAATCTGTCACGTTATATTCATGGACTAGGTCGGTCATATCGGATTGCCTTGTTTCATCATCTGCGGGCGGATAATGCGAGGCGGCAATAATGCGATCCGGATGATGGCTCTTCGCTGTCTCCAGGCTGTTTCTCATTCTGCCCAGCTCTCTTCGCCATATTTTCTCATCGTGTTCCCCGAATTCTTCTGTCCCCGGAAGAACCCAGCCTCTCGTTCCGCAAATAGCGATGCTCTCCGCGCCCGTTTTTTCAGACGGAAGAAATACACAGTCATTCTGAAGGAATTTCATGTCGTCATACAATGTGTTGAGATATGTGATTCGGCTCCACCACAGATCGTGATTGCCTTTAAGCATCACCTTGTATCCCGGGAGGTTATGAATCCATTCCAGATCGGGAAGTGCTTCCTCGAAGGCCAGCCCCCAGGAATGATCTCCCGCAACAATGACAACATCCTCATCCGAAACCAGTTCGTGCCAATGACGATCGATGCGATCCACGTAATCATCCCATCCTGCGCCAAAAATATTCATCGGCTTATCAATATTCTCATGGAAAGACAGATGCAAATCTGAAATGGCATATATCTTCACAGTTTGCTCCTTTGTGTTTCTGTCGCTTCAATTCTCTATACGACGGTTACCGATATTGCACCGGAACGAACTTCACTCAGCACTTGCAAGATGATGGAGGTGCTGTATCCCTGCTGCTCCAGCTTTCGCGCAATTTTCGCTTCCAACTTCGAATCCGGCGACCGTCTGGCTTTCCTTACAGTCCGCTCCCTCGCCTCCGTTTGCGTTGCATGCTCCTCTGTATCGAGCAGCGATTTGTCGGGTCCGTTCAAGGGATCTTCCCCCGTCATTTCTTCCGATGAGAATGATTCCGTTATCTCCGGTCTTTGCGGCAGATTTTGAACTAACACCTTCTTTGCCCATCGGCGTGCTAACTCCACCTCGTCAATACCCTCTTCATAGAGGTAGTCCTCGATAGCATTTCGAACCGTCTCAGCATCCACGCCGCGTTGTTTTAGTTCTCCCGCGATGCGAATCCGACCCCGACCCTTGCCGTAAGCGTACTCGCAATATACCCTTGCGTAATCGGCGTCGTCCAAATATCCCAGTTGCAGGAATTCAGTGATCGCGTCCTGAATTTCGTCCGGTTCGTATCCCTTCTCCTCTAGATAGTTCCGCGATTCATCCTCTGTCCGCATGCGCATTCCCAAATACCGGGTGAGGGCTTCCTTCGCGGTTCGTTTTCCTTTCTTGCTGTTCATTCAGCCTCTTACAGCCTTTCTATCGTTATTTCGTAATCTGCAGCAGTAGCATTCGCCTGATGTAACGCCTCCGTCTCTGCCGTTACCTCCACGCATACCGCGGCATAGACATCCACCGGCATAGACACATCTTGAATACGCCAAAGGCGTCTGCTGCCATCCGTCTCATCACCGGTCTCCACAATATGAAACATTACCGATTCGCATGCGGTGAAAACCGACTCCCCTTGTGCTTTCCGAAACGCCTCGCGCCTCGCCCAGATTCGGAAGAATTCGCTTTCGCCTTCCTGAATGACGGCGATAAACTCATCTTCGTTGTAGAAATGAATACCTATTTCTTCAATATTGGCCTGTTTCCATTCCTGCACGTCCAGTCCGCATTCCGTGTCCGCAAAAAGCACCGCCCAGCATTTCCCGGTGTGAGAAATAGAATACGGCGAAAAACCGGGAATGGACGGCTTGCCTTTCGGTCCCTTTTCGATCTTCGGGAGAAGCATCTTTGCATCAACATCCGTTTGCAACTTCTCCGCTGCCAGATATCGCTCGATGGCTCTTCCCAGAAAAGCACGACTTTCCTCTTTGCCCCCGGAAAACTCCGGGCTGTAATAAATTCTCATTTTACCCACTATATTATCCTGCTAAAAGTATTATTTCACCAATTCCTGAATGCCCCGTCTCAGCGCAGAATCATCATCCGTCTGAATATCGGGCTCAATGCCCTTGCCGTTGATGGCGGTGCCGTCCGGGAGGAAGTACTCCTCTGTCGTGTATTTGTAGGCAGTCCCGTCCTCCAGCTTCTGAATACTCTGAATCACGCCCTTGCCGTATGTCTTGCTTCCAATCAGCTTTCCACCTTTGTTCACCTTGATGGCACCTGCAAAAATTTCTGCCGCACTTGCGGTGTCTCCATCCACCAGAACAACGTAATTGAACTCTGCCTCATTACCATCCGATTTCGTCACCTTCCGGGTTCCCTGTTTGTTCTTCTCAATCAGGATTTTTCCGGTCGGAAGCAACATATCGGCGCACTTCACGCCCTCGTCCTTGAGCCCTCCCGAGTTACCGCGAACGTCAATGACGATTCCGGCTACATCCTGCCCGGCAATGGTGTCAATAGCATCCTGGAATTCATCTGAGGTGGTTTCTCCGAAATGGCGTATCTTGATGTAGCCGACCTTCGTACCATCGTCCGCATGACAGTATTTGTAATCCACACTGTCTTCCTCCACCTCACTTCGAATCAATGTCACGGTGATCGTCTGGCCGCCGCGCTTTAACTCAAGCTCCACATCGGTTCCGGCTTCCCCACCAATCCGTTCTGAGGCCTGCGTCACGCTCTTCACGCTCTTTCCGTCCACCTTCAGCAGTTGATCTCCCTCCCGAATACCACCTTTCTTGGCCGGGCTGTCCTTCACAACATGGTTCACCAGGAGCTTCCCTTCCGATTCCGTGATGGACACGCCGATTCCGGTATAGGATTCGGCGTAATTTCGCTGCAGCTTCTCGTACTCATCGGCCGTGTAATACTTCGCATAGGGGTCGTCCAGCGACTGCATCAGCGCATCCCCCAGATTCTCATCCCTCTTGTCCTCGTCGATGCTGTAAATGCCACTCTCCTCTATGCTGCACTGGATATCGTAGTACTTTCCGTACTTCTCGTCCAGTTTTTGATAGTAATCGAGTTGGCTCGTCCGAATGATGCTGGTTCGGTTAAAAACAAATGTCAACAAAGTGAGCATCACCGTCGCGAACACAATTCCCGCGAGAAAAGAAACGATTATTCGCATTCTGTCATTTTGCTTCATATCGCTTGTTTTCTCCTTCTCGCCCTTATTTGGCGTTCGCACTGCGTTATTCGCTCGGCATCATTTCCGTGACCATCAGCTGCGCCGTCCGATTTCCACGCCACTCGTTCACTTCCAGTGTTCCGTAGACATCCAGATATTCGTGTGCCTGCATCATCTCGTAATATCGCTTCGCATCGTGAAATAGAATGCAATTCAGGTCACCGATATGGAATTTTGCATACTTCGTGTCGTTCTTCAAGAATTTCCAATTCTCCGGTGCTACATAGATGATTCGAAATTTCGGTGCTTCATTATCCTTGCCACACGGTTCAAATTTCTTCAAATCTTCCGCCAGACTCACTGTCAATTCTTCGGGTTCGAGATCCATATCGTATTTGATTTCATCCTGAAAGAGCGTGTCATCCGCATCCAACATCACTTGAAGATCCTGGTTCAAATGATCTCTCAGCGTCGGAATCTTGTTCTTCTCAATCGTAAAACCGCAAGCTGCTTTATGTCCACCGAATCTCCGAAAATCCTCCCGATAACGATTCAGCATCTCATAGATGTCAACTTTATTCACAGAACGCCCGGTTCCCTTGTAATCATCGCCATTCGGTGCCACAATGACGGTTGGCCTTTTGGCCTCTTCTTTAATCTTTCCGGCAACGATGCCAAGAATACCTTCATGAACATTCTCCGCTTCAATCAGCAGGAAATGCCCTTTCCGGTATTCATTTCGTGCCTTCCGGATACATTGCTGATAGGCTTCTTCCTGCCACTTCTGACGGATTTTGTTCCGTTCAATCATATCCCGGCAATATCGATCAATTTCTTCCGCACTCTCTGCCATGAATAGTTTAACGCCCAGCTCCGCGTCTCCTACGCGGCCTGCAGCATTGATTCGCGGCGCGATGCCGAAGGAAATGTTCGTCGATGTTAAGGTTCGGCAATCGAGTCTTGACATCTCAATCAGGCGGCGAAGTCCCGGATTGCAGCAGCCGCGATTCATCCACATCAACCCGTATTTCACGAAAGATCGATTCTCGTCCACGAGCGGCATGATGTCCGCTATTGTTCCAATAGCCACAAATTCCAGCATTTCAGAGATGATTTTTCGTGGGATTTGACGCCTGCGACTGATGGCTAATCCCAGCTTATACGCCACGCCGACGCCGGCGAGTCCGGAGAATGGATATTCATCCTCCGGGGATTTCGGGTTGATGATCAGTACCCCCTCCGGTACGCTATTCATGTTGTGGTGATCCGTCACCAGCATATCGATCCCAAGGCTTTTCGCGTAGGCAATTTCCTCCGGAGAAGAGGAGCCGCAATCCACCGTAACGATGAACTCTCCGCCTTTCTGATGGATCCTGTCGATGGCCTCATTATGAAGGCCGTAGCCCTCTTCGATTCGTGACGGAATATAATAGGTAATATTATTGGTCAGGCAACGCAGGATTTTGAGCAGCACCACCGTAGATGTCACGCCATCGGCATCGTAATCTCCGTAGATGACGATGCGTTTTCCGGCATCAATGGCTTCGAGTAATTTCGTGACCCCCGCTTCCATGTTGTGAAGAAGGAAAGGGTCATACGCCAACTGCGGTTTGACCGAAAAGAATTCTCTCCGGGTGTCTTCGTCGGTGATACCTCTTTTTTGCAAAATTTCCTGTATAATTTCCTGGTTCAGGTTCATTGATTTCTCTCTGATATTTGTCTCTCAATTTCTATCATTTCCGCTAGTAGATGCTCTTCGGATCCACGAAGCTGCCATTCTTGATGAGGCCGTAGTGCAGGTGCGGACCTGTGGACCAACCGGTGCTGCCGACATAAGCTACAACTTGACCCTTTTCCACATAAGCCCCTTTCGATACAGCGAACCCGGAAAGATGTCCGTAGAGCGTGGTATAACCATTACCGATGTAGATTTGCATGCAGTTTCCATAGCCACCATAGACCGATGCCATGGTAACCACACCGCTTCCGGCAGCGTATACCGGCGTGCCGGTGGATGCCGCAATATCGTATCCATCGTGGTAGGTTCGGGTTCCGAAAATCGGGTGCGTCCGCCATCCGTAATACGATGTCAGTGGTCCTTCACACGGCCACACATATCCCCCGGAATTCCCGCCGGAAGAGTTCCCCCCCGAGGAGTTTCCGCCGGAAGAGTTCTTCTTGCTGGCGGCTTGTTTCTGAAGAAGCGCTTCCGCTTCCGCCTGTTTCTTCTTCGCTTCCGCAGCCAGCTGCGATGCCTCTGCCTTCAGGTCTTCCTGCTGAGTTCGGTACGCATCCGCCTGATCCTTATACTTCTCTTCCAGGGCTTCCAGATCCGCCTTCTGCTGCTTCAGTTCCGCTTCCTCGGATTCCTGCTGTTTCTTCAGTTTCTTGATTTTCTCGTACTCCGTCCGAAGCTTCTTGAGTAAATCCTGATCACTGCTCAATAGCTTCTGCACCATGGACATGTTGGTAATCAATTCGTCAATACTGTTCGAGTTCAGAATAACATCCACATATCCGACCGTACCTGTCTTATACATAGCCACCAAGCGGGAATCGAGGGAAGCTTCCTGCTTCTTGACGGCGGCTTCCTTCTTCCGGAGCTTCGCCTTCGTCTTCGTCAGTTTTGCCTGAGCCTCATCTATCTGAGACTGTTTCTCCGTGATAGCGGCAACGGCTTCTAAGAGATTGTCTTCTGCCTCATCAGCCTTCTTTCCGGCCTCTTCCGCTTTCTTGCTGGCTTCATCCGAAGCTGCCTGCTTCTCCTTTGCCTCCTTCTGTGCCTGGGAGGCCTTGCTGGCATAGGAAACAGACGTCCCCGCCAAAATGCCGCCTGTAGCAAGAAGAAGGGACAGTAGCATCGCGATAATTCGATTGTATTTCTTTGATACTCTCATTCCAACTCCTGATATTTGTTCTTATTCTCTGAGCAACGGTCTGTGCTGCCGTTATTTACTCTTATCCGTGTATACTGTCTGCTACTGAGAACTGTCTCGCAGCGGATGGAAACCCCGATCGGTATTACTGCGACTCATGACGCAGAATATCGTCGGCAGCGTTCTGTTCGTTTGTGTTACTCGATCATTCTTTCCGATTATCGATCCAGGAATTTCCGAATCGAGATGATGCTTCCGCATATTCCGATTCCAACGCCAAGTGCCAGGAATATTATCAACAGGTTCGGCATCAGGTAGGAGACCGAAATCACCGGCACCGATAGCACTCGCAATATATCCGGTCCAATTGAGGTCACGAAACGACTGTACGCAAATCCGAGAACACCCGTCGATATCAATGCCGAGAAAGCGCCCAGAATCAAGCCTTCCACCACGAAAGGTGCACGGACGAACCAGTCGGTTGCTCCCAAGTACTTCATGATCCCGATTTCTTTCGATCGGTTGAAAATTGTCAGCTTAATCGTATTTGCCACCAGGATAACCGAGACAATCACAAGGAACGCCATAATCACGACGGATCCCACCTCAATGGCGTGCGTCACTTTGCTCAGTTTCTTGACCGTGTCCTGGTAATACTTCACGTCTTCAACGCCGTTAATTTCCGGTGCTGCTTTCGAAACTGCGTCCGCGGATTTCTTGTCTTCCACATACACCAAATAGGAATCCGGCAGCGGATTGGTCTGCAGGTTATCAAGCAGGTAAGCATTGTCGCCCCAGCGCTCTTTCATAATCTTCATGGCATCTTCCTTGCTGCGGTATTTCACGCCGGTGACACCATCTATATTCTTCAGTTCATCCCCGATAGACTCATTCTTCGCATCGTCGTTCTTATCCGCCAGATAGACCTCGATGACGTTGTAATCCTGCTGAATGACCTCCGCAAAAAGATCCACATTCACAAATGTGGCAAAGAATAAGCCTAGAATCAACATCATCGCCGTGATCGCCAGTGTTGCGGTCAAGCTCATTCCCTTGTTTCGGAAAATCTGGGAGAAAGCCTGTTTCACCGTATATCCAATCCTAGAAAACATATGTGGCCTCATCCTCCTCCGTGCTGATTTCGTATAAGTGCTCCGGTGTATCGCCGTACGATCCCCGCTCGTCCCGGACAATCTTACCACGATCAATGGCAATGACGCGTTTATTCATCTTATCTACGATATCTTTCGCGTGCGTCACCATCAGTACCGTCGTTCCGCGAATATTGATCTTCTCAAGGAGCTGCATAATCTCCATCGCCGTCACCGGATCCAGGTTCCCCGTTGGCTCATCCGCGATCAGGAGACTCGGGTTATTGACAATCGCACGTGCGATACCCACGCGCTGCTGCTCACCCGCCGACAGCTCATTCGGATACCGATTTGCCTTATCCGCGATGCCCACCAGTTCCAGTGCGAAAGGTACCTCTTTCCGGATAAGCCGCTTCTTCTTGTGCTGCACTTCCATCGCAAAAGCGACATTCTCGTACACCGTCTTCTTCTCCAACAGGCGAAAATCCTGGAATACCATCCCGATCTTCTGTCGAAGCCTCGGAATCTCCCAATGGCTCATGCGGGTCACATCCTTGCCACCCACATAAATCGTGCCCTTATCCGGTTCGATTTCCTTGAGAATCAGCCGGATAAAAGTAGTTTTCCCCGCGCCGCTTGGTCCGACCAGGAATACGAAGTCACCCTTCTCAATGTGCACCGTCGCATGGCTCAGTGCAATATTATCTCCGTACTTCTTCGTTACTCGGTTAAAAACAATCATAATGCCTCCTTGCCTCCAGGACATACAGTGTTATTATACCACAATCCAACGTGGGATTCATGAAGACCGTAGAATTGTATGGCGGCGTCGCCTCCTGCCTGTAAAATAGAAAAGCAGCCACCGTAGCGGCTGCTCGTATTGTAATATTTCCGTCTTAAGCTTAGCTGAAAAGGGGTTTAAAGCCTCGAGCTATCAGTGGATAACTCGCACCCCTCCGAATTTGCGTTATCTGATGCGCCGCCTCTGTTTACGGTGCCGCTTCTATTGGAACTTCCGAGGTTTCCATCGTCTCCGAATTTAAATTCCGTTCCGCCTCTGCCTTCGCATTCCGCCGCTCCATATCCATCTTAAGGAGCTTATAGAGCGAGGAGAATATCGGAATGAAGAAGAGCATTCCGAGGATTCCGAAAGAGCTGCCGCCGATAGTCACCGCCGCCAACACCCAGATGCCCGGTAGGCCAATGGATCCGCCCACAATTCTCGGGTAGGTCACGTTGTTGTCAATCTGCTGCACCACGATGAAGAGAACAACGAATATCAGCGCCTTCGAGAAGGAGACGGAAAGAATCAGCACGAATCCCACAAGTGCACCGACAAACGCACCGACAATCGGAACCAGTGCCGTCACCGCGATGATGACCGCAATCATTCCCACATACGGCATCCGGAAGATGAACATGGCTATCGCACACATCAGCCCGAGCACACAGGCATCCTCGACCTGTCCGACGATAAAACTGCGAAAGCTGTCGTTGAAGACATCCAAAACCTCCAGAATCCGAGTGTTGATTCCATGCAGGTATGTCTTCATAACACGAACCGTCTGTCTCTTGAGTGTCTCTTTGTTGCATAACACGTAGAAGCTGAACACAAGGCCAATCAGCAAAGATGCCGCGGCGCCGGTCACCTTCTGTACGACCGATGTAACGTTGTTAATCCATCCGGTATTGCCGTTCTGCAAGAGGTTCAGTGCCGTATCTACCAGTTGCTTGCTCAGATTGGAATCACCGAATTTGCTTTCCAGAATAACGCCGTACTTCTCCAGAACCGGCACGGACTTCAGGAAGTCCACTAAGTGACTCAATGCGGAATCACTCTGGGATATCAGCAAAGACAGGCACTCTGTCAGCTGCGGTACCAGCACACAGATCACTCCAGCAATAATCGCAATCAACAACAGATAAGAACAAGCAATGCATATACCCTTTCGATACCGCTGAGAGAATGGTCCTCGGAACACTTTGTCGTAATGTCGTTCGATGAAACAAAAAAGAATATTTACGGCATAAGCAACGATGGCCCCCACAACGAGGGGTGCCGTCGCATCACCCAGCAGGAGTATTGCTTTCTCGATTCGTGCCCAGTAGTATATCAGCAGGTATACCACAAATACCGTCAGACCCAGACGAAAATACACGGTATGGGTCAGCCACTTTCTCCAAGGTCGTTTGTTTCTTTCCACAATAAGGCTCCTTTAGTCTTCCTTTCCAATGAATCATCATCTACCGGTTTTCATGTATCGTCTAGTGCCTTCATTTGGCGAGAATCAATCATCGATCAGTCGAATACGATTTGATTGCGTCAACGTATTCTCGACTATACCACAAGATGGGATTCATAGCAACTTTACGAAAACAGCAACTTTACGAAATAAGTATTCGATATCATTAGAAATGCATTAGAAAAGGGATGCCATACGGCATCCCTTTCATGTT
Organism: Acutalibacteraceae bacterium; assembly: GCA_963656785.1. Classification (GTDB taxonomy): domain Bacteria; phylum Bacillota; class Clostridia; order Peptostreptococcales; family Anaerovoracaceae; genus Mogibacterium_A. Next base: position 77 of record CAVKJB010000026.1, on the reverse strand, counting down.
TCAATCTAGTATCCGCAATCGTCGAATTACTCAATGATTTCAGTTACAACGCCGGAACCTACGGTTCTGCCGCCTTC
>CAVKJB010000025.1:1156-27035 GCA_963656785.1 Acutalibacteraceae bacterium | reverse complement strand
TGAAGATACTTGGCGGGAAGCTGCCTGGGAAATTAGGACGTCGCCGGTTTTTTCTCATATGGGCTTGTAGCTCAGCCGGTTAGAGCGCACGCCTGATAAGCGTGAGGTCGGTGGTTCGAGTCCACTCAAGCCCACCATCAGAAGGTTCCCAGAAGTGATTCTGGGAACCTTTTTACGTGCATTAATTCCTGAATTCCTGAGAAAATCCCATATCTAACGCAGCAGGGGTGAGATAGAAGGTATGTGTTTTTTCGAAATTCTATAACGAACAATTAGAATTAACAATTAGACAAATTTTATAAATTCTTATAATATCATTGCGTTCGTTTTAAAAATCCATAGGGGGAATAACATGGATAATCTGTTAATTGTTGCGCATTGCATCTTGAACAAATCCTCGAAAGTCGTGATGGACGAAAAGGAACTGGAGGCAGAATATCAAGTTCGGGATCGTCTGTTAAAGCTGGCCTTGGAGAAGGATGTACAGTTAATTCAATTGCCATGTCCGGAGTTTCTTCTGTTTGGCTCGAAGCGCTGGGGGCACGTTCGGGATCAGTTTGATTTTCCTTTCTTTCGCAAAGCCTGTCGGGAAATGCTTACGCCGATTCTTCTGCAGCTTCAAGAGTATAATGGAGACAGGGAACGTTTTCACATTTTGGGAATCGTATCCGTAGAGGGAAGTCCTTCCTGCGGCGCCTATTTGACTTGTAGAGGCAGATGGGGCGGAGACTTTGGCAGTTCGGATATTCATTCTGTACTGGATACGCTGCAAATGACAGATGAACCCGGAGTGTTTATGGAGGAATTACAAGCACTTCTGAAGGAAAATAGTCTGGAAATTCCCATTATCACTATGGATGATGCGATAGAAATTCTTAGAACTTATTAAAAAAGAAAAGGAGAATGAAATGGAGAACAAATCCACATCGAAAACCAAAACTTATGCACTGACTTTTTGCGGCATCTGCATCGCTATGAATATTGTACTGGGAATGATTACATCCGCGCTAGGAATTCCGCTTTACCTGGATACCCTCGGAACCATGCTTTCCGGTGCCATTTTAGGTCCTGTTCCGGGCATGATTGTCGGCGCTCTGACCAACATCATTACCGGATTGATGTCCAGTGTAACCGATATTCCGTTCTTCCTGGTAAACATGGTAGTAGGACTGATTACCGGTCTGGTAGTAAAGAAGAAGCGTTATACCCTTCTTGTTGCTGTCATTCTAGGCCTTTGCCTGGCTGCAATCTGTCCTGCAATCGGTACTCCTATCGGCCTGTATGTATACGGCGGATTTAATGGATCAGCATCTGATGTTCTGGTTATGTCCCTGGTAGAAGGCGGCAAATCTATCTTCACGGCATCGTTCCTGAGAAATATTGCCTCTAACCTGGTTGACAAGATCGGCACGGCAATTGTGGCATGGATCCTGCTGAAAGGAATGTCTCAGAAGCTTTACGCAAACTTTGGCAAAGAAAAGAACCTTATTGTCGGATAATCTCTGAATAACCTCATTTACAAGGAGCGCATCTTTTGGAAGCATCGAAAATCATTAAAACTGAAAATGTTGTTCATGACTATGATATCTGGGAACACGATGTGAAGAAGCAGAAGAAAGCGCTGCGCGGCGTCTCTCTGGATGTTGCCCCCGGGGAGTTTCTGGCTATTCTGGGATCCAACGGTTCCGGTAAGTCCACGCTAGCTAAGCATATCAACGTTCTTCTTCTTCCGAATAGCGGAAAAGTGTGGGTACAAGGATACGACACCGCCGACGAGGCCAACACCCGGAAGATCAGAGATATCGTGGGAATGGTATTTCAGAATCCTGATAACCAGATTATCGGGACCAGCGTGGAAGAGGATACCGCATTTGGACTCGAGAATCGGCGCTTGCCATCCGAGATCATTCAATCTAGAGTAGAGGACAGCCTTCGGGCGGTTGATCTTTGGGATAAAAGAAAGTTCTCGCCCGTTCGCCTCTCCGGGGGGCAGAAACAACGTCTGGCGATAGCCAGCGTATTGGCCACGGATTCAAGATGCATCGTACTGGATGAGCCAACAGCGATGCTGGATCCCATCTCTCGACATAATCTCATCGGGAAAGTAGAAGAACTGCACAGAGGCGGTCATACGATCATTTTGATCACACATCATCCCGAGGAGGCCGTTCATGCAGACCAAATCATTTTGATGGAGAATGGCCAAATTGTAGATCGTGGAACCCCGGCGCAAATTTTCGCGCAGCCGGAGAAGCTTCGAAAACTTCGGTTGAGTGTGCCGGTGGCAACGAAACTCGGCGATCGCCTGGCAAACGCTGGGATCATTTGTAAGCACGAGATTCTAGAGGGCGAGGAATTGGTGAAGGCCATCCTTTCGGAAGCTGATTGGACATCGGAAATTCGCGAGGAGGAATCGATTCCGGAGAGACGCTCTTCGGCAGAAGTTTCAAAGACTGAACGCCATCAGGGAAATTGTCTTATGGATGTCAGACACATTGCATATACCTACGGTCGGAAAACGGCGAACGAGGTGTCCGTTCTCAAGGATGTATCGCTTAAGATTCATCCGGGAGAATTTGTCGGACTCATTGGGGGTTCCGGTGCAGGGAAGACCACTCTCATCAAGCATTTGAATGGATTGCTTCGAGCGGAGCAAGGCGATATCCATTATTTTGGGGAAAGCATCTATGCACCTCGATATCGCTTGCGGGATCTTCGCATGCAGGTGGGCGTGCTGTTCCAATATCCGGAATACCAATTATTCTGTAATTCCGTAATTCAAGACGTTGCATTCGGTCTGAAGCAGATGAAATTCTCGGAAAAGGATTCCTTGGAGCGGGCGAAGGAAAACCTGACATTGGTGGGACTGGGTCCGGAATACTACGAAGCCAATCCGCAGGATCTCTCTGGCGGGCAGAAGCGAAAGGTAGCCATAGCAGGGGTCTTGGCGATGCGACCGAAGCTGCTTGTCATGGATGAACCGGCTGCCGGATTGGATTCCGGGAGCAAGGAAGATCTATTTCGACTGATTCGGAAACTTCAGTGCCAAAGCGGTCTGGCAATACTGCTTGTGTCTCATGATATGGAGGATGTTGCAGAGAATGCGGACACCGTATATGTTCTTCATGACGGGGAAATCACGCTGAGCGGAACGCCGCAGGCTGTTTTTAACCAAACAGAACGGCTGAAGAGCGCAGAAGTCTCGGCGCCGGATGTAACGGAAATTTTCAGGGAGCTTCGGACGGCAGGGCTCCCAATGGAGACATTGCCGATTACTGTGACGGAAGCGGAGATGCAGCTTCGAAAAATCTGCCGGAAAGGAGTGGAGAACCATGCGTGATATGACGATCGGACAGTACTACCCATCTGATTCCTGGGTGCATCGTCTGGATCCTCGAACGAAGATGATGAGCGCACTGATCTATATCGTGTGTCTTTTCCTGATTCGAAATCCATGGCTGTTCCTCTTGGCACTGGCCCTTGTGTTGATAGCCTATCGTGCAGCGAGTGTTCCGATGAGTTACTTCTTGAGGGGACTCAAAGTATTTATTCTGCTATTGGTCTTCACATTCTTCTTTCGAATGGTGGCAACGCCGGGTAAGGAAATCGTTTCCTTCTGGATCTTTGCCGTCACGGAGGAGGGCATGGCGAAGGCGATTCGCCTCACTGCTAGAATTGCGCTGATGATTACAGGCGCATCACTTCTCAGTTACACCACGACGCCGAAGGAAATGGCGGACGGAATGACCCGGGCCTGTGAGCCCTTGGCAAAAATTGGATTTCCGGTACACGAGATTTCGATGATGACTATGATTGCATTTCGATTCATTCCGGTTCTGCTGGAGGAGGCCAACCATTTGATGGATGCACAGGCATCTCGCGGTGTGGAATTCGAGAATTGCTCTATTATCACCAAATGCAAGAATGTATTCGCTCTGCTGATGCCACTCTTTCTTCACTCCGTGGAACGATCCTCCGAGCTGGCGATGGCCATGGAAGCTCGAGGATACACCGGTGACGGAGAGACGTCCCAAATGTATCCGCTGGAATACGAAGCTAGGGACAAGAAGCTCTACGTCGGGATGTTCCTGATGCTGTTACTGTTCTTGGGACTCCGAATTGTCGGAGTGTAGTGCGTGGGCTGGTTCAAATTTCGCACGCCACATTGTCAATCATGGACGCCGAAAGCGCATCGGATGTCTGTGGTTGACATTTTTTATTTTTACCATAGAATAGAAATGTGCAGTAAACATACCAGAGATGATAATTAGCTGGCGAATGATTTGACGCCGGCAGGAGATCGAATCAAGAGAGATACAGGAAAGATAATAGAGATCAGGGGAGACAATTCGGATGAAGAAACTGTCAGAAGAGATTTTTGGGAAGGTTCGCGGGGATATTATTGCCGGGCGCTATTCCGCACGGGATTTCATCAGCGAGAGTGAGATTGCGAAGGCATACGGGGTGAGCAAAGCGCCGGTGAAGGAGGCGCTGCATCTGCTGGCGGACCAGGGTTACCTGGTCAGCTTCCCCCGAAAGGGTTATATGGTGAATACTTTTACCCGGATGGAGGTCAATCAGATTCAGGAGGTGCGGCGGTGCCTGGAAACGCTCTGCGTACGGCGTGTGACGGAATACGCGACGGACGAGGAAATTGCGTCATTGCGGGCGGCAATCGCAGACACAACAAGATCGGACGAACCGGAGAAGACGGTCAACTACCGTTTCCACATGCGACTGGCGGAGATTTCCGGGAATCCGGTGCTGCCGCAGACGCTCGAGCGGCTGGTGAATATTGCATCGATGACGCAAATGCACCGAGAACCGGATGTGGAGAACTTCGAGCATATCATTGATGCGCTTACCAGGCGGGATGAAGAAACGGCAGTTCAATGGATATGCAAAGATATCGTGGATGTATAGAACGGATGTATCGAGTTTTCGGGAAGGTGCCGGATGAAAAAAACATTTGAATTAAATAAAGCCCTATTTGATGCCGTAACTGCCTGCGACTATGGAAAGACCGAACGATTATTGGTGGCAGGCGCAGATCCGCTCGGTTCTTCAGAGGAAAACGATCCAGACGAGCATCTTTTGGGTGAACTCTTTTTAGAAATGCAAGATAACGAGGATTTGGAGGCTGCGTTTCCGAAGTTTTTGGAACTTTTTTATGCACAGGGAATGGATATTGCCTCCCGTAGCATCCCTACGGATGACGATGACAACATTCACCCACTTTGGATGTTGGCCTTTTGCCAAACGGAATCTGGACTGAACGTTCTGCATACGATGCTGGAGCATGGTTTGGATCGAGATTCTGCCGAAGTTCTGGTAAGTCACATCCTGCTTGATATGGAGATGTATGATGGCTGTCGCATCGAGGATGCATGGTGTATGGAGAGCTTTTCCTGCGGATTGAAGATGTTGATGCTGATTGCCTCCTATCCCACCATTCTGGACGAAAGCGCATATCTTCAAGAATGTGTTGCACTGGAAAAGAACGATGTGCAAATGCTTCCCCAGTTCCGAAACTGGAATGACTTTGATTATCACATTGATCTTTCCACCTGCACAAATATCCCGCATGGTCTGCGGGATGCGACATTGACGATCCGAGAACCAAAAAACAAAAGAATCGTGTGGATGCTATCCATATAACCAGCCTCACAGGCAAAAAAGCTTATCATGACCGAATTATTCGACATCGCGGGCTAGCCTCACAGGTTCGCGGACGATGAGCAGGTTTAGAAAAACATAGAATCAAAAAATATATAGATAGAGGAAGCACGGTGATACGCCGGGCTTTCTCTATTTTTGAGTAGACGGAGAACACGAAATGTAAAAAAACAACAGGGGCGTATTGACAATTGATATCATCAGTGATATCTTCTGACTATAAACTGATGATATCAGTAAAAACATCAAACTAGGGGTAGACAAGAGAAAGGACAAAATTATGGAAAAGAAGAAAATTGGCCTGCTCGGTGCATTATTGATGGGCATTGGCTGTATCGTAGGTTCCGGGATATTCGGAACGCTTCCGACGGTTGCGAATGAGTATGGTCCAGGCGTCGTATGGGCGCTGATCGGAGCGGCGTTTGTTGTTATCCTGAGAGCACTGGCTCTCACATACACCGCAGCGGCATTACCAGCCAGTGGCTCGCAGTTCCTGTGGGCCGCAAAGTTAATTCATCCTGTTGCCGGTGCGTTCATTTCGTTCGGGACCCTGCTCATGCCGACGATGGTGTCGCTGTTCGGGGTGCTGTTCGCCATGTACATGGAGCCTTTATTTCCGGGATTGAACATAAACAGCACGGTTGCAGCGGTAGGACTTCTTGTTGTATTTACCGTTGTTGCCTGGTTCGGAAACAAAACGACAGTTAATCTGAGCAATGTGATGGTTGTCCTTCTCCTTCTGGCAATTGCCCTGTATGTATTTCTTGGACTGCCGAATATCGATGCGGACAACGTGACTTTCGGTGAAATCGTTCGACCGGGTGTTACCTTCAGCTCGCTTGCAGCGGCAGTCGGCGTGCTGACTTCCTCGCTATCCGGCGCAAGCTCGGTCGCGTATGTGGCAGATGATGTAAAAAATCCGGGCAGAAATGTCCCGCTGGCGTTGATTCTGTGCCCGGCAATCGTTGCCATCGTGTACGTACTGATGGCGGTTGTAACCATTGGTGTTGTTCCTTATGCAGAGGTAACCTCGCTCTCAGACGTGGCATCTCACTTCATGTCTCCGGCACTTCTGACTTTCTTCATCGTCGGCGGACCGATTTGCGGAATCATTACATCGTTGGTTCCGGTAGCACTGGCTTGTGTGGCGCTGGTGGAATCCTCGGCACAGAACAAGGTGTTCCCGGAAATCCTGGCAAAGAAGAACAAGCATGGCGTCGCATATTGGAGCTTATTTCTGGTTATGGCAATTGCGATTGGAATTTGTGCAACCGGCGCTACCTTCGGCGTAGTTATGACCATCTTCTCCTTCTGCAATACAATTGCGGAATTACCGAATACGGTTGCTCCGTACTTCGCACACAAGAAATATCCGAAGAGTTGCGACAATTCGTCACTTCACATGAATGAAAAGGTGGCATACGTTCTCTCCATTGCGACATTTGTCGTTTGTCTGTACCTCAGCATTCAGATGGCAGCTACGCTGAGCAAGGGTGCAGTTCTGGGAATCCTCGCTGTATACGTAATCGGCTATGGGTACTTCTTCATTCGCGTTAAATATCTGAAGAACAAAGGCGTCGATTTGATTGCCTGGATGAAGGAACCGCATGAAGCCTGGGAGGAAAAAGAACGTTCCTTCAACTAATCGGATCGTTCGACAAATCGGACAGGAAAGGTACGTGAAATGATTGATTTTAGCAAATCGATAGAAGACTTTAGAAAACAGGTGCCGGTAACCAAGAAATGGGCGTACTTCGAAACGGCAAGTACGGGACTGATACCGACGTTCGTGTACGACGGCGTGCGGAGATATCTGGATGACAGGTATCTCCGCGGAGGGGATTCCGTGTGGCAGTACGACGATGCCAATGTGGGAACAATGGAAATGATGAAGCGATCCAAGATGGCTCTCGGGAGAATGATCCATGGATCGCCGGATCGAATCGCATTCGGACAGAGCTCGACACAGATGTTCACCATGGTGACGGAGGGTATAGATTACGCACCGGGGGACAACGTGGTAACCGTTGATCGTGGATGGATTGGCAACCGCTTTGCGTGGCAGAAGCGCGGAGCGGAGGGATTGGAGATTCGGTACGCGACGCCGGTGAACGGTGCGATCACGCCAGAACAGCTGATGGCGTTGTGTGATGAACATACCCGATCGGTTACCGTGAATCTGGTCGAAAGCAAGACCGGGTATCGCATCGACATGGAGAAGCTGGCGGATATGTGCCGGGCACGCGGAATCCTGCTCTTCGTTGATGCAGTCCAGGCACTGGGCGTACTGCAGGTGGATGTGGAACGCTGGGGCGTGGATCTCCTGGTGGGAAATGATTACAAGTGGATGATGAATTTCTGCGGATCCGGCTATGCTTACATCAGCGAGAGATTACACCCTCTGATTCGTCACTGGGGAGCCGGCTGGATGTCCGATTTGGATCGGTTCAACACCGAGAAGGACCAGCTGACCCTGCGGGAAGATGCCGGCCGCTTCGAAATCGGTTATCCGCATGCGGATGGCGTGTACGGTCTGGGATTGATAGCAAAGCAGAATGAGTTGCTGGGGCCGGAGGTTGTGGAGAAATATGTCTGCGAACTGGCAGAGGAATTCTCGAGACGCGTTGAGAAGACGAAGGGCCTCCGCCTTGCCTATGATTTTCCAGCTGAGAATCGTTGCCAGATTGTCTGCATCAAGGCCACAAAGGACTGCCCGGTAACGAATGAGATGCTGGAGGAGGCAGGCGTCTTCGCCCACTTTGGCGCGCCGGATGAGAACGGCGAACGGGGAATGCGGATGAGTTTCCACGTCTACAACAACCGGGAGGACCTCGACCGATTCTTTGCGGTGTTTAAATAGGAGGCAAGAAAATGAGCGAATTTGTGCCGTATTACTGGGAGGGCCAAAAGCAAACCTCTCAAGGTCTTCATTACCGAGTTCGATTGGCGGAACATGTGTTGTATGCTGCGCCGGAAGCAAACGTGCTAGGCGAGGAGAAAAACACGGGCGAAGCGATGAAATCGTGCGGAGCCGAAGCCAAGAAAATGGACGGAGAGGACTGGGTCAGAACGGACTCAGCATGTGAGCTGCCACGAACACCGGAAGCCACCATGTTCAGCTATTCCTATATGGCAGAACAGAGTATGGTGGTGCAAGGGACAATGACGACAAAAGAGGCGGGTTCGACTTCCGATACGGTTCCGAGAACGAAAGAGCGTCCCGTCATTTTCGCCTATAACGGAGGCCCGGGGGCGGCCAGTGCCTGGCTTCACATGGGCCTGCTGGGGCCGGTGCTCGCAGATGTACCGGGATACCCGAATACCTTGGAAAACCCGATGAAATACACACTGGAACCGAATCCGGATTTCCTGCTGGATGAATACGATATCGTTCTGATTGATCCGGTGGGAACCGGTTGGGCGAGACTCCTGGATGAAGGAGCCGCATCGAGACATTATTCCACCGACGGCGATGCTAGGGACTTCGCAGATTTCATCTGCACCTGGCTTCGGGAGAACAATCGCGAAAAATCGCCGATATACCTCATGGGAGAAAGCTACGGAACCATCCGAAATGTCGCATTGGCGGACGTGCTCCCGGAAAGGGTGGATCTTCGGGGGATTATACATATCGGCACATCCCTGAACGTAGGCGCAAGAACAACTCTTCCGGTGGAACCGAATGTCAGACGACTTGGCGCAAATGCGGCAGTTTGCTGGTATCATCACCATCAAGAGGAATGCGAGCGAGAGACGTTTGTAAAGGAAGCGATGGATTTCGCCTACGGAGATTATGCCCATGCTCTATTGATGGGAAACCGGCTGCCGAAAGAGAGTCGGAAGTCGGTGCTGGAACGGTTATCTGCTTTTACCGGGATGGATCCCGCGTTTCTGGAGGAGCATCATCTGCGATTCGGAGAGGTGGATTTTCTGCTGGGATGCTGTCCGGGTGCAGTGGTAAGCACGTATGATGGACGTCTTCTGTATCGACCGAAGGCGACGGAGAAATACAGCGAAAACACAATGGAAGGCGCCGACATTATTGAACCGGACATGAAGCAGGATGCTTTCATGGCAGCGGTGGGACCGGTATATGATCGGGCGCTTTCGGACTACATCGCCTGCGAACTGTGTCCGCCGGACCGTGAAATGGCAACGGACATGATGAATATTGCCCTTCAGTGGGACTACCGCAGTTACGGAAAAGACACAGTGACATTGCCGGTAGAGCTGATGGCAAGGCGGCCGGGCCTTCGGATGATGTTCATCAACGGATATTATGACTTGCAATCCACGTTCGATTTTGTGACGTATTACTTGTCCCAATTCGATTTGCCCGAAGCCCGGGTGCAGCACGCAGTACTGCCGTCCGGTCATGCATCTTATGTGGGCGATGGCATGGTGGAGAAACTGACCGCGGAAATAAGAGCATTCATAGAACAGGATGGGAAATAGGAGGCAACTATGATACTGAGCCATTGTAAGCTTCACTCGGCTTTTACGGGCGGCCTCTCGGGAGATGACTGCTGCGTAGAAATCGAATCGGGTAAAATCAAATCCGTATCGCCGTACATTTCCGATGAGACCGGAAGTGAGGTCACCTTGGAGAATCGCGGTGCGAAAACGACGAGCGTCTATGACTGTCAAGGCCGAACGCTCCTTCCGGGACTGATTGACCTGCATACACACATCACATTCCTTGGCGGCGTCGGCGTCATGCAGGCGCACGATCCCAAGCAGCTATTGGTGGAAGCGGCCGGTCAGGCGAATCGTTATCTGGAGCACGGCTTTACGACCATTCGGGATTGCGGAAGCATTGGACAGAGTGCCAATTACGTGAAACAGTTGATCAAACGGGGAATTATGTCAGGTCCTGACATTCTCTCCTGCGGACACACTCTCATGCCGAGCGTAACGGTCAGCGGCGGTGTAGGGGATATTACGCATTACTGCGATGGTGCGGAAGAATTCCGCAAAGCCGTGAGAGAAGAAATCGCAGCGCAGGCGGATTTTATCAAAATCTATGCGTCCGGTTCGGCATTTTCTCCAACCGGAGTACCAAAGAATCCCATTATGATTCCAGAGGAAATCCGAACAGCGGTGAATACTGCACGTGCGAACGGTCTGTACGTAGCGGCACATTGTCACGCGGACAATGCGATTCGGGATTGCGTTCGCGAAGGCGTCCGTACCATTGAACACGCCACTTATCTGAGTGAAGAAACCACGGACTTGCTCCTGGAGACAGAAGATTGCTATTTGGTTCCTACGCTGGCAGCCATGTATGTCAGCCAGACGGATCCGGCAGAGCGTGAATTCTGGTTCGCGCGATTGACACCGATGCTGGAAAGCTGTGCCCGGACGATCGGTTATGCGTATCGTCAGGGAGCGTTGCTCGGCTTCGGAACGGATTCCGCGCCGATGTCACCGCAGTACGAAGACGGAGTGGAATTCCGTTACCGGAAAGAATATTGCGGAATGGAAAACCTGGATATTCTTCTGCAGGCAACTGTGAACAGTGCGAGAATTGCAGGACTGGAAGATGTCGGGGAAATCAAGCCGGGAATGAAGGCGAATCTGATTCTCGTGGACGGAGATCCGGTATCCGATCTCTCCATTATGTACAAGAAACCGATACAGGTGTGGAAAGATGGTATTCCGCGGAAGTAATCCATTCAGAAATAACACAGGGGCAGTAAGACGTAGAAAGGGTTATAGATAACACGTCATATACAGTATGGGAAAAGCCTTCTCTTAAGGGGCTCCCGGTTTTTTTAAATCGTTCGTCTAGCGGTGACAAGGCATAAGGCCGCCCTTCGCAAGGCGGAGATGCCGCTCAAGACACCGGTTACACAAAAGATATTGTGGATAGTATTAGGAGGAATTAAAAAATGAAGATTGAGAAAAGAATCGAAGAACTGAAACTGACATTGCCGGCTGCACCGACACCGATGGCAAACTATGTAACCTGCCGCAAAACGGGAAATCTCCTGTTTTTCTCGGGGGCAGGCGCCTTCCAGGAAGGAAAACCGGTCGTGTTCGGCAAGGTCGGCTCGGATCTAACAGAAGAAGAGGGATATCAGGCTGCGCGATTGGCGGGACTCAACTTGATTGCTCAGCTGAAGAAAGAAGTGGGCGATCTGGATAAGGTGAAACAGTTCGTGAAAGTCCAGGCATTCGTGGCGTCTTCGCCGGATTTCCAGGCACAGCCGGCAGTAATGAACGGAGCTTCGGATCTTTTCGTGGAAGTATTCGGGGAGAAAGGAAAGCACGCCCGGACAGCCGTAGCCGCGCCGCAGCTTCCTTTTAACATCCCGATTGAAATTGAGATGATTGTAGAAGTAGAGGAATAAGCTCGCGCTTATTTCCCGATGGAAAAGCCCTCCTCCGGAGGGCTTTTTCAATGACGCGGATTCGGGAGAGAAGAACGTTGCGGGAAAAAACAGGAAACGAATCAAAGTTTCGTAAGGCGAGAATGTTCGTAATACAAGAAATTGTTACGCATAGAAGGGAAAAACAACAAATAATTTAAAATAATTTGTTGAATTCATACAAGATTTACTTGTTTTTATCACAGATTTATTATAGAATTACTCAAGGTTTTCTGTTTTATCGATGTGTTAATGGAGGGGTATATTCATGTATGATATTAAACAGGTACAAGGGGAGTACAAGACGAAACTGATTTCTGCGGATTTTGCGGCCAGTCTCGTCAAGAGCAACTACCGCATTCATTTCGGTGTTGCTACCGGTACATCCGTATATATGGACAGAGCGCTGGGCGCAAGGCTGGCCAGCGATACCCTTCTGCGTGGAGTGGAAATTCAGACGGAGGTCGCAATTCGAAATGACTTCCTGGAATCCTATAAGAAAAGCCAGTCCGTGGAGCAGGTGCGGTTCTATTCGTCGCATATGACGGGTTTTGACCGTAAGATGGCGGAAAGCGGCAAAGCCTGGTTTGTACCGATGCTCTTCAATGAGGAGCCGTGGTACTGGGATCTTCCGGGCAACCAGTTCGACATCTGCTGCATTCAGGTGGCACCGATGGACAAATATGGCAACTTCAACTTCGGACCGACGAACTGCGACCTTCACGGAATCATTAAGGCATCCAAGACGGTCATCGTAGAAGTCAACGAGAAGATGCCGATTGCACTGGGTTACGAATGTCATATCAACATCTCGGATGTCAACTATATTATTGAGGGCGACAGCCCGGACATTCCGCAGGCGATGCCGAAGGAATCCGATCCGGAAGACCGCCGCATTGCGGAGTACATCGTGAGCGAGGTCCGCAACGGAAGTGCACTCCAACTTGGCATCGGCGCTGTCCCGAACAGCATCGGCAAGATGTTGGCGGAGTCGGATATTCGCGACTTAAGCGGTCACAGTGAGGTTCTGGTTGACGCTTTCATGAACCTGTATTACGCCGGCAAGCTGACCAACAACAAGAATGTGGACAAAGGGCTGACGGTCTATACATCGGCAGTCGGGAGCAAGGCACTCTATGATTTTATCGACGACAATCCGATTTGCTGTATTGCGCCGGTGGATTACGTGAACAACGTGCACACGATCTCGTCTATCGATAACTTTATCTCCATCAACAGCTGCATCGGCTTGGATCTCTACGGACAGGTCTGCTCCGAGAGTGCAGGATTCCGCCAAGTCAGCGGAACGGGCGGGCAGCTCGATTTCGTGCAGGGTGCGTTTGCTTCAAAGAACGGCAAGAGCTTCATGTGCACGCACTCTACTCGCACCGACAAGGATGGGAAAAAGCACTCTTTGATTCACCCGACACTTCCGCCGGGATCCATCGTGACGACGCCGCGTGCTGCGGTTAACTACGTCGTTACGGAATTCGGAGCCGTGAACCTCAAGGGCAAATCCACCTGGCAGCGGGCGGAGCTTCTGATAAGCATTGCCCATCCGGAGTTCCGGGAGGAGCTGATTAAGGAAGCGGAGAAGATGGGTATCTGGAGAAATACCAGCAAGATTGAGTATGCGTAGAACCACAGCGGGATGTATCGGAGAAATGAGAATTTGAGGATTTAGAATCTACAGAGCGACCTGCGGAGACTCGCAGGTCGTTTCGCTGTGTAAGGAGAATCCCGCGCTCTAGGTGGAGATGTTTTTTCAGTTAAGCAATTTCAAAAGGATGCAAAGAGATGATGCGTGAGTAAGACCGTGAGTAAGACATTGAATGGAAACCCCGGAATATGGAAGGTTTATTCACGGAAGCTTGCATCAACCCTACAGGAACAACATAAAGGGAATAAAGAGCCTTAACCAAAATAACATATTCAGTTGCTATTATAAGGGTGCAAGGGATAGCAAATAGTAAATATTTTCCTTGATTGTTCTTTCTTAATTAATAATTTCGTAGTGAAGAAGATGGGCACGTGGCCTCCAACGCGTGCCTCTTTTTCTTTTTTGAAATTTCCGCGGGCATAACAATGATCGATTCACGGCTGCTGAAGGTCCGATGAAGGACGTATGGGAGAATTCTAAGTGTAAAACACGCAGCTTCGGGCGGGCGGAAGCGGTCGGAAAAGAAGGCACAGCGAGGTTTATTTTTGACCGAAAAAGGCCGAAAGATTTCCTGAATAAACAAAAAAATAACTAATACGGGCGTCATTCATGGATTATTGACGCATTAATTATTTAATGCTAGGATAGACGAGTAGATCTATGTACGAATGGAGGTACAAAATTGGAAGGCAAGAAAACACCACTTTACGACACGCATGTCAAGTACGGCGGAAGTATCGTCAACTTCGGCGGATTCCAGCTCCCGGTACAGTATGAGACCGGAATCAAGAAGGAACACATGGCGGTAAGAACTGCGGCAGGGCTCTTTGACGTCTCCCACATGGGCGAAATTCTCGTTCAGGGTGAGAAATCACTGGAGTTCCTGAATCATGTTCTGACCAACGATTATACCAGTCTTCAGAACAATGAGGCTCGCTACAGCGCAATGTGCAACGAGCACGGCGGCACAGTAGATGACCTGATTGTGTACAAGAAGGCGGATAATGACTATTTTCTGGTGGTCAACGCGGCCAATCAGGACAAAGATTATCAGTGGCTGCTGGATCACAAGTCGGATGGCGTTGAAGTGACGAACGTCGGTGATCAGTGGGGGCAGGTTGCACTGCAGGGGCCAAAGGCCGAGGCAATTCTTGCCAAGGTTGCAACTCCGGAAGCAATTCCGGCAGGTTATTACACTTGTGTGTTTGATACGAATATCCAGGACATTCCATGCATGATTTCCCGTACCGGATATACCGGAGAGGATGGTTTTGAGATCTACATGCCGGCAGACAGAGCTGCCGATACATGGGAACTTCTGATGGAAGCCGGCAAAGAATACGGACTGATTCCATGCGGATTGGGTGCAAGAGACACCCTTCGTCTGGAGGCAGGAATGCCGCTCTACGGACACGAGATGGACGAAGAGACTTCTCCGAAGATTGCAGGACTTGGCTTTGCGGTTAAGCTGGATAAGCCGGAATTTATCGGAAAGGAAGCTATCGCCGCAGATACACCGCTGAAACGTCGTCGCGTCGGGATTAAGGTAACCGGAAGAGGAATTCTCCGCGAGCATTGTGATGTATATCGCGATGGGGAGAAGATCGGTGTGACCACGTCCGGAACATTCCTCCCTTATCTGGGCGGATCCTATGCAATGGCCATCGTGGAATCGGCAAAGAGAGAGCTCGGCGCTGCCTGCCAGGTGGAAGTTCGCGGCAGAATGATCGACTGCGAGATGGTCAATCCGACTTTCTACAAGAGAGAGAAATAAGTCTCTGTACGCAGGAAAGAGTTTACAGAGAAGATGACAGAACACCGACACAAGCTGCTGGGGCAGCTGATACGTCATTTCCTCATCGGAATACCCGGTGATGATAATATTTTATTTTTACAGGAAACACAAAGGAGAACGACAATGGCTATGAAATACTCGAAATCTCACGAATGGGTTCGCTACGAAGGCGATGAAGCTTTCATCGGAATTACAGATTATGCACAGAGCAGCATGGGCGACCTGGTTTTCGTTAACCTGCCGGAGGTTGGTGATGAGCTGACCATGGGCGAGGCGCTCGGCGACATCGAGTCCGTTAAGGCTGTGGAGGACGTTCTGTCCCCAGTATCCGCTACCGTTCTGGAGATCAACGAAGAGCTGCTGGACGCTCCGGAATCCATCAACGAACATCCGTATGATGCGTGGTTCGTACGTGTGGGAAACATCACCGAGACCGAGGAGCTGATGGACGAAGAAGCTTACGATGCATTTGTTGAGGAAGAAGAGGCATAGTAATTATGGGAACATATATTCCGAATACGAAAGAGGAACAGCTGAAGATGCTGAATGAAATCGGTTACGCCGATTTCGATGACCTCTTTAAAGTCATTCCGGAGGCAGCGAAGTTCAAGGGAGAATTAAACCTGCCGAAGGGAAAATCCGAAATCGAAGTAGCTCGCATCATGGAAGAACTGGCGGAAGACAATGTGGTCTTCGATTCGATTTTCAGAGGTGCCGGCGCGTACAATCACTACGTGCCGGCAACGGTAGAAGCGATCGCCAACAAAGAAGAATTTCTGACGGCGTACACGCCGTACCAGGCGGAAATCAGCCAGGGCGTGCTGCAGTCGATATTCGAGTACCAGACCATGATGTGCCGACTGACTGATATGGACATTGCGAACGCATCCATGTATGACGGGGCTTCGGCTGCTGCAGAGGGCTGTGCGATGACGCAGGATCGTAAACACTCCACCATCTACGTTTCCGACGCAGTGGACAAGCGAATTCTGAGTGTTATCAACACGTATTCCTTCGGCAGAGATGCACAGGTCGAACTCATTCCGTCCAAGGATGGTGCAACGGATCTGGATGCGCTGAAGGCAACACTGGAAGCCGATGCGAAGGCTGCTTGCTTCCTGATGCAGTATCCGAACTTCTACGGCGTAGTGGAAGACACGGATGCAATTGCGGAAATCGTACACGCCGCAGGCGCACAGCTGGTAATGAGCGTGAACCCGATCGCTCTGGGTGCACTGAAGACACCGGGCGCAATCGGTGCGGACGTGGTAGTGGCAGAGGGACAGCCGCTTGGCCTTGGCCTGGCATTCGGCGGACCGTACCTCGGCATTCTGGCAACCACACAGAAGAACATGCGCAAGATGGTGGGACGTCTTGTCGGCGAGACAAAGGATTCACAGGGCGAGAGAGGTTTCGTTCTGACGCTGCAGGCCAGAGAACAGCACATTCGGAGAGAGAAAGCCGCAAGCAATATCTGCTCCAACGAAGCCCTCTGTGCACTGAAGGCTTCCATCTACCTCGCAACCATCGGTCCGAAGGGACTGAAGCAGGTCGCTACGCTGTGCAGCTCTAAGGCACATTATCTGGCAGACCGCTTCGAGGAAATCGGCATGAAACGCGTCTACGACAAGGAGTTCTTCCACGAATTCGTGACAACTTGTCCGGATGCGGATAAACTCTTAGAGGCACTGGAAGAGAACGGAATTCTGGGCGGATTGAAGATTAACGACAACGAGATTCTTTGGTGCTGCACTGAGCTGAATGCGAAGGAAGATATGGACGACGTAGTTGAAATCGCAAAGGAGGTGTTCAGCGCATGAAACTGATTTTTGAAAGAAGCATGCCGGGCCGCGGCCAGGACATTTTCCCGGAATGCGATGTAGATATCAAACTGCCGGAGGTTGCTCTTCGCAAGGAGGAAGCTGCACTTCCAGAGATCTCTGAGAATGAGCTGGGCAGACATTACACACAGCTGGCAAAGGAAGCCCGCGGCGTGAACGATGGATTCTACCCGCTCGGCTCCTGCACCATGAAGCACAACCCGAGAATCAACGAGAAGGTCGCTTCTCTTCCGGGATTCACGAAGATCCATCCGCTTCAGCCGGACTGGTCCGTATATGGCGCCTGCAAGGCCATGGAAATGCTGGAACATGACCTGGAAGAGATTACCGGAATGGATCGCATTACCCTGCAGCCGGCAGCCGGTGCACAGGGCGAGTTCACCGGACTTCTTCTGATCAAGGCATATCACGAATCTCGCGGGGATCACGAACGCAAAGAAATCATCATTCCGGATTCCGCACACGGTACCAATCCTGCCAGTGCGACAATGGCAGGATTCAAGGTTGTTGTCATCAAGTCCAACGACCAGGGAAAAATTGACTTGGAAGACCTGAAGGCACACCTGAGCGAGAAGACCGCCGGCCTGATGCTGACCAACCCGAACACCGTCGGAATCTTCGATGACAACATCATGGAGATCACTCGCCTAGTACACGAAGCAGGCGGTCTGTGCTATTACGACGGAGCGAACCTGAATGCTGTTATCGGCCTGGTTCGCCCGGGAGACATCGGATTCGACTGCATTCACATGAACCTGCACAAGACGTTCTCCACGCCGCACGGCGGCGGCGGCCCGGGTGCCGGTCCGGTTGGATGCAAGGCCCTTCTGGCGGAATTCATGCCGGGAACCCACTCTGAGAATGATACTTTCGTTCGCGCAGAACACAGCATGGGCGATGTGACCGGCTTCCACGGCAACTTCCTCGTATGCATGAAGGCGCTGGCGTACATCCTGACCATCGGTTCGGAAGGCGTGCCGGAACTCGCAAAGAACGCGGTTCTCAACGCGAACTACATCATGGAGAAACTGAAGGATTATTATCCGATGGCTTACGATCAGACATGCATGCACGAATTCGTAATGAGCCTGGAGAAGTTCCACAAGGAATGCCATGTATCCGCACTGGACGTAGCGAAAGCACTCCTGGATTATGGCATCCATCCGCCAACGATGTACTTCCCGCTGATTGTTGACGAGGCACTCATGGTAGAGCCGACCGAGACCGAGGCGAAGGAAGTTCTGGACGAGGCAATCGAAGCCTTTATCGCAATCCACAAGACCATCATGGAGTCGCCGGAGAGCGTTATGGCCTGCCCGGTAACTACCCCGGTTCGTCGTCTGGACGAAGTTGGGGCGGCAAGAAATCCGGTACTGAAGTACACTGCAGAATAGAGACAAAGTATGAAGGCGCGAGCCACCCGGCTCGCGCCTTTTATTCAGGATGAACAGATTATGGTAAAAATAAATTATATACTGACAGACTGCACCGACCCGGCGAAGAATCTGGCGACCGAGGAATATCTCACCTTCCGCGCCGCACCGGATGAGGTCACGATGTACCTGTGGCAGAACGCAAACACCGTGGTCATTGGAAGGAACCAGAACCCGTGGAAAGAATGCCGGCTGGAGACCATGCAGGAAGAAGGATGCACCTTAGCCCGGCGAGTTTCCGGCGGTGGGGCGGTCTACCACGACCTGGGCAATCTTAATTTTACCTTCATTGCACAGAAGGGGTTATATGATGTAGAACGGCAGACCGATGTCATTCTTCGAGCAGTTCAACTGCTCGGCATCTCCGCGGAGAAAAGCGGCCGAAACGACCTGACCATCGATGGGAAGAAGTTCTCGGGACATGCGTACTTTAAGCAAGGAAATTACTGCTATCACCACGGCACCATCATGGTGGATGTGAATCGGGAAGTGCTTTCCCGCTATCTGAATGTATCCGCCGCGAAGCTTCGTTCCAAAGGCGTGGAATCCGTGCGATCCCGCGTGACGAACCTGACGGAATACCGGCCGGAGCTGACGATTCCGGAGGTGAAGGACGCGTTGGTTCGGGCATTTGAAGAAGTGTACAGCAAGGCATACGGAACGCAGATTCTTCCTGCCGAGCGAAGATCGCTTCCGGACGATACAGATTCCGACCTTCAGAGTCTATACCTGCATTACCAATCGGACGAGTGGCGGTACGGGCGCAAGATTCCGTTCGATGTGGAGATTGACAACAGGCTTGACTTCGGCAGCGTGACCATCCAACTTCATGTGGATGGCGGCATAATTCGGGACGTGAGAATCTACTCCGACTCCCTGGAGACGGAGGTTTTCCCGCAGATTGAAGATTTGCTGAGAGGTGTTGCCTACAAGAAGAATGCATTGAACGGACTGAAATTAGACGATTTCCGAACGGAGGAAGGAATGATGGCAGCGAAGGTCATCGAACAGATCACCTTGCAAATGGAGTAGTTTGTTTGAATACATGGAGTTGAAATAAGCAGGAGGTATCAAATGAGTGAATTTCAGTACGACCTGGTAGTCATCGGAGCCGGTCCGGGAGGCTACGAAGCGGCCTTCGAGGCTGCAGATTACGGGATGAAGGTGGCTTTGGTCGAGAAAGACCTGGTCGGAGGCACCTGTCTCAATCGGGGATGCATCCCGACCAAGACGATGATGCATTCCTCCGACGCGTACCGCGAGACGACGAAGTCGGAAAACATCGGTATTACCGTTATTGGGGCAAAAGCAGATCTGAACCGCATTATCGACCGGAAGAGCGAGGTGTCCGCTCAGCTTCGAGACGGCATCCATTTCATGCTCAAGAAGAAGAAGGTGGACTTCATCCATGGAACCGCCAGGGTGCTGGACGGTCACACGGTGGAAGTCGCAGGAGAGGCATCCTCGAAGATTACTGCCGCGAACATCCTGATCGCTACCGGATCCGAACCGGCAGTTCCGCCGATTCCGGGCATTGACCTCGAAGGCGTTCTCGACAGCACGGCTCTTCTGGATCTCAAGGGTGAGATTATGCAGGATTTCGTCATCATCGGCGGTGGCGTTATCGGCATCGAATTCGCCACCATCTACAGTGATCTTGGCACAAAAGTAACCGTAGTCGAAGCGCTGGACAGACTGCTCCCGAACATGGACAAGGAGCTCGGACGCAGCCTCAAGATGAATTTCAAAAACCGTGGCATCGACGTTCACACAAGCGCCATGGTCGAGAAGATTGAGAAGGACGGAGATCGCCTCGTCTGCTTCTTCAAGGAGAAGGACGATGTCAAATCCGTCGAAGCGGATCACATTTTGGTCTGCACCGGAAGACGCCCGGTGAGCAAGGACGTCTTCAGCGACGAACTTGCAGAAAAACTGATCGGTGCGAAGGGGTTTCTTCAAGTCGATGAATGCTACCGCACGGCAGTTCCGAGCATTTACGCCATCGGTGACGTCATCGGCGGCACCATGCTGGCGCACACCGCCACCGCAGAGGGACGCAACGCGGTCAGCGTAATGAACGGCAAGGAACCGACCATCGATATGAACACCGTAGCCGGCTGCATTTACACGTCTCCGGAAATTGCATCCGTTGGCCTAACACAGGACGAAGCGAAGGAATCCGGCATTGACGTGATCGTCAAGAAGGTACCGACTTCCGCGAACGGGAAGACCGTCATCGCGGAGCTGGATCGAGGCTTCATCAAGCTGGTGGCTGACAGCGACGAACACAAACTGCTGGGCGCACAGCTCATGTGCGGTCGTGCGAGCGATATCGTCGGTGAGCTTTCCGTGGCAATCGCTAATGGTCTTACCCTGGAGGATCTGGGTAACACCATCCATCCGCATCCGACTTTTGTCGAAGCGGTGTGCGATGCAGCGAGATCGTAAGGAAGACAACAAGAGCCCGTTTCACAGGAAGCTGAAACGGGCTCTTTTGCTGCACGAATAAAAAAGGAGCGCGGAGACAGAAGCTCCGCGCAATGTATGATAATAGGTTTTGAAAGCTAGGGGAAGCGCGCACCTCGCAGTGGTACGCGCCAGATAGTGGATATATTAAAGATATTTGTTGAAAAAGATGAACCATTCAACATAATTAATATATCACCGAGGAAACGATTTGTAAAACTAAACGATTTTATATAAATGTTTAAATATGTTAATAGGTGATAGAGTGACAAGAAGAATAATAACCGAAAGAAAATCGAAAGAATACTATACCAAATCAATAGGTTATCGAGAAATCCTATAGTTAATAAAATCTAACAGCATTGGTTTTTTATTGGTTATCGGTGCGGACCGTGGGTTAGACTATATGTGTAATTCGGTCATATCGGGACAGAGTAATTTCTTTTACACCATCTCTAAATTTAAGGAGGCTTAAAATGGCAGATTATCATGAAATGTGGAAAGAACTTGGAATGGATGTAGAAACACACGATGTGCTGTGCAACGTTCTTCCGGGAGCAATTGGTGATGTGTTCCTCTCGCAGGAGAACCGTCCGGAGAAGATGGATTATTTTGATTTCGTGCTGGCAGAGGTTCACGGCGTTCGCCCGGCTGAGCTGGTTGAATTCAGGAAGAACGGCGGCAAGGTATTCGGCACCTTCTGCGCATATGTTCCGGATGAAGTGATTTTTGCAGCGGGCGGTATCGCAACGGGTCTGTGTGCCGGATCTCAGTTCTGGGTACCGGGCGGCGAGAAATATCTGCCTGCAAATACATGTCCGCTGATCAAGGCCATGCTGGGCGCGCGTTTCGACAGAACATGTCCGTTCTATCGCCTGGCAGACGTATACATCGGTGAGACCACCTGCGATGGCAAGAAGAAGGCTTACGAAATCCTCGGCACTGACGTTCCGATGCACGTAATGGATCTTCCTCAGATGAAGAGAGATAAGGATATCAAGAAGTGGGCCGATGAAATCCACGACCTGATGGCTCTCGTTGAAAAAGAGACCGGCAACAAAGTTACCGAGGAGAACCTGGCAGAGAATATCAAGAAGATCAACGCGAAGAGAGCAGCGCTCAAGAGACTGTATGATCTGAGAAAAGAGAAGAACATTCCGATCAGCGGCACCGACACGCTTCTGATCTCCCAGATCGCATACTACGATGATCCGGCAAGATTCACCCAGATGGTTAACACCCTGTGCGACGAGCTGGATCAGAGAGTGAAGGACGGCGTAAGCGTATTCCCGGCAGGCACCAAGAGAATCCTGGTAACCGGTACGCCAATGGCTATTCCGAACTGGAAGATGCATAACCTGATTGAAACATCCGGCGCTGCCGTTGTCTGCGAAGAGACATGCACCGGCACACGTTATTTCGAGAACCAGGTAGACGAGAGTGGCAAGACGGTTGACGAGATGATCGACCACATCGCAGAGAGATACATGGGCATCAACTGCGCATGCTTCACGCCGAACACCGGACGTTTTGACGACGTTGTTCGCCTTGCGAAGGAATACGATGTGGATGGCGTTATCGACGTCACACTGAAGTTCTGCCAGACTTATGACATCGAAGGCGCAACCCTCGAACAGAGACTCAAGGAAGAGAACATCCCGAGCCTGCGCATCGAGACCGACTACACCGATGCAGATGCTCAGCAGCTGAAGACCAGAATCGAAGCATTCTGTGAAGTAATCGGCTAGTCGTGACCGGCCTCAAATCATTGGCGAATACAATCTATTGATGGAATGACGACAGGCTGCGTTCGCTTCTGGCGGACGTAGCCTGCTTGTGTTAGAATAAAACCATGAAGCATTATTATATTCTTTTCAACACCCACACGGATGGGCTAGCCATGTATCGAGCGGTAAAAGCAGCTGGTATGTATGCCCAGATTAGTCCGACTCCGCGGGAGCTGTCGGTGTGCTGCGGTATCGCACTCCTGATTCATGAAGAGGACGTCGAGGCTATTAAGCATCTGGCAGAGGAACAGCATCTGGAGCACATCGGCATCGAAGGCCTGGACAACGAATTCAACAATCAGCGGCATCGGTACGGCTAGAGATACTTAATTTTAGCGAGGAAAATATGAACTACATAGGAATCGACATCGGATCAACCGCATCCAAAATATGCATTCTCAAGGAGGACGGCAGTCCCCTTTTCAAGGTGATGCCAACGGGCTGGAACAGCAAGATTACGTCAGGCATCATCCGCGAGGGACTCGAGCAGGAAGTCGGAGATCTCGGAAACTGCCGCATCGTGGCTACGGGATACGGGCGCATCTCGGTAGAGTATGCGGATCGCGTAATTACGGAGATCACGTGCCACGGTAGAGGCGGATACGAAATGATCGGACGAGATTGTTCCATCGTGGATGTGGGCGGACAGGACACGAAATTTATTAATGTCCGAGATGGTCGGGCCGTCGATTTCCTGATGAACGATAAGTGTGCGGCAGGCACGGGTAAGTTCGTGGAAGTCATGGCGAATCGACTGGGGGTCACCATCGAAGAGATGATGGAACTTGCGGAGAAGGGCAAAGCACTGCCGATCAGTTCGATTTGTACGGTTTTTGCCGAGTCAGAGGTTATCAACTACATGGGCGAGGGCCGCGAGAAGGATGAAATTGCCGCCGGAGTCATCAACTCTGTGGCGGTCAAAGTTGTTGCGCTGATGCAGCGAAAGGAGCTCCAGGACACCATCATCATCACGGGTGGCCTGAGTGACAGTGCGTTCTTCGCGCACCTTTTGTCGGAAAAGATTCACCGCGAAGTCATCCCGATGGAGCACGGGCGCTATGCGGGTGCGTACGGTGCGGCGATTCTGGCGAAGGAAAAGCTGGGGGAATAAAAAAAGCGTTTCGATTTTCAACGACCCATCCAAAGAATTCTATTGATAAGTTTTGTGATTATTGATACAATTATAAAAGATTTTTTGTATAATAATTAAAGAAACGAAGGAGAGATAGAATGAATAATATCGTTTGCCTGGATATGGAAGGGGTGTTGGTACCGGAAATCTGGATTGCATTCGCAGAGGAATCCGGCATCCCGGAGCTGAAGAAGACCACTCGGGATGAACCGGATTACGACAAGCTGATGAACTATCGCTTGAACATCCTGCGGGAACATGGACTCGGCCTCAAGGCCGTGCAGGACACCATCGCGAAGATTGACCCGATTCCGGGCGCGAAGGAATTCCTGGACGAGCTTCGCTCCATCACGCAGGTGATCATCCTGAGTGATACATTCCTTCAGTTCGCACAGCCGTTGATGGCGAAGCTTGGATATCCGACGCTCTTCTGCAACGAGCTGGTTATCGGCGAGGACGGTATGATTGAGGACTTCCACATGCGCTGCGAGAAGTCCAAGCTGACCACCGTCAAGGGCCTGCAATCCATCGGCTTCGACACCATCGCAGCGGGCGACAGCTTCAACGACCTGGGCATGATCCAGGCCAGCAAGGCGGGCTTCCTCTTCAAGAGCCCGAAATCCATCCAGGAGCAGTATCCGGACATTCCGGCGTATGAGGAATACGATGAGCTGCTGGAGGCGATTAAGAAGGCACTGTAAGGCCATAAATAAATTCATCTGGCAGAGCCATCCGGAAGTGTCCGGGTGGCCCTGTTTTCTTTTATACAATAACGAGAACGAGGCAAGGGAACAATGTCCACAGTCCCATCCATGTTCACACATTCTGGGGCAGTCTACCCCTCAACCGTCACTTCGACGTTCTTTCCGCTGAATGCGACGCCGTATTTGTAGATTGTCTTTATTCCGGCAGCCACCAGTTCGGTCTCATATTTTTTATCATTGATCTGCTGTAAAGCGGCTTCAGAGAGCAGCTGGAGATCCTCTTTGGTGCAATTCTTCGCAGCCTTCAGTTCGATCAGGATTCCCGGGAGCCCGTCTCGGAGCGGTTTTAGCTGAATGCCATATCTCCCTTCTCCGGATTCCCGATTGGATGTTGTAAATGTGCCCCCAAGCAAAGCACACAGTCCCAGCATAAAGCCGTGATAGAAATTCTCACCTGCCGTATCGAAGGAACTTACGGACTGTAATAGCAATGTCTGGAGTTGAGTTTTCAATCGAGCGTTGTCTCCGGAGAAGATTGCCTCTTGAATGGAAATCGCCGTGGCAGGAGCAATCAAGTATTCTAGACGCCCCAAAATCTCCTTGTTGTACACCAGAGAGATTTCTCGATTCGGCAGTGCGACTTCGCACATGAAGTCGCCGCTGAAAGAAGGGGTTGTTTTCAGTGCCTTCAAATATCCGGTTACCAACAGAAAGCTGTAGATAGAGGATGGGTTGCTTCGAATCTGTGGATAGATTACACCTGTATCAATGAATGTAGTAAAGGCCTCGCCATTGAGTAGTGCGGTGAGACGGTTGTAGATTTCCGCATCTGCTTGTGTAAGGATTTCGCCGATAATATCGTTGCTGCCGGTGGAGAGCCAGAATGGCCTCGGGCTACACTCATTGCTGAAGTAGTTCACCACGGACCATGGGTTGAAAATATCTGTTTTCCCGAAACGGTAACCATCGTACCATTGACAGATTTCGTCATATTTGTCTGCGGCGCCGTAATAC
>CAVKJB010000025.1:0-1146 GCA_963656785.1 Acutalibacteraceae bacterium | reverse complement strand
CTTCATCCGCAGTAAAACCGAAATAGGAACTGTATTTGTTGTCCAATACAGAGTTGATGGACAGGTTGTTCATTCCGCTAAAAATACTTTCCTTGACCACGCGCAGTATTCCGGTGAGAAAGCCGAAAGATAAATGTGGATTATCCTTGAATCCCCCGGAGAAGAGGTTTCGCATAAATAGAATTACTTTGTCATAGAAGTCTTTCTGATGTCCCTGTTGAATCGGTGTGTCGTATTCATCGATGATGATAACCGGGGCAACACCGTAATGTTGGTGAAGCATTGCAGACAAATCGAACAACGCGGAAGCTAGTTCCACCTCATTGACATTGCTGTTGGCCAGTTTGTTGTAAATCTTTGTGCTGTACTCGTCACTTTTGTCGCTAGCTTGCAATTCCTTGTGGCGCTGCGTTTCTTTTGCAAAAATATCTCGGATGGCAGCAAACGTTTCTTCCCAGGTATTGAATTTCACATCCTTGAAGGTTAGAAAAATTACGGGGTATTTCCCCTGATACTCCTGGTATTTCTGACCGCAAGCCCAGATCTTCTTGTCTCGGAAGTAGACAGAAGTATCCACTTTGCTTTTTTCAAAGTAGGTTCGAAGCATGTCCATGTTCAGCGTTTTTCCAAAACGGCGAGGACGGGTGAACAGCGTTACCATTGGTCGTTCGTCAATGAAATCTTTAATCATTCGCGTCTTGTCAATGTAATAGTATTCCGATGAAGCCAGACAGTAGTTGGATACGCCGATAGGCAAGGGGCGCTTTGCCGTATGCGCGGTCTTTCGGAAGGCACCGGTCTTAATACGTTGATCTGCAGGCTTCTGTGCATCCGCGGGAATCATCCAGCGATTGTGTTCCTTCTTTGCTCCTTTGATTTGTCCAGCCCGGCAGAGGCTCGTAACTCGACGTTCGGTGATATTCCAACGAAGGGCTGCCTCTTTTGCAGAGATCGTTGTCGTCTTATTCGTCATGGTTGGCACCTCCCTGTGGGTTATTTCGGTGGATTGCCGGAAAACTTTCGTCTTTTTCGCCCAAAGCGCCGTGGATAGCGCTTGAATAGAGAAGATTCCGTGCTAGATAGGTACCTGGTGTTTATGCTAATCTAAATTTAGGTCATATGGCTCATTGAAAATTAGGTCACTCC
>CAVKJB010000024.1:0-27649 GCA_963656785.1 Acutalibacteraceae bacterium | reverse complement strand
GATTAACGCTTCGAGAACTGGCTTGCTCTTCTTGCCTTCTTGAGTCCGTACTTCTTTCTTTCCTTCATTCTCGGGTCTCTTGTGAGGAAGCCTGCAGCCTTGAGGGATGCTCTATATGCTTCTTCATCAGCGACACAGAGTGCTCTGGAAATACCGTGTCTCAGCGCACCTGCCTGACCGGTGGTGCCGCCGCCTTCTACGGTAGCAATGACATCATACTTGCCGGCAGTACCGGTGATGTCGAACGGTCTCTTTACTTCGTTCTTCAGAATGTCCATTCCGAAGTAATCCTCAAGATCCTTCTTGTTGATTGTGATCTTTCCGGTTCCAGGGAGTAATCTGACTCTTGCAACCGAAGATTTTCTTCTGCCTGTTGCCTGATACTGTGTTTTAGCCATCTTCTATTCCTCCCTTCCTAGAATGTCCACTCTTCCGGACGCTGAGCAGTGTGTGGGTGCTCAGGACCAGCATATACCTTTAACTTCTTGAACATCTGTCTGCCCAGCTTGCCCTTCGGCATCATGCCTTTAACGGCGTGACGGATGATCTCTTCCGGCTTCTTCGCACGGAGCTCCTTCAACGGAACTTCCTTCAGACCGCCCGGATAACCGCTGTGGTGCTTGTAGATCTTCTGATCTTCCTTCTTACCGGTTACCGCAACCTTCTCTGCATTGATGACGATGACGTAGTCACCGGTATCCACGTGCGGGGTGTAAATCGGCTTCTTCTTTCCTCTCAGAATGGAAGCTGCTTCAACAGCAATCTTTCCAAGAGTCTTGTTCTCTGCATCGATGACGTACCACTTACGTTCCACCTCTGCAGGCTTCGCAATGTAAGACTTCATTGTACTTCCTTTCTACCTACTCAGATTGCGCTGCTCAGACTGCGGGCAATCGGTTTCGGCACTGCCTACTCGGATCGTTGATCTGTTTCGACATACTAAAAATAAAATATTAGTGTCGGAGTTACCGGCTCAAGGCCTGCTCCATTTAGGCACACAAATACACCTCGTGCATTTGCAAGCCTATAAATTATATTCTTAGATCCGTCTCAAGTCAAGGAGTTTCGGCATTTTTCACCGTCCGTTTTCACGCATCTCGATCAATCCCTCGAACGCATTTCAACTTATGCATACCTCACGTCACGACGCACAAGCGAGATGAACCAATACCGCCACTCGGCTCGGCAACCCGGGCGTCTTATCGGCAAATCGAATGTTTGGCCGGCAAGCCGAATGTCTGATCATGCCGTCGGGTGCCTTAGCGGGTAAAAGAATGTTTTTACCCGCTGTACACTTCCAATACCCCCCGAAAAAGTAAGAGTTAGAGAAATTTAACAATCTAGACAAATTTTGGTGACGTGCTTATAATTAAAGTGATGTATTTTGTTAAGATAAAGGAGGATTATTCCAATGGCTACATTAGAGGTAAATGTTGAAGTAAGTGCACGCCACGTACACCTGTCTCAGGAAGATATCGAGAAGCTGTTCGGTGCCGGCTATGAACTGAAGGTGAAGAAGGATATCGCCGGCGGTTTCGTTGCAGAGGAGAGAGTTGCCCTGACAGGCCCGAAGAAGACAATGGAGAGAGTTGCTATCCTTGGACCGGCTAGAAAAGGCACACAGATCGAGCTGTCCGCTACAGACGCTCGTTCCCTGGGCGTAGCTGCTCCAATCAGACTGTCCGGAGATCTTGCCGGCACACCGGGAATCAAGATTACCGCAGAGAACGGAAATTCCGTAGAGACTGAGAGCGGCTGCATCATCGCACAGAGACACGTACACCTCAACGAGACGGACGCAAAGGCGCTGGGCGTAGAGCAGAACCAGGTTGTTGAACTGAAGATTGACACCGATCAGAAGAGAGCGCTGACATTCGGCGACGTTATCTGCCGTATCGGCGGAGACACTTCCGTTGTTCACCTGGACACCGACGAAGGCAACGCTGCTTGCACCGGTAAGGCTTGCACCGGTATCGTTATCGCAGAGTAACTCTGGTCGGCTTGATCGTCCCGGGCAACTGACCTAGGCAACTGACAAGGACTGCCCGGTTCCGAGCAGAGCACACAAGACTCGCACATGATCGGATTAAGACGTACACGCCTGACTAAAACGTACAAGAACGTACGACTATCGCGAATTTGCGGCTTGCATAATGCAAGACTGTCATCATTCAGAATTAAAACGAGGCCCCGCACCACGGATTCACGGTGCGAGGTCTCGTTATTTTTCGTTATTTATTGATTTCTCGTTATTTATTGGATGTATGAAAGTGCATAAGCTACACTTTCTCCAGCGCCTCCTGCATGTATTCGATGAATGCCTTCATCACAGGGTTGAGCCACTTGTTTCGGAGACGAAGCATTTGCGTCCAGAGCTGCAGATCGAGTGACTCCGTGTCGATGATCGCCAACATGCCCTTATTCAGCGGATCGTCCGCCAGGAATTTCGGCAGGAAAGACACCCCGTTCCCCTGCGACAGCATGTGAATGATGGCGGATGTAGAGCCGATTTCAACCGACGGATTGAAGTCAATCCCTCGCTCTACCAATACCTCCTCCAGCAGGTGGCCGTAACTCACCTCTCTATCCGAGGAGATGAAGTCTTCCTTGAGAATGCGTTCTATCGGCACCTTCCGTGATTTCGCCAGAGGGCTGTCCGGATAGGTAACGAACACTACATCTTCCTTCCGCTCCGCCACGCTGACGAATTCCTGCGGAATCGCCTTGTGCTCCATCGTGAAAGTGAAGTCCAGCTCGTTCTGCCGAAGCAGATCGTAGGTGGAAGTCAGCAAGTCGGTCGTCTTTACGATAACGCGGATTTTCGGATAACGCTTATGGAATCCCGGAAGCACTCTCGGAAGAATCCCTGCGGAGAAGGATGAGCTTGCGCCCAGCCGAAGAACACCGGAAGGTTCATCCTCATTTCTCATGAATGTGGAGGCTTCCTCAACGGATTTCATCAGGTTGAGGGCATATGGCATGAATTTCTCACCCGCATAGGTCAGGCGCACACTGCGCCCGATACGATCGAAAAGCTGCGTGCCGAGCTCGTCTTCCAGCTGCTTAATTTGCACAGTAACAGCAGCCTGGGAATATCCCAGCTGTGCGGCGGTCTTTGTAAAGCTCTGCATTTCGCTTGCTTTGATAAATGTGACAATGTTTCGAATTTCCATAAATAATCTCCTAACATTCTTCAAAAATTATAATAACAGAATCAGGTACGTAATTCAATACATTGTTCTCATTGGGTTTCATGGGATTTGCAGACGATTCAAAGCGCATCATTGCGGAACTTGAATGTTAAATATTTTTTATTGTTTAATTTATAACAATTAATTTTACAAAAAACAATGCATGTGTTACTATCAGATTGTAAACAAACGACCTCTACAAAAATAACCATATAAGAACTAGAAGCCTTCCGTTTCGGAGGGCTTCGCTTTTTGGTTCTATTCCAAATGATGAGATGGCAGAACGAAACTGCCTTTCACGGCACTTGATCATCATGAAAAAATTAAGACCACTCGAAAAAGTTGAACCGAGCGTCCCCCAAAGGGTGGATGCTCGGTTTTTCATATTGCCATTCACAGGCAGTTTTCTATTCACCTCTCGGAATCCGGTTATTTCCACAGAAAAACGCGGCCACCGAAGCGGCCGCATTTTCTGTCTAATTCCAGTGCTGCAGTACGAAACACTTTGATTCATCCCGGCACTATTCATTCATTACGTCTTCCGATTCCTCCATTCTGATGAACCTGGCGAATCGGGCGGATCGAACGGAAGACCGTCCGATGTCCGGCATTTTCATTAAATGCTCTTCTTCTTTCTCGTATAAGTCAGCACGCCTAATGCTGCCAGTGCGAGGATAGCCACGCCTGCGAAGAGAAGAATATGAGCATTGTCTCCGGTGTTGATGGATTTTCCGTTCTCATCATAAGTATTATGGAAAGTTCCTGCACCCTTGACCGTGGCCTTCAGCTGACCGCTGCCGTCATCGCTTACGACAACTGTAACTTCCTGTGTATCCGTATCGTAAGTTACGTTCTTCTGCTTGTCGTTCACTTCGGAGATTGTGTACTTGTACTCGCCCACCTCGTTGTAGGTCATGCCATCAAACACAACTTTTCCATCCGCTGCGTTCTTCACAGTGGAGATGACTTCTCCGTCCTCGTCCTTCATCTCGAATGTGAACTGTCCGTCTTCCAGTGTAGCACCTGTCAGCTCCTTCATTGCCGTAACCGATACTTCGGCTGCAGTCGGTTCATACGTGTTGTTGAAGGTGATCTTCTCCGGGCCTTCCAAGTCCACCGAAAGTGTGCCGTCGCCATTATCGCTTACATACACGGTAACCTGATACGTCATCCTGTCGTAAGTGATTCCACCATTCTTTCCGGCCTTCTCACGAATCGTGTACGTATATGTTCCCGGCTTCGTGTAGGTCACTGCACCCATCGTGATGTTTCCATCCTTATCGTTGGTGCCGGTAGCGACAACTGTCTCTTCCTGATCGTTATACTCTACCTGCTCGAAGGTGAATTCTCCATCCTTGAGATCCTTTCCTTCCAGAACCTTCGTTCCCTTGATGGCCTCTGTGATGGCGAATTTCTTCGGCTCTACCTTATACGTATTGGTAAAAGTAAATGCCTTATCACCATCGCTGACGCGTTCTGCCGTCAGATGACCCTTGCCGTCATCCTTCAGCTGGATCTTCACGGTCTTCGTGCTCGAGTCGTTGGTAATTCCAGCCACACTGCCACTTTCTGTGATGCTGTATTCGAAGGTCTTGATGCGTTCGTTGTCATCATTTGGTTCTACGTCCTTCAAGTCATCCAAAGTGTAGCTGATATAGCCGAAGCTTACATTTCCTGTAGCATCGTTCTTCGCCGTGGTATTCTCCGGCATCGGTGCGTTATCTTTACCCGTTACGGCGAATGTGAACTTCTCCGTTATATCGCTCGGGTTCAGTCCGTCCTCCGCTGAGAGAACCTTGTTTCCGTCCAGAGATACCTTCACCGGATCACCCGTGGAGTAGGTGTTTACAAACTTATTTCCATCCGTAATATCCGGATAGATTGCTTCTGCTGTCAGTTTGCCGCTCTTGCCGTCATCCACTACTTTAACGGTAAAGTCAATTGTATCCTTCGTAGCACTTACACCTTCCGGAAGATCACCCGTATCTTCTTTTGCGATGTAATTGATCGTGTACGTAATCTTACCATCCTGACCCGAAGCGGATGCAGTTGCCTTCTGTTCTTTAACCAGAGCATTCAAGGATTTTGTATCGTAGCTCAGATTTCCGAAATCAACAGAGCCATCTGCAGCATTCTTGACGATTTGACCATTAACGGCCGTACCATCTTCATAATGGAGGCTGAAACCAAACTCGCCAGCCTTGAGCTTACGGCCCTTCAATGCCTTCTGTACCTTGATGTTCACCGATCCTTCCGCCGGTACACGGTAAATGTTGGTAAAGGTCTCGTTCGATACTACAATTCCGTCCTTCGCAACCTCCAGCTTACCCTTGCCGCCGTCCACGATGGTGATCGTCAAGGTTGCTACGGAATCCGAATATTTCATGCCCGGAATCTGGCCCTTCACCTCTTTGATGGTGTACTGATACGTTCCGGCCTTGGTGAACGTGATATCGCCGAAGCCGAACTCTGCGGTGTTATCTTTGTCCGGTTTCGATACTTCTACCGTCTTATTCTTCGGCATCGGAGCATCCTTGGTCACCGCCTCAATCCGGAAGGAGAATGTCTGTCCATCCGCCCAGTCAGCGTGGGATACAACCTTCTTTAGCGGTGCGTTCGCCGTAGTATCTACGGTAACCGGCTCCGCCTGGTAGTTGTTCGTAAACTTCGCCTCAGCAGTTCTGCCTGCGGTAATCGTGCCCGTTGCAGAAACCGGCTTCTGGCTTGCATCCACCGGTGCAGTCTGAGTATAGCCATCCGGCAGATCTTTCTCTGTCACCGTGTAGCTTGCGCCGGCCGGTAGTCCACAGATGTGCACGGTCTCTCCTGCCTTCAGTGCAACAGTGCCCTTGCCTCCCGTAATCTCGATGGTATCGATTACGGTTCCTGAACCGCCGGTTGTCTTGGTGACATAGGTTCCGTCCGTGGTCTCCACTTCAAAAGTGAATTCATCCGTTGTCTGATCGATTCCCGTTACCTTCTTGGTGATCGCCAGTTCTCCCGGCAGATCGGTGGTCAGACGACCGTTGTTTCCAAGTGCGGCAACAATCTTCGAATTCTCCTTCGACGTCACAACCGCCTTGGTTGCCGTCTTCGTCGTGTTATCGGTCTTCGCTACAGCCGCTTCGCTGTAACCCTCTCCGTAATATCCGTTTTCTGCAGCAGGTGTGAAGTTTGCCGTAGTCTGGCCTGCCTCAGCGCCTTTCGTGTAAGCATTGGAGTAGAATGCTACCTTCCCGTCCTCCGTGTTCTTTGCCATGTAGGCTTTCATCGCATCGTCCGGGTTTGCCAATTTGCTGTCTACGCCGTCTTTGAGGCTAACACCGTAGAACAGGTGCAGCGGGTTCGCATCCTGCTTCAATTCTTTTATCTGCTTACCGTTTGATGTGCTCACTTCGTAGTACTGAAGCGGAATCAGACCTGCAGGGACCTTCACCGTTACCTTGTCACCGGTCTTCAGATCGGTCGAACGCTCGACAGTAATCACGATATTGCTGAGCTCAATGTCATCCTCACTGAGAATGTTATGGGTTGCTCCTGAGAACGTGTATGTATCAACATTTCCGGACGTACTCTTGCTGACATTCTTGAATTCAACACCATTCCATACAAGGCTCTTGAACTCGTCCACCTGCATGTAATCGCCCAGCTTATCCGTGAATGTGATGTA
This sequence comes from Acutalibacteraceae bacterium, assembly GCA_963656785.1. Taxonomy (GTDB): domain Bacteria; phylum Bacillota; class Clostridia; order Peptostreptococcales; family Anaerovoracaceae; genus Mogibacterium_A. Next base: position 20,788 of record CAVKJB010000024.1, on the reverse strand, counting down.
ACCGCTCTTGGACAGATCGTCCCCGTTCACCTTCGTCGGGGATGTCGGATCCTGTGTCGTTATTTCCTTAGAAATCTCCTCAAAGATACGATTCAGTTCCTGTGCGTCACTCGCTGCCATGTAGAACTGCGCGTCAGTTCCATCCGACTTCTTCGTTCTGTCGCCCAGATTCCACGTCCAACGACCCCGATTCTGTGTATAGGATGCATGCTTATAATTGCTGGATACCGCGTGCATATAAGCATTGAACTTGTCGCTGGTATCTTGCGGATCTGCGTCCTTAAATACGCCCACCGAATAAATCGTGGTGTCCTGGCTCTTTAGCGCTTTTGCAGTACCCACGGCACTTCCAGCTACTGTATTATCAAATTCGGAGTGTGTAGTTGGTTCGCCATCCGTGAAGAAAACAACAACCTTCTTGGCCTCCGACCGTGCCTTTTCCAGTGCTGTAGAAGCCGATTTCATTCCGTAGTCTGCACGGGTCGCACCGTCCGCATACAATTTTGAAATCGTGTTCTTCAGAGCAGCCGCGCCGTCCGTATTCACTTCTGTGAGGTTGTTTTTAATGCTTGATCCAGAAGCAAACGTTACAATGCTAATCCGATGTTTGACATCAGAGATTTGGTTGGCTGCCAACGTATTGTCGATGAACTCGTTTGCAGCAGCCTGCAATGCCTGTAATTTCGTCATCTTCGAGCCGGTCCGGCTATAAAACTGAGTGGTGTTAGGGCGGTCGTTTTCACTGGCCCTCGGCGTCACGGTTTTCCAATCGCTGAAGAAAAAACCTTGCTCATAATAGCCCCAGCTACCCTTCTCAGCATTATAGCTTACCGAACGGTACCCCCATCCATTGGCGATGTAGTATTCTTTCGATGTGTCCAGATCCGCTTTGTAGACCTTCGTATATTCGATATTCTGAAGATCATCAGCCATACTGCCCGACGTATCCAGCACCATGACGATGTCCAGCGGAACTGTTGAAGCACCTTCCGTCTTCGCTGCAGAAGACAGTGCCGAAAGCCCTACCAGAAAGTCAGACTCTCCCTTCGATGCGGTCTTTCCATCCACCGTGATATCACCGGCAGATACCGTCTTGTCCGTCCAGACGCGACCGATGTTATTCTTGGTAACGGCGGATTCAGACGAGCTGATTGTCGACGGATCCGCCACTGCGGCGTTTCCGCTAGCTGCGCTCCCTGTCGTGTCGGCAAATGCACTCAGCGGTGTCATCGACATCGCTATCGCGAAAGCCAAGAGACAGGCAGCGCCTTTTCTTAACCATTTCATGCTTTTTCCCTCCATAATTCCCTGCTCGGATAATTTGTTTTTAAACAATTATTGATATTCTATCCTATTTGATAGAACAAAACAAGAGACTAAGTCTATTTTCACATTCCGTCATTCTCTTTTTACGAGGCCTCAACCTCCCGAACGGAATGCTGTTCCCGGTCCGCATCTGCGTTTCTTTCTGCAAAGACAGTTGCAGAAACTTTTCAACACTAGATGCGAATGCACTCGCCGGGTGAGAGTATCCCATCGTCGAATTCCTTGCGGTTGACAGATTTCCGCTGGGCTTATATTATTCTATATACGAAATACGGAGGGCGTTCTAATAGTGGATTTTTCTTCTCCGGGGCGACCCCTGAACACGAAAGGGACGGATTTTTATGAAGAAGTATTTTACCATCACACGGAAACGGATGGTGATGGCTGTCATCATCGCCGCCGTGCCAACCACCGTCTTTGCGGCTCAGTCCGGCAGCGGATCTGCCGTGAAGTATATCCTCTATGCCGGCATTGCGGCCGCATTTATCATCGACATGTGGCACGAGTCCAAAAGACGGAAATAACCGAAAACGCTTGCGCAGATAGCAGATACCAGTGCAGACGACAACGTGGATCGGAAGCAATCACGAAAATCAGCTGTAATCAAATAGTGACAGACAGCACCTCGGACGGAGGCATTGTCTGTCGCTGTTTTCAATGTTACGGGTCACCTGATGGAATGGACGTTCGTCCGGCTGCTTTGGCCGAATTCAGTAGCAGTTTAACCGGATGCTCCCACAATGCGGGCAGTTGTCAGATAAATTAGTATTTCTTCACGATGTACGGATGATCCTCGCCCTTGATATAGGCCTCCGCACCCAGGATAGAGTTCTCCACCATATCCGACACCGCCTGCTCGGTGTAGAATGCGGTATGCGGGGTGATGAATACATTGTGAAAACCGCTAAGGATATCGAGCTGCGGATGGTACGTGAATTCCCCTCGCAAATCCTTATAATAGATATCTTCCACATCCTCCACCAGATCCAGTGCCGCAAACCCGATCTTTCCGTTTCGAAGATGTTCAACCAGCGCCTTGGTATCAATCAGCTGACCTCTCGCACAGTTCACGAGAATGACGCCGTCCTTCATCTTCGCCATCGAATCGCTGTCGACCATGTGGTAGTTATCTTCCAGTGCCGGTGCATGCAGCGTGATAATGTCGCTCTCCCGGTACAGCGTGTCGAGATCGACATATTCTGCATATGCCTTAACCGATTCGTTCGGATAGATGTCATACGCGAGAACTTTGCAGCCGAACCCGGACAGATGCTCAATGACGGTGCGCCCGATTCGGCCGGTCCCGATGACGCCCACGGTGCTTCGAGACAGTTCCTTGCCGATTTTGCCCTTGAGACTATAGTCCTTAACACGCGCGGTTTCTACGATGAAAGGAATGCGGCGGCAGGCGATCAGCATCATCATGATGGTGTAATCCGCAACGGATGCCGGACTGTACGATACGTTCGTGATGCCCATCCCTACCTCCAGAGCGTGCTTCACATCGATGTGATCATAGCCAATGGTACGCGTCGAGATCACCTTGATGCCGTTCTCCTTCATGGCATCCACCATCTCCGCCGGTGTCGGCGTTGTAATGATGGAAATAGCGTCATACCCTTTGGCCCGATGGCAATTCTCCGGAGACGGCGCCTCCGTGGTGTAATCCCATTCCACATTGTATTTCTCTGCAAATTTCTTGAAATACTGCAGTTCGTCAAATTCCCGAAGGCTATACACAAACAGTTTCATAATCGTCCTTTCCGAAACCCGTCTGATTGCATCCGGGCTTCTTTCGTGTTTTCACGCTTTTGTTATTTGCTGAATTTTCGGAATCTCTGATTCATCGGTTTCCGATTCTTCGTGTCTCCGTTTCTTCTTCCGCCGATCCACCTTATCTTTACAGCTTTACAGCGCTTCAATTATAGAACAATCCCGATTTTCTTGCAATTAAGGGATGAAGGGTTTAGAATAAAGGATGCTTTGTCCGGCAATGCTAGCCGGCAATGCACGCCAAGCAGTTCGGGTCCGATATCCTGCTTGTAAAATATCAAAACCAAAGGAGAAAAAAATGAAAAATTGGATTCATCGGGAACTGGAGGATTACCGCATTCTCCTTCGAAACGTTCCCAGTCTCGTTACGTCTCTCTTCGTTGTCAGCGTCATCATGATGAACCTGCTGGCCAACAAGGAACTCTTTGCCTTCAAATATCTGGCTCTGGATTGCGGATTTGCCCTCAGCTGGGTATCCTTTCTCTGCATGGACATGCTGTGCAAGCGCTTCGGCGGCAAGGCCTCTGCCAAGATTTCCTTCATGGCGATGAGCATCAATCTGGGAGCATGCCTCATCTTCAAGCTGCTGTCCCTGACGCCGGGCATGTGGGGAGAATTTTATTCTACCGGAAGCACGCAGGTCAACGACTCTCTCAATGCTACATTCGGAGGAAGCTGGTATGTCGTGCTCGGCAGCAGTCTGGCGATGTTCATCTCGTCCATCTGCAACGCGAAAATCAACTCCTTCCTGGGGCGCCATCTTCGCAACACGAGCTTTCGCGATTTCGCCATTCGCTCTTACGTATCCACAGCTATCGCCCAATTCGTCGACAATCTGACCTTCGCGATCGTCGTCTCCTACCATTTCTTCGGCTGGATGCCGGTGCAGGTGTTCTTCTGCTCTGTCACCGGAGCGCTGATGGAACTGCTCTGCGAGGTCATCTTCAGCCCGATTGGTTACAAGGTCAGTGTGCAATGGGAGGAAGAAAACGTCGGCGACAACTATCTTGCGTATCGCCGGAAGACTGCGAACGCATAAACTTATTTTTAGCAAAATCAGCCAAAAGGAGATTGCATGAATATTCTGGTTACCGGCTCCGCCAGCGGGATCGGTCTGGCGACCGCGAAGTATTTCCTGGAACGCGAACATCAGGTGGTGGGTTTTGATATTAACACTGCTTCGCTGATCCATCCTAATTATCGGCACGTGGTACTTGACATTGGCGACGAGTCTTTATACCCGCCGGACGTGCAGCCGGACATTCTGGTGAACTGTGCCGGTGTGCAGGATTCCGGCAACGATATCGATGTGAATCTCAAAGGGACAATCCGAATCACGGAGAAGTATGCGATTAGCAACCCTTTCATTCGTGCCGTTGTGATGGTGGCTTCTGCCAGCGGTCATACCGGTTCCGAGTTCCCGGAATACGCTGCGAGCAAAGGCGGTCTGATGACATATACGAAAAATGTCGCTCTACGGCTGGCGCCTAGGGCCATCTGCAACAGCATCGATCCCGGCGGTGTAATAACGGACCTCAACCGCCCGGTGATGGATGATCCCGTACTCTGGGAGCGGATTATGGCTCTGACGCCGCTTCGCCGATGGGCAGAGCCGGAAGAAATTGCGGAATGGATATATTTCGTATCGGTTCGAAACCGCTTTATGACGGGGCAGAATCTCCTCATCGACGGCGGGGAAGCGGGCGATGCCCATTTCGTATGGAAAGATAAATAACGGAAGGACGAACATAAATATATGCTGGATAATTTGATTTTCTGCCTTAACGCGACGCTGCCCATCTTCTTCCTCATTGTGATCGGGATGGTGCTGCGAGACCGAAACGTGGTGGATGATGATTTTGTTTCCAGGGTGAACAAGCTGGTGTTTCGGGTGTGTCTGCCGGCGCTTCTGTTCCACGACATGTGTCAGACGGATTATCGGCAGGAGTGGAACACAAAGTATGTTGCCTACTGTGCGCTAGCGACGATTGCAAGTATTCTCATCTGTACCGGAATTTCCTACCTGCTGAAGGATCGCAGCATCCAAGGGGAATTCATCCAGACGTCGTATCGCAGCAGCGCGACGATTCTGGGCATCGCCGTCGTGCAGAACATGTACGGCAATGTGGGGATGGCCCCGCTCATGGTCATCGGCGCAGTGCCAATCTACAACATCGCTGCCGTGTTCATTCTGGAATTGTACCATCCAAACCGCGGAAGGATTACCACGAAGCTCCTCCGAGAGACACTGTACGGCATTGCAACCAACCCGATCATCCTCTCCATCGCACTGGGCTTCGTCTGGTCGCTGGCGGAGCTGCCCTTCCCGGAACTCGCAGAGACCACGGTAGACTACCTCGGACGCTGTGCAACGCCGCTTGGAATCATCGTAATGGGCGCCTCGTTCCAATGGGACAAAGCGAAGGAATCCGCAGGGCCTGCTGTCCTCAGCGCTCTGATTAAGCTATTCGGACTCTGCGCGCTATTCCTGCCGATCGGTGTGTGGCTCGGTTTCCGGCGAGATCTCCTGGTTGCTGCACTGGTGATGTGCGGCTCCAGTTCCACCATCAGCTGCTATATTATGGCAAAGGGCATGGGGCACGCCGGGGACCTGACCATCAGCGCTGTTATGCTGACAACGCTGGGTTCGGCGTTCTCGCTGACGTTCTGGCTCTTCATCATGAAGACGCAGGGGTGGATCTAGGGAAACAGGGCATGCCAGCTTATGCACAGCAAATCAGTTTGCTTCCATCGGAAGTTTCCGCTACTGCAAGAAAAGAGGCTGGTCAAAACGCCAGCCTCTTTTTGCGTGCAAATTATATATAGTCTCACAAACTGCGTCAGATTGTTATGCACATGCTATTTGCTGATTGCATCACATCTTGATTCTGTCAATCAATTGCGTGTTTATCACAATTCCCGGCATCTTTGTCATGACAGTTCTTGTAATAGAAGTTCATTAAGTTAAGTACTAAGGCGACACCAGTAAGGAATGTGATCGTCAAGGAAGGCACAAGTCCATTTGTAGCAACATACCAGGTTTTGTCAATGTACAAGAAGTATTTAGCAACAATAATTACCAACACGATATTACAGAAAATGTATAACTTTTCTCTTCTTTTCATAATGAATCCTTTCTGTTCTAATCACCAGTCATTCCGTACAACAGTCAAACAACATGAATGAAAATCCGTTTTGAATCAGACTGTGTCAGTTCGACATGAGTATAACATAATATAAAATTCACTATCTACAAGAACTCCGAACTTATACTCAAGTATAAATTCGGAGCAGCTACTTTTACATATTCTTTTAAAGCGTCTTACCCGGCCTAGAACGTCGCTACCTCCGGGTCTGCCGGCTCGCACGGGGTCACGCTCTTCGCGTAGAGAACCGGACCCTTCTCGCCGTAAGCCTCTTCGTATTCGATGCGAACCTTGGAGGTAATCTCTACCCAGTCGCCTGTCTTGAAGGCATCGGCATTCGCGTAGATGCACATCAGGCCAGCGAACTGGATATCTTCCACGCAGCACGTCATGACGTGCCGGCCGAACGCGAAGCGGCCCTTCGTGTTCAAATCCTCTGCCATGGCCACGCGACCCTTCAGTATGAGCGTCTTCCCCTCGTAATCATCCTCGTTCTCGTTGATATCGCGGTACCATTCGGCGTAATCCTCGTCCGCGATGGTAATCCTGGACTGCGTCTTGTCGAACGGAAGCGGATCCTCGATGTCGTCCGGCTCTACGTCAAACGGACCGTACTCGTAGAGAATCTGCGAGCGACGGTTCGCCACGCGTACTTCCTTATGGAACGGCATCTTGTCGAAGCCCTTCGTGCAGCGGTTGAACACCACCAATTCCGCCGTCTGCATCTTGTCGAAGCACAGCTGGCGCATGTTCTGGTTGTACATCAGGAATGTCGTCGCATCCAGGAACAGCATCTCCTGCGCGATCAGCCAGTTGCTCGGCATGTTCTGAAATAACGTCTGCAGCATCCACATGCCGTTGTATTCCACCAGCACACGGTCGAAGCGGTACTTGGCCGCCAACCGCTGAAGGTTCGGGCGCGTCAGCTCGTCCTCACTCTCGATATACTCCACGAATACGTTCTCCGGGCTGGCAAAGCTAGTCACGTCATACTCGACCTCGCCCTCTTCGCAGACCAGCATCAGCGTCGGAACCTCTGCATCAAATTCCGGCGTCTGCAGCGTATCCTGGATAAAAGTAGTCTTGCCCCCGCCCAGGAACCCGGTAAAAAGATAGACCGGAATCTCCCGAGCCTGGCGTTCTTCTAATTTTACTGCCATATTATCTGATAATCTCCCCTATAGTCCGAACAACTCTTTGATATGCTCCTGCGCGAGACCAACACCGATAACACAAACCATGCCGGTGGTCTCCGCATCACCTTCGCGAACCTCCAGTTCACCCGGAACGTAGTCGAATTGGTACCACTTGCCGTCGGCGCCTTCGACGATGCCCTTGGCGCGGAGAACCATGCCGCACTTTTTCTCGTCTTCCAACTCGTCCAGAGCTGTCTCGAGTTGTTCTCTGGTGTACTTGTGCGCCGTCATAACACCGAACTCATCGAAGACCTCGTCTGCTGCATGACCGTAGCCATGATGATGGTGGTGATGACCGCAGCCACAGCTGCACTCGTCGCCGTGATGGTGGCCGTGCTCCTGTTCATCATCATGGTCGTGATGGTGATGGCACTCGTGTTCATCTTCCTTGTCGTGATCGTGATGGCAGCACTCATGCTCATGCTCTTCATTCTCATCATGGTCATGATGGTGGTGATGGTGGCCGCAGCACTCGTGTTCATCTTCCTCGTCGTGATCGTGATGGCAGCACTCATGCTCATGCTCTTCATCCTGCTCATGTTCATGGTGGTGATGGTGGCCGCAGCACTTGTGTTCATCTTCCTCGTCGTGATCGTGATGATGGTGATGATGCTCGGCCTCGTGCTCCGCCTGCTCTTTGTAGGCCTCTTCTCTCAGATGCTCCAGCTCCGCCGAGAGCGTCTTCTTCTGCTCCATTGTTTCCAGAATCTTCGCACCGCTGATGTCCTTCCAATCCGTGGTTACGATGGTCGCCTCTTTGTTGTGCTCACGAAGCATTGCGATAACCTGGTCGATCTTCTCCTGTGATAACCCCTGCACATGGCTCAGGATAATGGAACTTGCGTGCTCCACCTGATTCACATAGAACTCACCGAAGTTCTTCATGTAGATCTTCGCCTTCTTCGCATCGATCACGGTGGTAAAACCGTTCAATTGAATCTCTTCATTCTGAAGGTCCTGCACTGCGATGATAACATCCGACAGCTTGCCGACGCCGGACGGCTCAATCAGAATACGATCCGGATGGTACTGCTCGATAACCTCGTTCAGCGCTTTGCCGAAATCTCCCACCAAGGTGCAGCAGATGCAGCCGGCATTCATCTGGTTAATCTGAATTCCCGTGTTCTTCAGGAAGCCCTTGTCCACGCCAATCTCGCCGAACTCATTCTCAATCAGCACAATCTTCTCTTCTCCGTACGCCTCCTCAATCAGCTTGCGAATCAAAGTGGTCTTGCCGGCTCCCAGGAAACCGGAGAAAATATCAACCTTCGTCATTTGTCTATCCCCTTCTTTCTTCTATACTGCGAAGTATATACTGTGTGTATTGCTACGCATATTGCCCAATGTATTCACAAGGCGAGCACATCGAACTCGCCCTCAGGCTCGCACTCGCCAAATTGCACACACATATGCAATTTATTATAGCACTTTTCGAAGGTTTGTCCAATCTAACACCGGGCCTACACAGAATGTGTATGGTAAACCACCTGCGAGTTTCAACATGCCCCCGACTGAACGATGAGCTTTGTGTTTAACACACTCCCATTTTCGGTGGAAGTATCTCGGTCAAAAAAAGCAGGGCCACCCGGACACTTCCGGATGGCTCTGCCAGATGAATTTTTTTTGGCCGGAATCTTGGCGGTATCGACGACTACGTCGGCGGCCGGTGGTTCCCTGCTTATCTTTCTCGCTTTTGATAACACTCATCCCCTCGCAACGGCCGCATCAAAAGACTGTTCATTTCTACTACAATGTATTTATGGTTTAATATCCCTTGCGGCCAACAAGGAATTATCCATCTGATGTATAAATATGGACGGGGCGGCGGATGCTAGTCCGCTGCCCCTTTGATTAAGGAGAAGTCTTTCTAGCAAGGAACGACGTTGGCCGGACGGCCGCCCTGTTCCAGCGTCTGAATATCTTGAATCGTCCACTCCAACATGCGGCGGAAGGCGCCATCTGTCATTCCGGCGATGTGCGGTGTGAGGGTCAGTCTCTCTTCCGCTTCCGGCGACAGGTGCAGCAGCGGATGCCATTCCGGAAGCGGTTCCGGATCGACGGTATCGAGTGCCGCTCCAAAAATCCGGCCTTTCTCCAGCGCTTCCGCAAGTGCCATGTTGTCCACAATCTCGCCGCGGGAGTTGTTGATGAGAAGCGCATTCGATTTCATCAATTTGAGCTGATCCGCGCCAATCATTCTCAATGTTCCTTTCGTCACCGGCACGTGAATGGAAATAATATCGCTGTTCGACAGTAGTTCGTCGAACGGCAGATATTCCATCTGGTATTCCTGTTCTGTCTCTTCGTTCATCCGAACCACGTCATAATAGCGCAGTTTGCAGCCCCATGGCATTAGACGTTTTGCAACTTCTTTGCCGATGACGCCCATGCCGATCAGTCCGATTTCCTGGCCGCCAAGCTCTCTGATTCCCTCTGCAGTCGTCTGGGCTTTCGCGTCAATATATCCGACGTTCTTGATTTTGTAATCACTGCGTGCGGTGTGTCGAAGCCCCGCCAGCATCAAGCCGATGCAGTGCTCTGCAACAGCGGCGGCGTTCACCGCGCGGTTGTTGCAGACCGGAACTCCCGCTTCCTTCGCCGCCTGCATATCGATCTTGTCATAGCTGACTCCCTCCGTATGAAGCATGCGAAGGTTCTTGCAGCCGTCAATGATGGTTTTGGTGATCGGATGAATGGAGTCAACGAAGATGACATCCGCATCTTTCGCCGCATCAATCATCTCCTCATCCGTATATGGAAACTTCAAATATTTAACTTCCCAATTCTCCGGCCATGCCACACCGTATTTCTCAAAACGACTGGCCGGCACGGTACTTATTATCTTCATTATTTTTCCCCTTGTTTCTTCATCTTTTGTTACACAATTCTGTTTCCATCCCGATAATGTTTCTAGGCTAATTCTTTCAGCGCGGCTACATACATATCCCGATACATCAGGTTAATCTTTCGCACACCTTCGTAACCGATTACGAACGGATGCGGAACACCATCAACGATGTTTCGAATGATTTCAAGCCGCTCCACAGTGCAGTCGGTAAAAGGATGGTTCGATAATTCCCCAACGACTCCGGCTTTCGCACAGCATGCGTCAAAATAATCAATCGATTCCAGCTGTTGCTTACGCCACTCCGGGATCCTAGGAGCTCCCGTACCGCCCCAGATACAAAGCTTGACCGGGCGGCCTTCGTCGTAGGCTGTCAGGATCATGCTCATGCATCCCGGTGTGTGACCCGGTGTGTGATACAGATCTATCACCGTATCTCCCTGAACGAAGCTGCTGTTCGGTTCAAGATAACCATCCATCCGATAATTGATTCCCGGTCGAGGCTTCATCTCCATGTTCGGATCCCAGAAATGATCCTCATCCAATTTGTTCATATACAGCTTTGTTCCGTAGTGTTCACGGAACTTGTTGGCATCACCATAGTGATCCCCGTGCCCATGGGTAATCAGAATCGACTTCAGATCCGCCGGATCAAACCCAAGGGAGCGGATGCTCTTCTCAATGTATTCGTAGAATCCCCGGTCCATGCAATCAATCATCAGCAATCCATCGGACGTTGTAAGCAGGTAACACGCCATCATGTCATTCCCGATGAAATAGACATTGTCAAAGATGCGGGTTGCCGGAACATCCCTAAAGATGCCCTTTATCATGTTCTCCCCACTGTGAGGATGTGGTTTTCTCCACATTGTTGTTTGTTCCATATTAGCTCCTTATTTGATCTATACTGTAATCTTTCTACTCAGTGAACGTATTCATTCAATCTATTTCTTGTAATATGCTTGTTGAATTCCAATGCTGCTAATTGATTTGTGTGGATATCCCTTGCGGTTCGAAAAAGCCGGAACGCCAGGACGCCTCACGCCTCCAGTACTCCACCTTGCTATCGCCGTGTTTCACTCTTTCAGATGCTGCGTCCTAGTAGTACACTGCAGCAAAATAGGATGATACCAGTTCCAAAACACCCGTGCAGCAAATCAACGCCATGATGACGGGTCCCACAAGTGCAAGCTTGAACATCTGTCCGGCATATTTATCGTGTTCACTCACATCCACAGTGGAAAGGAACGCGACTCCGGAATTCGAAAGGGGCGATACACCGGATGCGACCGTACCTACCGTCACACAGCTCAGATACAGAATCGCCTGTGCCGGAGTCTCCGCCATCGCACATGCCATCGCGAAAAGCATCGGCTGGACGGTTGGTGCTGCTACAAAGAAGCTCAGCGTTGCACCAATCAGAAGAAGTGCCGGCGGCAGCAGCCATTCCGGAAGGGAATTAGCGGCAGAGAGACATAGCTCCTGAAGACCGGATTTCTGTGCGGTTTTAATCAGAAACGTAATTCCTACAATCATCATTATCGGACGAAGAGACACGTGATTCAGCATATCTCTCCAATTCCCGAGGCCAAGCACGATAACGGCAATCATGCCGCAGATGAAGACCGTGTAATTGTTGAACAGGGATGCCATCGACTGCGTCGCTCCACAAGGCACTAACGTCACAAGTAACGGCGGTCCAATAAAGAATAATACCGTTACGCCCAGCAGTACGAAGCTTATCTTCTGCTCCGCTGTCAGATTTTCCGCTTCATTACTTTCGTCACACTCCACATCGGGAAGCTTCCAGCTTCCGGTCACCACGTAGATGATCGCCTGAAGCAGTGTGAATAAGATAATGGCATTCATCCAGACCGCGAGATTAATATTCGATGCATTCTGCAATCCCAGGTCCGTCAGAATACCGGTGCGCGTCGATGCATCAATTCCAACATACGGATTCAGCGATCCTACAACAAAGGACATGTATGCCGTAGAGACAGCCATCAGGCTGTTACTCCCTCCCGCCTTGGCCACGGAGAAAATCAACCGGGTGATGACAAATCGCAGTGCACCTCCATCGAAGAAGATATACATGGCGGAGCAAAGCAAGAAGAGAACCCATGGATATAGTCGTATTTTCCCGTGAAGGATTCTGGTGATTCTCCCGGCAACAACCTGGGAACAGCCATTCGATGTGAAGGTCGAAAAGAAAGCCATCGCCAGGATCAAAGGAAATACGATCGTGCTTGGGAAAAAGGCCGATACAACTTGCCCGGCAGAATCCCCGTAAGCAAAGTGGCAGATGAGAAATGACGCCAGTGTGCATGTCAGTCCAATCGGGATGTCCCGTTTTGAATCCAGCACAACAGCAGCAACAAGGCAAATGATGCATAGAGCAATAATTGTGATGTTCATTTCTATCCTCCACTTTGCTATAGAACGAGGTAGTAGGTTTGGCATTGATTATATCGCTTGTCGGTTAACAATTCACGCATCTCACAATGCACGGGTCGCGATATCATACCACACTCCCCGGATGTAATTCGTGGCAGAACTGCTATTCTTCCAGCAATGCGGCTTCTGCTGCGATCTTCTTCAGCTTCGGCTGCTCCAGAATGTAAACAACAGCCCCCGCAAGCAGTACACACGCGGTTACGATGAAACAGGTTGTGTATCCACCGGCGAAATCGACCAGAGCTCCGCCGATGCTGGCACCAATCATTACGGTAAAGTCACACATCAAGAGCAGGGAGCTGTTTGCTACGCCATATCTGCTCTTCGGAACAAGCTTCATGTTTTCTGTCTGAATGACGTTGTTTCCCGGTTTTGATGTTCCACACAGAACTCCGGCAATCACGAATGTAGTTGCAGTTGGCGCAAGCGCAATCAGGATACATCCTACAGCGCGGCAGCACAATGCGATGACGACAGATACTTTTCCACCCAGTTTATCCTGAATGTACCCGAACGGGATGGCTACGAAAATAGTAACGAAGGCTTGCACCGAGAAGAACAGTGCACCTGCAGCCGGAAAGCCGAGCGCTGTTGCATAAATAACAACCGTAAGATCCAATACGCCGTTCTGAAATCCATCTGCGAGCAGATATGGCAGGAAGTACAGACTCTTCACGGTAAAGAATTTCTCAATTCCCTTGACCTCATCCGAAGCGTTCTTCTTCACAGCAGCGGCATCTGCCGCAGCCTTCACGCCACTGAAGTCCATGAACTGAGTCAGTACAATGGAGCACAGGGTGCATCCGGCCGCAGTAAGGAAGGAATAAGTTGCTCCGTGATTCATATATAAGCTCATACTCAGGGATGGTGCAAAGGCTTTGACAAGCTGCGGGAATGTTGCATAGAAACCCATTGCGGTACCTAATACGCGGCGGTCTACCGCTGTTCCCAAGGCGGAGTATACGGAAGTGCTAACGATACCGAACGCAACACCTTCCACAAAACGGCCAAAAATATACATCGGCACTGCGTTGGTTGCCGCATAGATGCAATATGCGATCGTTTGAACGATGAGCGCCACCGTCATCGCCAGCTTGCGGTTCATTTTATCATTCAGGTTTCCCCAGAGTGGACGCACCACCATTTTCGAGGCCTGATACAGCGTTGTTATCATGCCCAGCATGCTCACTGCAACACCCAATTCGGTACCGAATTGGTTAATCGGCGTCTTCACAGCCATCGTTGCAAATTGATTAAAACAGGAAATCGCAAGGACAAGTATAAAATTTCGGCTCAGCAGAGTCTTCCACCCGCTCTGAGCTTGAGGTTCTTTCTCTTTCATAATGACAATTCCTTTCTGCGGTTATTCGTTAATAACATCCAAAGCACTCCGGATTTGCTTTTGTTAATTCACTATATCAAAATAATTAATTGGCGAGAAATTAAAAAACCATTATAAGATATTCAAAAATTCTAACGTTTCCGGTTGCAGGTTCTTCGTGTTCTCTAGTATCATGGGCGTGGTGTATAATGCTCTTGTAGGTTTGAATGCATAGCGAAAAACTTCGGTCCCCGAGAGGGAACCCCCTTTTAGGAACAGTCTCTCGGACATCCTTGTATGAGCACTTGCACAAGTAAAGGAGCCAACCATGAATCTGACGCATCTTGAATACTTCCGCGCCGTCGCACGAATGGGGAATGTGACCAAAGCCGCGGAACACCTCCATGTTACCCAGCCAACTATCAGCAACAGCCTGAAAACCCTTGAGAATGAACTTGGCGTTCAGCTTTTCGAAAGGCGGGGCCGATCTCTTGTCCTTAATGCTACCGGATCGGAATTCCTCAAAAGTGTGAATTCTATTTTTGGCCTGCTGGGAAGCAAGAAGCAGCTTTCCGCCGTGACCGGAATCGACGACTGCAAAGAAATCACCATCGGCAGCATGCGCTCCGAAAGTCAGATTTTCGACACAATCAAAAAATACCAGTCCGCGCACCCGGACGTGCTCTTCCGCATGGTTTCCCGCAGCCGACTGGACGCGAACCGTGACGGCGAGTTGTCGGATTTCGTGATTTCTCCTTATCTCGCGAAGCTGGCAAAACGTCATAAATGCGTTATTTTCGAGAGTGAGCAATTCGTGTTGCTTCCGAGGGATCACCGCCTCGCCGGCAGTGAGGTTGTGGATATCCACGAGCTGTCCACCGAAACACAGATTCTCTGCACCACACCGGATGTCATTATACCGCATTCTCTTTCGAGCTGCATGCAAGCCGGGTTGACGCCGAATGTGAGGTATATTGCCGATGATCGCTTCGCCACGCTTGTGATGCTGTTTCACGGTTCGGGCATTATGTTCATGCCAAAAGACGACGCATTGGTTGTGGAGGAAATGACCGCCGGACAAATTGTCGCGAGGCCGCTATGTTCCGACTCTCTGCCGGAAGGATGGCGAACCCCGGTATACCTTTCCTGGGCGGATACGAATGCGTTGTCTGCACACGCGAAGGATTTCCTGGATTTCTTATTGGAAGAACTGCATCTCGAGGAAATATAGTGTGGTTCTGCTGCGCACCGTACTATGTGCACCGTATTACGTGCACAGTACTATGCGCACCGTTCTGTGCACCCTGCTACGCTGTGCGGCTAGGCGTTCCTTTTCTTCTTTGGCTTCGCAACGGGTGCTCACTACGAAGAAACAAGGGAGCAGCAGAAGTCTTTCTGTGCTCCTCTGACTTAACCCACATTCGGATTCCTTAAATCGGTAAAAATAAAACCCAAGCCACCCGGACACTCTCGGGTGGCTCTGCCATTTGAATTGAATTTGGTTCTATGCTTTTGGGTGTTTGTGTTGGCAAACGGGTTATATCATCAGCTCGATACAGTGCTCTCTCCTTATTTCTTGCCCCTTGTTTCTAGCATGATTTTATCCAATGAATATTTCTTGCAAAATATCAGGAAAACGATAGCCGATGCTACAATAACGCCGGTGATGCGGAACGTAGAGGAATACCCCAAGGACGTAACCATACTCCCTAATGCTATTCCCCATATCATATTGCCCACGTCCTTTATAAAATGCATGGTACCTTGAAAAGAATTCTGCTGATTTCTATCAACACATTTCATCCCCAGAATCGGAAAAAGCTGAACTTGTGCGTAACCAATGTAATACAGCAGAAGCCCGACTGATACATTACCATTGCCCATAACAAAGAGGCCTGCCGCATTCAATCCGGTTGTTACGATTAGAAGAGAAACCGGACTGATGATGTCACAAAGAATTCCAGAAATGAAACATGTAACACTTGATATTATGCTTGCCGCCGTGAGCGCACCAATATAATCTGCATTGAATTCTGCGGCCAAGTGAGGGAGATAGTTGGTTTCGAGATTAAAGCCCATCATAGGGATTGCACTTACCAGTGACAAAGGAACCATTGAAACAAGAAAGCACTGTCGAAGTAATGACGTTTCTTTCCGAGAAATCTTTGGCTCGCTATGGCTTTGCTCAGCCTCCCCAATAACGTCAGTTCTCAGTAAGCCTGTAAGCACAACGGGCACAACTGTTACAATCGCTGTAAGAAAAGCGACATATGTGCCACCATGATTCTCCAGTAAGTATAATGCCAATGGTCTTCCCATGACGCTTACCAATGCAGACATTGTCATAAGCAGTGCATATGCGGTTCCTGCCGCACGTCGATCAACAGATACACCCAGGAAGCCTATTGCCAGAATATTAACTAAAGCCCACACGACGCCATGAAGGAATCGGACCACAAGATACATCCATACTTCACCTCGTGGAATCAATCCAAAGAGTACATTAACTCCTATCTTGGCAATAAAACAACCGATCAGTGCCATTTTGGGATTCATATTATCGCCAATGTAGCCTGCAGGAATACTTATCAGCATGCCCGCAAACATGAACATCGTCAATGATAACCCGACATATTTTGCATCTATTCCAAGATACTGAGTCGCAAGAATGGATTGATAACCTGTCATCATGTCATTTCCAAATTGATTTGTGGCATAAATCATGACCACCAGGATTACCTCAGGTCGGGAAATTGTTTTCCAGCCTGCTTTTAATTCAGTCAGTTTTTTTGAGACTTGCATTTTTCTCACGCTCCAGCAATAAATGTTGAGCCAGCCAACTGCTCGTCCGGAGAAAAGTCAGCAGCCCAATCTACGTTCTCTCAAGGTTGGACTTTATTGCCGAAAAGGTCGTAAAGAAAACCTATGTAATAGTTGCATTCTGATGTTCCCCAATTGCTTACTCGGCAACAGTCCAATGAATAATTGAATTATTTTATCTCTGTTGGTCTCTGATGAAGTGCCATGAACAGCCGTGACTCGCACATATGTCTGAACTGCTGTTGATAACGGATAAGCGCCTCCGTGCCAATAACATATGGATTTGATGTTCCGTTTGTAATATTTCGAATTACCGCCAGTCGCTCCTTGCTGTTATCTACAAACGGATGGTTTGAGATTTCCCCGTCAGCGCCTTCCACAACACACATATCCGTGAAATAATCCCACGACCTCAGGTACTCTTCCCCGTTTTTTTCAGCCCGAGCAATTCCTGTGCCACCCCAGAGAGCCAGCTTATGCGGACGACCCTCATCTGTAACCGGAATAATGAAGGAAAGGCATCCCGGAGTATGGCCAGGAGTAGCATAGATTTGGATTTTATAACCTCCAAATTCGAAAACATCGCCGCCTTCAATATGCCCGTCCATTGCAAAGCTCATCGGTTTCATTCCAGGGGCAACCGGTGCATCCGGACTACTGGCAAAAGCTTCATCTACGGCTGACATATACAATTTACAGCCGTATTTTTCACGAAAATAATCACAATTCCCATAATGATCACAATGTCCATGGGTTATAAGGATTGCTTTCAAATCATGAATATCAAGGCCAAGGTCTTTGTAACCATCTTCGATAATTTTAACATATTTTTTATCCGTATCCAGACAATCAATCATCAGAAGCCCTTCAGGGGTTTCCAAAACGAAGCACCCCACAAATTCATTTCCGATATACGACAGTTGATCAAAAAATCGAGTTGCCGGAATAACCGGTGCATCCGCTGGATTTTCTCCATTTCGCGGATTTAAAGGCATTTGATGTTCACGTATCGGTCTCCATCCATTATACATAAAATCGGCCATGTTAATTCTCCCTTCTGTGTTTCCATTCATCTTATCTGTTTTCGAGCACATTCTCTCCCATTCAACGAAAATGGCATCTTACCGAGCTTCACGGTAAAAACAGCTTTTCTATGATCTGCTATTGGCAAGTTGTTTTACAGTCGCAAGCTTTGTAATTAGTTGGAGCCTGTACCCTGCATTGTTTTCAGTTCGTCGTTCTCGACATCTTTACGCAATTTCCGGAGAATGGTTTTGTCCATAATCAAGAATGCAACAAGTGCTATCGTGCACCAAATTGCTACGGCATAAAAGCTTGCTGCATATCCAAACAAGCCTACAAAAGAACCAATTATCAAATTACACAGTACAGAGAACAAATCGTTTCCAAGCGAAATAGTACTGGAGTATGCACCCTGTTCCTCTTTTTTTACCAATTTCATACCAATAACTCGGAATGCAGTCATATAGCATCTGGTTGCATAGAACAGAACGACTCCCAATCCGACCATAAATCCACTTTCAGCACCCGCCCAGCAAATTGGTGCTGCAATCTGGCCCAATAAACATATAACAATAACGAACGTTGGATTGACAATGTCGCAAACGATACCAATTGCAATATTCGTGATGCCGGCTATAGTCCCGCCTAACGACAGCGCACCCAGATAAGGAAGCCCCGTTGATTCCGCATAAATTTGAAAATAATTCAATTCCATTTGATACATGAAAACTGGCATGCCCGCCACCAGGCAAAATGGAATCATTTTGACGCATATCCCGCTGGAAAGTAGACTTCTTCTCTTTTTCTGTTTCTCCTGAGAAATTCCGGGATGAGAGTTTGCAGAAGCCACACTCTCTGCCATTTTATTGCCGTCCAGACAAAGAGCGATACCAGCAGCAATAATACCCGTTGCACATGCAACACCACATGCCATCGTAATACCATATTCGTTCAGCAGACTAATTCCCAGAGATTTTGCTGTACCCGTACAGAATTGGACCATTCCGGAATAGACTGCATATGCAGTTCCCATCGCTCGGCGATCAACACAAATGGCAAGACATGCCGGTACGACGGTGGTGACGAACGACCATACAACACCATCGATGAAGAATACAATGTAATAGCCGGTTGCATTATGGACGAGCGGGAACAACATCCATATAGATCCTTTTAATATAAGGCTCCCTGCCAGAATATATTTCAGTTTATTCCGTGTAACATCCGTAAGTATTCCACCTGGAAGGCGTCCTAGAATGGTGGCAATCGTGAAGACGGTCATGGCGACACCAATCAGTTGAGGTGCAAGCCCAAGATCCCCCGTCCCGTAAAGCGAACGAAATCCATTTTTCATCGCATTACCGTACTGATTGAAGATTGAAACACAAATAATCAGTAATGTGTTGCGTGCGAATATCGATTTCAGTCCTGTTCGAAATCCCTTCCAGTCAAATTTGTTTTTTTCCATTGTCATTACAGTCACCTCTTTCCTTTAAGTCTGTTCTTTGCTACATGTATATCACGCAGATTGTATGGAAACAAATACATGTTAGGAAGATGATTATACACAAAAGATATAATCATCTTGATTTATTCTGGCTCTTTATGCTAAATTAATTAGATACAGAACACCAGCTTTGGATTACCCGCAATATGCAGAGGCTATAATATGGATATACAACAACTGAAATATTTTCTGGCGATTGCTGATGAACACGGCATGTCGTATGCTGCAAAGAAACTGCAAATGACGCAGCCGCCCCTTACGAAGCAATTAAACAACTTGGAGAACGAGCTTGGGTGTGCTCTTTTTACTCGAAAAAAAGGCAACTACACTCTAACTGAGAAGGGGAAACTTCTATATGAATATGCAAAACTGCTCCTCGATGAGTTTCAGTCTATCGAGCAGATTTTTACTGATTTACGAAACAACTATTCTGACGAACTGACTTTAGGCACTACGACAACTCCTGCAATTCTCCTGGTTCCAGTATTACTTCAGGAATTTATAAGAAAATCTCCAGACACAAAATTAACGCTGATAGAGGACACGAACTCGAATCTAATTCAAATGATTAATAATGACCAGCTCAATCTGGCGTTAGTCTTGGAGCCCCACGATTTATCCCCTTACAACTACCTCTACATTGACGAATTATTGAGCAACCATCTTCATTATCAATACTATGCACTGGGTCATCAGGATATGTTACCCTCGTCAAAAGAATACGTTTCCTTCCGAGAATTGTCTGAGCATCCTCTGATTATTCACAAAAGCCAGGAAGCCTTTGTTTCCAACCTGAATCGTCAGTACAATCTAAGCCTTCGCACCTTCTATACAAACGCGAACGTAATGACCTCTATTGCTTGGTGCCGAAGCAAATTAGGGGTCGCTATAATTCCGCACGCTTCCGTTCTTGTGGCGTCAAAATATCTCGATAGCAATCATCTGGTGGTACGCCCAATTCGCGGTTATCCTGCAATGCCGGCGCGCCACGTGCTTCTTTGGAAAAAAGAAAAAATCCTTCCTCACGCACCGCAAATCTTTACAAATATAATAAAGCGCAAACTAAATAACGTCTCGTCAGCATCCACGAATGGACAAAAATGTGGACAAAGCCACGAACTCTGATGAGAGTCATTAGAGAAGATGAAAAAAGGCACAGCCTCTAGCCTCTTTACCGGAGGAGGCGATGCCGTCTGCGGTCGAACGCACAATCCTCGGAATAATGTCATTTATGAATCGACATCATTCCGAGGATTATTGATATTATTCCGAAACTTAAGTATAATGTGTATACAAATGGGATTGCCCCACGTCTCTAGCGATCACTCCTTTCTGACCTCCTTTATCTGTTGTTAGATAAAGGATAACACACCG
>CAVKJB010000023.1:33039-37510 GCA_963656785.1 Acutalibacteraceae bacterium | reverse complement strand
CATCAATATCGCGCCATTCTCCGTTGCTCTTTTGTTTGACCAATCCGCGAGGATACATTTGTCCGTCCTTTATTGGTTTCCCGCAAATATCACAGATTATCTGAGTCATTGCTATTTTCCTTTCTATACTGACGTATTGCTTCTCCACGAGCCTTCACGTTTCGGTCATTGATTTCGGGGACGTAAACCTCATGCCCGCAAAATTGACAAACTGCATACTCTTCTTCGTAAGTCAAGTATGCTTCCACCAACCAGCATATCCCGTCTTTTTTATGCAAGGAGAAACGGCCCCTTCGTCTTCGAGGCCAGATCGGAACTTTTGAATCGCACCAGATGCAATAATGGTCTGACATATTTTCTCCTTTCAAATATACTGACTATAGAGCTTTTTAACCTTGTCCAACGCTCGCCAGATAGTGCGTTTGCATATACCAAGATCTTCTGCAATTTCATCTCGAGTTTCGCCCCATACCCATCGCTGGAGAATATCAATTTCTCGCGGTGTCAGCTTTGTCATCATTCCGGAAACATCCAGATACCCTACGTCTGGCTCTCCGGTAATAATATCCAGTAAAGAAAACGCAAAGGTATCGGCGAGGTCTACTTCCTCCTGAAGAGACCGCATATTCCAGAAAAAGTAACGCCGATCTGTGCTGCGCCCGTATAGCTTTTGATAACCGTTGCTAATAGCATTTCGGATATAGGGGACTGCCAAAGCCATAAATGTTTCCTTTCGTGTCTCATCGTAAGCCAAGCATGCCCGCCATAAACCGAGTCGAGCTTCTTGCTGGAGGTCTTCATTTTTGATCAACGACGGATAGTATCGCTGCATTACATAAATTACCAGCGGTTCATTTTCCATGTATCTTTCTTCGGATGTCATACCCAGCTCGCAATCTCCAGTTTGAGAAGCAACTGCTCGTAATCGTTCAGATAACTCGAAATTTGCTCTCGCTGTTCCTGGGTTAGAACGACTTCTTCATGGTATATTTCACGGGAAAGAAAATGGACGTCATTAATTCTGTGTATCAGTTCCTCTCCGGTCATTTTGCCACCTTCATTTCATAAATGACATCGCGGTATTCTTCGAGAAGTTCGAGAATAGTTAGGCGATCGACATCTGCTATGAGCATAGGACCGGTTTCTTCCATCTCCGTCAGCATGGTGATCATGTTGTCCAGAGAGTCCACCTTACGAACAGCATCCAGAACAGTTTTCATTTTTCAGCATCTCCTTTAAAAATATAATGATGGCAGGGGCGAGAGGACTCGAACCTCTAATAGCCGGAATCAAAATCCGGTGCGTCTGCCAATTCCGCCACGCCCCTATTTGCGGAATTAGAGTACGCTACCCGAGTCAAAAAGAGATTCTGCCATATAATCAGGAATGCCGAACACCTCGCCGGTTTTAAGATTTTGGAAATAGTTCAGCTTCCCCTTATATACCTTAGAAGCCGTTTCCATTCCGACCCACGCTCCAAGATCTGCTTCGCAATCAAATTCACCTAAGAAACGATACATGAACATTCTCCTTTCACAAAAACAGTTAAATATAAAGCCGCTATTTATATAAGTAGGGCGGCGAGTCCTACCGGCGATTCTACTTTACTGAGTGGTCATCTTTTCGAGAATCCTCGCCTACCGGTTTGACCGCAAAACACCGATCATGTCGCTCTGACGAAATAAGAAACACGTTCAATGCAAAGACGGGATTTTGTCTTTTCGGACACTCCCTGCGTGGTCCGCGTAACCGGCAGCAGAGGCTTGCAGGGAAACAGGAAGGATAAAGCGCGCCTCCTTCCATTGGTACCCGGAAAGGGACTCGAACCCTCACAGCGTATGCTCGCGGATTTTAAGTCCGCTGTGTCTGCCATTCCACCATCCGGGCAAATTCTTTGATGAACTCTTCGTCCATTTCTTCTGTATCGCTATCTTCCAATACGACTGTAGCGAACATGCCGTCATCTGTTTCGACAATTTTCATAACAGTCTCCTTTTCCTAAAATATAAGGAGAAGCTGTCTCCAACTTCTCCTTACCGTTTCTTTATTAATACTCGTCGTGAGAACGACCGAAGTATTTCCCCGCCCACGGATCATCGTCAACGTCCTGCTCGACGTACATGGTGCGTACGTACAAGGTATTTCCCATGTCCGTAAACCGTTTGTTAAGTGTTGCATCGACGTTTTTCACGCGGATCTTGTCCAGAACATCAATCGTGTCCTCGTTCAGAAGACGAGGCTCAGCATCACCGGCTACGAGATAAATCTTCGGCGGATACTTTACCTGGTAGTTTACTTTGATCGGGATAAAGTACGTCGGGGTAAAGCCCTCTTCCTCGCCTTCTCGGGGCTTCGTGAGCTTCACTTTGAAGCCCTCGTCCATGAGATCGAGTGCAAGATCTGCATCCGGAATTGTCAGATTTGCCTGCCGCACCGTACTCGGATACTTACCGCTTCTGGCCGGATCGCCGGAGAAGTTCGTCATAAAGATGAAGGATGCGCCTTCGATGTTTATAAGGTTGTTAGGGGTCATAGTTCATTCTCCTTTACTGTTTAGAGCAAATTACTTCAAGAATTTTCAAGAAAGTGTCAGCAATGCACGCATTCAGATTGTCGAGACGGAAAGCAATCTCGTCTAAGCAGGGAACGCGAATAGGCGTATCTTTATTGCTGGATTCCAACAGATTTCTGGTTTTCTCCGGATCATGGTCCGTAATAGGCATGGCTTTATTCTCCTTTCAAAAATATAAGAGGAAGAACCGTCATTAACGATTCCTCCTCGTTTCCATAACAGTATCAACTTTTTTCGCGGTCACCACGGAAGGTCATCCTCGGGTGGATGAGAAATATCATCCGTAATGGCGTCCTCCATCGAGAACCACTCAAAGTCTCCGTACTTGCTGATCTCGGCTACTGCATCGTCCACAAGCTTGTCATAATAGCTTCGGTCGATGCTATCTTCGAGATGCAGCTTTCGTACGTACTCACTCTCTAACCATCGGTAGCCCTTGGAGCCGGTTGCCGCAGCATATCCGATAGAACCGTCTTTACCTTCCGTCTGACGCATCAGGAGGCCGCCACCACATCCGGGTTTGATTGGACAGAACTGACCTACTCGTCCGATGAAGCGGTAATCGTGTTCGCCTTCCGGAAGGGCTTCGTTCATATCCAGATGCAGCGCACTGCTCACAGCTTTCGTCTCGCACATGTCCTCGAAGAGAATATCTTCATGGCTGAAAAGCGTCTTGAAGACATAAGGAACGGCGAACTGTGTGCCGGTCGCCGTCCAGACCATCGGGTCATCGTTGTTCTCGTCCGGAATATACCCGTAACGTTTCTGACAGGCTTCCTTGCTGTCAAATCGGGCAATATACACAGCATCATTAACGAGACACATTCTTTCATATGTCGCTTCATGCTCGAAGGTGTAACCGTATTCTTTGCCGTAAGCCATGATGAACTGGATAATATCATTGTTCGCCCGAGGTACCTTGATCGAGTCTGTCTTGATGTGTGTTACGTAAAATCCTCTCTTGATGACCTCATGCTTGAGATTGATCATAAAGAGTGCGCCGCGCTTTGCTACGATATTGTCGACATTCCGGGAATCCTTGAACGCATTATCAAAGTTCGCGGCTGTGAGACCATATACCGAGTTGATCGCCGTCTTGAGCGCATTGGCAAGCTGTTTTGCCGTGATCTTTCCGGCCTTGACCTTCTCGATATACGGGCGAAGCTTACCATCCATCATCTGATCGACGAGATCCCATGCCTTGTGCTTGATGTTCACTCGACCTTCGACAATTTCAATAAACGCCTTGGTATACTTAGGACCGAAGAGCATTTCAGCAATGGCGCTATGTGGGTGCATCGAAGCAATATCCAGCAGCGCCAGATACAGCCAGATACCCGGGTTGGCGTCGACATAACCGCCTTCACCAACCACTTCGCCTCGATAGGTAGATTTTCCCTGATCATAAATATAACCCGGGAAGAACGGCAGAATGCTGTATCCTCTCGGGTATGTCTTTTTCGGATCAAAATCCTCATAGATCGGCTGGCCCTCGTCGTTGAATACTCGGAACTTGTAATCGGGGCCGAATTTTTCTCGGTACTCCTCATACTGCTCCGGCCCGACAGGAAGCGCCAGATTGCGGTAGTTGAACTGACTCTGCGGCTTTCGGTCTTTACCGAATATAATTCGGGTGGTAAGGCTGTTCGTCGTGTCATTGACGGTCATTCCTGCTAAGTCCGCCAGAATCTCTCGTGCGTTCCAGTCCGCAGAAAGGTAATTGAACGCTGCTTCGGTTGCGATAACATCGTTGTCGCAGTATTCCGCAACTTCGATCCATCGTTCCTTCGGCACCGGCTGGTCCCACGGAAGTCCGAGTTCCTGGTGATGGATGCCCATCTTGATTTCCAGCTTCTTCAGACTCATTTTGTTCGCTGCAGAAGCGAAATCATAAATATC
>CAVKJB010000023.1:0-33029 GCA_963656785.1 Acutalibacteraceae bacterium | reverse complement strand
GCTCAGATTGTAAGCTTCACCGAAGAACCCAGTCTTCTTTGTGATGATCGACTGCGAAAGTTTGAATAGCTGTTCATTAGAATACCCGAGACCCCGAGCGTACAACATGTGATTATCATACCGACGACAGTTGAAGCCGACGAGCTTCATGGCTAAGAGCGCTCGAACCTCTTCGTCCGACGGGTTGATCATTCGGTTGATGGGCTTTCCTTCACCTGCAACTTTCCAGTTAATAAGGAACAGGTTCGGGAACACTTCGCAGTCGAAGAAGACCATTTCGCCGCCGTCCCATTCGACAGAATCAGAAGGTTCGTCAGATTTGAACTTCATCTTATTCGCCAGAGAGATGCAATAGCTTGAATTGTTGGTGCTCTGCGCCGCGAACTGAAATACGACATTCCGCATATCAGTCACATCGTAATGCAGCCCGCTGGCATAGGCGTCCTCCAGAATCTTATAAATAAAATCTACGCTCGGCTTGGTCGCTGGGTGTATCTCTTTATTCAGGTTGCGCAGAATCATAATTCTGAGACTGCGCTCGGATTTTATTACGTCTGCATTGATCACTTTTTGTGCTCCCTTCAGTGGTAACCCTGAACTGATCGTTGCAATCGCCAGAGCAGTGCATTTAATAAGCTTGCGCCGCAGAGAACTTTTACCGGAAAACACCTTGACCTCGATATGATCGTCATACACACGGCTGAGTCTGGAGGGATCGCCAGCATAAATATAATGCAGATGGATTCCCTTTCCACTTTTGCTCAATTCTGCGTACGTAGGCGGCCATTTCGCAGCTTCCCGCAGATTCGCCTCCAGATCCTTTCCGCCGTCTGCTCCCGGAATATCAAAATCGATAACGATATGATTCTCCGGAACTTTAACGTAATGGATCTTCGTTGTGTCCAGATCGGAAAGCTTCGTCTGTACATCATCCCATCGTTTGGACGGTGTTTCCTTGGCGTTGGCATACTGCGCCGGGCATTCCGAACAAATATCATCAAAGACAGATTTTTGCTTCTCCAGCACAAGCCAATTTGTGATTTCCTCCTCCGGTTCATCTTCCAGCTCGCCTTTTTCAAATTTATCTGTCCGAAAACCGGAGTAATAGGAGCGAACGCGGGTCCCGTCTTCCAAACCGAACCGGTCGCGATATTCCCGGAAATAGTTTTTCAGCTCCTCCTTGAATATCCGCTGCGAATACGGAAATGTCACCTTGGCGTCATCGCAGTATGTCTTATAGAGTTCCCATGCAGCTTTAAGAGTGATACCATCTTCTTTCTTGAAAATATGATAGGAGTCAATAACGAAGTTATAGAAATCGTTGGAAGCACCAAGCATATTCATCGGAATATAATCGTCATACATTCCGGGGTTGCTTTGATAGACCTCCTGGCAGTGATACGCGATAGCTCCAAGCTCAAAACTGATCTGTTTTACGATCTTGCTGTATTCCCTCGCCCCAAGCTTTTCTCCGGAGGGAGAAACATCAATCAGTCGCCGGATCAGACCGGATTTTGCATCGGTGATCTTGACGGGCTTGTTTGTGCCCATGAACAGAAAACACTTGAATCGGTTGGAATACGTTGACTTGAATTTTTCGTTCACTGTCATCAGCTCGTGAGATACAAGACTATTCAGTCGGGTATTATCCTCAATACGAGACAAATCGCCGTCATGCTGGATCGCCACCAGAGGGTTTGCTTTAAATGCTTCCAACGCAAAGGAGTTTGACGCAGAACCAAGGGCTTTGGCATCAAATACAGAGTAATATCCCTCAAACAATTGCTGAATGATGTTCAGCACCGTGGATTTACCGGTACCTGCTGCACCATAAAGCACCATGAACTTCTGGATCTTCTTGGAATCGCCGGTAATGATCGCGCCGATTGCCCATTCGATCTTATGGCGTTCTTCCGGAGTATAGAGAACACTCATCAATCGGTCATAGGCTTCGATCGAGCCTTCCTCCAGCGGATACGACAGCTTTTTACTGGCATAGTCCTTCTTTCCGGTCTCGACGTTCGAAAATATGATCCGCTCGTCAAGCATGTGAAAATTATCGCGCATGTCTTTTTGGCAATACCGATGCCAGCTGTCGATCATGCGCGTCTCCGAATCCCACATATGAAGAACTTTGATGCTGCCGTCAAAACGGTCCCGATTTTCCTCTGCGTACTTATCCAATTCCCGGTCGATCAACTGAAGTGCATCCTGCTCGTCCGTAGACCATAGATTGCGATCTTCCAGCCATATGGCATAGAAATCGCCGCCACGGATCATCAGATCGGAGCTTTTCTTAATGACAAACTTCGGATAGATCTCTGTAACTCCGCGCTTCCCGCTACGAGTCGAAATAATCAGAAAATCGACCATAGAATATCATTAATCCCCTTCCGTTCGATGGTACTCCTGAATATGATGATAAAGATTATTCTCCAGGAACTTGACCTGAAGCTCCATCAGCCCCAGTGCAAGGGCCACAAGACCGATCGCCTTCCGATTGCGGCGAAGACCGCGCCAAAGGCGTTCCAAACCCTTGCTATCCGTCATAAGGACACGGACCGTTTTCTGTTCCATATTTATCTCCTTTCAGATTTCCATAAGGTCATTCAGATATGCCTGCATCTGATACCAGATGTCCAGTTTGCGCATATCCACATTTTTGTTTTGGATCTGGAATAGGCTGCCATGTCCGTCCGGGTCATATTGGCGATCATTAAACCGTTCAAGAACCCGGGAGACATACCCCCGATCGATTTTTTCATCAGTCATGCCACCCAGTCCCAAACTGCTGATCATGTTCCAGAACCATTGGCCGGTGCGATTTCCGTAATGCGAGTCTATCATGATGAATTCTTCGCATCGCAGGGAGAGCGCGATCATCATTTCCAGTATGCTGCAAGGTCGATTGTCCAGACAGGTCGCAATAATTCGATCGTCATACGAATACTCTTGCCCGAATCGATAACGCAGTCGTATACCGTCAGATTCTCGATTTTCATCCATAGGGAGTGAATATCGGAAATCAACATCATATAATCGGGCTAAAAGTTTCCGAAAAGAAAGACGTTTGTTGAAATCATCGCAAACGAGCTGATACATCCATTCAAAGTACTCATTGATCAGCTCGTTATCTGTCATTCATCCACCTCGTCAAAGTCATCCTCCGGATTGTACGGTTTTTCATTGATGCCACCGACATCGTCGTATGTACCCGAATCGTAGCAGACTTCGATATCTGCCATATACCGATCGTTGCGAACATGCACGATATCACGCTCATAATCACCGAAGTGATTCAAGGCATCCATACCGATCATGACCTCGATATCCTCTACCATGCCGCTGGAATCGTCCACCAGAACACCATTGGAATAGTACGTCATGGTGTACGTATTACCGGGACCGTATACTTCTCCGAACATTTCCGGGCTGATGACGTACGGGATCGCATTGATACGCTCCTCCAATGTAGGCCGTTCGTATCCGTTATAAGTACCATCGGCGGCATACCCATTGGTTTCAATGATCTCCTGCGCCTCTTCCAAATCGGCTTCGTCCGTTTCCGCCTCCTCACGGACTTTCTGAACAAGCTCCTCCAGCGGAGGCTTTGTGCGAGCTTTTTCCGCCAGAATATCCTGCTCTCGGCGCTTGGCGTATGCTTCTTTCACCTCAGCGATCGCTTCGTTGGCGATACGTTCGTACTTCTTCTTGGCAAACAGCCAGGCAGGAACAGCGCCGATAGCCATTCCCGCAAGTAAGTAGAGAATCCCCTTCTTCAAAGTATCAGAGCACCTCCTTCACGAAACGATCCAGGATCGGACCGTCGACATTGAAGTCGAGAACCGCAGCATATTCATACCCGTTCACAAAGTCTTTCGCCTTCGGACGCTTAGATTCGAAAATACCAAAATCAACGTAGCAATCACTTTCGTCGCTTTTGGGATCGTAGATCCAGCCAATGACCTGGCCAGCCTGTGTCGGCTTGAATCCAAGATCCTTATACACATCATTCAGGAACAGGTATCCCTGCGCGCGAAGCTTATCCGTAGCATACTGCTGATGGGTACGAAGGAACGCACGGTTAATATCCGGGTTACGCTCAAAGTTCGGATTGGATTCATCGAAGATCCGGGCATAATCACTGTAATCACCGTCGAGGTAACTGACAGTATCCTTGACTTTCTTAGTTTTACCGTCTTCGGTCTTGACCTTCTCTTCGGTCACAAGCTTCTTGACATTATACCGAAGCTCCTTATCGATATCTTCGCCGTACTTCTCGATGACGCGGCCACGGTACTCCTTGAATGCTTTATCGATCGTCGCATATGCGGCGCCAAGAGCCAGATTGCGCTTCTTGAGAATCACATGACTGCCGACAATACAGCTGAGAGAAAGCGCCCCGCAAATGATCGACGGACCATACAGCTTGGCATAGTCTGCAACCTGATGAGCGCGGATAATCAGCTTGTCTTTCTTATAATCCTCTTCCGAGTAAATATCTGCATGCTTGGTCAGAGCTTCTTCTGCGGCAGCAAGCTGCTCGTTCGTCTTGTCCCGAATCTGGCTGACTTTCGTCGTGGCCTTACACGCCATAACAGCACTGCCGATCACGCCGACAATGCCGCCAACGATCAGGATCTCCGGGCTGCTCTGCCGGAGCTTAAATCCGGTTCTACGAACCAAGCTGGATGTCTTTTTCATAATTTCGTTTGTTTTCATTTTGACTCCTTTCAATTGAACGGGGTTACCCGAGGCATTTTGATCAGCCATTCGCCGCGGACTTCGACAATATCCGCGTCGCGAAGGTCTGTCCATCCATATTTTGTATCCGTGTAATTGGACTTGAGTCCGGCAAATTCATAGAGGTCCGCGATCGATGCAAAGCCGTACGTATAAATTACGTCGCGCATCTGATCCAGCACCATTTCTGCATCGCCGCGGTTTTTCAGAACTACGTCATCGTAAGCATACGCTCTTCGTGCGGTAGATGCCGTCGGTCGGCTTCGATCATAATCGCGATCATATGAACGATACGATACTCGATCGACCGTGCGTGCGCCTGACCCGGAATTCGAACTGCCCTTCAGCAGAACCGTGATCATGTCAATGATAAAGTTCTTTACTGCTGGAACCAAAAGATCATTGACGATATGATCCCGTGCCTTGCTGCGATCCTCTACAAGAAAGGTGTCCGCGACCTTTTCCAGCTCATTCTTCTTTTTGGTTCTCGCTTCGCCCTGAATGACTTTCTCGACTTTCTTTTCCGGAAGAGCTTCTTTCGATTTATGGGAATTGCCCTTCAAGGTGTTCAAATCATCCATGAATATAATTCCTTTCAGTTTGAGAGTGTGATTTTCCCGGGGAGCGTCACCTTGGCGTATGGCGCCAGTCCCGCGATCTTCTTGTATTGAAATACCATGTTACTACGTGCCTTGGCTTCGGAGACAGCAACCGTTTCTGCTCTCCAGTTGTGTGCTACGATCCGGTCAAAATGCAGTACCGGGCCATTGTAAATATAATGATCCATGACGCCCTCCTTCTGGCTAAAAATTAAAGGGAGAACACCTTTCTTAAGGTATCCTCCCTTTGGTCAGAACCAAATCTTTACTCTTCGTCATCCTCAACGACTTCGAGATCTTCTTCCGACTGCTTCAGAGCTTTCTTGGCTTTCGCTTCCGAAACCTTCGCGCAGATCGCATCCTTCGCCTTGTTGAATCCAGGCTTCAGCGCCTTCTCGTAGATCTTCTTGCCAACGGTGACACCACCGATGACCGAGAGACCGCCGACAACCGCCGTAAGTACCAGACTCACAGGATCCAGATTGCCATCATAACGCTCCAGTTCTTCCTCTTCTTCCTGGGTAAGCCCCATAGTTTCCTGATTGTTCATCTCTTCGTTCATTGTATTGAACTCCTTTCAAATAATAATTTTTGGATTTCTTTCCATAATATAAGTAGATTTTTTCGCGGTTAATATCCGATTCTTTGGAAGATCTCATACGGTTTAGCATCATAATCCAGTACCAGACACGGATTTCCGTCACGATCCAGCTGAGAGAAGTAGCTGAAATGGATAAGATCGTCGTGGAAACCATCAAAATTCCACCCAAAGTCTTCCCCCATTTTGATCGGCTCCAGATTCAGCATGTCATAAAGCTCATTCAGAGAGACGAACTGTTCCTTGATGACCCGGGCATTCATTTCATTTTCGCACTTTCGCAGCGTCTCCATATCTGACATGAAGTAACGGCCAGTCCAATTGTCGTAACAAAGAGTTTTTCCGCCATTCGGTGTAAGAACTCGATTCGGCTCTGCGGGGTTGTTCAGGATATGATCCTTTGCGATCTTTCCGCGAATCTCTTTTTCTTTCTTTTCACCGACCGTCTCTTTGACCTTGTCTCGATATTCCCGTAGATCCCGTTCCGAAAGAGCATACGCGGTTGCCAGAATTGCATTACGTTTGCTAAAACGAGCATTGGCGCTCGCAATACAATAAATCGAGCCTGCAGCAGCGAGTACGGACGGAATATAACAAGTTCCCGCTGTCCTGACAGTTTCGATTGCCGTGAGCTTATCTTTTTGCTCTTCTTTTTTTCTTGCTTCCAGAAGCTGTATCGCTTTCGGGGTAGCGCTCACCGCGAGAACTGTAGATGCTATGCCCAAGCCGATGCCCAACCCGGTAAGGATGGAAGGCGAATTCCGAGATACATACTTTTCAAGATCCCGGAACGCCGTGCTTAAAGGTACTGTCTTCATTTTGAATCTCCTTTGCTGAATATATTTAGGATTCGTTTTGCCTCAAGAGCCGCAATCGAAAAATAGATTTTATGTGTGTAAATTTTTGAGTCCTGATCAAATGTCTCCAATTCCTTGATGAATGACTGAATAATCTCCGTTACCGAGCCGTCTTCTGATGCGATAATACGAGCAATAGCCTCGTTACAAACCCATCGCTTCAACGACCAGACGTAAAACTCGTATTCGCATTTTGATGTTGGCGGTACTGAGTATTTTGTATCTTCATAGGAAATAATTTTTCCGACTGCGTAGTTTTGCATATACTCCCGATAAAGAAGAAAAGAGGAATCCATTTAAGATTCCTCTTCATCCTCATTTTCGGTATTGAGTTCCGCTATGACCTCTTCTTTGATCTCCTTCTTCATAATTTCTCGTTCCTGACTCTCTAACCAATTGAGCGCCAGATTGACGCCCAGGCCGAGGATAGTAACAATCGTTGTTCCGATTTTGAGACTTTTGGTGTTCATAAAAGTCACTCCTTTCCATAATAGCAGCGATGTTTTTCGCGATTATCGCTGAAAAAGTGGTTCCGGGTCAAATGCTGGTTGAATAATAAGGCATTCAAGTCCGTCCGCCATAGTCGTAGGTGTATGGTTAAAATCGACCCATGCGTAACCCATTAGATCAAATATATAATCGGCGCTCCACCCTTCCATATCGCCTTCATCTGTCAAATCGAGTCCTAAAAAATAATAAAAGTTGTTTAGCGTGCAATACCCATGCAGCGTATAATCCCGATTCAACAGCATCTCTGCTTCAATGACTTCGAGCATTGTCCGTTCAAAATACCGATTAGAATAGGGGTCATAAAACAAACGCGTTTCCTTTGCGGGGGTATTTTCCGTCAATTTCTTGCAAGCAGCTCTATTAATTTCTGTTTCCGCTTCTTCTCCGTATATTTCTTTTACTTCTTTCCGGTACTGACGGAACCGCTGATCCAGATATCCATACGCGCTGATAAGCATTGCCTGCTGGCGGCGATTCAAAGCATTGGCTCCGAAGATACAAGCGATCGTTCCAATTGCAATACCTGCAGCAGGAATATAAGTCGGCGCAACTCGAAGGATCGTGTGCAGCTTATCCTCATCCTCTTTTTTGCAGTCATAGAGAATGTCTATTGCCTTCGGTGTGCATTTCGCCGCAGAGATTGCTGTCGCGACAACCCCCGCTGCCCCCATACATGTTAAGATCAGAGATCCGTTTTTCTGGAAGAAGTGCTTGATTTTTGGCAGTTTCATTTTTTATCTCCTTTACAGTTTGATAAGCTTCAGAATATCGTCTTTGTCCAATTCTACCTGGGTAGTCAACAGAACCGTCATGCTGTCGCCTTTGGACCATGCATGCAGATCTTTTAACTCAATTTCCGGCGTGATATCGAGGGATTTTAT
Organism: Acutalibacteraceae bacterium; assembly: GCA_963656785.1. Classification (GTDB taxonomy): domain Bacteria; phylum Bacillota; class Clostridia; order Peptostreptococcales; family Anaerovoracaceae; genus Mogibacterium_A. The sequence goes on along the minus strand of CAVKJB010000023.1, from coordinate 24,841 downwards.
TATCACGCGGCGTATAATTTTTTCTGCAATTTTCTGCACAAATGATTGTCCAAGACTCAAGGAAAACTCCTCCGGCATTTTGAATTATCTCCTTTCAAAAATTAAAGAGGGTTAATTAGCCCTCTTTAAGCAGTTCGTTCGCGGCCCATTCACTGATAGCTTCGCCAACCATCTGTCCAGCGAAATAGCTGACTGCCAGACATACGCCCCAGGTGCCCAGTCCAATGACCATCTTCCAAGTGTTGTTAAGCTTTTTCATAACTATTCTCCTTTTCAAAAATGTTTTAAAGCTTTTGTGTTTGATCGCTTCCATAAAGGGACGGAATTTTTTCGCGGAAAGCAAAAAGAGAAGAGCCTCGTTAAAGACTCTTCTCTTCCGTCATTTAAAGATTTTCGGCATTGGGATCTTATTCATGACATTCCGGACGCTGGGGAAATGCGCAATGCCCTCTGTGTCGAACTTCATGGACTTATTCAGCCATCCATTATAACATATCGGTCCGATCAATGCGCTGAACACCGTTAATGCCCAACCCACACGAGTCGACTTCTTCTGCTCTTCGAATGCTTCCTGCTGCTGACGACTGGCTCTTTCCTCCAAAATAACCTTATCGTCTTCCGCAGAACGCTTTCGTCGTTCCGTTTCGATCTCCTCGATGTGTTTGGATACCTTTAGGTATTCCTCACAGATCGCCTTATGCTTTTCGCTTCCGGCCTCCTCTTCCTTTATCGCCTCATAGAGTGCATCGCGGATAACCTCCAACTGGTCTTTCTCTTCCATGTTTACGATCTCCTTTCCTAAATTTTTAGATTCCATAATAGGAACGATTATTTTCGCGATTCAATTTTCTGGACATAAAGACGCACAACATCTCCGGTCTCGAATTGGTTTGGCGGAGTGTTGATTTGCATGAATACATACGGCGGCTCACCATCCTCGCCATCGGCGATTTCAAGACATCCGTGAATGGGGAATTGTGGCTGTTTCGTTTTTGTACCCCAAAAAGTCATATACACAGAATAACAGAAGAGAAGACCAATAATGATCCAAAGTGTTGTCATAGTTGCTCCTTTCGATAAATAAAAAAATATCACAGCCTTTCGTCGGCTGCGTATGGTAAAAAAATAAGGAGGTCTTTTAAAACCTCCTTACAATAAACGATATTAAATATGTTCGACGGGAGACCAGTAAATCGGTTGCGAATTTGTTTGCGTATCGCGAAATAACACGGCATATAATTTTCCGTCATCACCCTGGCAAACAGGCACATACCCGTCCCAAAGTGTATCAGTTAATGAATCCGCGTAATTTTCTCCAAGATTTATTCGAATATCAGAAAGCAGTTCGGCATCCGAGTAAAGAAAAACATCTGCTTTAGCCCACCGATATCCGCGTGCTGCAAGGTCGCCTTCAGCATCATTGATTACTTTAAAAGTCATTCTGATAGCCTCCGTATTTCAAGTTATTTTGAGTATAAAGCAAAAATACAGATAAATCAACGACAAAAATAAAGAGGATCTATAAAGATCCTCTTACCAATATCTTCCTCGCTTTCTTATCCATCTTTTAATTATGAGATAAATGAAATAACCTCCGACAATCAAATCTCCGAATAACAGAAATCCGATTCCCAACCCCATTCCCATCAATGGAATGATAATTATGGACATCGTGACAAATGCTATTCCCAAAATAATAATTGTAATCAATATACATCATCTCCTTCCATATAAGGAGCGATTTTTTTCACGGTCACTGCCGTTCCCGGCTCAGCAGCCAGAAGAAGCGTCTGTACGCGGTATAATACATGTCCCGCCCGCAAGGGATCATTCGTCTCGCAGAAAGATCTTCATAGGAATAATCCTGCGTAACCGCCTCCAAAATATAATCGGCCAGCTCATCTGATGCCTGCGCTGCGACTCGATCGATCATCTCCATTCGAGTACTGTAAAATATCAGCATCTCGCTGATCCTCTCTGTCGGTCGGCTACGATCTCCTACGGACGGCATTTTACTGCTGCTATCATGCCTTGCAGCATATCCGTCCAGATACCGATACATTTTCTTCCAGTAGGGGTACTGCAAACAGAAATGCTTCAGCTCATAGTACCGATGCCGTTCCAGCCAATAAGGATTTCGCCGAGAAATATCTGCGCGGATCTTCGTCGTCATTTTCGTTCCCCTTTCCATACATACCCGGTTTCCTGCCAAAGTAGTTTTGGGGAAATATAAAAGTTGATCCGCCCTTTCTTTGAATCGATTTCCTTCACGTCTGTAACCAGTTTTCCATCCCGAGTGGCTTTTCCAATCGGCAGCCACCCGGAAATAATCCCCGCACGAACCCAGGATGCGTCTTTTCCGTAGATTCTCGCAACGACACATACCGGCACAGAGCCGGGCTCAAATACGACTTTATACATCGTATCACCTCCTATGTGAATCGTACCAGAATCTGCATGTCATAGTCTGTCAGTTCAAGAGATATGACATGATTCGCGCAAAAATGCATATACTATTTATACATCGCAAAGGAGGTAATAATCATGGCGAACAAACGAATGCGATTGCCAAACGGGTTTGGACAAATCAGTAAGATCAATAATGCCCGATTGCGAAATCCGTATCGTGTTATGATAACCGTCGGAAAGACTGATGAAGGACGGCCTATATGCAAAATTCTCAAACCACAGGGGTATTTCCGGACATATAATGAAGCATACACCGCACTTATGACGTACAACAAGCACCCCTACGGACTTGACAGAACGACACTAAAAGACGTGTACGATGTATGGTTCGAAAAATATAAGCCAACAGTAGCAGATGCTCGTGTCCGTGGGATTCGCAGTGCTTGGAGACGGTGCAAGCCAATTGAATCTCTACCAATTCGGAGTATACGTCCGCGATGCATACGCGATTTCCTGGACAAGATCGAAACAACAGAAAGTCCGGGGGTTCAAAGTCTCGTAAAGCAAATATTGAACAATGTTTTTGATTATGCTGTTGAATACGAATTAACAGACAGAAATTACGCCCGGGAATGCAAACCATGCAAGGAGCTGACAAAAAGAGCGGAGGAAGAAAGAACCCCTCATATTGTTTTTACCGATGAAGAATTAGAAATCCTTTGGACACGCGCAGATGATCCTTGTGTTCGGGCAATTCTGATTCAATGTTATTCCGGTTGGCGTCCGAGCGAATTTTTAAATCTTACAGTAGACAGTGTAAATGCTGAGCAAGGAAGTTTCAAAGGGGGAAGTAAAACTGATAGCGGGAAAAATCGGATTGTTCCCATTCATCCACGGATTGCTCCTTTACTCCCCGCTGGGTTTAAGGAGTTCGACGGTCGATTATTCGGTGGAGGATATCCTTATTATCTGGAACAATTTCATAAGACGATAAAAAAATACGGGCTAAATTCAGCTCACCGGCCTCATGATGCAAGAAAGACATTTGTAACCTTAGCAAAGAAAAACAATGTAGATGAATATGCTATAAAGCGAATCGTGGGACACAGAATAAAAGATTTAACGGAACGTGTTTACACTGAACGTGATTACGCTTGGCTTAAGACGGAAATCGAAAAAATAAAATAGTCGATCAAAATTGATGTAGGAGTGGTGTAGGAACAGCCCCCTGTTACCTACTTTTTACCACTCCTATTTCTTAAGTTTCCTTATGGTATTACAGCTTTTAATAGCATTTAATCCCCTTTAAAAGCCGTTAAATATAGTGCTTGCATTACTACATAAAACATCACACCCACTTTTTTCAATGGATTTGAGACTTATATGTAGGAATAATGTAAGAACCGCCTACAACTTACCCCTGCGTACGGCTCTTATTATACTCCGCAGTACTAATACCGAGCAGGGTGCCCAGGCAAACAGCAATCGCGCTGCAAGTCGTGAGAACCTCTTCGCCGAAAGGCCAGCCCCAAACTGCAGCCAGAGTCTTGTAGCAAACACCAACCGCATTAAGCACGATCAGCGCAAACCACTTCAGAACGTCATAGACCTTGTCATTAAGCTTCATTGTGCTTTACCCCCTAAGAATGTATTATTTTGGATATGCTCGTCATATTTTTCGAGAAGATAATCGATGGTTCGTACGGCACGTTCGTTCTTGTAATCCTCATGCCGACGGCAAAAATCTTTGTAGACATCAATGTCTTTGATGATGTCATTCCAATGTTCCTCGGTATGAAGAATGCCCCGACGACATTCGTCACAGAAACGAAGAAACCGGGTGCGACCTTCTTCGACCCGGTTTCGTTCATCATCGTCTATATGCTTGTTTAGCTTGACTTCAATTTCCTCAAGCTTTTTAAGGATTTGTTCGTCTCTCATATCTTGATTCTTTTTCTGCTCTCTCTTGTAAGTAAGATTTGAAAGTATTAATGTGAACAGGCCGGTCACAAACGCGCTTCCACAAGCGAGCAAAATGGCCTTGAAAAATTCCATTTTGAACCTCCTCCCTCTTAATACTTGATGTAGATATCGCCGTCAGAACCGCCAGACGGATCAGTCGTACCAGCAGTTATCCGACGGACTTGCTCAGCAGTTAATCCAACTTTAGTGTATGGAATATTATCAGCGAGCTGCGGTGCTCCGACTGCGCCATCCGCGATTTTCTCCCTTGAGACAGCTTTACTGTCTAAATGACGTTCTTTAACAGCACCATCCTCATTGGACAATGCATTAAATGTCTCAGCAGTAACAGCATTATCTCCGGTTTTGATGATGGCCGACGCGCCGACACTATTGTCCAAGATGGTTTGCTGTCCTACCTGAGATATCATGGCCTCCAGAGTGTCCAGCAGGGTATCAAATTCGGATCGCCACTGCTGAACAAGTTCTTCTGCAGAAACATGATCGATTATGCCAGTGACCCAAGGAAGATCGTTGGTGCCGATTCGATTTGTAATGTCCGCAGTTGCGATTTCCGTAACATTCGGCTTTACGAGAATATCTGCCAACGGATACTGCTTCACAGAATCTGTTTTCGTGAGCGTCGCAGCAACCGGCTCACTTGCCGGGGTGCCTTTTAATACTTGCAAACGATTGATTCGCCCGCTATTGCTTCGGTCGACTTCAATAACCACCGTATCAATGCGTTTCAATACAACTTCTGCATCCTCAATTGTCAGCGGATAATCTGTGTCGTTTAGTGTCCATGTATGATCCAACCATGCCCGGCCTGTCCCGACCTTTATCTGCATCCCTGAAACAGGAGAGACCATAAAATGATTGCCATACGTGGCGTAAACGCCATCAGAAATAATTCCGTCAAAAATCGAGGAAAACTGCAGAGTGTTGTATTTTCGGTCTTCATTGAGACTATCAAAAAAACCACTTGTTAAACTCAACTGGTCTCCTCCTCTTCATATGCTTCAAATGTCGGGTAAACGATCCGCCCGCTTTTATCATCGGAGTAGATTATTTCGACAACACGGACTCGATCCTGGATCTCGAATTCGTTCTCGATCTGGACGATATCACCTAAAGAAAAATCGACGCCCAGCTTAAACAAGCCAGTAGCGTCGACATTTCCTTCGAACGTTTTTGTCACTTTTCTGTCATTCAATTCTTTGTTGCCTTTTTCTTTAAGAAAATCGGTATAGCTTCCGGAATAACTTTCGTCCATAATCCCAGCACTGATATATGTCTCGCGACGTGCCAAACCTGTGCTGCTGCCGAGTACAAGTGAATTGGCATTGTTCTCCCCGCCAGTAACGTATACTGTATTTGCGGAATCCTCTGTCGAGTTGTTAAACTCGCTATTCTGCAAATTATCGAATTTCGGCGAGAACGCCACAACGGGCAATGTTTCCTGCGAGTACGAATGGTCTTTTCCTGCATACAGCGAAAACACAAATTGGTTATTGCTGTTTCGGATAATTTTGAATCCGATTTTTTTCGTTTGACATATTTCGACGATGAGATCATAAAGATTGTCTTTGTCGCACTCTTGAGACAACTCTAATTTTGTGATATCTGGATCTGTAGATGCCTGAAAAACGAAATTGGGGACCTTTCGCGAATCTGCGGACGGCGAAATAATATTCTCGTCCAGGAGCTTTTTTATTCCATTTTGAAGATTCCCATTTAGCACTGTCTTTGACCAAACGATCCGGCGCTTTAAAATTGACTCAAGAGACGAACCGGTTACATATAGTCTCGGACCCTCTTCGACATCCGTCGAAATCTTTAGTCCCTCAATGATCATTTCATGCTCGGACTCGGTATTCATGATGTAGTAGTCTTGCTGACATACCGCCAGAATAGATGCTTCGGGAATCGTTTCGATCTCAAAGTCCCCAGCTTCGGAATAACGATCCGTCCAAAGAAACGACATGTAATTTTCAAAGGCCGCGAGGGGAACAAAATTTGTGTCCAGAATGTAGTACATAATTATATCCCCTCATAAATTACATCATTTGTAATCATAAATTGCAGATTGTCTACACCGGTATCTGCCGTGTATGAGAAAACGTTATCGCCGTTGTAAACCATAAACCAATCGGACGAGAGATCCAAACACCGGAATATATCGGTATACACGCCATTTCGAAGAAGCTGAATCGATTTCTTGTTTTTGATCGTAGAGATAAATATCTCATCGCCTGTTCCGAAAGCAGTGCCAGTAATAGTTTCGATTGCTCCGGTGTTCAATATCATTTTCTCTTTGGTCAAAGTGTTATAGATTTTAATATTTTGCACTGGACCAAGAGCCGAAATTCGGATCGTAATGCCGATCTCCACATCTCCGTCGTACTGAACATTGCCGGCAGTATCCACTCGTATATTTCCGAATACAAGTTTCTTTTCCGTCAATGATTCATTCGAAAACGGGAATGTGAAGGCTGCATCACGGCCACTGAATATTGTGGTATTCGGGTCTCCCGCGCCTATTTTAAAGTACGGGTACGGACAAATGATGGAAACTTTACAGCCTTCTGTTTGAGAAAATATTGTCGGATCATTTGATTCGACATAGCCTTCGATATTCATCACTCGGTTGTCGGTTTCGATCAGCAAACGGACATTCTGCTTGATGGCGAAAAATCGATAGGATTTCTGCCGAAGACTTTCGATGTCGATACCGATAAACCGAATGGAAATGACAATATTACGATAGCTGACATGTGCGGAATTAAATACCGCGCCGTCATTGATACCGTTTTCAGTTGTATTAATCTCTGCTTTTACGGGGCCTAATCCGGTAATATCAAGAATAGCGAACCCCGATTTCTCAGGATTCGCTAACTCGATCAGCATATCTTCGCCGCGGAAGCTTGTAACTTGAATGCTCTTTATCATGCGTTTCTGGTTGCTCCCTTCTTTACGACTCTATCCACCATCGATAGTTGATTCTTCGTTTGCCGGTAAATTTCAAGACGGCTCAACGATTTCGGCGAAGTGTTGTACTGGTTGAATACGATCGAACCGCTCTGTGAACTTGGGGTATCTGCGTCGTTCGGTGAAGAATTAATCGTCTGCGGGGCTCGATACGCAGTAATTGCGTTTAAATTACGCAGACTTGAATTAACCCCGGACATATCTAATGCTGGCGTGATAACTGGCCGCCACTCGGGATCATCGAACGCGTTCAGCTGTGCAGAGATTTCGCTCATATCGAGGACTGGACGAATCATTCCATCGCTGTCAGAATCCAGCACTCCATTTAACGCAGACAATGTCTCTGTCGCCAAATTATCAATGGCATAAATGGCATACTTTTTATTATTTCGTATGCCGACAACTAAACCGTTAACGAACTGAGTAGCACTCCATTCTGTTTCTTTCGACGGGCTATGAACCGACCATGTTATATTGAGTATATCGATACATTTATCAGCAACAGAACGTAGATAATCATACAAATTAGATGCTTTTCCCGAAATGCCAGTTTTGATGCCCTGGACAAAATAAGAACCAGAACTCGACGGCGATACTTGTTCAAAGCCTTTTGCAGCCGATGTGTTCAGATCTTTACCTGCCTTTGATACAGCAAGTTTGTTTTCACTGCTCGCAAGCTCCTCAGCAACTGCTGTCGCATAAGCAGTTCCACTTTCGGTGCCGGCATCTGTTGCGGCTTCGGTCCCGCCTTCAAACATATTGGCGACACCTTCCGAAACAGCCGTGATATTTCCTTCGGAACTGATCTTCGGGCTGAGTATGGATCCAAGCTCATCCAGATTGAATTTATCCGTGATAGTACTGATATCAAAACCGCCGAACAAGTTCCCGAGCCCGTTCGATAACGCAGCTTGAGCATCTTCGCCTCCCAAGAAGCCTTGAACTTTCTCCATAAAACCGCTCAGAAGGCCAGAAATATCAATGTTATCAAAGTTGAATATTTTGCTAACATCTAAGCCCATCGATTTCGCGGCGTTCTCGCTGACATCATCTCCGCCGCCATTGGCGACCTCTGTTTGCAGATCGGCAACGGTTTCGCCATTTTGACCACTTGCCCGCGCTTCTTCGATTTTTGCATTAGCATCGACATATGCTTGAGCAGTTTGCTCACCGTAATCATCAACCGCATTAACCGTTTTCTCAGTGGACTCGTTGATCTTCTGCTCCATATTATCGGACTCTTCCTGAAGCGCCTTAGCCTCATTCCGCATCTGCGTGGCTAATTGCCAGGACTCCGTTCCTTTGCCAGAAAGGAAGTCCCACGCGCCTTTGGCGAATAGGAGCGCGTTTGCTGCGAGGATTGCCGCACCGGAAAGAACCGCCATAGCACCTGCAAGCGCAAGCATGCCGACTGAAAGCAGCACAAGACCAGGGCCGCCAATAAGGCCGCCAATACCGATGGCCATAAGAATTGCCAAAGGACCGACGATCTGACCAAGGCCCGTACCAATGGCTGCGAAATCAATAGACTGAAGTCGCTCTAATACCGCTGCAAAAATTGCGAATCCAGCAGCAGCGATGACCATTGCAAGACCGAGCGCAGCAATAACTGCTGCGCCGATAAGTGAAATGGGCCCGAGGCTTCCGAGAATAGCGGCAACTGCCCCCAGTAAAGTGATAACCGCTACCAATGCAATTCCGGCCTTCAATAAATCTTGCCAGGGAATCGCTGCCAATATAGTCAATGCGGCGGCAATTGCCAGCACCGGCACCGCCATGGCCAGCAGTGCTACACCGCCCATAACACTTTTACTTGCAATTTTTGCTGCTACAGCTAACAGAATCATAACTCCGCCTAAGGCAGCGGCTGCTACAAGGAGCGAAGCCCATGGAAGTGTTGAAAGAATGAATAAAGATCCTGCAACAACTACAAGCGGAACAATCATCGCGAGCATGGCGAGGATGCCTTTACCGGAGCCCTTACCCTTATTATTCGCTATTTTGACCGCGTAGGCCATAGCAACCATAACGCCACCGATTGCGACCATAACGATCGCCATCGAAAGTGCGGTCTTAAGTAACTGATCTGTCGGAACCAACTGAAGCGCATAGAGCGCCGTTACAACGGTAATAATCATGCCCAGAGCTGCGAGCATATACACCATGCCGGTCTTACCGCCGAGCTTAGCCGCCCCGCCTGCTGCAAGCATAAGACCATCTACGATCAGACTAAGCACCGCAATAATTCCAACGGCTTCCCAAATCTTTCCTTCAGCGCCGGGGTTGGATGTAATAAGATTTGTTATGGACTTGAGCACCAACGATAGCAAAGCGATCGCACCGACAGCTAACAGCAGTCCTACGCCGATCTTAACAAATCCGCCATTACCTCCCGAAATATTGGACGCCAGCCCCAAAGAAAGAATCAAACCAATAACTGCAAGCCAAATGACTGCAAAACTGCGTAAACTTTCCTGTACTTTGTCGGCATCTATCGACTTGGAATAGTTGCTTAATACTTTGCCAAGAAGCCAAATACTTCCGACAATTAACAGCAAGCTTGCTGCAATAGCGATGACCGATTTTGCACTATATTTGTTAGCGTAGGATCCTGCCAAGGACGCCACCATATACAGTGCTAAAACAGTTCCGATTACAACAATGATGCTCGCTACATTATCTTGCATTCCTCGGAAATCGAACGACTTCAATTTATCGATTACGACCATGAGCAGATAAACTGCTCCGATCGCGCCAGCGATTCCCAACATTCCAGAAAAGCTGGCGGCACGCGAAATCAGTGCAAGCGCCAGCATGGACATGAGAATTTCCTGAAGCGAATCAAACAAGCCAGTATTGGTTTCAAGTTGTAACTGAGTAATCTTTTCTAATGCTTTGACGAGCAACAGTATCGATGCGGCAACCGCGACAACGGAAATGCTCTTAAGCGGCATAGACTTGCCAAATCTGCTGATGGCAATAAGTGCGATCATCAGCACAGCCATTGTTCCAGCAAGCATGGTCAGGATCATTCCGACTTGCTTCCAGCTTGTGACTTTAATTCGGCTGATCAGCAACAACGAAAGACTCATGATCCCGATCGCGCCGGCAACCATTAGCATGCCCTTGGAGAGATTCCCCATTTTTGCCGCAGTTTTGAGTGACACTTTGCTCGCAAGTAACGCCAATGCTGCAGTAAGCAGCCCAAGACCAACAGTCAATGCCCCAATGCCACCAATTGCTTCCCATAGGGTTCCGTGATCAGCAATCGTGGATAAAACGTATACCGCACCCACTAACGCCACAAGTGCGCCGACAATCGTTGTCACATTCTTTACAAAAGCAGCGCCCTTCTTGGGTTTCAATGCTGTTACCAGCGTATCAAAGAACGTTTTCACACTCGTCGAGAGATTCGTGATGCCGGATAGGGCTTTATTCAATGTTACGATAACCGCTGCAATTGCGCCAATCGCGCCAACTGCAACCAATTTTGAAAGATCGAAGTCGCCGAGTTTTTCTTTCGCAGATTGGATGAATTCCCCGATCTTTTCTTTGACCGTTTCAAAAGTCGACCCAGCCTCTTCTCCCCATTTTGAAAAATTCACTTTTGAAGTTAGGTTACGAATCGACTGCCAGAGGTTTGTAAAGGGTCGAAATAAAGCCTTAATTCTTTCCCACAAAGTCTGCAGCGGACTATCGGAATTAATAACTTCCGTGACGAACTCACTGATTGCCGGGACAATTGTGGTGGTTATATAGTCTACAACAGGCTGGAAAATGGCTTGCAATTTCTGAATAATTGGCGAAAGCTTGGTCTTAATTGTCTGCCATAATACCCGAATCTTTTTGGTTAGATCTTCGAACTTCTTACTGACTTTTTCGACCCAGCCACGAACGTCTTCTTTGGTAATCCGAAGAAGACTGCGCTTTATGCGATCAAGAAATGACAAGATCGACTCCAGCACCGTGCTGCCGAATGCCGTTTGTATTGCGTCGCCGACTTTCGTAAAGACGTTCGTTTCAGGCAGCAGCTCTCGGACTACATCTATAAACATACGGATAACGGTTCCGATCTTTTCAAAAATCGGCACAACTGCATTAAAGATCTGATAAAATGCATTAGAAATCGTTTCAATTACAGATCCGCTTAATGCATCCTTTACTGCGGAACCGATCTTTCCGAATACTTGCACAACTTTTCCAGCGAATCTGGTCAGCAGCTTAAAGAATGGCGAAAACGCTTTAACAAGCCCTTTTGCAGCACGGGCAACGAATTTGATGATCGCAAGAATGCCGCCAAACGTATCGCGTAGACCTTGCAGAGTCTTATCGCTGATCTTGAATGTTTCCGAAAATTTTAAGAACTGGTTGATAAACTGAGTAATATTTTCCGCGGATATTTCGCCGAATACATCCCCCCACGCAAGCTTAAACGTGTCTAAGACCGGGAGCATTCCGTTAAGGATATTTTTAATGCCCTGAAGCATCTTGTCCCGCCCTGATGGGTCTTTAAAACTGGCAATAAGTTTATCGAACTTCTCGATCTCTTGCGCAGTTTCTTCGATCTTCTCTCGCTGTTCCTCAGTGATCTCGGTCAACTGCTCCTCTGCGCTGCCAAGATCTTCGATCGCTATTTTTCCTTTTGCATAGAGTATATTAGCATATTGCTGAACCTCTGCCGCGTCATACCCAGCTTCGGTTAAACGCTTTCTGCGATCGTCAGCATTTCCCCAAGTCCCCCGCAGTATTTCTTTGGCAATCGTATTGGCTTCTTCTAACCGCTGCTCGACAGATTTAGACGTTACGCCCTTGGTGAATCCGGTTAAGACTTCAGAAACGATGTCTCCGTTAAGCCATCCAGACCTAATAACATCATCTAAAGATTTAGCATTTTGAATTTCTTCGTCTGTTACTTTTCCATGCGCTTTTCCGTATTCGATCAGGCGTTCCTGAAACTTTTCCCATTCAACCCCGGTATCCGTAATCGATTCTTTAAATTGGCCCCACGTGTCTGTGAGAGCTTCCTTAAGAACAGAATTTCGCTGATTGCCCGGTTCTGCAAACAAGTCATAAAGACTATTCGCTAAATCTGTCCAAAGAACTTTTGACTGTTCGTAATTTCCGAAGAGGTATTCAAAAGTCTGCATCCATCCACTGCTTACAGCGTCTTTTGCGGAGTCAATTGCTTCTGTGAACGATTTCGCTTCCTGCGCGGACCGAGCAGCTGCATACTGCACATCGTCAAATTGCCCGGCAAGGGCTTCATACGCATCAGAGGCAGTCGCGTATTTGCCAGCCTTTACCAGTGCATATGCTTGCTCGGTAACCTCATTGAACCAGCCGAATGATGCTTCCATAACATCACGATCGGCCCATTTTTCGCTCAGAGTGCTGGCGAAATTAGATAAGGTAACCAATGTGCCGGAAGCAGTCCGTCCCTCTTTGTCCAGCTTTCCAAGAGCTTTTGCGTTGTCAATAAACGCTTGTTTCAGCTGCTTACTGAACATGTTATATGTTCTATCCAAGCTGTTATAGTCCATATAACTCAGGAATCCGCCCGAATAGGACTGGTTTAAGTTAAAGATAGCTCCACTGAATTCTCGAGCACCTTTACCGGCAAACGCCGTGGCATTTGCTACGCCCTGGAGCATAGGGACGATCTTTTTGATGTCACCGCCGGCAGAGGTCATCGTAGCCAATGCGGAAGACATTTGCGTAAAGCTGTAGCTGGTCTCATCCGAGAACCACATGAGCTTGGATAAGTAATCGTTTACTTCGCCGAGAGAAAGCCCCGTGGAGTTCAATAATGTCTGGACAGAAGCCGTTTTCTCCTCATACTTAGAATAACCGGACACTATCGGATCGATCGTCAAGGACTTCAGCATTTTCTTGCCGGTGTCCATAACGGAATCCGTTATCCGTTGCATCACGCGGTTCGCCATGGAGCCGAGGACATCGAATTTAATTTTTACTTCGTCAACAGCTTGCATGATCGGTTTGAAATCGCAAGCTTTAGCTGCTTCTTCGACGTCCTTGAACGACTTCGTGCCATTTTTAAATTCCAGAGATTTGTCCAATTTTTCCAGAGTCTTCATAGACTCTTTAGCGTTTCGTTCGAAATTCTTATTTTCGAACTCCATCTGGACAACTCTATTATCAATGGTACTCACGCAGAAGTCACCTCCTTCCAGATACTGTTGGCCATCTCTTCAAACAAAGGTCGTAGTGCTGGGTTGATGTAATCGATCCCGGTCACATACCCTCCAGTTCCAGTCCCATGGCCATATTGGATCAGAACTGCCAAATTATATTTTTCGCCTACAATATTTGAATTGGTCCATACGATTCTCGCAGAACCATTACTGTTTTCGATTTCATAACTCCAGGAATTCGCTGTTATGCCCGAACGGACCGGGGTGGCAGATGATAGAAGTGTGACACCTCGTTCGCCATACGCAGCCAATGATTTCTCGATAGTTGTTTGCGACATCTTTTTCAATAATTTCCTTGATCGGGAAAAATTTCCCTTTGACCGCATGGTTATCATCTTCTCACCCCTTCCATTATCCTCTGGATTTACTTTTTGCTCGCCGAGCAGCATTCAGTGCTGCATTTTGACTATAGATGTCTTTCTTCGACATCTTATTTTTTGACGCATTTCCTTCTGCATCAAAAACATGGATGAGGGTCAATAGCCGATTAATATGCCACTTCTCGCAATCCATCGGGATGCCGTCACTGATCATCCAGTAATAAATTAATTCAGACGTGATAATCCGTTGCCGACGTGACCCTTTTTCCGAATTCGAAAAAGTAGTTGCGGTCATAGGGTCTGAAATGTATGCTTGAATCTTCAGAAGATTCTCTTCACCAAGATAATGAAATACATCCGGCGAAACATTCTTTGTTATACACATGCACCGGATGTAATCTGTTACTTCTTCCGGCGTTTTCTCTTGCTTTCCGAAAAACGGTTTTTTCCATTTGGATTCCCATTTTGAAATGGATACAAGGGAATGCTCTAAAACAAGAGTAGACGAAGGAATTGTCAGAAATTCCTCCGTCCTCTCGTTAAACAATTCCTGTTCTGGAACTGTAATTGTCAACATTATTGCTTCTTGTCAAGCTCAGCAACCAGTTCCGCCGGGGAAACCTCTCGGAGGAATGCCTTGCCAGCTTCGAGGTCCGTAACGAGCTCCATAAAGAAATTAACGTACGCCTCTGTTTCGCGGAATTCCTGAAGAAGTTCAGGAGATTTGATGAAACGGCGACCATCAGACGACTTTACGCCATAAGAACGATCCACCAGATCCTTGAAAATCTCAAGAATGCGCGGCCCATTCTGCATAGCCATGGCCTGCTCAATTTCTTTACTCATGCCGCCGATCACGGAATTCTCGAACATGAGATATTCAGCCTTAGAAAGGTTGAAACGGAACTCCTCCGTACGCTGATTTCCATCGTAATCCGTATAGGTGATAGTCTTTTTAAACATGTGTTATTTTGCTCCTTTCAAAAATAAAAAGAGGGCAGTTTTAGCCTACCCTCTTATATGTTTTTATCTCAGCCCTCGGTCCCGAAAAGGGCGATGATTTCGTCAGGCAGCGGAAGACGCGGACCGGCATCCACAACCTCGGTCCAATTGTTCGCGTCCCAAGCGGCAGCCACCGTAACCGCGGTCGTGCACTTATACGTCTTGGATTCATGTGTCACATGATCGCCGATAGCGTACGTCTTGGTCGCCGAAAATTCCGGCGCATCAATACCGTAAAGGATATCCTCGAACTGCTTCAGCGTCCCAGCCGCAACCTTCGTGCTGTCGATCGTGAGCAGCGCGGTCGGTTTGCGACCGGTAACGTTGATCGGAGTCGTAGTGAGCTCCCAAGAGAACGTGATCGCCTCGGGGGAGTCATTGACCGTGGAATAGCTGCGCTCGGACGGAGACGCCTTGGCGCCATAGATCAGATGGATCTTGTAGCCCAGATTATCGTTCTGATCGTTGCCGACCTTGGTACGGTACGCAAGACCAAACGCCTTACGATCCTGCTGGCCGATCATAACGCCCTTAGAGACGGCAGCGGAACCATCACACTCGGCGAACTCATCCGGATAGGTGTACGCCTCGACCGTCGCGCCGAAGTCCTCGGCCGACATAAGGCTCAGATACTTGATGTTATCGGCATAAAGAGCCGTAGCTTCCGCACCGGAAGGAGACTCCGTAACCTGCGTCAGGCCATTCCAGGCAACACCGGCGCCGTACACGTTATTTTCAACCGGGAACAGAACACCATGGTCTACACCGGTTTCGTACAGTCTTTCACCAGACTGGTCCCAAACGATTCTACTCATGAAGTAAAATCCTCCTTTTAATAATGAATTGTGAACACATCATGGTTCAGATTATCTGCAACATAATGCCGGTCGAATCGGCACGTCGGAATACTTGCAATGGGCTTGAGTAAAAGGCTTTCCGGATTGGGATCGATCACGATCACACTGTATTCAACGCCCATTCCATAAACAGAATTGTCCGCATGGATTCTTGGCATATTGTTGCGGGAATAAATGATTGCCGGATACTTTAAACGGATATTCTCCGGCGGCTGAAAATAAACATGGTCGCTGCCGGGATCCCGTCCCAGAACAGCGGCCATGATTTGTTTCAGTTTCATGTGGAGGTCAACTCGTTTACCCATTGTAAACACCCCCGACACTTAAAATTAAACGAGGGTACGAAACCTCGATGCTGTGCACCTTCCATCTCGTACCCATATATTCGACATACCGCATCGAATGAAAATTCTGATAGGCAAACGGATCAGCGACTATGCTGATCTCATTCGATATGTTAATATCGTCGTTCACCTGATCCGAAGCCTGGAGTTTACGAACATTACGAACCACGTCGCCGTAATATTGGCGTTCCGTGATCTGCTCTACCCACACCCCTGGCTCTGTTTCAGTCGTGACAGCATAGCCGATTTTTCCGTAAAATTTCGCCATTTTGAATTAGACGTCGTTCTCCATGTAGGAAGTGAAGACTTGAGCAGCAGGCGCTCCGGAAGTTCCGGAATTGTCGATACAGAGGACCTTGGCGGCACCGGAATCAAGAGTCCAATAGACAGGGCGATACTTGTTAATTGTGTTGCTGACAATAATGCATCCCTGCTCGCAGCAATCAATGACTTCGTCAGCGGAGAGGGCGTGATTCATCGCATCGATGCAAAGGATACCATCGTTATCATACATGATCACTACGGCTACATCTTTGTCCTTCGCACGATTCCAAATCTTTTCGAAATCAATCCCTTCCGGACGATTTTCCGGGGAAACAATCGCAGGCGTTGACTTACGCAGCACGATCTCATTATTAGTCATAATTTATAATTCCTCCTTACTGGCAATTAGCCCGCAGATTCCACGACTTCGACAGCAATCGCGGAATAGGGTTTGATCATGGCGCCGGAGCAGCGAGTCTCGATCAGGTACTTCTCCTGGTTGTAATCGATGTCAAAGTCATCGAACATGTTGATCGCGCCGCCCTTATCCGCGCCGACGTTGTAATCGTTCAGGTTGACAATGATGCCGGCCAGCTTACGAGTCTTGCTGTCGCCATCAGTGCGAGTCAGACCTTCCATAACCGGAACGGTCACGATCTCCTTGACGCGCAGCTTGGTGCGCAGCTTCTCTTCGGTGTCATAGATGTCACGGCCGGTGGTGTCCTGAATAAGAAGCATGTCGGTCAGCACATCTTCGGTGGTGTAGAACGTAGGATTGCCGGAGCCCTTGTAATCCTTACGAGACTTGATGATCTGCTTGATCATGAGCTTCGCCGTATCTTCCGCGGTAGCATTCTGCGCCGGGGTCACGGCAGCCTTGATCGTGTAGAGGTCGTCATCGGTCCAGATCGGGCGGATGTTCATCTCATTGATCTTGTCGTCGCTGGAAGGAGAGCGGCCGTCACCGACAAGGATCGCACGCGCGATTTCCTCTTCCAGCATGCCGCGCATCTCACCCTTGAGCCACGCAACGACGTTGAAATCGGTGATATCATTGATATCGTCGCGATCCATCTTCTGCTTCTTATACACCGTAGCCGGAGTCGTAGTACGCTTCAGAAGGGTAATGACTTCCTCCAGCTTGCGATTGCCTTTCGTATAACCACGCGCACGAGCCTCGTCAGCAGTGATGTTGGCGAAAAGACTCTTCACACGGGAGAACGGGGTGTGATGAACGCCCTGCATGACCTTACCAACCCAGGCGGTATCGCGCTGGATCATCTGCGGGGTCGCAGTCACATTGCGGGCATCCGGGTACAGGTAGTCCACAGGATCCACGCCGTAATCGGCATGCGCCATGTACTGCAGGTCCTCCATACCATGCTGGATCGCGCTGTCACGCAGGCTGCCGCAGCGCTTGGCGTCCTTCAGAACTTCCTGCAGGTCGTCATGAGAGATCACGTTCTCCTGCTTCTCATCTTCACGGTCAAAAACATTATGCTTCACAGAATTATCCTCCTCAGATTCTTTCTTGTCAGATTTCTCGCCTTTAGCCTGGGCGACCAGGTAATAGACAACCTTTTTCTGCTTGTCATCCATCGTATTGAAAACGTCCTCCACGGTTTCCGTATCTTCCGTCTTCTCTTCCTTTTTTGCTTCGTCCGCCACGGGTTTCTTTTCCTCCTTCTTATCCTCGTCGGCATGCTCCAAAACCAGAGGCTCGTCAAAGTAAATCTGCGCCTCATCATTCAGTTCCTCACCATGCTGGATAACATTGGCGATCACGGCCTTCGGATTCGCACCGGCGAGCACAAGACTCACTTCCCGGATCACACCGTGGACAACATTCCCGCCGTCCTGCTGCAGTCGATTTGCATAAATGGAAAGAGACGTAATGTCCCCATGCTGCACGAGCTCCTTTGCATTCTGACCGGATTCCGTGTTATTGAATTTGCAGTAGGCATAGACACCCTCATCACGGTTCTCGAGAAGCGCATGACCAAGCACCGTATAGGGATCATCATGACGATGGTTCCAAACGAGCGGCACTTTCTGGCCGTCATTCTCCTTAAACGCGTTCTGCATAATCGTTCGGCCATCAGCGCAGCGAACGTTATTTCGGGTTGCCCAACCAGCAAAATCATAAGTTTTATCCATTTTGATTTTCCTCCTTGGGTTCTTTGATTACATCGATCGTTTCTTGCTCTTTAGGAGCACTCAGGTTACTGTTCCGAAGCTGGTCTGCCTTCGGGTCCTTCGACGGCTTCATACCGGTGATCTGTCGGATCTCATTCGAAGTCATAATCTCGTTACGAGTAAACTTGTCAGCGATTTCGGCGAGATTGTTGATCGGAACAAGCCGGAACGGATCTGTAAAGTACTTGATCGCCTGCTTCTGGGATCTGGCCGTTTTGGTAAGAAATTTTCGATTCATTTCATCCACCATTGCGGCCAAAATCGGCTCAATGATACGGTTGGTATAATTCAGCATTGCCTGCTCATCGGCTGTACCATCCAATATCGCTTGCGTTATTCCCAACTGGCTGTATAGCATGCTCGTCAGGTATTCGATCTGCTTCATCAGATTGTTATCTACTGCACGATTGAGCTGCGTAATATGCTCTGTGCCATCTGTATAGGCAATACCGTACTTTGATCCGGCCAATTGCTGCTCAATATCCTTCCGCCGCTGTTCAGCCTGCTGTCGCCGGGCATCGGACTTGATGATGTACGGCAACTGGATAATGAGATCAAGCTTCCCGGAACCGCTTTGTTCATCGATGGCATCCAGAAGATTCAGCTTTCGGACAAGTCGCTGCATCGTCGAGTTCGGAGCATTCATAACGGAGTAGAAAGGGTTTTCGATAATCGCTGTCATCTTTTTGGGGACAACGATTTGCTCCTTCTGTCCAGTTTCCTCGTTATAAACTTCCACTCGGACATACTTCGGATACCACTCCACAATTTTTCCGGTCCGAAGGGATAAGATTTCGTATGACCCGACTTTATTGGGGTTATACAAAGTCTCGACCGGGACAAGGGCCACAACGCCCTCATCGAACATAGAGAGGACGGCATCCTGAAAAAAAGCTCTGGAAGTCTGATCAATATTGGCTTCCAGAGTTAGACAATTATTTAATTTGGAATCTACGGTTTCTTTATACCGATCCTGGTCATCCAATCGGATATGCATAACCGGATGAGATGCAACGTCAACAGCAATTTTGTTATATATTGCGTTGGTGATTGTTCGCTCATTACCGCGGCTAAGAAATACTCGATCCGGACGATAGGAATAAGCACTTCCAAGATTCTGGTACGAATAATCCGTGGGGTCTCGATTCATAAAAATATTCCAGGCCCGTTTGAGTCTGGAACCAATGGATTCATCCATTTTGAATTGTTTTCCTCCTTTCCGGAGAAATGATTATTCGAATGCGTCGTGGTTAGATTTATATGCAATGAAGGCATCCATCATAGCCGCCACAGCATCAATTTTCTCTTCACGACGACGTTTTAAAAGTTTCCGGTTTCCATTAGTATCCTGGATCGTGATGCAGTTACCCATAGAGAACGACATAAGTGCTTCATCAAACCGAAGCATTCGTTCTTCCGAAAGCTTCTTCAACTCGCCCAAAGGAACAGATTCGGTCTTAGCGCCCTGAATGACTTTTACGACACCAAAAGGTCCGTTCTCACGAGTCCAACGCTCAATGAAATCTTTGGCGTTATATGGGTCATATCCCACACAGCGAACATCATAGTTCTGATCAAGAATGTACTGATCTAAGTCATCGTATACGTCATTCAGATCAAGAATGTTTCCATTCAGAACAATCAGGCTTCCTTCTTGGATAAACTCGTCATATTTGACTCGCATAGCTGCGGAAAGCTTCATCAATGTAAGGGAACTGATGTAATTTCGGGTTTTGATGCCGAAGCATCCATTCCCCAGTGGAAACATAAACGTGAATGCGCAGAAGTCATCGCCTTGCGAAAGGTCGATCCCCATACTGCACGGCATTTGCCAATATTCCCGCTTCTCAAAAGGAACCGTTTCTTCATAGGTGAAGTAATACGTATAGCCCTCCATCGGGATGCCAAAACGCTTTGCCAGAATGTCATTCCTCGCTGCGGGCGCTTTTTCCGCACGCTCTACATCGAGCTGATACGTTTCATAAGAAACCGTCTTGCCGATATTCGGGTTAGCCTTGACCCACATCTCCGGACGAGCAACTTCGTCCACGGAATCAAGTTTGTAATACCAAATGGACACATGTGGGTTAACATAATCACCGCGAAGGATGTCCATCAATTCCATTTTGATTGTATCGCCAGCGCCGTTACGGACAGTACCTTCTGAACTGATGGCGACAATTAAGTAATCGTCATTAGATCCACCACTTTGCTCTTTTGCCGCACCCTGCTCCAATGTGCCGATAACATCTTCACGGATATCGCCGGATAGCCATTCGTCCACGGTTGCATACTTCACACGAAGACCCTGCAATTTATCGATTGACATGGGGCGAACCTCAAGAAGCGAACCGGTAAGGAAATTTTGGATCCCCTTCTTTGTTGAAGCGAGCTTTACGCGATTGGCCTTATTACCGGTCGTATTCTGCATGCTTCCTTCTGTAAGGAACTGGAAATACGGTCCTCTTGCTCGGGTGATGGCAGTACGAATTGGCGACATGACCTCTTCCGCCTGCGCCATCGTCGGCGCGGTCGTGACCTGATGTGTCGTTGATGTGTCAATGTTCAGACCATAATTCTGGATGCAGGAGGCGTACATGGACTTGGCTGCCCCTCGGGCAACGATCAGATATTGTTTGGTGATCAATCGTTTCTTGATACGCTTCCGGACATACTGTCCGCCATGCCCACTTGGATCTGGTTCATAAATACTCCGTTCGACGAAGTAATACCAACCGAAGATCTGTTCCGCCCACAATTTAAAACTATCCAGAAGATGCAGAGGTGAACCATCCGTCAATGTCAGCTCATTTTCGCAGAATGACACAAATCCATTAATGGCTTCGTCATCATAATAAATCCCGGGGTTTGCAATAAGTTCGTCGATACGATTCATCTCCATCGAGATCTCTTTACAGACCGGGATTTCACCTCGAATTACGGCCTCTCTAAAACGGCCGTAGTATATCGGCGTGGCCGTGTTAGATAACATAGCATCACCTCAAGATCGCTTGCGAGGCTCTGGAAGCATTAAGAGCGGTGTTGAACCGGAAGTAAGCAAGATTCTGTTAACTGTGTTCGCCCCACTGGAAGGAACATTTCGGCTGTCAAAAACCTCTTCCCATTCGACATCAATGGGCTCGCTGGGTGCGCGTTCGTAATTATTTGCTTTCTGGGTTTGCGGTTCGGAAACCAGTTCCCATTTGGGTTTTTCCTCTTTCGGCTTCTTTTCTGCTTTTGGCTGTTTCTCTTCTTTCGGCTTCTTTTCCGCTTTGGGTTTCTCCTCTTTGGCCTCTTTTTCATCTTGGTCTGTCTTTTGCTTCTTGGAATTACTGTTGCCAACCTTAAAGACCTCTTCACCAAGAAGTGAGTTGACGGCTTTTCCTGCTCCATAAGTAAGAACGCCACTAAGAATTTTCTTTCCGCTATCTTGGAGGACATCTACCACAAACTTTTTTCCGTCAAAGAGTTTCGGCTCCTCAGTAGCACGAAGAAGATCTTTATACTGTTTTTCGGCCGCGAGTCTGGCCGTCAACTCTTGCATTTCCGCCGCGGTAAGCTTACTGGCCGGCTTGCGACGCAGTTCTTCGTACCGCTGCAATTCTTTAGCGTCTTTCTCACGCTTGCGCTCTGCTTCTTTGCGCGCATTTTTCTCCGCAATGCGTGCAGCCTTTCGTGCTTGCCGGGCTTCTACTCGCTTCGCCTTAGCCATGGCATGTTTTTGATCTTTTGACGTGATCTTTCCACGCTCTTTACCGACACCGTAATGTGCTCGACCGGCAGCGGTTAAAGATCCATCGGGATTCTGATACCGCCGAATGCCCCATTTCATTCCCTTAATGCCGGAATGACAAAATTCGTATTCCATTTTGAATTTCCTCCGATTACAGAATCTTCAGAAACTTCCGCATGGCATGGCCCTTCTGGCCGTTCGGCAGCTTCACGCTGCACCAAATCTCATTCGAAGACTTCTCATCGACCACAATCTCCATCCCGGCATTCGCGGTAGACAGGATCTTAGCCTGCATATCCGGCGTCGCACGGATATTGAGACAAACACAATCGACAACCTGCGCCTTTTTCCCCACGGTTTGCTTCTCTTCTCGCACAGTATTCTCCCGCTTAGCAGCAGGTTTCTTCTCGACCGTGGGTTTTTCCACCGCTTCTTCCTGCTTCTTTTCCTTGTCATACATAGAGTAATAATTCTTACCCATATTATGTTAACCTCCTTAGGCAGAAAATTAACCCCCTTGAAGGACGTCCGAGGCGATCTGATACAGATTCGTCTGAAAGGAGATGGAAAAGACGAGTCTGCTTCCCCCATCAGATTTCGAACGTCGTTCAAAGGGGTTAAATGTCTTAACCCCATGAATTGCTACATTGTAATATTGATCTCTTTCTTTTTTCCATTTAACATGATCGTCTGGACAGCATGACTGGACGGCAGCAGCATCTTCTGCGCTGCGTATCCGCCGAACGTCAGCCAACTGGTAGCCGTAACAACTTTGAAAGTCGTCACCTGCACCTTATTCTGCTGATGGTTGATCTTGATCTTTCCGGGCTGGGTAACCGTCGGCTTATGGGAATGTCCCACAACCAAACAGTCCATCCCGTCGACCACATAACCAAATCGTTCATTGCGGTTGACCGCAGCACCGGTATAAATTCCGCCGCCGGCGCCGTGTGTCACGACGAACGTGTACGTAGGATTCGCAGTCCCTTTTCCCCTGGGTCTCCCCATTTGAATCTTTAAAAAGGCGATGTTTTCCCGATACAACTCTTCGATATCCAGCTTGCACATAATGTCATAACAGGGATCATCGTCTGCATCTTTCAAACTTCGCCGCTCGTGATTTCCGCTGACGCAGCATAAAATACGATCACGAATCGGGGACAGCATCTCCACCATCATCTTTTTCTGTTCTCTCGGACGTAGCGTCTCCTCAAACACATTGGAAACACTGTTCCGAGTAGCATTGTTAATAAGATCTCCGGCTAAAATAAGGTAAATATCCCTATTAGAAAGAACCATATCACAAAATGCAGCCCACTCTTTTTCCATATGTTCGGCCGCCCCGAGGTGCACGTCGCTTACCGGAATAATGGTAAGGTTCGGGCGTTCCTCGAATCGTCGAACGATCATTTCGAAATCAGGTAGCATTCTGCAATATTCGCTCCTTACTTCTTGTGTTCTGCATAGATCGCGTTTACGCGAGTCATGACAATGTCATATTTCGCCCCGAGATTCGCTCGGCGAGTCGTACCATTGCCGAAATCGCCGCGGATGGTCGCCAGAGCCAGTGCCTCGATCTCGGCAGCCGTAAGCTCTGCAGAAGTCGGGGGCACCGTCGGTTCGCCGCTGGTTTCCTTCTTCGAAATCATCTCATTGACACGAGTCTGAACCGCGATGTAGTCATAACCCGCTTGCGTCAGTCGACGGCGACGTTCTGAGCCATTCCCCCACATACCGTGGCGCACCTGCCACGCCAGCTCATCCAGAGTCAGCTTATCCGGGGCCTCTTCTGCTTTCTGGCAAAGCTTGCTCCATGCCGCGCTGTCAATATAAGCAAGATTCAGATCAAGCCGATCTTTCCACCCCTCCAGGAAGCCCATAGAGGTGTACTGGCGGATCGTGATGTTCTCGCCCCACTGGCCGCAGTCCTTCGCTCCGGGAGGATCACTGAGATATCCATTCACTGGAGTATAGCCGGGCTTATAGTTAGGGTCCGTGGAGACGGCGTACTGCGCCATCCAAAGCGGATGATTTTTGGCGACTTCGGCCCACTCGCTGGCGCTCGCAGGGCTCTTGCTCATGTAGATCATGGCGCGAACGCCAGTCTTCTCATAAACGTAATCCAGCCAACGCTTTGCCCACTCGGCGCCGAGACTTACCGCATCGGCTTCCCAGTCGAGAGCAAGCACGATCTTCCCAATGTAGGGTTTGACAACATCCAGAAAATGCTGCGCCTCCTGTTCCGGCGTACCGTCGGTGTAACCGCGATCCTGAGCGAAATGATACGCACCGGCGCACTTGCCCAGAGACAGCGCCTGCTCGATCTGGCGCTTGAAATCGGGACTCACAAAACCATTTCCGCCAGTGGCCTTGCAGATCGCAAAATCGCACGGAATCTTCGACAAATCGATTCCGTACTGATGGCCGGAAATATCGATGCCGTTCATCGTGTGGTTTTCCGGCTCAACTTCCGTGGCCTTGGAGGCGAAATCCGGAATACAAAAACCACGGATAAAACGGCCATTAACTTCCAGCGCTCGCATGGCAACTT
>CAVKJB010000022.1:0-38727 GCA_963656785.1 Acutalibacteraceae bacterium | reverse complement strand
GCTTGTGTACATCGTTTGTCTCTTATACTGATCTTGAACAAGATCTCCATCACTACATGATGTGTCTCGTTCTTGACCGGTTCTACACTATGAAGTTTTCAAGGTTCTCGCTGTTCTCAACCGAACAGCTTAATTATTTTACATCCCGCTCCATATGAAGTCAAGCACTTTTTTGAGATTTTTCGAAAAAATTATGTTCCGTAATCTGTCACGCTAACTTTCTTCAAAGATGGACCTTAGAGGTCGTTTCTTCCGTCTCCTGCAACTTTGCGATTGCCACTCCGGCATGAATCATGACCTGGTCTCCCGGGATCGGGTTTTCGAGTAAATCAACAGACACATCTCTGCGAACGCCATGCATATCAATTGTTGCAGAGTAATGATTCATTTTAATAATGGTTCCTACAATTCCCACGCACATTGTTCCACACCTTTCCCCATCAGCAGCTTTCCTCCAAGAGGTTCCTTGCGAGTTTCATATAGCATTTACTGACCTCCGCTTCCGGATTACCCTCCATAACCGTCATTCCAAGGTCCTCATAATATATGATTTCCGGACTTCTTGGAATATCCGAAATTATTTTTAGCTGATTCGCCTTCGCAAATTCCAAAACCTTCGCTTCTTCATTCTCGACGTTTCGGCGATTCAGAATGATGCCGCGAACAGATGCATACCCACGGTCTTTAAACTGCTCTACAGCGGTGTGAATGTTCTTCGCTGCATACAGCGACATTTTCTCTCCGGAAGTTACAATCAGAATGTCCTCCGCATAACCTTCTCTTATCGGTGCCGCAAAGCCGCCGCAAACCACATCGCCTAGGACATCATACAGGACAATATCCGGATTATACTTCTCGTACAAATGCAGCCGCTCCAGGATGTCGAAAGTGGCGACAATTCCCCTTCCCGCGCATCCGATTCCCGGGGTCGGTCCACCGGTCTCGATACACAAGACGCCGCCATATCCCACGCGGGCAATTTCATCCAGCGTCTCCGGTTCTTCCCCCGTTTCACGCAAATAATTCATAACCGGCATCACCGGTTCTCCTTTCAACAAATTGATGGTGGAATCCGCTTTGGGGTCGCATCCAATCTGGATCACCTTCTTACCGAGCATGGCAAAAGCCGCGGCCAGATTGCCGGTGGTGGTGGATTTGCCGATTCCTCCCTTTCCGTAAATCGCAATTTTTCGCATCGTCTCTCCCTATTACTATCTTCCTATCTGTTCTTCGATATATTTGCTTCCCTTGGCTCCAAATATGTTTGCACAGCGACTTGTGTAAATTCGCCCGGAAACCGCGATATGAGGCCAAGGCATTGTTTTGGACGGACGGTATGGAATCAATGGATACATCAGTGGGTCGCAGATCACAAGATCATACCTTCCGTTTTCCGTGGTCATGGTTACAAAATCGTCCTCGTCATTGAGATGACGGTCGCCCGGTTCCATCAGTTCTGCATCCATCATAAAGAAAGACGCAACCTGAACTTCCTCATATCCGAATTCGTTTCTCAGACAATCTCGGATCGCGCCAGCCGACACCTGTTCGCCCACAATTAACGCACGCGGGGAGCGGTTAAAAATATCTTCGCCGGGTGCAGAATCAAAAGAGTCTCCGGACGATCCAACCGAGCCGGAGAGGAATCGCGGGATTGTATCACGCCAAGCTGCTTCCGCCATCTTTCCGATTGGAAAACCAACAATATAAGGCGTCCCGAATTTACGCCTGAGTTTTCTCGCAGCGGAAAGCCCGGACGCGGAAACCACAATATTGATCCCTGCATCCCCTGACTTGCCTATCTCCGAGATACCGGCATTTCGCCCCCAGACAGATACGTAAGATGCGCCACATTCTTTCAGCAGGTCGATTGCATCGTTCACTTTGTTGACATCCCACATGTTAAGAGGCGTTGCGCCAATTACATTGACCTTGAATTCGGGTTCCGATATCTCATGCTCTGCGTTGTGCAGAGATTCTGCTTTCCTCATTGGATCAGAAACGCTTGTACCAGCTGCATACTCCGCCAAGGCATCGAAAGATTTCTGTTCCCCTACGTCATAAGTGTCAATACTGCTTGTTGTGATGCCAAATCCCGGGATTCCGTACTTTCGCGACAACTCGCCGGCCAAGCCTTTGTAATCCACGGCCAATGTCGCTGCAATAGGTGTACCGAGCAGCACCACACACGTTCTGTCGTGTTCCTCCAATACTTTGCCAGCCTTTTCGAGTAACTCCTGATCGATTCCGAAAACAGCCTGTTTCTCTCCAATCTGCACACTATGTAAACTTCTGGAAAGGTCCAAGCGCGGTTCATCATAAGCAAGTATTGTTCCCGTGCAAGCCCCGGGATCACACATGATTGTTAATCCGTCCATCTCATAGAATACGCCGGAGGCACCACAGTAATCCGGTGAAAAGGAAGGTAATCGGTTGTAGATGTTTTTCATATTCTGTTTACCCTTTGCTCTCGAATTTCTTTTTTTATTCTGTACGCTTTCAAACAAACCTATTCTCCGCGTCATTTCGGTTGTCTTTGTAAATCTCGGACACAAGATATTGCCGGGAGATTTTGAATTCCGCTTAAACGACCATTTTGAAAGGTTTCAGGCAATCATTTTCGTTCCCGATAACATCCCCAGTCACAATCATAGATGCTGCTCTCGGCTTTCCCCTCTGGTCGGAATCCACCACCTTGAAGGATTCCGGTCATCTGATCCAGTGTCTGTTCAAATGTTTCGAAATCAAAAGGCTCTTCTCCGACCATCAGATGCACAGGACCAAAAATGCCCAGTAAGAACAGCGCCAAGACCCCAACCGCAACATCCGCCTGGCAATCTTCCTCTCGGAAGTGTTCAAATCCGTAATCATCGGTTAAGTAGAATACCGCGTTGCTTTGCTGCGCTCTGAGGCGCTCGTAATACGGAAGATCACATGTATCCACGGATGAAATCAGGACATATTTAATCTGTCCGCCCAGTTCTGCAAACTCCGCGGCACATTTGACAGCATTGTAATCGAATCCGTTTCCTATCGCGAAAGTTTTATCCTGAATTAGATTGCGGAAATGATCAGCATGCTCACAAGCATGACGGTAATAGGGTTCATATTCCAGCTTACACCCCAGTTCCCGTTCCAGGTTCTCGTAGTTTACACGAATTTGTTCCGGATCCATGCATTCGATGAACTCCACATAAGGAATTCCGAGGCGAGACTTCAAATCCTCTGCAGCGTATATGGTATTCGGATTCAAAACTACATTCAGCCTGGCATCCCCCATTTCCTCATATTCGCAGAATGTCTTGCAATCTCGAATTTCTCGAACCTCAAATCCGGCTTTCTCCAACACTTTAATGAAATCCGACTGAATGGAGAACGGTGCAGTATTACCAATCATATTGATTCTGCGTTCGTTCCGATGGCCGGAAAACCGCAGCAAGCTGTACACCGATTGCTGCTGCAGCATCAAGTGTGTCACTTTACTTCGATTCAGGAAGGCAAACATCTTCGTAACCGCGAAACGGATTCCGTATCTTTTTTCCAGCGCTTCCCCTACGGGGGAATAATCGGTATGCAGGAGAGCATCCACACATGTGATGAGAAGCGTGACTGCTTTCGGCCTAATTTCCAGGCTTTCGACCAGGCTCAACACCTGATTCTTCACCTTGTTCACCGCGGTACCCGCAATAATGTCGGTCTCCGTCAGATGTACATGATATATATTTTTGGCGTATTCACCTTGTGTCATCATTTCAAAATCCGTGTGCCTGCCACACCCTACGGGGGAAACGATGACGTGAATGGATTCTGGAATTAAGAGGGAATTGTAGGAAAAACCATTCATTCCACGCGGGATTGCAGCGATGCATCCAAAGCCACATCCGGTGAAATCTTTCTTCATTTCCGGTGTTGGATCGGTTTCTCGCAGATAATGAATGATTTCATCTACGGTGTATTTCTTACACTTGCTCAAGCTTTCTCCTCCTTGTTTGAATCCATAGTCGAATCATTGAATACCTCGCCGATAGAGTTCCGATTCGAATCATAGTGTGCGTCATTTACCGGCAGGTACAGATCAACGGCAATGCCTTCTTCTTTCTGTTCGCCGTCCTCCTGTTCATAATAGAACGCATACTGCGCGTATACCTTGTTACCTGTCTGATACCCGTGGCAAGCACTCCATCGATACATGTCTCGAATATAATTCGCAAGATTGTCGCTTTCCGATTGTTTGATAACAAGACGGATTGCGCGGCTCTGAATCAGCCCGTTCCTCCCGTGGCAACACTTATCGCATACCAGGTTATCGACAACCGCGTCATCCAGAATAACTCTGCTGAACTCTTCTTCTGCCTTGATTTCTCCGGATTCATCCATGACGTATACGCTAAGTTCTCGTCGCCATAGTGTGGCCTGCCGACATTTCTCCCGATTCGACGAGGCAATGCAAACGAAAAAACTGTCGTAGAGATGACAATTCTGATAGTATTCATCGAAGCTCTTTGAGAATTCCCGGTTGCGGAGCAGCAGTTTCTTGCGGGTTTCCAGTAATTGACGCTGCTCCTCGATTTCATTCAACCTGGCATCGAACGCGGCTTCTCCGTTTTCAGACATCCTTCCCTTGGAAAGGCTAAGTTTGATTTCGTCCAATGAAAAGCCCAGCGTTCGCATGGTGCAAATTCTTTCCAATTTCTGAAATGTCACCTGGTTGAATTTTCGATATCCGTTCCGATCCCTGCATGAAGTGATAAGCCCCTTTTGCTCGTAATACTTGATGGCATCCCGAGTGATTTTGAGGTAATCCATTAGATCCTTCATGTAGAAATATTCTTTCATCTGATAACCGTCCATTTCTCATTCCCAATTTTTCGTTCATTCATCACCATAAAAGCTTCCGATTGTTTTATCGATGCGAAGTAACGCATTGCCAAACGGCATCAATCCGTCACGACCATTTTGATTCGCCATCCGAATTCTGATGCCCCCGTTTTACTTCATTCATGAATCCCGACAGAGGGCTTTATGCAAGCGCCTCCGCAATGCGTTCAAATGCTGTCTGAATCTCACTTCTCGCAGACGGCATACAAATTCTCATGTACTGCTGTCCTCCGTCCGGATCGAACGCACACCCCGCCTCCAACGCCACATTCGCCTGCGTCATGATTCGATGATAGAGTTCCTCTTCCTTGTATCCATATTTCTCGAAATTCATCCACAGACAGTAAGTCGCCTCCGGGCGAAAGCACTTCGCACGCGGCATTTTCTCTTTCATGAACTGAAGTGCCCAATCGATATTCCCATCGATATACTTTCGAAGTTCCATCAGCCAGTCCTCACTCTCACCGTAAGCTGCCATGGTAGCGGCAATACCGAATTGAGATGGCGAGTGAAACGCATATAGTGCAGCAAACTGCTCCCGGACTTTCTCATCCGGGATTATAACGTTGCACACCTGAAATCCTGCGATGTTGAAGGTTTTGTTCGGTGCCGTGAACGCAAGGAACTTCTCGTATCCATCGACGCAAAGAGCCATGGGCGTGTACGTGTATTCCATTCGCGTCAAATCGCAGTGCACTTCATCCGAAATCAGCAGCAAATTGTATTTTCGGCAGATTTCCGCCACATGCCGCAATTCCTCTTCCGTCCAGATGACTCCGGAAGGATTCTGCGGATTACAGAAGAGCACTGCTCGATTGGAGGAATCTTTTGCCAGCGTTTCAAATCGGTCAAAATCAATGGATGTTCTCCCGTCATCTCCGTATAGCAAACGACAGCGTACGACTTTACGTTCAGCACTCTCGATTACCATCTGGAAAACGCCGTACACCGGCGTAAAAATAACGACGCCATCCCCTGCGTTGGTATAAAGCCGGATCGCCTTCTGAATTCCGTCTAATGTCCCCTGAATGGGTACAATTTCTTCCCTTCGGATATTCCAGTTATATTTCTGAAACCAGTTTCCTACAATATCGTAGTAGGAGCTGTCTTTCTTCAAATAAGGGTAACCATATATTCCGAATTTTGCAGTCTCCACCACAGCATGCACGACCTTCGGAGGACACAGAAAGTCCATATCCGCCGTGAAGGCCGATATGGTATCATCATCAAAGCGATCTGTTATTCCCATTTTTTCCAGGAGTTCTCCCCCATCCCATTTCATGCAATTCGTATTTCGGCGATTGATCACCTCGTCAAAATTATATGTCATTTTCATCTACCTTTCGATACTACCCGAATCCGGCCTGATTCCTTTTCTGATTTTCTTACACTACCGGCATCGATGGCAGGCCACAAAGTGACCTGTTCTCATTTCCTCTAACTTCGGGATTTTTGTCCTGCAGAATTCTGTGGCCATCGGGCATCGATCCGCAAAAGTGCAACCGGCATAAGATTCTGTCGGGCTTGGAATTTCTCCTTCCAAAATTATCGTCTCTTTATGAACCGCCTTCGGATCCGGAACAGCGGATATCAGTGCCTGCGTATAAGGATGCAACGGATTTCCGCACAACTCCTCGGAATCGCCCAGTTCGACGATTCTTCCCAGATACATCACTGCAATTCGATCCGCAATGTACCGCACCATCGGAAGATCATGTGCGATAAAAATCATCGATAGATTCCGCTCCCGCTGCAATCGCTTTAATAAGTTTACAACCTGAGCCTGTATCGATACGTCCAATGCGGAAATCGGTTCGTCGCACAGCAGGAATTCCGGATTGACTGCCAGTGCTCTCGCAATTCCGATTCGTTGTCTCTGTCCACCGGAGAATTCATAAGGATACCGATTCCCTTGTTCTCTGTTCAAGCCCACCATACTCAGGAGATCCGCAACCATCTCGGCCTCCTCCTCTTTGCTGGATGCGATGTGATGATACCGAATTCCCTCTGCAACAATATCCTTAATTTTCATGCTGGGATCCAGGGACGAGTACGGATCCTGAAATATCATCTGTACTTTTCCGCTGAATTCATATCGTTCCTTCCGCGACATGCTGTGAACGTCTTTTCCCCGATACAGAACTTCCCCATCGGTTTTCTTCAAGAGCCCGATGCTGCTTTTACCGCACGTGGTCTTTCCACAGCCGGATTCTCCGACAATTCCGAATATTTCACCTTCTATGATCTCAAAGCTGACGTCATGAACCGCATGTACGATCTTGCCCTGCACCTTGAAATCCTTATACAAGTGTTTGACTTCCAAAATCACATTATTGTTCATCCCTGCTCCTCTGCCCGATTTTACCTCTTTCCGTTTCAAATTGGCTTCTTTCCGCCAGCGGAAGCCAGCAACTCACCCAATGATCCTCCTCCATCTCTGTATCCACCGGCGGATGCGTTTGACAGATTCGCATCGCATATCGGCAACGATTGCAGAACGCACATCCGGCAGGCGGACGAATCATATCCGGAACCATGCCGGGAATAGCCTCCAATTCTTTGCTTCGATCCAGCCGAAAGGTGGGCACGGCCTGAATGAGCGATCTGGTGTAGGGATGAGATGGATGGTTAAAAATATGTTCCACGCTGCCCCGTTCCACGATCTTGCCGGCGTACATTACCAGAATTTCATCCGCATAATCCGCTACGATTCCCAGATCATGCGTAATCAGAATCAAGGACATTTCAAATGTCTCTTGAAGCTCCTTCATGAGTTTCAAAATCTGCGCCTGAATGGTAACGTCGAGGGAAGTTGTCGGCTCATCCGCAATTACAAGCTTCGGATGTGTAATAAGCGCGGAAGCAATCATCACTCGCTGGCGCATTCCGCCAGACAGCTCATGGGGATACATTTCCATACAACGCTCCGGATCCGGGATCCCAACCGCTCGCAGCATTTCGATTCCTTGCTGTTTCAAGGTCTCCCTCTCCTCCGTGCGATGATTCTCCAGACTTTCTGTCACCTGCTTTCCGACCTTCATGGTCGGATCTAATGCCACCAGGGCATCCTGAAAAATCATCGCTGCTTGATTGCCCCGATATGCCTGCCATTCCTCTTCCGTTTGCAAGACCAGGTTTCTCCCCTCAAAACGGATGACACTCTCCGGGTCGATTTCGCCGGGTTTTTCAATTAAGCCCAATATGGATTTCGCGGTCACTGACTTCCCACAGCCGGACTCGCCAACGATAGCCGTGATGCAGCTTTCTTTTACCTCAAAGGAAATATCCCGAACGGCCTTCACACATCCGGCATAGGTTTCATAATTCACTCGAAGGTGTTCTACTTCCAGTATGTTACTCATCTTCAGACCTCACTATTTACTACGCTTCGGTTCCAGAATCTTCTGAAGGATGTCGCCAAGCACGTTGAAGCTCAGCACCGTCAAGAGAATCAAAAGTCCCGGTACAATTGCCAGAATCGGCTGACGGGTCATGTACGACTGCGCGGCTTGAAGCATGCTCCCCCAGGATGCCCGCGGGAGCTGCACACCCAGGCCAAGGAAACTCAAGAACGATTCTGCCAGAATGGCGCCGGCAACGCAGAGCGTAGCTGCGACAATTATAGAATTCAGCATGTTCGGAATGATGTGCCGAATGATGATACTCCAATTGCCGGCACCTAGACTTCTCGCTGCGACAACAAAATCGCGATTTTTCAGCGTCATTGTCTCCGCTCTCGTAATCCGGGCAACGGTCGGCCAAGCAAATAGGCTTAGAATCAAGACAAGCGAGAACAACGTGGGATCCATGAACATCTTCAGTACGAGCGCAACCAGGTATGCGGGCAAAGATAGAAAGACATCTGTCAACCGCATGATGACCATGTCGACCTTGCCGCCGATATAACCGGACACTGTGCCGATTACCGTACCTACGCAAACGGCCACCAGCATCGAGAAAACGCCGATAAGGAGGGAGACCTGCGATCCATACAGGATACGAGTAAAATAATCTCTTCCGTAGTCATCCGTTCCCAGCCAATGATTTATGGAAATTCCCTCAAGCTTCGCCGTTGCATCGATGGCATTCGCATCGTATCCGGTAAGCGGTGCACAAAGTGAGGCAATCACGATGAGTACCAGAAAGATGATGCAGACACGGCTGATTCTGTTGCGTCTAAGTTCCGCCAGAATATCTTTCCGGATGGAATGCGTGTATTCTACAGTTTGTGTTTCTTCTGTTATCCGAACGGGCGTAAAGTCCTCCGGCTGTATTTCAAAATCCAATTTATTCATTTGTTAAATCCATTCCCTGTCTTATCCGCGGATCCGCAACCACGTATAATAAATCAGCTAGCAGATTTCCCAGTACCAGGACTACACCCACAATCATGGTATAGGCCATGATAACCGGATAATCGCGTCCCTGGATGGCTGTAATCGCATAGGTACCGATCCCCGGCCAGCCAAATACTTGCTCCAGTACAAATGACCCGCCAACAATACTCGAAAGGTTCATCCCAATCAGCGTGATGATCGGCAGTAAGGAATTCTTCAGCACATGTTTCTTCAGGATGTTCACAATATTTGTCCCTCTTGCTTTAGCTGTCAAAACATATTCCTCCTGCAGTTCATGAATCGCATTCGCCCGTATGTAACGTACATACGGTGCCATATTGGTAATGCAAAGGGTGAGGCACGGCAGCACCATATGCCATGCTGTATCGAAGAAGGAATGAATTCCTAAAGTATGCATCCCGGATGTCGGAAACAGGTGAAGTGTTGCCGAAAAAAGAATAATGAATATCATTCCCAGCCAGAATTGCGGCACGGACATTCCAATGTACGTATAGGCACTGATAATCCGATCGGGTCGCTGCCCTTTGTAATAACCCGCAATCAGTCCGAGAGGGATGGAAAACAATACAGAAAGAAACAGGGATATCCCCATCAAGGAAACGGTGGCAAACATACGACCTCCGATTTCTTCCATTACGCTGGTCTTTGTGGAAAGCGATACGCCAAAATCACCATGAAGCACGCCTTTCCCCCACTCGATATATTTCTCGCCAAAGGGCATATCTGTTTTGTAACGGGCTTTGACCTCCTGAATCTGCTCCTCGGTCATACCCGGTTTTAAATACATGGATGCTATATCTCCCGGGGCAAAATAGATTACCGCAAACGAAAAAAAAGAAATCAGCAGCAATACAATGACGGATTCCAGCAACCGTCGAAAAAAGTATTTTCTCAAGGCAATTCTCCTACACATCTTCCAAACAGAAATACGGGAATACTAAAGAAACGGCTGCCATACACGATGTACAGCAGCCGGAGTCTTACTCTACTTGAAAGCGGCGTAATTGATAAACAATGGTTTTTTCATATTCTTGTCGTATCCGGAAATATCCTTCTGGGAAGCAATTACTGTTGTTTCTTCAACCAGCGGGATCCAGTACATATCCTCATCCACTGCCTGCTGTGCCTGCTTAAAGAGCTCTTCTCTCTGTGATTCATCTGCCGTGCCATACGCCTGAATCACAAGTCCGGATGTCTTCTCACCCAGAAGTCCCATGTACGCGTAGGTGAGCTGGTTTGCAGATGCGTCACCATACATTCCAGAATCGCTGCCGATCGCATAATCCCAATCGGTCGCCTCTGCTGCACTCTTATCGGTTCCTGCCATTGCATGGAATACTCTGGTGTAGAATGCGGTCGCATCATATCCTTCCACTTCAGCCTTGATGCCGGCCTTAGCCAGCTGCTGCTGGAGTACCGTTCCAATGGCTTCCGCATTGTTCAGCGTCTTGTTATAGATAATGTGAATGGTTTTCTTGCTCAGCCCGCTGCTCTTTGCTAATTTCTTTGCGCCTGCGGCATCTGCTTCATGAGTGATGCTCTTATCGTAGAATTTCTGTGTCGAAGCGAACATGCTGTTTGCAACGGTTGCCAGTTCTTCGGACCCATAGACAGTGTTCACAATTTCCGTTCTGTCGATTGCCTTCGAAACTGCAGCCCGTTCATCTTCTGTAAGTCCTTTATTCGACTGTCCATCCGGATTGTATTGGAGGTGAATAACCTGACCGCTGGAGAAGGAGGTGATATTGTAATCATCTGTATTGTACTTGTCATAATCATCCTTGCTGGAGATTGTGATGCTGGACAATTCTCCATTCTCAAATGCAGTCTTCTGGGCATTGAAGTCAGACATCAGTCGAAGGTTCAATGTTGCCATTCCCGGTGTTCCGCCATAATAATCATCTCTTGCTTTTAACACATAGCTCTCGCCCTTGTTAATCTCAGCAATCGTATATGCGCCGGAGCCAACCAGTTTCTCCGAATTCAGATATTCCGAGCCATCCACTTTACTGATATCATTGTCGAATACGTGTGCCGGAAGAAGACGAATGGATCCCAGATCGTTCTCGAATGAACTCTCTGCCGCATCCAACGTGAATGTGACAGTCTGATCATCCTTTTTTGTGCACGTATATCCGCTTGTCAGTGAGACAACTGCAGACGATACATACTTCTTATAATAATCCGTCGTAAAAACAACGTCTTCTGCGGTGATCTTCTCTCCGTCACTCCAAGTTGCGTCATCGCGAAGTGTCAAGGTATAAGTCAGTCCATCCTCACTCGCTTCGCAGGATTTCGCCAAGTAGTAAGTGGTATCGCCATTCGAATCCGTCGAATACAGGCAATCGAAGAGCGCCTGCGTCGTTGCCATGCTGACGTCCACATTCGCGGTTGGGTTTAATGTGTCCGGGAAAGCCGCCACTGCCATGTTATAGACTTTCGATTCACTCGAGCCCCCGCAGCCAGTCAACATGACCAGTGCCATAACCACCGCCATACACACGGCGAATGCTTTTCTTTTCATAAGTGTTGTCCTCCTTAAATGCTAAATGCTCTCACTCTTTAATCACTCATTAATCCTACACTTGGGTGTAACCCTCAGGTCAACTCGATGAGTATTGCTTTTTCGTTTGCTGAATCAAACCTTTATTAAAAAAAGAGATAGCGCGGTGCAAGGAGTTCCGATAAAGAGGAAAAATCAGAGGACTGTCGCAATAACAATTCGAATAATTGTTGCTGCGACAGCCCCTTTCTTTTACACACTAAAACAGCACCGGTCAAATTTGACCGATGCTGTTCATGTATTCTATCCGTTTTCCGGCGTAACATGATATTTGCGTCCTCTGTCGGATGTGGACAAGAAGCGACGGGGATTAGCCGAAGAAACGCTTGATTTCGATCTCGGCGTTCTCCGTGGAGTCGGAGCCGTGGATGATGTTATAGGTCGTGCTGGTGGCATAGTCACCGCGGATGGTGCCGGCGATACCATCTTCGAATTTGGTGGCGCCCATCAGGATGCGCATGCCCTTGACAGAGCTCTCGCCCTCGACAATCATGGCAAGAACCGGGCCGGAAGTCATGTAGGCCAACATCTTCGGGAAGAACGGCTGGTCAGCAACGTGCGCGTAGTGCTCACGGAGGATGTCTTCACTGAGGTTCATCATCTTCGCGGCGGTAATCTGATATCCCTTGTCCTCGATGCGGGCGATGACTCTGCCCATGAGGCCGCGTTGGATGCAATCGGGTTTTAACATAATGTAAGTTCTTTCGTGTGCCATGGTAACTCCTTTCGATTTGTGTTGTTCTCTAGCCATTCACGCGATTCTTCGCAGCCAGCATGTTGATGAACTGCTGCGCTACACGGCCGGATTCGCCTCCGTGGCGGGTTGCCCAGCGGTCGGCCTCGAGCAGAAGCTCCTCCTCCGGCAAGTTGATTCCTTCTGTACGGGCGGCAAGTCCACGTATGATGTTGTGGTATTCCTGGTGCGCCGGTTTGTAATACGCAATGCTGACGCCGAAGCGCGCGGACAGCGACAGTTTCTCCGCCATCGTATCATTCTTGTGCATGTCGTTGTCATCCATTTCACGACGATCCAGAAAGCTTTCGCGAATCAGGTGGCGGCGGTTGGACGTCGCATAAATCAGGACATTCTCCGGACGCACCTCCAGATCCCCTTCGATAACAGCCTTGAGGTATTTGTACTCCGTCTCCGCACTCTCAAAAGAGAGATCATCCATGTAGATGATAAAACGGTAATTTCGACTCTTGATAATGCTGATAATCTCCGGCAGATACTTGAAGTCGTGCTTATATACCTCAATCATCCGAAGGCCCCGGTCATAGTAAAGATTAAGAAGTGCCTTGATGCTGGTGGATTTGCCCGTCCCCGCATCACCGTACAGAAGTACGTTGTTTGCCGGCTGCTCATTCAAGAACGCTTCTGTATTGTCCGTCAGCTGCTTTTTCTGGTTCTCGTAACCCACCAGATCATCGAGCACCACATCGCTCGTCGCGGTAATCGGGACGATGTCCGGCCGGCCGTCTCGCACAACAATTCGGAATGCACGATTCATACCGAATTTGCCTACGCCGTAGTGGCGATAGAATTCCATAATCACATCATACATTTCCTCGACCGTGTCCGCCGCGTCGATGTCCATGCTCAGCTGGCATACGCGCTTGCTGACATTCTGGTTGAAGAACTGTTCCTTCTTCGGAATGGATTTGTAATGCGTTATCAGTTGGAAACAATTGAGGCCCAGTGCCTGCTCCATCGCTGAGAAATCATAATCGAACAGTGCCTTGAAGATAGTGAAATCGTTCATCGCGAATTCATTCACCGTGCCCTCCACGTGTTCGTTCTTCTCTGACACCAGTGTGAACGGATTCTCCGTCATCGCCAGCAGATACGTCAGATAATTCTGCCAAAGATTGCGATTGAACCCATACGCCGTACTCACATCCATCAGTTCATGGATCTCGTCCAGGATACGATCCGTCAATTGTGCCGCGTCGTACTCACCGCTGTCGAAATCGCGGCAAATATCCGCAAGTCGGAACAGGATGGAATCCTTGCCGATATTTCTATAGATGACTAATTTCGATACTAAATTGTACATACACTCTCCCTCTGCCCTTTTCATTTTTCATTCCATGATATATCAGAAATTCCCTTTTTTCAAGCCAATGACAGGAATCCGGATATCGGTGATCCGGCTCCGGGAAAACCGGGTGGAGTCCGGAAAGTGTTTGCGAATTTGAAACTTGCAGCATCAGAAAAGCCGCCTGCGGGATCGGCAGACGGCTGAGTCATAAAATTCTATTTTCGGCTAAAAACAGGACTGCAAGTCCGCGAACTTATCCGGCAATTCTGCCAGCGCGGTCAGGATGCCGTCGCCGCCTTGGATTTCGTCCAGCTCGCCAAAACCATAGGCACAGCCCAAGAAATGAATGCCATGGATTTCCGCCACACGTCGGTCCGAGGAGCGGTCGCCGATCATCAGATACTCGCCCGGGAATTTCGCAGCAATCTCTGGGAAGATGTCTTCTTTGGGCGCGAAATCGTAGTCCCCGCTACAGTAATATGCGTCGAAATATTCGTCCAAACCAAAGTTCGCACGCTGCACTGCCATATAAGGGACCT
The DNA here is from genome assembly GCA_963656785.1 of Acutalibacteraceae bacterium. Lineage (GTDB taxonomy): Bacteria > Bacillota > Clostridia > Peptostreptococcales > Anaerovoracaceae > Mogibacterium_A. The sequence goes on along the minus strand of CAVKJB010000022.1, from coordinate 24,347 downwards.
TGCAGTTCGATAGAATCACAAGGTGATAGCCTCGATCTCGCAAGCTGCGCAGAAGCTCCGGCGCACCAGGATAGAGCTCCGCCATGCCGTTCTCGATACATTCATTCATATGGATACCGGTTCGCCGGGAGCACTCTTCTTTGAGATCGTTCGGAAGGTCCGGCAGGAAGTCATTCCACATATCGCGCGCGTTGACACCAAGGTATCGGCGGAAGCGTGCATCAGACAGATCGGACGGATTGCCAGGCACCGTGTAGCCGCCGTTCTGAAGCCAGCGAATTGTCTTCCGGAGGGCGGCCCCGTACAACCGCTCCGTGTTGTGCAGGGTGCCGTCCCAGTCAAAAATCAGCGTCTGAATTTTCATCGATACGTTTCTTTCCATCTTTGCAGCCATATGTACCGCGCATACGCCGTTCGGCACATAATTATCATTACATTCCCATGATTTTGAAGTTAAGTACAATACCTATCCCCGAATTACTTTCTCCAGGTTCACCATCTCGATTGCGGACAGCGCGCAGTCGTAGCCCTTGTTTCCGGCCTTGGATCCCGCTCTTTCGATGGCCTGTTCGATGTTCTCGGTGGTGATAATACCGAAGAGTACCGGTACACCAGTCTTCATGCCGGCCTGAGCGATGCCTTTGGCGGATTCGTTGGTTACCAGCTCGTAGTGAGAGGTTGCGCCGCGAATAACGGCACCAACACAGATAACGGCGTCATACTTGCCGGATTCTGCCATCTTCTGCGCCATCAGAGGAACTTCAAAGGCCCCCGGAACCCAGGCAGCGTCGATGTTGCTCTCTTCCACACCGTGACGAACCAGTCCGTCTACAGCACCATCCAGCAGCTTCTGTACGATGAAACTGTTGAATCGCGATGCGATGATTCCAACTTTCATTCCTTCCGGTGCAACAACTTTGCCTTCTAATAGATTAATAGCCATTTTCTGTAATCCTCCTGTTTGATTCTATTTTTCTTCCGTTTCTGAATTGATTTATTGCGTTTATTTCGTGCGTTACGCAAGACGCGTATCATTATCGTATGCGAAGTCGGACATCTTCGACGGGTGCTGTCTGCTTTTGACAAAAGACCCACTGGCGCATGAACGGGTCGCTATTTCTTGAATTTAATCTGCTCGAACACGTGCCCCATCTTATCCTGCTTGGTTCTGAGGTAGAATTCGTCGTACTGGCTCGGCTGAATTTCGATTGGAACTCGCTCGACGATCTCGAAATTAAAACCTTCCAAGCCGTAGATTTTGCTCGGGTTGTTGGTCATGAGGCGAATGGATTTAACGCCGAGGTCCTGGAGCATCTGAGCGCCAGACCAGTACTCCCGGAGATCCGGAGCAAAGCCCAGCTCCACATTTGCTTCCACGGTGTCGCGGCCGCGCTCCTGCAGTTCGTACGCCCGAAGCTTGTTAATCAGGCCGATACCGCGCCCCTCCTGTCGCATGTAGAGGATGACGCCCCGACCTTCTTTCTGCACCATTTTCATCGCCGCATGGAGCTGTTCGCCACAGTCGCAACGGGCAGAACCGAACACGTCGCCGGTCAAGCACTCCGAGTGGACCCGGCACAGGACGTTCTCACCGTCTGCGATGTCGCCACATACCAGTGCCACGTGGTGCTCTCCTGTAATGTCATTGACATATCCCTTAATCCGAAACTCACCGAACTCTGTCGGCAGCTTCGCATCCGCCACTTTGTTCATGTGTTTCTCATAGCGGCGGATGTAATCCTGCAAATCCTTGATGGTGATGAAGCAGAGGTCATACTTCTGCGCCATCTCCTGAAGTTCCGGTGCGCGCATCATGGTTCCGTCCTCGCGCATCACCTCGCAGCAGAGACCCACCTGGTGCAGTCCGGCCAGGCGCATCAGGTCTACCGTCGCCTCCGTGTGGCCGTTCCGAACCAGCACTCCGCCATGGCGAGCTACCAGTGGGAACACGTGCCCCGGTCTTCTCAGGTCGTACGGCTGCGTCGACGGATCCGTCAGCATCCGGCAAGTGTATCCCCGTTCCTCTGCAGAAATACCTGTCGTCGTGTTGACGTGATCGATGGATACGGTAAAAGCAGTACTGTGATTATCCGTGTTTTCCGATACCATCTGCGGAAGATTCAGTCTGTGCGCGTAATCGATGGACATCGGCGTGCAGATCAGACCTTTGGCATAGGTCGCCATGAAATTGACGTTCTCTGTGGTCGCAAACTCCGCAGCACAGATGAGATCTCCCTCATTCTCTCGATCCGGATCATCCGTGCAAAGAATCAGCTTCCCGGCCCGCAGGGCATCCAGCGCCTCCTCGACTGTGTTGTATTTGAAACTCATTTTGTTAAAAACCTCCTTCGGTTCGTATTGACTCTGTTATTGTGTATTGTGGCTTATACATCGGTTGTTACAGTGCTTGCTTGGATTCGTGCCGCATGACATGCATTGCTTTGATGTAGCGGTGCACATTCAGCAGCGTCACTGCGCCAGCTGTGCAAGAGGCAGGATACGGTATCTTCGCTTAGAATCCGTTCTCCGCAAGGAATTCCCAGGTGATGCGGTTCTCGCTTCCCTGTTCGGTTGTTCCGGATCCGGACTTACCGGAAGATGTACCCGACGATGCGGCCGGTGCATGCAGGAGTTTCTCGACGTATTTCCCCACGATGTCATTCTCAAGGTTTACAATATCACCCGGGCGCTTTCCGAGCAGTATCGTCTCGCTTCCCGTGTGCGGGATGATGGAGACGCGAAAATCATTCTCGTTCAATTCCGCTACGGTCAAAGAAATGCCATCAATCGTGATGGATCCCTTCTCCACAATCAAGCGGAGGATATCAGCCGGTGCCTGAATTCGTACCCAGACTGCGTTGCCCTCTCTCTTCTGCTCCGTGATGGTTCCGGTTCCGTCAATATGACCGGACACCAGATGTCCGCCAAACCTTCCGTCCGCCGCCATCGCGCGTTCGAGGTCGACCGGATCTCCTACTTTTAACCGGCCCAGATTCGAGCGGCGAAGCGTCTCCGGCATCACGTCCGCCGTAAAACTATCTGCCGTCATGCTGGTGACCGTCAGGCAGACCCCGTTCACAGCGATGCTGTCGCCGAGCTGCGTCCCCTCGAGGACTTTCGACGCCCGGAGGCGAATCTCGCCGGACTGCGTGCCCATCCGAACACCCTTCATGTATCCGACTTCTTCTACTATTCCGGTGAACATATCATATCTCCTTCCACATCATACTCGAGCAGGATATCACTTAAAAGAACCGACACCTTACCCAGCCGCAGCTTCGCCGCATGGTCCGGTAGTGCTGCGCCCAGACCTTCCACCGGCGTCTTCGCATCACGGCCGCCGAAGATTTTCGGGGCGATGTACGCATACACGTGCCTCACGATGCCGGCCTCCAGTGCAGACTGGTTCAAAGTTCCGCCACCTTCAATCAGGACAGAATCGATTCGCTCTTCACCCAGTCGTATCATGAGTATCTTCAGATCCACGTGACCATCCTTCTCCGGCAGCATCCAGACCCTTGCGCCCATGGATTCCAAGGTGGCTTTTTTCGCCACGAACTCGGATTGCTTACCATTTGGAGAATCGCCATCGTTCATTATTTCCTCGCTGCAAACAATCAACGTCGGGTATTCCTTTGCGCTCCCGACAATCTGAGAATCCAACGGAATTCGAAGCCTGCTATCGCAAATGATTCGAAACGGTTGATGTCCACCTTCGATTCGGCAATTCAGCATCGGATCATCTGCCAGTACGGTACCGATGCCAGCCATGATCGCCGCATATCGACCGCGGAGTTGATGCACATGCGCTCTCGCATTCTCTCCGGTAATCCATCTCGACGCACCTGTACGGGTGGCAATTTTGCCATCGATGGTCATCGCGTATTTCATCACGACATACGGAAGCTCTGTTGTAATGTAATGGAAGAACACAGGATTGATCGCATCACAGGCCTCTCGCATGAAATCCTCTTCCACCTGTAACCCGTGCTCTCGCAGGATTCGTGCCCCTTTACCGGCAACTTTCGGATTCGGATCACGGGAGCCGATGACGACCCGCGCGATCTTCTTTTCCAGAATAATCTCCGTACACGGCGGCGTCTTCCCATAATGGCAGCACGGTTCCAATGTGACGTAGATCGTTGCACCCGCCGGATCTTCCGTACAAGCCGCCAGCGCGTTTCTCTCCGCGTGCAGCTCGCCGTACTTTCGATGATATCCCTCACCGATAATCCGTCCGTCCTTGACAACGACCGCTCCCACCATCGGATTCGGCGCCGTCCAGCCCGTACCTCTCTGTGCCAGCTCGATGGCTCGTTTCATGTAATCCTGATCTGTCATCTTATGCCTCCCCGTTTGGTCTATTTCTCTTCTTGGGCACATGAATGAAAAAAGCCCCGCATCCAACGGATACAGGGCGTGAAGTCACAATACATAAGTCCGGGCCTACTGCCCGAACTGAATTCTCTGACTTTCTTCTACCATCCAGACTATACTGTCGGCTCCGGAATTTCACCGAATCATGCGGTTCTCCCAATCATTCGCTTCGTCGCCGAACCATTGAGGAGAACGCTCGCGGGCTGTACCGCCGGTGGGGAATCGCACCCCGCCCCGAAGAATTATTACACGTTCATTATAATCACCTTTCGGTCAAAAGTAAAGGACGGATTGCAAGGAGTTTCTGGCCGGAAACAGGTAACGGCCGGCAGGAGATTCCCTCTCCGAACGCCAAGTCCCTTAAGGCCTGCACCGCCCGCACGGCTCGTAGCCCTCGCGTATCAGCTCACTTCGGGACTTTGTAGTATTCTCACGATTCCGGCTGCTCATGTCCCGGACGGATTCGCAAGATGAGTAATGAAATTTCATCGTATTCGTATTCAGTACATATGTGGTAGACGACTTCTTACCAGATGATTGCTGATCCGAGGAATTCTTGTTCGATGTGGAATCCCTATCCGATGAGCCGGAGCTGGATGCGTTCTTCCCGGATGATGAACCGGACGTGCCGGAAGAATTGCTGTTACTTTTGGCATATGAGGATGAATCCGTAATTCTGTCGTCCTCAATGGTTGACTCGTTGTCCCCATTCTTGTAATTGATGACAATGTTCGGTTGAACGTTGTAACAGTAGACATTAAATGAAACGCCCGCGCCCTCATCCTCGACCGACCACGCCTCCATGTGAACGCCACGCGCCACAAGCTCTCGCCCTTTGAAAACCGGTGTCACCCGGTACATCACGTGGTTTCCGGTGCGACGCAGGTATTCCGCCACACGACACTCGAACGGTTCCATCCCGTCCTCATTCATGTAACGTGTTCCGGTAATCAGGTTCCGATCCACCGCATCGTTGCCCGTCAGCTGCCAACCAATCAGGTGACAACGGTTGTACAGACTACCGCCGCTCACACTCTTGTACTGCACGCTCTGCCAGCCGGTCGGGTGAATCTCGCTGATGCTTCCGCGTTCCTGCGACTCGGATGGCATAATCTCCGCACCCAGACACGCCAGTGCGCCGGTACATCGACCGAGTCTGTCTAGATCACCCAGCCTCTCGTATGCCTTCGTTGAGATCTCCGAACGGCTAAAAACAGGTTCATTGTTATTGAGGACCACGTAAGGAGAGTCGGAATACGCCGGAATGAGATTCTTAATGCCGTCATCCGACAGATTCTCCGGTTCCAAGCTTCCGTCCGATTGCTCGATGGATGTGGTTCCCAGAAGGGAACCAAGGTTATTCGGGATTCCATAAATGGCAAGGAATACAAGAATCCCGACCACAAGGATTGCTGCCAGCGCGAGGGTTTTGGCAAGCAAGCGGGATGTGCCTGATGAACTTCGAACGTGGAAGCCACGGCCGTATTTTGCCTTGGCTCTTCGATGATATCTGTTACTTTTACTGTACTTATTGTCTCTTCTTTTTTCATTCATATGATTAATTATGCGATAAACAAACCGTGCTGTCAAAGATAATTCGGGTGGGTAAAAACCTGACCCGGATGATACATTTCTTTCGTTGCTTAAAAAAAAGAGCTCCGAAGAGCTCCATCACGTTTCTCCTTGCAGCGATGTGAGCATCTAGCTCTCATCCACGACAAGCAATTCGTCCACCGGGACGTTATAGATTCTGGACAATGTCACGAAATTATCTAAGGACGGCAGGTTCTCACCGCGCTCCCATTTGTAAATGGCCTGCGGAAATTCGAACCCTAGCATCTTCTGAAGTTCCTTCACACAGAGGCCGTTCTCTTTGCGCACCTTCTTGAGATTCGTTGCCGTATCCGCCACATTGATGCAAGGTCTGCCCATCTCAACCTCCCTTCTTTCGATGAACACCCTATTCAAGAGCAAACGCCACTAAACTTATATCCCAAAAACCTTCGCTCTGATATAATTGTACTATCAGGAATACATTTGTTCAAGTGAACCTGTAGTTTAATTCGCATAATGGGAAGATTCTTGGGCAATGTCGGGCGGACAGCTTGGGAGGATTATGGGGTAATGTCGGGTGGACAGCTTGGGAGGATTATGGGGTAATGTCGGGTGGACAGCTTGGGAGGATTCATCCGCTGAATTTTTCAGCAAGCCCTGTAATACTGATTCCATTCGCATCGTTGATTATCTGCTCCCATTCAGTCGGGAATATACTGCTGCCGTAGAAAGCTCCCAGCAAAGCTCCGCTAACCGTTGCCATCGTGCAGGTTTCATCTCCTATATTTACCGCATCGTACAGAGCTTCAATTGGCTCATTTCGTCTTGCAATAAGGAGACCCAGCGCCACAGGAACCGTTTCAGCTACCTCCGGCCCACAGCCTATGATGTCTCGCAGTTCTCCGGCAGCATCCGCGCCCTTGTTCTTCAAAGCGATCTGCTGTGCGTACTCCAGTCTTCTGGCTGTTGAAGGACCTGGGTAATCCCACACATCCGCTCTTGACTCACCTATTGCCTTGCCTTTTTCCGCAGCCTCAATTGCGGTCTGTACAACACGGAATATACTTGCGTCCTCGTTGAAGCATTCTGCAACCGCAGCTGCAATTGCACATGCTCCTGAAATGCTGAGCGGATCATCATGGGCAGACATCGTAATCTCAACACAATCCCTGATCGCTCCATCTATATCTCCCGGATGAGCAAGACCGGAGACAAAGGCTTTACATGCCGAACCATTCGATGACAAAGCATAATAATGTCCCTTAAACAGTTTGTTTCCCAAGTGTCCCGAATATGCCCACAGATCATTTGTCTCGGAGTCATTCAGTGCATTAACAACCTTCTTCGTTGTCATACCGGCAAATCTGAAATATTCGCTTTTGCCCCATTTTCTAAGCGCATTACGACCTAGCTCTATACTTGCTTTTCCACCATTCGAAATCAGCTCCTCACATAGATAATACGGAATGCTGAAAGCATCTGTAAATTGAGCCTTTGCTCTGTCTCCTGAAAATGTACTCTCGTCAGGCTTAATGAAATCTCTGACATCCTTACCGTATATATCAATAATCTCGCCGTATGATTTTCCGTCAGTGGCCGATGCCATTGCATCACCGGCAGCAGCACCAAGAAATGCCCCGTAAATCTTATCATTCATAGCAGTCTTCTCCAATTATATTCAACCATACTTTCCAGTATTTTGTCTTCAATTGCATTTCTTCCTTATTTACTTGCCGCATAAATGTAATGCGTAGATGCGGTCTGCCAGATCTTTAATCATAAGACCATTTGCCTTCTCCATAGTAGGCAGAAAATGCTCAGGGAATGATTCTGCACCATTAAGTGTTCCCACCAGTGCGCCACTCATTGTTCCGATTGTATCCGTATCATATCCGATGTTTATTGTCTCAATAAGAGTCTGCATCGTATCACCCCTGCAGGCTGCTGCGAATCCGAAGGCGCTTGGCACAGCCTCTGAGATGTGTAAGCCTGTCCCGATTACATCGGATATCTGCCATACTTTCTCCTCTACCGTACCTTTGCCAAATCCTATTTCTGCGGCGAGCTCAATTCTCTTGACAACCGATGGTCCTGCAATTTTGCTGCCTCTTTCCAGGCCTATTCGCTCGCCTTCCTTAGCACCATAAATTCCCGCTTCTATTAGATCATACATGTCCGCGTCATCATCCATTGCTCTGCACACAGCAGCTGCTACCGCACATGCTCCGGAAAGCGCCAGTGTATTATCATGGGTAATACCGGCAACGAGAACAGCATCGTTGATTGCTTTATCCATATTCCCTGCATTAATCAGACCAAGTGGCGATATTCTCATCGCAGAACCGTTCGTCGCACTTCTCGACTTGTTCTTAACGCCAACAGATTCCTCGATTTTTTCTCCCTCGAATCTGCGAATAGCCAGCCTTGTTGTCGGGCCGGCGAATCTGTCAAAAAATACTGCGTGCCTTGACCACTCAACTAGTGCTCTCTGAACAGCAGCCTCATCTACAATTCCCTTATTCTTAACAACCTCATCCGCTACAAAATATGCCGAACTGAAGTCATCCGTAAATCCTCCGGCTTCGTTACCTCTGCCGAAGGTATCCATAGGCGGTGCAACAAGATCCGTCACTTTGCCGCCGAAATACTCCAGAATCTGTTTCTGGGATCTGGCCTCTGTTGCCGCACCCATTGCATCTCCTGCGGCTGCACCGACCAAACCTCCCAGAATTTTACTGTAACTTACCATATATTTCTCCTTTAACAATCCAGTTTCAGCTCCTGTAAGTCCACCCGTATACTGTAAATGCGGAATGTGCCGCAAGACACCTTCCGCATTTAAGTTCAGATTCTATAACTGAGATTATTTCCAGTCATCCATCAGATCTACGTTATCTGCGCTAACCAGAGTCATAGGGATGTAGTCTGTAACTGTTCCCACCTCTTCGCCGGCTGCAGCCTTAATCATGGTAATTACAGCAACTCTTCCTCCGATATACGGTGACATTGCGATGGAAGCCGAGAGCTTGCCGTTCTTGATAGACTCCTTAGCCTCTGAAGTAAGGTCATTACCTACTACAACAACGTCCTTGATCTCAAGCTCATCCAGTGCCTTGAGAACGCCCATCGCCATGTCGTCGTTTCCGCAGGTGATAGCCTTGATATCAGGATGTGCCTGCATGATGCTCTTCGTTGCATCATAAGCCTTCTGGGCATCCCAGTCACACTGTTCAACAGCAACAACTTCCATGCCTGCTTTTTCCATAGCTGATTTAGCACCGTCTCTTCTGCCGTCAGCATTGGAAGCTCCATCGGCACCTGCTATAATTGCAGCCTGGCCCTTGCCGTCGCATTTTTCAGCAGCAAACTCACCTGCCATCTCACCCTGGTGGTTGAAGTCCATTTCCATGATGCCATCAACCTTAGCATTTGCAGCAGCCATAGCATCCTCGTCCTGGAGCGTTCCGTTAAGAATAACCTTGGTGCCTGCCTTGTTGGCATTTGCAATACCGTTTACAAGGTTATTCTCCGAAAGAGGCGATACTGTCAGTGCAGCATACTTCTTTGAAACCATTGTATTAACGATGTCTAGCTGACCCTCATAGTCCACATCGCTCTCAGCAGCCTGTACGTCTACCTTTACTCCGAATTCCTCGGCAGCTTCCTCTGCACCTGTCTGCATCGTTGCCCAGAATTCATTTGATGTATTGCTCAGGATAAGTCCGAACTGGGTTCCTTCTTCAACTTTAAGAGAATCAACGCCCATTTCCTTATCAACCTTGGCAAGAGCCTTTGTGAACTCTGTCTCCCCTGTAGCGCTTGTGCTCTCCTCATCTTTCTGTCCGCATGCACTCAGCATTGTTACTGAGCAGAGCATGCAAAAGCATAGGAAGATACTTAATAATTTCTTGTTCATTTGCTTTTTCCTCCTCCACGAAAAAAAATAATAATTTATGTTTAAGAAACCCTTTTGAATCTCCTAAAACCTTAGTTGCCGCTCATAAATTCCAACACTTCCGCCTCGCTAGTTCTTATACGGGGTCCGGCTATGCTGCATTTTATTGCTGCTGCCGCATTGGCAAAGTTCATTGCAGCTTCTCGTGACATTCCTTTCTCGTAATATGCATATATTAGCGATCCAAGGAAGCTATCGCCGCATCCGGTTGTATCCACAACATCCTCCACTCTGAATGCTGCTGCTTTGTGGAGTTTACTGCCGTCATACCATATTGCACCCTGCGAACCCAGTGTGCATATGGCGCCGTCAGACATTCCGTATTTTTCTGCCACTGACCGGACAGCGTCTTCTATATTACTCTCGTCCTTTTCTCCGGCCAGCTCGAGATAAGCTGCAGTTCCGCCTACCAGCAGGCTGCAGCAATTCAGCGTGTCCTCTATAACGGATCTGGGCGTACCGCATACCTCCAGAAAGGACGGGACACTTTGCATGTTGTAAATAACCGTCTTGCCCTGCTTAGCTCCCTCGGAGGTGAGGTATCCGGAAACGTCAGGTGAAAAGAGATCGCTGTACACGATATCCACACCATCCATAATATCTTTCGGCAGTTCCTCTTTTTTGAAATCCAGCATGCAGGTTCCGAAATTGGCGAATATTGTATGCTTACCCTCAGGTGCCGTAACTATGTATGTATGCATCGTTACTCCGCCTTTTTTCTCATATATATAATCGGTGCCCACATTGTCATCTCTCAGAGATTCAACAAAACGTCTGCCCATTTCATCATCGGAAACCTTACCTACCTGATAAGTTTCCACTCCGTAATTGGCAGCAGCCACCATAACATTCGCAGAGCTGCCGCCCGGAAGCATTCTCTCACTGTAAATTCTTGAAAACCCGTCGTTTACAGGGAGCTCGCTGCAGTCAAACACTATGTCCATCGCAATGCTTCCTGAGGAAATCACCTTCATCCTTATACCTCCATCTTCTTTCTGTCATTTCGTCCGGATATCAGTACAGAAACAATAATCACTATACCTGTAATTATGGACTGATAATTTGAATTTACGCCCAGAAGGGTAAGGCCTGATTTAATCATGCTCAGTATGATGCAGGCGATAAGCGGTCCTGATATGGTGGCTTTACCGCCCTGCATGGGAACTCCTCCCAAAATAACCGCGGCAATCGCGTCCATCTCATAACCCTGACCCGCAAGCGGCATTACAGAATCCAGTCTACCCATAATAACCACTCCGGAAACGGCTGCCATCAGTCCTGAAAAGGCGAATATCCCTACCCTGTATCTTCTGCTTTTAACGCCAAAACGGCTGAGGGCCAATTCATTAGAACCGAGGAAGCAGGAATACAGACCGAATTTTGTGCAGTTAAGGAGTACTGCTGAAACAGCTGCAGCAAATAGTGACATAAGAATAGGCATTGTGAATACGCCGATTCTTCCTGCTCCGATAAAGGCCAGTACAGCTCCGAATCCGAAGTTGTTCTTTGAATTCATAATGAGAATGATAGTTCCCCTCATTATTGTCGTTGTGCACAGCGTGACTATAAAGGAGTTGATTTTCAGATAAGCCACAAGCCAGCCGTTAAGTGTTCCGAGAAGAATTCCGACAATCAGGCCTATCAATACGGCCGGAATCGGACTCATGCCCAGATACATGAGATTAGATACAACCATTCCGACAAAGCCTATAATCGCTCCTATTGAAAGATCTATCTGTCCAGAGGCAATAACGAAGGTCATGCCAAGGGTGAGAAATATATATGTGGAAGCCTGTCCCATTACATTTCTGAAATTCTCAGCGGTGAAATAGTACGGTGAGAGAATTGACATCACGATTCCGATAACTGCCATTACCCCGATAAGCAGAACATTATATGAATATTTTGATTTAAGTAGCTTATTCATCATTTACCCGATATCTCCACCTTCAGCTGAGGTCAGTAGCTCTACTACCTGTTTCATTGTCATCTCCGATGCCGGCTTCTCAACTATAACCTTGCCATGACGCATTACCGCAATTCTGTCTGCAATCTGAAATACCTGAGCCATGTTGTGACAGATTATTATTACAACCATTCCTTTTTCGGCCAGACTTTTTATCAACTTGAGTGTGTGTTCAGATTCTGAAACACCCATGGCAGCAGTAGGCTCATCGAATATGAGAATACTTCCTCCCCTGTGTACAAGTCTGGCAACTGCAACGCCCTGTCTCTGCCCGCCTGAAAGGTTTCTTACCTCTTCATGCGTGTCAGGTATTGCAATCTCCAGTCTGTCCAGCAGTTTTCTGGACTGCCTGTGCATTTCCTTCTTCTGCAGGAATCCGTGCCCGGTCAATTCGTCTCCGACAAATATATTTGAGGCAACATCCATCGTATTCCCGAGAGCAAGATCCTGATAAACTGTGCATATTCCCAGTTTGAGAGCTTCATCTGCAGTAAAATGGCTGTAGCTGTTTTCACCTATAACAATCTCGCCGGCATCCGGCTTAATGACTCCTGACAGAACCTTCAGAAGTGTTGTTTTGCCGGCGCCGTTATCGCCTACAACAGCAAGGACCTCTCCCTTACGGGCCTCCAGTGTCGCACCATCCAGCGCAACAATGTGGTTAAATTTCTTGTATATTCCCTTTAAGTGTACATATGTTTCCATTCCCAAATTTATCTTCCTTACTGATAATTGCTATCTATGTTCCCACTATTTTCCGGCGTTTTCTTCACAGGTCATCTTATCTGCCAGAAGTACATTTTCTCGCAGCGATTCAAGCTGAAGAAATGAAGTCCTGCTTTTGCTCAACTCATCCAGTCTTGCATTGGCCGCGGGATGAAAGTACCCGCCCCGGCAGGAAGCGGCCTTTCCGGCATCTATAGCCTCCTTGAGAATTCCATCATCCGTAATCCTTTTTTCCTCTTTGATGGGATTAAGTAAAAGCATTCCCTTTCCACGCCTTATGATTTCCTCCCTGATTGCAGGAAAATCCGCGAATCCGAAGGTCCCGTCCAGTTGTTCCCAACAGCTTTTCAGTACATATCCCGAACAGAGTTCCGTACCATGGCCGAGTATCTTTACGTCATGATTTCTCAGCCATTTCATTGATTGCGGAATATCCAGAACATCTTTGACCGATGTTGCCAGCAATGCAACCGGCAAATCCTTAAGTGCCATTAAATCACTGCTTATCAAGTTATTGTCTGAAATATCTATTCCACCCATTCCGCAAGTGACTGCCATATCAATACCATTGCGTATACAGATCTCCATGACTCCCGATGCGGTAAGAGCGGCATCCGCTTCCTCTCTACAGTAAATTTCAAGATTTTCCCTGTTCGCGCGCAATTCCACTCTTTTTGCTCTGAATTTCAGAAAAGCATCCGTATCTCCAAGGCATATCTTTCCCCTCTGTATCCACGCAAAATGAGCTCCGGTTTTATGGAAGGCAGCATAAACATCCTCATCCGGCACAGCTCTGAGTCCATGTGACAGCAGGCAGGTCTCTACAAGATAATTATTTGCTTTTGCTGCGACCTCCACTACTTCTGACATATCTGTCCTTTCATTCATTTTTTCTTTATGGTAAAAGTATCAAAAAAAATGCAAGCAGTCCAATCAACAGCACCTATACAAGCAGTGATTATATAGATTTAATCAATTCTATATCTCTGTGTAAATTACCTTTAGCGCTACTATATTCTGGAAATTAAGGTGTCTTTGGATGTCTGAATTTGCTGCTTGATCGGTGCCATAAAACCTGATTCCACGTATCATGATCAGGATGCATCTACGCACCATCGTTCTGCTATCGGGCGTCTCTGCAAGAGCGAATTTGTTTTTGGCCAAAAAAGGACTAAAAAAGAGGCTTTCGCCTCCGTTGAAACAGGGTGGGCTTCACGCCCACCCTTAACGACATACTCTCTTAATTCTATTTGTCTTCCGACATCTGATCAAATGCGTCCAGGGCTTTGCCGGCATATGCCCAGCCCGGGCCACCGCAGAGCAAGATTGCAGGATTGAGGGCAGCTGCCAGCTCTTCTCGGGTAACGCCTGCATCTACGCAGCACTTAACGTGGGACCACATGCAAGGTTCGCACTTGCGGGCTACGGCTACAGCCACGCTGATAAGCTCGATTGTCTTGAAATCAAGAACGCCATCTTCCGGACATGCAGCAGCTCTCATCTGTCCGAAGGCCTCGATAACGCCAGGGCTCATCTCCGTAATTTTGTTCCATTTCTCCATTTCGATTGCTAATTCGTCTCCAACTTTAGACATAATGGCACCTCCACAATTCAGGAAAAATATCTTGTTGCCTCATGGTAATGCTTGCACTCGCGTCAAGTCCAATCGTTATTGCCTATTCACGTCCGCAAATTCTTGCGATAAACAATTATTGAATCGGCCGATTCCTAATCGCGGTTGTTATTAACACTCATTATATACTCACTGTAAGCTCCCACTGAGGTCCACTGATTTATTTCACTGTCTACTTCGGAGGAGCATGTCACTCTCCCCAGCGAGGGTGAGACGTCTTCCGCATACATTATAAAAGCCGATGCGAAGCATCGGCTTAGGTGGAGCGGGTGAAGGGAATCGAACCCTCGACGCGAGCTTGGGAAGCTCGAGTTTTGCCATTAAACTACACCCGCGTATTCGATTGACGTCTTGTCGCAAGACTCGATTATTATACCCTTTTTCTACGATTGCGTCAAATCTTTATGACAGGAAACAGCCATATTTCCCATCCGGAAGCCCCTGTGGGCTCGGTTTTCACAATGATTCCGGCGATGGATTGCCCGGGAACTCCATTCTCTGAATAACCCTAATCAAACAGCCCCAAGATGGGCTCGGAAATTTGGGATATTTTCGAGCCCATCCTTAATTCATTGGAGATTATACCATTTACCTATCATTCGACTTTTTATTTATCCCTCGACTTCATTCCCTTCCAAGCGATTTCTTTCTTCCTTCGCGTCGATAATCTTAAGGCGAACCATTCCGGTCGCCATTAAGATGAAGGATACCATCGCAACAGGAAGCATAATTGCATCTGCCACCGGGATGACGAAATGAGAGAAGAGCATCGTCAGCACGATCATACTACATCCCGTCCATTCTATTCTCGTTGCAGTTTTCCTTGACATTCTCTTCTCTCCTCTCTCGCATTTGCAGTCTTATTTACAATCTTAAAACCTGAATCCCGAACTACTGAATTCCCATGAAGGTAAAAATAACTTTCATAATCCACAGCGACAACGCGGCATCGAACAGAGGAATCGCAATCAGAAACCCATGCCATTTGTGATTGACTCCGGACACAAGCACGATTCTTGCATAGTGGCCGATTAACGTTCCCATCAACATGCACGCCGGCAACATCATGGATGCCTGTCCTACCGTAAGAATTCCGGACGCATACATATTCGCACCGCTAGCTGCGCCTGCTGCCTTTGCAAAGAATGCAGAAATCAGAACAGCGAATGCCTCTCCCGGCAAACCGAAAACTCCCATCACCGGAGAGAGGAATTTCCCCATCAGCTCCATCAATCCGGTTGCCTGCAAAATGTACACCAATGTATAACCTAAGATCATCGCCGGCATGATATTCTTGATGCCGATATTGAAACCATCGTAACATCCCTTCATAAAGAGATCGATGACAGACTTTCTTTCCTTCTTTTCCATTTTCTTCTCTTCAGCCATTTTACGCCTCCTTCTCAGCCGTTTCACTTGCCGCTGCCGATGTCTTCTTTGTTCCCCTGACCTTAATGATCAAACGCATCACATTAGCGCCTACCAACTTGCAGATGATTTCCACCAGCAGAATCGGTCCCAGCCCGAGAGGACAGATGGCAACCAACGGGGCGCCGCCGGTAATCGTGTTGTTAATGCAGGCCGAAGCGGCATACTGGTAAGCGACAAATACCGTACGCTCATCGTCGGTCAATTCCCCTTCATCGTACAGTTCGCGCGTTAGTACAGCAGCAACGTCTGAACCGGTAAAGCTACTGACAAAAGCAATTCCGGCTTTCCCCGGGATTCCGAGGATAGGTCTAAGAATTGGTTTGAAAAGAATTTCTGCGGCATCAAATGCTCCGAACGCTTTGAAAATAGCCATCAGTCCGCAGAACAACATGATGCCCGGAAGAAGATTCAGACCTGCCATGAATCCATCCTTTGCACCGGATCCGTTTGCACCGATCAAGTTCATTTTCGTATCGCCGATGGTGCCGAATGCCCCGTTCAGATTCGTAAAATCCAGGACTTTGAGCGCAGAATCGCTATTCATAAATACGCCGGATAAGATGACGATAAACACAGCTAAAGAAATCCATGCGCCAATTCCAACGTGTTTTTTGTTCGTTTCATTTGTGTTTTTCGTTTTATCCACGGTTTGTTCCTTCATAGTTTCCCCCTTTTTGTTATAAAAGTATATGCATTGCCCGCATCTCAATCTACCGGATACAGCCTAATGAGCATTCTCTGCAAAATCATCGCGAAGATTATATACTGCACAAGCTGCCAGCCAGCAGCGAGTGAGGAGTGATGCTGCAACAGCGTATTCGTGCTCCGTGTGATTTCCTTCGCCCTGGACACCCATGCCGCATACAGTCGGGACGCCGGCTGCTACGGTGATGCCGGAATCGGAAAGGCCACCGACAACCCTGCTGCCAACTTTTCCGTATCCCATTTCATCTGCGGTATTCTCAATGTGTTTCATCAGCGCTCTGACTTCATCTGTCGTTTCCATATTCAGCACAACATTCCGTGTGTCCAACTCTGCCCAAGTATCCGGCACTGTCGTCATCTCTGTCGCAGCATTCAGATCCTCGAAAATCTCCTCCCGAATTGCTGCGTTCGGATAACGGATAGCGATTCCGATTTCGCACTCACCCGGAATGGTGTTCGCACCCATCCCTCCGGTCACCGTTCCGCAGTTGATCAATTTACCGCGCGGAATATCATTCTTGCTCTCGAGATAGGCAATTTTATGCGCTGCCTCCAGAATAGCAGACCTTCCTTTCTCCGGATCGTTTCCGGAATGAGCGGATACGCCATGCACTTTGATGCTTACCGGACCACCGCCCTTCCGTCCGATAACGAGTGTATCGTCTAAGAATCCGGTTTCGAAATTGAAAGCCGCCACCGCACCTTTCGCCTCATTGAACAGTGTTTCTTTCACATTCGACTTCGCATGCATTATTTCTTCATCCGGTGCGAATACACACTTAATCGGACGAGCATCGAAATCGGCTGCGAGGCAGGCTTTAATTGCATAAACCGCAATGACGAGTCCTCCTTTCATGTCGAGCACGCCAGGGCCGTGCGCCTTTCCTTCCTCGTCTACACGAAACGGATTCTTGGTTGCCGCGCCCTCTTTAAACACGGTATCCATATGGCCGATGAAAAGCATCGGTGCCTTCCCGTTGTCCACCGTACTTTCCGCGATCATCGTATCTCCTGCATGCTCATTCTGTTCATATCGAACGGACAATCCCGCCTTTTTTAGTTCGTCACCGATCAAACGAGCCACACGGTTCACGCCATCTACTTGATACGAACCGCTCTCCGTGTTAACGAGCTTCTCCCATAAACTCATCATTTCCGATTCGTGTTCTTGAATATAATTCCGAATGAGCTGAAAAGCTGCTTTCTCTTCTCTCATCAGTAATACCTTTCCCCTCTCTAAAAATAGTTTTCGTCCTGCTACATTCCCGATCACATACCGGATCAGACTTCCTAATACATTGGCAAATTCTTCAATTTTTCAATATCAACGCGTCGATTACAATTACAAAATACTACTTGTTGCACCTCCATAAAAGGCGTATAATTCTGCCATAAATAGTATTTTTGTCTTTAATTATTAACACGAGGTAGATTAAGATGATTATTGCGATAATCGGATCAGAACCGGCTTTACAGACCATCGAGTACATCATGCAGGGTTACAAGACGGATTTTACGCTGCAGTATTATCCGGTGAAACACTTTGAGGAAAGTGCCGATGTCGCAGATCAGCTCCAGAGAAACAAAACCGTGCAAGCAATTCTTTTCTCCGGACCGACAAACTATCGTTATACACAATCGCAAATCCAATCCACAATTCCATGGAGTTATATTCCGCACAGCAAAGCATCCCTATATCAGGCTATTGCTGAGGCTAGTGTCAAGTACAGAAGTTCCTTTCAATCCGTCTGCATTGATTCTTACGAACCGGATTTTCTAGAGGAAGCCTTTAAATTAATCGGAATAGAAGATGTTAAGATTTTCTATCCCCGAAGACATTTCGATGAACAAGAATATGAAAAAGGATTATTGGAATTCCATCGATCTCATTATCGCCTTAATCCGGCGACAATTTGCTTTACGAATATGCAGCACATACAGCAGCCCCTTGAGGCAGAAGGAATCCCTTGCATTCGTATTCGCCCTTCCGAAGACACGATCAAAGAACAGCTCTCCAACCTACGGCTTCGATATCTTGCCTTTAATGAAAACAAGGGACTTTTCGCATCCATTGTGGTGCAGTACAGTTTCGAATTCGATGATGAACAGGATATTTCACTTCGTGAATGGAAAAAAATGGAATATTTGAATCAGATACGCACGCGCTGTTATGAAACCGCACAACGCATCCAAGCAGCGATTTTTCAGCAGGGAATTGATGCGTTTATATTCACCACGAGTCGGGACATGCTGCTAAAAACTTTTATTCGCGGTGGTGAATACATGAAATTGATGAATTACAACAGATCCCCCGGCTTCCATATGTGGATGGGAATCGGTACAGGACACACGATGATGGAAGCATATTCCCGTGCCACGATGTCATTGAACAAGGCTAAAGAAACGCATTCGGGGAAAATATATCTTTCTGACATCGAAGAACGAACGCCCATCGAGCTTAAGACAGAAACGAAAACAAGCATGGCAGATATTCTGTATCAGATCTCCAAGCAGACACATATCAGCGAAAAAACACTTCGAGACATACAGGAAATCCAAAGTCATTCCGCCGATCATCTAACATCGAAGATTCTATCTGAAAAACTAAAGATTTCCATTCGAGCTACCAATCGAATCATCGCACGATTAGAAGACGCCGGTTACATCGCAGTCACCGGGAAAAAAACAACCGGAAGAGGACGACCGGAACGGGTATTCAAAGTAAGTCTTCCGCAAGCGGACGATATCCACTCCTAAATACGCCCCGTCGGTTCCCATAGCTGTTCAAATACCATCCGGCAGGATGCACGATTCAACCAGAGCGTCGCAAATCATTTGGAAGTACGCCACATCCCTTCATAAAGGCAACAAACCGCCGAGGCATCTTCTAATCTGCCTCGGCGGTTTGTTCGCATTTCTTTATTGTTTCAGTGTACAGGCTAAAGACTCCACGCAGCTCCGCTCTATCTGACAACCGGCGCATCAAGTTAGGATTCTCGGCTTAGAATCCGCCCCGCCTGGCGGCACTTATGTTCTGTACATCCTGGACGTCTTCCGTCCGGCAGCGCCAATCCGCGTTACCCCTCCAGCGCCTCTTTAATCAGCTTTGGCAGCCGACGGCACTTCTCTTCGGAGATGGATGCGATGGACACGCGAATTCCCTTGGTGAAAGGAACCACGAAGACGTCCATACTCTCCAGGCGCTTGCTGACTGCATCCGGGTCCTCGCACGGAACCGAACAGAAGAATCCTCCGCGGAACGGCACCATCCGGAGCCCAACCTTCGCCGCTTCCTCCTCGAAAGCGCGTCCGCGAGCCAGAAGCATATTTCGGAATCCGGTACGCTCCTCATCCACGCGAGCCAGCAGGGCCGGATCGCTGTAAATCTTCGCGATTACTTCCTGAGGACCTCTCGGACAGTTAGACCAGCTTGCGCGAGCAGAGAAAGACACCACACGGACGAATTCATCGCGGATCTCTTCCGATTTCGCAATGCAAATTGTCGCAGCACATCGGCAGCCATAGAATGTGAATGTCTTGGATGCGCTGTACGCCAGCATCGGCAGGATGTTCGCATTCAGTTCTTCGAGCTTCGGCAGGAAGGAGCGAACTTCCTTCTCATCTCCGGCGAAATCAATATACGCCACATCCACCACCAATGCGACCTTCTTGGATGGGTCAGTGCTGTTCAGAATGCGAACCACGCCGTCCCAGTCCTCGTCGGACAGGGAATATCCTGTCGGGTTGTTCGCCGGTGTATTCAGGATAATCAGCAGACGATCCTGAATGCGCAGAAGCTTGCTCACCTTATATTCGAAATCGTTCAGGTTGAAGTTCCCCTCGTCATCGAACATGTCGAATGTCTCTTCGCCTCTTCCGATCTCCATCGCGATATTCTTGTAAGTCGTCCAATGCCAATCGTGCGTCAGGATCTTATCGCCCAAGCAGGTATAATTGGCAATGGCATTCCGCAGCGAACCCGTGCCGCCCGGGGAAGCGACCACGCCAACGTATCCCTTCGGTTCGTAATCTCCCAGTGCAGCCTTTACGATGGCGTCCTTAAATCCCGGCGTTCCCGCAATTGGTGCGTACTCGGCATACTCTGCCGGAGAAAGGGCTTTTACCGCCTCATCTACCGAGGACAGCACAATCAATTCGCCCTCATCGTCCAAAAGCGCGCCAATCGTCGCATTAACTACTTGTTCCTTGCCTTTCGCCGCAATCGCTGCTTTCGCGCGTCCGCTGATGCCGAAAATCTTATCCTCCGTCGGCACAATTCTCCCGTTGTACGCTGCAAAGCTCGTGTCTGCCATTCTGTCTCTCCTCTCTTTCCTTCCGAACTTAACCCTTTTGATATTCTCTCCCAGAGTGCTGAATTTCGCTTCATACTCCGTCATAATATTGTCTTCGTTGTATTCACAGTGGTGCAGATCGCGCGTCAGCTCGTGAATCATCATGTCACTCGCAAGAATCTCCTGAATGGTGAATTCGAATAATCCCGTGTTGTCCGTCTTGAATGTCACGACGCCGTCATCCTTGAGAACGCGTTCGTATTGCATCAGTTTCGATCGGTGCGTGAGACGTTTCTTCGCACTGTAATTCTTCGGGAGCGGATCGCTGAAATTCAAATAGATTCCATCCACCTCTCCGTCACGGAACCAGTCGGTCAGATCCAAGATAAATTCCGGCACGAAGACCACATTCGTCAATTTCTTCTGCCTCACCTTCTCCATCGCACGCAGCAATACGCTCCGATTTCCCTCGATTGCGATGAAGAATCTTCCCGGTTCTCGCGCCGCCATCTCAGAGATGAATTTCCCCTTGCCACAGCCGATCTCAAGGCAAATGCCTGTGCAGCCATTTGCCCGTGCCAGCTCCATCCACGCACCTTTGCGTGCCTCCGGGCGGTACTCCAGTATGTCCTCGTATTTCGCGTATTTCTCTTCTAAATTCTTAACTTTCCTCTGTCTCACCGTGTTCCTCGCTGTTTCCGTTCTTATCTATCCTGTCGCCTCTATATTCTCTATTTCGTGCATTTATGGGAGAGGCAGCCACCTAGATGCAATGATGATTCCCAGGAAGCACACCAGAATTACGCCTGCTATCGCGTCATTTCGGCCAAAAGAAATCTCCTTCATCCGTGTTCGTCCGACTCCCCCATGGTAGCATCTCGCTTCCATCGCGAGCGCCAATTCCTGTGCAATGCGGAAGGATCCGATAAAAAGCGGCACCAGTATCGGAATCATGTTCTTCACCCGTTCCAGCAGATTTCCCGATTCGAAATCGGCACCACGTGCTTGCTGTGCCTTCATGATTTTATCCGTTTCTTCCAGAAGCGTCGGAATAAATCTCAAGGCAATTGACATCATCAGTGCAATCTCATGGCTGCGGACACCGAAGCGTTCCAGAGGCTTCAGCAGCTTCTCCATGCCATCGGTCAGCTCCATCGGTTTGCTGGTCAGCGTCATCATCGACGTACCGATGATGAGAAGCACCAGGCGAAGCGCCATGAAACAAGAGCGATACAGACCTTCCGAAGTGATGGTCAGGAATTTCCATTGCCAGAGGACCGTGCCGTCGAAGACAAACAGATTGATGACAAATGTCAGCAAAATGATGAACATCACCGGTTTTAAGCCTTTGAAGATGAATTTAGGTGGGACGCCGGACAGAAGAATGGTTACAGCAAGTCCGATGATGATAATTCCGAATCCCGCAAATGAATTCACGATAAAAGCCTCGGCAATGAACAGTGCCGTTGCCAGAATCTTCGTGCGGGTATCCAACCGGTGGATAACAGATTCCCGCGGATAATATTGTCCTAGTGTGATATCGCGAATCATGCTGTGTCCTGTTCTATGGATCGTCTCTTTCTTACTGTATCTTAGATTGTTCGGGTGTCGTTATGCTGCTGCAGATAAGTTGCAATCGCTTCTGCGGCTGCCGGAATCGTCAGTGCATTTGCCTTAATTTCCGGAATTCTCTCGTGCAGTTTCTCCATCATCTCCATAGCCGGCGGGACGTTAAGACCAATGGTGCGGAGCTTCTCGCCCTGAGAGAATACTTCTGATGGCGTACCGTTCATGACCAGTTGTCCGTTATCCATGACGAGCACGCGGTCCGCAAGTTCGGCGATGTCGCCCATGTTATGGGAGACCAGAAGAATTGTCATGCCGGACTGTCGATGGATATTCCGCACCAGATTCAGCACTTCCCGATGAGCCACCGGATCGAGTCCCGCCGTCGGTTCGTCGAGAATCAGAATCTCCGGCTTCATCGCCAGCACGCCCGCAATGGCAACCCGCCTTTTCTGCCCGCCGGAGAGCTCGAAAGGGGAACATTCCGCCACCTTCTCATAGTCAAGTCCTGTCAGTTCGATGGCTTCACGAACGGCAGCATCCAGTTCCTCGTCCCGGACGCCCAGTTGCTTCGGTCCGAATGCCACGTCCTTCGCCACCGTCTCCTCGAAAAGTTGATATTCCGGATACTGGAAGACCAACCCGACTCTTCGGCGGATGTCTACCATCTTGATGCCGGCGTCGGTAATACAGACAGTATCGACCGTAATTTTACCTGAGTCGGGACGTAGTAAACCGTTGAGTTGTTGGAGAAGTGTGGATTTTCCGGATCCGGTATGTCCGATAATTGCAGCAAATTCACCGTCCGCCAGTTCGAAACTGACGTCGTCGAGTGCAAGCGTCTCATTCGGCATGCCCTTTGAGTATGTATATGTAAGATGTTCTACTTTAATTGACATATCTTTCTATCTGTTTCTTTTCGTCTCTCCACCACCTTGACTTCAAGACTGGATTATGCCGCGTATTATGCGTTGCTATGGGATTATGAATGGTATCTTAATCTGTTAATTGGATGATTGCTTCTATCAATTCTGCTTCGGTCTGGACATCACTTGAAATCTGATATCCGAGCCGATTAATCTCCTCGCGGAGTGCAATGGCCGGTGGCATCTCGAGACCCGCGCTATGGGTTCTCTCCCGGTTGGAGAAGAACTCTCGTGGTGTCGTGTCGCTGTGGATGTGACCCTCTTTCATGACGATCAGTCGGTCAGCCTGCATGGCTTCTTCCATGAAATGCGTAATCAACACCACAGTGATTCCTTCATCGTAAAGGTCTCGGACGATGTCCATGACCTGCGTGCGTCCACGCGGGTCAAGCATTGCGGTTGGCTCATCGAAAACGATGCATTTCGGGCGCATCGCAAGCGCACCGGCGATCGCCACGCGCTGTTTCTGCCCTCCCGACAGCATATGCGGTCCCTTGAGTCGCTGCTCATACATTCCGACTTGCCGTAGTGCTTGATCCACCCGTTGGCGGATCTCTTTCGGCGGAACGCCGATGTTCTCCGGTCCAAAAGCCACATCGTCTTCCACGACCGAGGATACAATCTGGTTGTCCGGATTCTGGAAGACCATGCCGACCGTGCTCCGGATGTCCCAGATGCGATCATTGTCGCGGGTGTTCATTCCATCAATCCACACATCGCCTTCCGACGGAAGCAAGAGACCGTTGAGACACTTCGCCAAAGTGGACTTGCCAGATCCATTCATGCCAAGAATCGCCACAAACTCACCGGGTTCCACCCGAAAACCGATGTGATCAATGGCACGTTCCAGGTGAATCTCGCTCCCTTCTGCGTCCGTCTTGCGGTATTCAAATGTCAGATTCTCTACTCGTATAATCGGTGACATTGTTTCTGTGTTCGCCTCCTGTGCTTAACCATGTGATTATATCATAGATAGGAAAAGGGGTTCAAGGAACAGGAGAAATCGTTCAATGTGGCAGTAAGACGAAACGAGTTTCCTAAAAAACAGCGAGAAAAAAAGCCGAAGCGAGCTTCGGCTTTCGGTCCTTCTGTCCACCGATTCCGGCGAACGCTTGTATTTCGGGGAGCCCCTTCCCCTCGTATCGAATCTGTATATTGTCCCGGGAGTTTGACACTTACTTTTTAACTGCATAACCCAGAAGTATTGAAATAACAC
>CAVKJB010000021.1:0-38901 GCA_963656785.1 Acutalibacteraceae bacterium | reverse complement strand
CACAATGGCCTTATTCGGCGGTTTATTCCCAAGGGAAAGCGGATCGACAGTTACCTGTTTATGCTAATCTAAATTTAGGTCATATGGCTCATTGCGGTTATTTGATTTTCAACTGATATTATCTCTCAAATTCACGATCTTTTTCTTTTGGGAGAATATCTTTGACATATGCTTTTACGCTACAATATACTTCATCGAATGGCGGCTTGTCCACTTCCCCGGAAAAGCGGAACTTTTCATAAGAGTGCCGCAAATCCTCCGGTCTGTGTAAAAATCCGTTGAAGGACTCCAAGATTCTACCGCTGGTTTTCAGAGTTTCAAGAACCTCGGCTTTATTAAATGCAAAGACCCTTGAGATATAATAAAGATCAACTACATCCTTTATTCTGCGAAACACCTTATCCGTGGAGATTGCCGAGATTTTATCGGCAATCATCTGAGACGGCGCAACACCGCAAAAATGAATTCCGTTGACCTCATAAATCTTTGTCTTTGAAGCAGGTCTGTTCACATCAACATCCATAGTAAAAAGCATATCGCCGGTATCGGTATCGGACAATTCAAAGCCAGCAGATCGCCCCTCGCCGTACATTCGGTAAAGGCTTACATTCAAGTCAATACCGCAATTACGAAGTGCTTTTTGCAGAGAGTTTACCATTTGCGCTGCGCTCGGTGCGGCATCGGAATACCAGTTTGCATCAATATCTACGGTATGTCTTGTTTCTTCTGTAAATCCTGCCTCCAGCAAACAGGCTTTCAAAACCATTGAACCCTTAAAGGTCATCGGTATTCCGCTGTCAGAGATCGCCTTCATAACGGCATACATCAATTTTTCTTCTGCTGAAATATCCATATATTATCACCTCAATTTTCGTAATAATCTCTGGCTTCGTTTGCCAGTCTTTCAAACTGCGCCTGATACTCGGGCGCAACAAAAATCCCGCTGAAGTTGTCTCCGTTTGAAGAATAGTATCGGCTGACCGCTTCCGTGATACCCTGCATGTCTAAAATAGCTTCGTTTGCAAGTGCGTCGGAAAGTGTTCTGTTGAAATTGGTATAGTCAAGCCCGTTTCGCTTTTCGACATAATAAGGGCTGATTTGATTTCCGAGAACAACCACCCCGTTGAACCGTGTGACAGCATCGCTTCCGTATACCCAAACAAGATACTCATCGTTGCGCCCGCCGAACTTGCCCTGACACATAAGCGCCTCATCCAAAGCAAATACAATCGGCTCACCAATGCTCTCCCGAACGGCTCTGAGCCAAGCTGTTGCGCCGATAAAATCGCTGCGCTTGGGCAGGTCTTGCTTTTGCGGATCATACTTCGGCAAGGTTACCGTCCTTCTGTTGATCAAGTCTTCTTCTACCCGATGCTCTAATAGGCTGACGATATATTCAGGAGGCTTGCGTGTGCCGGTTTCCCAGTTTTGAACGGTGCGAAAGGGAATATTATATCTTGCAGCGAATTCGCTTTGTGTGTTTCCAAGCCGTCTTCTCATTTCACGAATATCCATAAAAATCACCTCGACTATATAATGCACCCAATGAGTGTATTTGTCAACAGCATCTCCCGAAGTGCTTCGCTAATAAAGGCTGTCTTATATTTCACCTGAGCACCTTCGATACCAAACGCACTCAGGATTTCTCTTTGCGTCTTCGTCGTGGAACACCAAGAAGAAAAAACAGCACATATTGATGCAAAATACAAAAGCTTGCTATCCCAGTAATACCAATGGATAGCAAGCTTTTTTTGCGAATTAAGTGTCAAAGATAGGAGTATATGATCCTCTCTCAACTATTTATCGTGATCGTTCATCCACTTGATCAGTTCAACGCAGTAATCGTCGTGTCTGTCCACAAACGTGGTATGTCTTGCGTTCTCCCAGAGAATCCACTTGGAATCCGGAATGCCGTCTGCCATGGTCTTGGCAACCAGCGGAGAACACAGATCGGAAATACCGCTCATGATCAGAGACGGAACCTTGATCTCCGGCAGTCTGTCAACATACTCGAAATCACGAAGCGTGCCGGACGGAACGAATTCGTTCGGTCCCCAACCGTAGAGATAGGACTCGCCGCCGGACTTCTTCGGACGGGTGCAGCACTCCGGCAGATCTTCTCTCCAGTAATTGCAATATCTGTCCATGTAGTTATCTACAGCCTTGAGGTACTCCTCGCCGGTGAAATCATTGGTTTCCAATGCATGGTTGATGGCCTTCTGATCCTCTTCGGACATCATCTTGATTCTTCTCATGCCCTCCTTGGCCCAAAGGCTGCTGCTCGGGTGACCGCTGGAGATAATGAAGGATTTGCAGCCCTTCGCGCCGCGCTCAATCGCATACGCGATCTGCATCATGCCGCCCCAGGACTGACCAATGATGTGGCACTCGTCAAGGCCAAGATGTTCTCTCAGCGCATCGAGCTCATCCAGCCACAGGTCCTGCGTCCACATTTCCGGATGGCCGTCCAGGTAGGAGTTACCGCATCCAATCTGGTCATACATCACGATCATACGATCGTCATCGTCTGCCACATTATCCAGCACCTCATAGTAGTTGTGGGTGGATCCCGGTCCGCCGTGCAGGCAGATCAGCGGCTTCTTGCCGTTATCCTTCTGTTCGCCCACGATTCTGTAATACGTCTGATAGCCGTGGAAAGGCATGTAACCTTCTGTAATCTTTGCCATTTTTTTAACTCTCCTTTTTGTAAAAACAGCCGCACCCGCATTCGGGATGCGGCATATCTCTCATCATACACTTCCGACGCCCTTTCCCGTCCATCCGTCCCCCGATGACGGTGCGCAGGCTTAGGGGCATCTCCATGTTGTCTTCATTCATATGGGGTTCGGTGCATCGGTGCCATGTCGGCAAGTCAATCGACGCACCTCGCCTTTCGTTATCAGATTATTGGATATCCTATTCGCCATCCGGAACGACAACGATTTCATCCTTCGGGTACTCGTTCAGCACCTCGCAGCCATCCTCGGTGATGTACAGAATGTCCTCGATACGAACGCCGATACCCTCATCGTACAGATAGATGCCCGGCTCTACAGAGAAGCACTGGCCCGGCTCAATGATCTCGTCATTGGCCGAGGATACGTCGCCGACCTCGTGGTCTTCCAGACCGATGGAGTGACCGGTTCTGTGCGTGAAGTACTCGCCGAAGCCCTGCTCTGTAATGTAATCTCTTGCCGCCTTGTCGACGTCACTCATCTTAGCACCCGGTTTCGCCGCAGCGATACCTCTCTTGTTGGCCTCCAGAACCACATTGTACACCTGTTTCTGTCTCTCGCTTACTTCACCGATAAATACGGTTCTGGTAATGTCAGAAGCATATCCCTTCCACATACCACCGATATCCAAGACTACGGAATCACCGTGTTTTCCCTTGCTGTCGTCGGTAATGTGGTGAGGATCTGCACCGCCCTTGCCGTATGCGGTAATCGGATCGAAGGACATCCCCGTGAAGCCCACTTCTTTGCACAGCTCCGCACACTTCTCATTGAGTTCTTTCTCCGTCAGCCCCTTCACAACCCACGGAATCAGCTTATCCATCACCTGGTCGATCAGGAGTGCGGATTCTTTCATCAGCTTGTGCTCGTCTTCACCCTTGATCTGTCTTACTTTATCGATAACGCATGCGTTGTTCACGAAAGCGCTGCCGGCACCGAGTTCCTGCAATCTCAGCAGGAATCGGGACGGCCATGTCTTGTCAATTCCCATGGTCTTGGTCTTATCTACGAATTGGGACAGGATCTCTACGCCGTCCTCCACATCGTCATAATAGGTGATTTCTACGCCCAGATCTTCCACCTGCGGGAAGAGCTTGTTGATTACGAAATGAGTGGTTCCGTCTGTGTTAATGTAGAGAGCACCCATTCTTTCACCGAAGATAAAAGTCTTGTCCAGCAGATAGTACAGTGCGTACTGATCCGATACGAGCATCTGCGGAATTTCCTTCTCCTTCATCTTGGCAATGGTTCTTTCCAGCCTGTCTTGTTTCAACATGTTACATGCCTCCATTCATCTTCTGCTACATGCAAGATTCAAAATCTACCCTAGCAAGCTCATTATACCATCTGACTTTGGGATTACGATGTGCATTACAGATTGTAAAGTCATAGTGGCTTGCTATTCTTATTCGTGCTGCTATTGAAGCGCCTGAATGAGTCCTTCCGCCGCTGAACCGGGGAGCCGATCCCCGTTCGATTTACTTTTGGCTGCCCTGTCACGGGATTGGAGAAGTAAGTCCGATTCAGCGGAACATACAGCGCCTGCTAGATCTCCCGAGTGTACTCCTTAAGCCATTCGTTCTCTTCCTCGGTCATGAATGGACTCAGCTTCTCGTAGCAAGCCTTGTGGTAATCGTTAAGCCACTTCTTCTCCGCCTTGGTCAGTTCTTCCGGATCGATTCCATCGAGGTCGATCGGCACGAAGTTCAGCGTCTCAAAGTGCATGAACTGTCCGTACTTGTTCTTCTCGCCGTTCACGGTCAGCAGGTTGTTCTCGATACGGATGCCGAAATATCCTTCCTCGTAGATTCCCGGCTCGTCGGTGATCACCATGCCCGGTTCGAACTGGTGATGCTCGTTCTTCGAAGGAACGATGTACCAGCGGAATCCTGTCGGTGGCTCGTGAATGCTGCCCAGGTAGCCGAATCCGTGTCCGGTTCCGCACTGGAAGTCCAGATTCAGATCCCAGATCGGCTGTCTTGCCAGAACGTCCAGCGACCAGCCGTGGTTTCCGTACAGGAAGTTCGCGGCACTCAGGTGCTGCATCGCACGGAATACAGCAGTGTAGTACTTCTTCAGCTCCGGTGTGATGCTGCCGAGAATCGTTGTTCTCGTAATGTCGGTGGAACCTTCATAGTAGCCGCCACCCGTATCGCTCAGGAGCATGCCGCCTTCCTTGAGAACTACGTCAGTCTCCTTCGACGGTGCATAGTGCATCATTGCGGCGTGTTCGCCGAACGCCTGCAGTGGCTCGAACGAATCGCGAATGTAGCCTTCCTGCTCTGCACGGAGGGAGGTCAGCTTGTCCGATGCGGACAGCTCGGTAATTTCCATCTTGTCATAGTTGTTTTTGACCCAGCAGATGAACTTCGTGAGAGCCACGCTGTCCTTGAGCTCGGCGTTCTTGATGTTCTTGATCTCAGTCTCGTTCTTGATGGCCTTCATCAGAATGGTCGGGTTCGCACCCTCGACCACCTTGCACGGAAGGCTCTTGTAGAGTGCGTAGTTCATCTTCATCGGATCGATGAGTGCCACTTCGTCTGCGCCAATGTTCTTCGCATCTTCGTAAATGTCGTTGTACGGATGAATGTGAACGTTGTTCTTTGCCATCTCTTCGCGAATACGGTCATCGAGCTTGGAATCGTCGATGTACAGATCGACACTGTCCTTGCGAACGATGACATAATCGAGTACCAGCGGGAAGAAGTCGATATCATCGCCACGGAAATTCAGCAGCCATGCGTTGTCGTCGAGAGAGGCAATCAGATGCACGGTCGCACCGTACTCATCCATCTTCGCGCGAACGCGCGCCAGCTTGGATGCCACATTCTCACCGGTGTATTTATCTTCCAGGAAGAAGCAAGGCTTCTTGGACATGGATGGGCGATCCTCCCAGATCTGATCGATCAGGTCTACTTCGTATTCAATCGTGATGTTTTTCGCACCCAGAACCTCTTCGTATTCCTGACCTTCCCCCATGGAAAGCACGCGGCCGTCGAAGGCCACCTTGCCTCCCTCCGGAATTTTCTCTGCCAGCCACTCCGTCGTGGACGGGGTATCATCGACGAACATCTTCATCAGTCGAACACCGCTGCCTTCCATCTCGGTCAGCGCCTGCGTGAAGTAACGACCGTCGGTCCAGAGACCGGCATCGTCCTTCGCGATCACTGCCGTTCCGTAAGAGCCGCTGAAGCCGGTGATGAACATTCTGGCTTTGAAATGCTCCCCTACATACTCGCTCTGGTGGAAATCCGCAGTCGGAACAACGTAGGCATCGATGTTCTGCTCGGCCATCAGTGCACGAAGCTTCTCAATACGCTTTGCAACTTCTGTCATTTTGTGTTTCCTCCTTCGGTACGCGTCTGCGTCTTCTCGGTCAAAAGCAAGCTTCTCCTGCCCACTCTCCCGAGGGATTTCGTAGACTGCGTTCTATACCTAGTCAAAATTATAACACTTTAAACAAATCTTGCAACCGTGTTGCATATTTTGTTGTGTTGCAAGGCCAGTGCGTCTGAACGTCTTTA
Source organism: Acutalibacteraceae bacterium (assembly GCA_963656785.1). Classification (GTDB taxonomy): domain Bacteria; phylum Bacillota; class Clostridia; order Peptostreptococcales; family Anaerovoracaceae; genus Mogibacterium_A. Next base: position 32,642 of record CAVKJB010000021.1, on the reverse strand, counting down.
TTTTCCAGCTGCGTCTGTTGTAAATCGTTCTCTCGGTGCCGATGGTTCTCAGTCCGCGTATTTCGAATAGCAGCACTAACGCTCCCTTTCGTCGGGTTCGTTTCGTGCTTCCTCCGTTTCGTCCTGCTTGGCTTTGCAATCCTCGGCGCTCATCTGCTCGGATGCCGCAAGCTTCCCAATGTAATGAATGCCCCAGCCGACGCCAATAAAAATAAGCGTCATCACGGTAATAACGATGCCGTACATCAACGGATGCGGATCGCGGCGGAAGCCCGTGATAAGGAGAATCTCGCAGGCAAGCGCAGGCACTGCGAAGATTCCCATGGCAATACGCGTAGAACGCCGCACGGATCCGGCGTTCGGGGGTCCGGAAGCTCCGGGTTCATAAAATCTGTTTTTAGCCATTAATAGCACTCCCGATAGATCTCATAGATTTCGTTGACATCGATGGTCCGGAATGCACCGGCTGAGGTATAGCAGGAGTGAGCGATGTCGCGAAGCGAGACACTGCCGTCGATGCCGAGGTCGCGAAGACGCGTCGGCAGTCCACATTCCCAGATGAATCGTTCGAGGCATCGGATACCCTCGCGTGCGAGGGACTCATCATCCGGGAATTTCTCCGGGTCGAGTCCCCACACGTTGGTGGCGAAGCGGACGAATTTCCCCAGGCCATCCTTGTAGATGTGGCGATAGTATACCGGATGCAGGACCGCCAGGCCTTCCCCGTGATTGCAGTTGGTGTAGGCACTCAGCTGATGCTCCATGTTGTGGACTTCGAAATCTTTGGATTTGCCCATCTTGATGATGCGGTTCTCTGCCATAGATGCCGCCCACATGATGTTACTTCGTGCGTTGTAATCCTCCGGATTCTGAAGCGCGATGCGCATGTCGCGAATCAGTCCGCGCATCAGCGTCTCGGAGATGTCATCGGAAATGTTGTCTTCGATTGGGAAGCTGAAATACGTCTCCATGATGTGGGACAGGATATCGAAGGTGCCGGCCTTGAGCTGGCGTTCCGGCATGGAGAACGTGTATGTCGGATCCATCAGTGCGAATTTCGCGTTGAGTCCCGGATAGTCGCGATCGGTCTTGATTTTCTTCTTCGTGTTGGTAAGAACAGCGGATCCGTTGACCTCGCTTCCGGTCGCCGGCATGGTGACGATCATGCCGAGCGGAAGCGGCTCGAAGTCGAGGTTGCCCTGCACTTCCCAGAAATCCGCCCAGACGTCGCCGTCGTATTTGGCTGCCAGAGAGATGGCTTTGCAGCAGTCCATAACGCTGCCGCCGCCGACTGCAAGCACCCAGTCGACCCGGTTTTCCTTCGCCAGCTTCGCACCCTCCAGCATCTTATTCAGCGTCGGGTTCGACATGATGCCGCTGAATTCCACGATTTCGACACCGGCCTTTCTTAGAATGCCGGTAACTTCATCGTAGACGCCGTTCTTCTTGATGGAACCGCCTCCGTAGCCCAGCAGAACTTTCTGACCGTATTTCTCCGCCAGCAATGGCAGGTGCTCCGCGACAACGCCTTTGCCGAAGTAGACTTTGGTGCTGTTCTCAAATACGAAATTGTTCATGGAAAACCCTTCTTTCTTGTTTATCTGCGTACACAACCTTTTACTTCTTCAATTATAACAAGTATTTCAAAGAATTCATCGCACAATTTGGCGGAAATCTCCGAAAAGCCGGCCTTTTGCTGCTTCCTTTGAAAAAAGTTTGTATTTTCCCTGTGTCTACTTGACAAGGGTGGATCAATGGTTGATGTCATTACATCATTGCGACAAGGATCAGCAACTTACCCTTCTCCTTAAGAATTCCCGCATTCAACCCAAATTCTCTCTCAATAAAAGTTGGCTGAGGTTTTCTCAGAAACCTCAGCCTTTTTTCTTCAGGCTACGCCCTCAAATCATCGGGAGCTTCTTTTCTGCTCCCTTTTTAAAATCGCCACTATCAGAATAATAATGATAATGTGCGGAACATATATTACAAAATCCCATCCACTGAACATTCCCATAATTGCAACCAAGGATACTAAAACCGAAAAAGCATATAAGACTGCCATCAGACAACGGCCAATTACATTTCTAAAAGACGCAAAATGGATTATCACTGCAAGTCCCATCAAGTATGTGCCCCAGGTCATCGGATTAACCTTTGCGAAAAATCCAGTCCAAATACTTGTATCCATATTCTCTACAAAAAATATCCAGTAGAAATAAAGGGCCATGTACGACAGCGCAAGAATATCGACAAGCAGAGCAATTATACGTAAATGTGAACGGGGAGTATTTATTTTTTGCATGAGAAGTTGCCTCCCTTCTTAGTAGTATTTTTAGTTTTAATTTGCAACCATGCTTTAATAACCTTTGCCATAGCCTTTTGCTTAGAATCAGACATTTTGCTATAGTTTTTATTTATATACGCTAGAAATGCTTTATCGCACGAACATTTGTGTCTTCCCTTTTTTTCATAGCAATTGTCATGATTCTTGCATCCCTTATCCAGCAAGTCGATTGGCACTCCCGAACCGTAGTATGGGCCACACCAATTGCCGTATATTGGAAATGCAATAGCTTTCATAGTTGCTTCAGATATGCTTTTCTTCTTGCCTATGACTTCTATCTCGCTAGTTTCATTTGATTGTATCCTACCATAAGCGTACACTTGATCTGCAAAGTCAAGCCTTTCTCCACTTATTCCATCTTCAATTGCCTTATCTCTGTAATAGGAAACATTTCCATCCTCCCCTACTACAAAATATTTCTCAATAACCCGTATATCATCGTCCACTTGCTTAATATCATCGCCTGTTATTGCATTTACAACAACAGGTGTGGGGGTAAAAATAAGTCCAGCAATTAACGTAATTGCTGCGATTTTTTGAAACAGCTGTTTTGTTACAATCATTTTCTTTCCCTCTTAGTTTAAAAACCTTTTGAACGCCTTCTCGTAATGTGCAGAATTAATTTCATCGTATCCAAATTGTACGACTTCACCGCCTTCACACCTTATTATAGTTGGTATACTATCTACAGAAATTGAATCTAGGTATCTACGTTCTGAATCAGTTATTTCTTTCTTTAGCTCTACATAATACATTTTCCGGTTACCGCCCTTATTACATATTTGATAGAGACGCTTGATATTTTTTATACTCATACGACAATCAGCACAATTAGGTCTTCCGATATAATAGACATTATTACTTTTTTCCTTGCCCTCGATTTCCATCACCTGGACAGTTTTTTCTTCAAGTCCACTTGTCGTTACAATGTAGGCGCTTTCCGCGAAATAAGGCTCCATCGAGGGGTAAAAATACAGACCTGCTTTTATGATTACAACAGTGAGTACTAGTGCAACGATTTCGTCTCTACTAAACACTATCTTCATTTTTTTCGCTCCTTTTAATCGAATCTTTTCGAATAAACCTTAAATGATATTCTTTTGCTTGATGCATTGTATACCGAGATCGTATACCCCAAAGTTGCTCTGGTACCCTGCCCATTTACAACACCAAACTTTATGACATCCTTCCGCGAGACTGTCATAGTTTTGGACTTGCCCGCAAGAACGGTCATTGAATGAATAGAATTGCTTCCACCAATGCTACCTTTGTAGGCCGATACAGCAATCGGGTTGCTTCCTGTATTTGTAATCTTAATGGTTGTGTATGGTCTTTCTCCTGTAGCAAGCAAAGAGGCAGACATTGACAAGTTTTTCTTAATACCATACTCGTTTTTATACGTTTTATTCCAAACGATAGCGGTTCCTTTCGTCAATATTCCTAATTTCTCTTCCTTTGACAGATCGTCTTCATTGATTGACAAATCGTCCAAAACAATTTCCTTCTCTTGACTTGAGAGAGGCTCCACCTGTGGTTTGGTTACTTCAGCAGATGCAAAAGCAATGGATTGAGATGTCAAAAGAAAATATCCTATCATAAATGTAAGCAATGCGTTTTTTATCTTTGTCATTGTTGTATTCCCTCCCAAAATCTTGTTCTACCGATGCCTCATGATCACAATCCAATGCTACAGTAACTGCTTATCATTGTCAATCAATATATTATATTTTGTTTAGTATTGTACATTATTTCTTATTTTCTTTTCATATTATATGTGTTATCATATGCATATCAAAAATGTGAGGGGAAAAATGGCCAGGAGCAGAAATAGTTTTAAGATGGGCACCGTAGAAATGCTTATCCTTTACCTTCTCAACCAGAAGGACTTGTATGGTTACGAGTTAACGACATTATTAAAAGAATTATCTGAAGGTGATTATTCGCTTGCAGAGGGTTCCCTTTATCCAATACTGTATAGACTCCTCGAAAAAGGGCATATCACAGACAGGGAAGAAATAGTTGGAAAGCGTAGAATTCGTGTGTATTATCACATTGAGGAGAGCGGTAAATCACGTTTAAAAGACTTGCTGGAAGATTACCAAAGCACATGTGACGGAATCGCTCGAATTCTATCAAGTTCAATTTCCGATAAGGAGGGACAGGGCGTTGATAACCAATAAAGAAATTAAGACTTACATTTCAGAGATTAAGATGCTACTGCCTATTTACACAAAAAAAGAACGGCAATTTCTAAAAACATTTTCGGATAATATCTGTACATATGCGGATTCTAATTCAGATTCCTCCATGGAAGATGTCGTCAATGTCTTCGGCTCGCCATCGGAGATTGTACGGGGGTACATTGATTCAATGGAACTCGACACGTTGATAAATGCAATTGCTACAAGAAGAATTCTGCGCAAAATTACCATTATCATTCTTTTACTTGCTATTACCATTCTTGCATTATTCGGAGGCTTTTACTATAAAGGCTACCAGTATTATAAGGACACCGTTATTACCGAAAACGAGACTGTTATCGTCAACAAATAGAACCGAAAACGAAGAGGTATAGTCATGCGAAAATCCATCATTATTTCTATTCTTATCGCCACATGGGTCACATTCATGCCAACAGCTTCTCTTGCGAGCACAGATTCGGTCGAGAAGAATTTATATATGTTGAATAACAATTACTATTTCGAAACCATAATAGAAGACGAGGAAAACATCTGTAATTCATTTCAAGAAAGCACGATTGCCCGTGCTTCTTCAAATACAAAGACAAAAAGTAAGACGACATATTGTAAGAATTCGTCAGGGAAGGTTATGTGGTATGTAAAAGTCACCGGAACTTTTACATACGGGAATGGTTCTGCCAAATGCACGAAAGCAATTTGCACGGCAGAATCAAAGAATAAAACCTGGAAGATTTCAAATAAATCTTCATCAAAAAACGGGAACACAGCGTCTGCAAGTGCCAAAGGGACGCACTATCTTAACGGAATTCCTGCAGAATCAATTACAAAAACAGTCACACTGACGTGTAGTTCTTCTGGCGTATTCTCATAAACCACCGCTTGTGCTTCTATGACAGGGTTCTTTCAAAGCATAATTCTAAATATACTCTTGTTTATCAAGACAACATAATTCTTTGTTCCATTTTTGTCGGTTTTAAATCGATTGTTAAAACCCGCTCTGGTCAGCACCCATGTGCACCGAGCGGGTTTTATATTGACTATTCAATGCTATTCTTACAGGATTTCAATCCCGTTATCTCCAGCACTTCCGCCACCGTCTGAACCGGAATGATCGTCAGCTTCGCCTTGACTTCGTCAGCGACATCCTTGAGGTCGTCCTCGTTGTCCTTCGGAATCAGCACCTTCCGGATGCCGGAGCGCTCGGCTGCCATCAGCTTCTCCGGCAGTCCGCCGATCGGCGTCACCACGCCGCGCAGGGAGACCTCCCCGGTCATCGCGATTTCAGGCGACACCGCTTGTTCGGTCACCAGGGACGTCAGTGCCGTTGTCAGCGTGATCCCCGCCGACGGTCCATCCTTCGGAACCGCGCCCTCCGGCACGTGAATGTGAATGTCGTTCTGCTCGAAGAGCTCGGCCTTGTCCGGGAACATGGATTTGACCAGGCTGACAGCAATTTGTGCCGATTCCTTCATCACATCTCCCAGCTGTCCCGTCAGGATCAGTTTGCCGCTTCCTTTGGTAAAAACAGTCTCGATGAACAGAATTTCCCCGCCAGCCCGGGTCCACGCCAGACCCGTGACAATTCCGGGATGCTTCTCCGCCAATATGTGATCGTGGCTGATCGGGCGCATGTCCAGGTACTCCCGAAGATCTTCTTTGCGAACCACGACTTTCGCCTGCGGCACGGTAGCCAGCGACTTTGTGTCCGAATCTGCTACATCCGCACTCTGTCCGACGTTATCTATAGAAGTGCCATCTTCCGCTACGCTTCCCGGAAGAAGGTGACCGCGGCTTCTTACAATTTTAACCGCTGCGACACGGCACAGGGTATCCAATCGCTTTTTGAGTCCGCGAACACCCGCCTCTGCCGTGTAATCAGCGATAATGGTACGAAGGACATCCTCCGGAATCTCCAGATCGTCCTCGCGGATGCCCATGGCCTCGCGAGACTTCGGCAGGAGGTGTCGCTGAGCGATTTCATATTTGTCCGTTGCCGTATAACCGGAGAACTGGATGACTTCCATACGGTTCAAGAGCGGCTCCGGAATAGTGTCCACGGAATTCGCTGTGCAGATGAAGAAGACGTCCGACAGGTCATACGGCGCATTCATGTAGTGATCGGTGAAAGTGTTGTTCTGCTCCGGATCGAGCACCTCCAGAAGTGCACTGGCCGGATCGCCATTGTACGACGAGGAAAGCTTATCCACCTCATCGAGTACCATCACCGGGTTGGAGACACCGCTCTTCTGAATGCCGTCCATGATTCGGCCAGCCATCGCACCGATGTAGGTCCGGCGATGACCGCGGATATCCGCCTCATCGCGGACACCGCCCAGGCTGACGCGCACGTATTCCCGCTTCAGCGCTTTGGCGATGCTTCGTCCGATGCTGGTTTTACCCGTGCCCGGTGCACCGACGAACAGCAGAATAGAACCCTTCTGTTTCTTCTGGAGTTCCATCACGGCAATCTGCTGAATAATGCGATGCTTGACCTTCTCCAGGCCGAAGTGATCCTCTTCCAAGGTTGCCTCCGCTTCATCCAGATCGATATGCTTCGGTTCTGCCTTCTTCCAGCACAAGGACGTGACGTAATCCAAATAATCATAGAGCATGCCGGATTCCGCACTGTTCTGCCCCTCTTGTTTGAGGCGATTCAGGACTTTGCGCGCTTCCTTCTCCGCCGTCTCATTCATGCCGGCCTCGTCAATCTTCTTCTCGAAGCGCCGAATGTCCGATACACTCTCTGGATCCATGGCATCCAGTTCCTTCTGCAGGAACTCCATCTGGCGCTGAATCGCTTGCTTGCGATAGGATTTCTCGTTCTCGTCTTCCTGTGCGCTCTTCGCTTCCCCCGTCAATTTCGCCATCTCCAGGTATTCATAGACCATGGATTCCATAATCTCCATTCGACGAACCGCGCTGTCTTCCGCCAGTACCTGGTACTTCTCCTCCGGGCTATTTGGCATCCATACAGACAATGCCGATGCGATTTCGCCCACGGTCTCCATCCCCTGCAGGTAACTCTTCGCCATAACGCCCCAGCGCACAGTTCCCAGAAATTCGTAAAGCTTCTGTTTCATGCGATCCACGCGCGGCTTCTCGATCTCCGGCGTCAGACTCTCGCTCTCTGGCAAGCGACTGATGTTGAGCTCCGCGTGAAACATCCCCTTGTCATCGATAGATTCGAGCAGTACACGATCCGCCGTCTTAACGACGCAGTATCCGTTTCCGCTGACTTCGAGAATCGTCCCGTTCAATCCAATCGGGAAGAAGTTCTCCATCTTAAGATCCTGCCATCCATCTTCCTCCCGGCACGACAGCAGAATCACGCGCTCGCCAACCTCCGGCTGCTGCCCGGTGATGGTGCGGTACTGCTCGCTCTGAATGTAAATTCTCCCGTTTGGAATCAGAATTCTATTATAAATAGGTACTAAAGTCATCTTCTTGTCCCTCCTTTTTCACTTTGTTAGCACTTGCTGTATATGAGTGCTAATGGCTATCTTCATTATACACACAAGTGTGAGGAATGCGTGAAGAGTTCGGTCAAAAATAAAAAACATAGATTCCAGAATTTCCGACTCCCCAAAACAAATTCGCAGAGCCGGAAAACTCCGACCCTGCGATGTATTGTTTCTTGCTCTGCCGCTCCACCGGAAACGCCGGCATTGCGAATTCTTCTTTTAGCCAAAGATGCCCCGGCGAGATGAAGCCATGCTTCCTGCAGCGAAATCCCGGAAGCATATCTGATGGCGACTTGCTACTTCAGCACAACCGCCACGAATTTCTTCTTGCCCTTCTGGATAATCATCTTGTCATCCTTGAAATCGGCGATCGTTACCTGGTATTTGCGATCCTCGACTTTCTCGTCGTTAATCTTGAAGCCGCCCTGCTCGATCATGCGGAAGGCTTCGCTGTTGCTGGCAACCAGTTTCAGCTCCTTTGCCAGTGCGGCCAGTCCGATGCCATCGCCTTCAAATGTCGCACGATCCATCTCCACGGTCGGAATGTTGTCAGCGCTAGCGGCGTTTCCGGCTGCAAACACGGCGCGGGATGCTTCGAGTGCTTCCTGTGCAGCCTTCTCGCCGTGAACCAGCTTCGTCACCTCATATCCCAGAATTTCCTTGGCCTTGTTGATTTCCGATCCCTCCAGCGCGGACAGACGCTTAACCTCTTCCATCGGGAGGAAGGTCAGCATGCGCAGGCACTTGTTCACATCAGCATCGTTGACGTTTCTCCAGTACTGGAAGAACTCGTACGGCGATACGCGGTTCTCGTCGAGCCAGAGTGCGCCCTTGGCGGTCTTGCCCATCTTCTTTCCTTCGCTGTTGGTCAAGAGACCGAAAGTCATGCCATATACTTCCTTATCACACGCCTTTCGGGTCAGATTTACTCCCGCGATGATGTTAGACCACTGATCATTACCGCCGAACTGTGCCTTGAGATCAAAGTCCCGGGCCATGACCATGAAGTCATACGCCTGCAATGTCATGTAGCAGAATTCGAAGAAGGAAAGACCTTCGTTGCGATCCATTCTGCTCTTGAAGCACTCGGCTCTCAGCATGGTGTTGACGTTGAACTGGGTCCCGATCTCGCGGGCGAACTCGGTGTACTTCGCCTTGCGAATCCACTCCGCGTTGTTCACGCTGACCGCCTTGTTCGGCAGCGGCTCTCTGTTCTGATGACCCGGCACGTATACACCGCCGTTGCCTTCGTATTTCCACTCATCATCAAAGTCGAAGAAACGCTCGAACAGCTTCTTGAACGCACGGCAATTGTCATCGATGGTGTCGATGGTCATCACCTGACGCATGTCACTTCTGCCGGAAGGATCGCCGACCTCACCGGTGCCACCTCCTAGGAGCACAACCGGCGTATGTCCGTACTTCTGCATGTACAGCATGATGATGACCTGGATAAAGTGTCCTACGTGCAGGCAGTCCGCAGTTGGATCGAATCCAATGTAGAACTTGATTTTCTCCTTGCCCAGCAAATCTCTCAGCGCTTCCGGATTCGTGCACTGCTCGATCAGACCTCTTTCCTGAAGTACGTCAAACACGTTGTCATGCGTGCTCACATTGTCTGGAATCTGAAACATTTTCCCTTCTCCTTTTCGATTAGCTATGGAATATCTTTAGAATTAATATCATACGTAACAACGGGTATATTCTACCACATTGTCACGGTGACAGCAAAAGTGGCGCGGTAAGCATATGATATCAGCCCCATAAGCCCATAAGAAAGAGGCTTCACGGCCGTTTGCCGCGAAGCCTCCTTTAGCTCAATCAGGATTACCGAACCGTCGCAACAAAACCTCCTCTTCAATTGTGGAAGAGGTAGTAGTACGCCTTGTTTTCGGTCTTGTTCACGATCGATGTAATCATTGCAGTTTCCTCACTGTATACTCTGTGATGCTCTCTGTGTCGCATCTTCCATTCAAATGTATCACCCATTTTGTCAGATGTCAACATATTTGTGCGTTCTTTTCGGTTAAAAGCACAATTCGTTAAGCGTGTGCAGCCACTTTCGCGAGACGTTTCCGCATTTCGACAGCTCTTCCTCGCGATCACAGGCAACCGACCGGCATTAGTCGTCGCCGTTCGCCTCCACATCCTCACGAATCTTCGCGATGGCGGCATCGATATCGCCGAGTTCCTCCAGTCCCGGGAGCATGTCCGCATACCGGTTCTCCGAGCAGCGTTCCACCTTCGCTTCATCGGAAGAGACCTTGAGCTGATGCTCTGCTTTCAGCAACGAAAGAAGCGTCCCTGCACCGCCGATGCAGCCGCCCGGGCAGGCCATGCCCTCGAGCAGATAACCATCGAGTTTGCCGGCTTTGGCGCGCATCATCATCTTCTTGCAGTCCGCCAGTCCCTCCGCGCGTTCGATCAGAACTTCGCGATTCGGATCAATCTCCTCCAGGCGCTTCTTGACTGCCTCGGCTACACCGCCGCTCTTAGCGAACATGTAGCCGTCGCTGCTGGCACGACGGAGTTCCTCGCCCTCTTCTATTTCGTCGAAATTTACACCTTTGGCGGCAAACATTCCGGCCACTTCTTCATAGGTCAACACGAAATCCACGTAGCTCTTGACACTCCGTCGGCTGGCCTCCTGCTTCTTGGAGAGGCAAGGCCCGATAAAGGCGACCTTGCATTCCGGGTGGAGCTTCTTCTGGAGTCTCGCACTCAGAACCATCGGTGTCAAAGCCATGGAGATGGTCTCAGCAAGCTCCGGGAATTCCTTTTTCGCCATGATAGACCACGCCGGGCAGCAGCTGGTTCCCATAAAAGGCATTTTCTCCGGCACCTCGCGAAGGAAGTGCTCGGCCTCCTGAATGGTGCAGAGATCGGCGCCGACTGCAACTTCGACAACGTCGGAGAACCCAAGCTTGCCGAAGGCCTCTTTCATTCTGGTGTCGGTAAGCTGCTTGCCGAACTGACCGGCGATCGACGGTGCCACCATTGCGACAACCGGACTGTCCCCCTGGATCGCCTTAATGGTCTGATAGATCTGTCCCTTATCCACGATGGCTGCGAACGGGCAGCTGTTCAGGCACATGCCGCAGGAAACGCACTTCTCCTGGTTAATCTGGGCGTGACCGAACTCATCGCGCGTGATGGCCTTGATGCCGCAGGCCTTCTCGCACGGGCGCTCCTGCTTAACAATCGCACTAAAAGGACATACCTGAATGCAACGGCCGCACTTGATGCACTTGTCCGGGTCGATAACGGATCGACCGTCCCTGGAGATGGTGATGGCATTCTTTGGGCACACCTCGCGGCAAGGGTGCTCTAGACAGCCCTGACAGCCGTTCGTTACCGTTACGCCGTCCGGACAGCAGTTGCAGGCAAAACGGATGATATCGATGAGCGGCGGTTCATAGTATTTCTCGGCAATCATGCTCTCGTCCACGCCCTTTGACGTGTTGGCGTGTTCGTTAATCTTGCGAAGGGACATTCCCATCGCAACGCGAAGTCGCTCGCCGATGATTGCGCGTTCCAGGAAGATGCTGTCCCGGAATGGTTCGTCCTCGCCGGAAATAATCTTAAACGGCAGATCGTCGAGAGCCTCCGGATCGCCACCGTCATAAGCGAGACGGGCAATTTCTTCGAATACTCTTCGGCGTAGCTTTGTCTTGTCAGTGATGTATCCTTTCATAGTTTCCTCCATACACTTTTTTGACCACTAGAAAACCCGGGGTGCGCCAAACGACGCACTCTGGGCTTATTCATATTGTAAAAAATATGCCTGTTATCCTCTATGTCTAAATAACCAAATATCTGCTTAGACTCCCCGGTCTTCTCTGCGAGCCGAAGATATATCGCCCTGCTTCTATCGTCTTTGCGGTTCGTCACTACCCCACGCTCCACAAAGACTCGCCGGTATCGCACCTATAGCGCTTGAACCGCGCTACGGAAGCTTCCCATAACTATTTTGTGCCGTACAGTCTGTCACCTGCATCTCCCAGACCCGGCAAAATATATGCGTTCTCATTGAGGCATTCGTCTTTCGCCGCAATGTAGATATCCACATCCGGATGAGCCGCGTGAAGAGCCTCGATTCCTTCCGGTGCCGCAATCAGGCACAGGAACTTGATGTTGTTGGCACCTCTCTGTTTGATGAAATCAATGGCTGCAATCGCACTTCCGCCGGTTGCGAGCATCGGATCGACAACGAAGCATTCTCTCTTCTCGATATCTACCGGAAGCTTGCAATAGTACTCGATCGGCTTATGGGTCTCCGGGTCACGGTACAGACCAACATGTCCAACCTTTGCATTCGGTACGAGTGCCAACATCCCGTCTACGAATCCCAGTCCGGCGCGAAGAATCGGCACAATGGCAATATCCTCGCCCTGAAGCATTTTGACGGTAGCTTTGCACATCGGTGTCTCGATTTCGACATCCTTGAGCGGCAGACCACGCGTTGCTTCAAATCCCATCAGCATGGCAACTTCCTTCGCGAGCTCACGGAATTCTTTCACGGTGGTATTCTTGTCCCTCATCAGCGATACCTTGTGCTGAATCAGCGGATGATCAAATACATACACTTTACCTTCTTCTGCGTTAGCCATTGTTTTCCTCCATTCCTCTGTGACTCTAATCTGTTCGGCTAGATCTCCTCCAGCATATTGATGCGACGAAGATGCTTCCCACCTTCGAACGCCGTCTCCATCCAGGTGTCGATCATTGCAAAAGCCAGCTCCTGCGAGATCATTCGCGCTCCCATGGCGATGACATTGGCATTGTTGTGTCTTCTGCACATCTCCGCCATCTCGACCGATGTGCACAGCGCACAGCGAATACCCTTCACCTTGTTGCACGCGATAGAAATGCCGATTCCGCTTCCGCAGATGGCGATGCCGCGCTCCGCTTTTCCGGAAACCACCGCCTCTCCGACGGCTTTTCCATAGATCGGATAATCGACAGATTCGGTGGAATCCGTTCCGACATCCACAATCTCGTGGCCCTCAGCCAGCAGTTTCTTCTTGACCTCTTCCTTCAGGGGATAGCCTGCGTGGTCGCAGCCAATTGCAATAATCATCCTCATACCCTCCTACGTTTTCAAAAGCTACACATGAATAATATCATATCCGGCGGATTTAAGCATCCGATTCATGACGGAAAATCCAAGTTCTCCCTCCGGCAATGCCCTCACCAAAATCACATCCGTATTCTCTCGATCGAGTTCCCTTAACCGGGCAAAAAAGTCCTTCGCCGCAGCCTTGCTGTCCCGGCCATAATCCAGTACAGCGACTCGCTTGCCCTCCGCTTCCAGGTTCTGTAAAACTCTCTGAATTGCGCTGCGCACAGCCGCCTCGTCCTCGCCCTCGATAATACGGACCTCCGCCTTTGGTGCATAGTGCTTGTACTTCATACCCGGCGCTTTCGGGTGGAAGTCGTCTGCATCCGCTTTCGTCGGATCCACGAACAGCGCCGGATCATAGGCAACTTCCCGCTTCAGCGTGAACTCCAGCATCTCCTTCGTGATGTACCCCGGCCGCAGGATTGTCGGCACCTCACCGGTCACATCCAGCACGGTCGACTCGATCCCCACAGCGCAATCTTCTCCCATCAGCACAGCATCAATTCGGCCGTCCATGTCTTCCAGCACATCGCTAGCCCTTGTCGGACTCGGCCTCCCGGAGCGATTTGCGCTCGGTGCTGCGATCGGTCTTCCCGATGCGAGAATCAGCTTGCGCGCCGCCTCTGTCTGCGGCATCCGAATGCCGACTGTATCGAGCCCACCGGTCGTAGTCATCGGAACCGCATCCGCCTTCCTCAGGATGAAGGTAATCGGGCCCGGCCAGTACGTCTGCATCAGCAGGATCGCCACAGCAGGGATTTCCGACGCCACCTCCGGCAGCTGCTTTGCCTCGGCGATGTGAACAATCATCGGATTGTCGCTTGGTCGTCCCTTGGCGAGGTAGACGGATTTGACCGCATCTTCGTCCAGCGCATTGGCCCCGAGTCCGTAGACCGTTTCCGTCGGAAAGGCCACCAGGCCGCCGCCTCGGATGATGTCGCCGGCGTGCAGAATATTTTTATCCGAAATTTCCAGTCTCTCTGTAACCATTGGCTTCGTCCGTTAGAAGTTTTTCATTTTCTCCGCCTGGTCGTGGGTAATCAGGGCATCGATGATTTCATCCAGATCGCCATCCAGGAAGTTTTCCAGCTTGTATATGGTAACGTTAATGCGGTGATCCGTGATACGTCCCTGCGGGAAATTGTAGGTACGAATGCGCTCGGAACGGTCGCCGCTGCCGACCTGACTGCGACGTTCCGCGGAAATCTTGTCGTTCTGCTCCTGCAGCATCAGATCGTAAAGACGCGCCTTCAGAACCTTGAACGCCTTATCTTTGTTCTTGATCTGGGATTTCTCATCTTGACAGGTAACCACCAGGCCGGTCGGAATATGTGTCAGACGAACCGCGGAGTCCGTCGTGTTGACGCACTGACCGCCGTTGCCGGACGCACGGTAGACGTCGACGCGGACGTCATTCGGATCAATCTTGACCTCGACATCGTCGACTTCCGGCAGCACAGCAATGGATGCCGCCGAGGTGTGGATGCGCCCACTGGATTCGGTCTCCGGCACGCGCTGCACACGATGCACGCCGCTCTCGAATTTGAGGCGGGAGTACGCTCCCTTACCCTTGATCATGATGACCGCTTCCTTCACGCCGCCGATTCCGGTGTCGTTCACGTCAATGATTTCGGTCTTCCATCTTCTGCGCTCCGCATAACGGAGGTACATTCTCATAAGATCGCCGCCGAACAGCGCCGCTTCATCACCGCCTGTACCGGCACGAACTTCCAGAATAACGTTCTTCTCATCGTTCGGGTCCTTCGGAAGAAGCAGCACCTTGAGATCCGCTTCCGACTTCTCGATGCCGGCCTCGAGCGTCTTGATATCCTCACGCGCGAGTTCTCTCAGCTCTTCGTCGTCCTCCATCTCGAAAATTTCCTTCGAGTCCTCGAGTTCCTGCTTCATCTCCTTGTAGTGCTTATATTCCTTGACGATTGGCTCCATCTCCCCCATCTCTTTCATGTATTTCTGCCAGGTCGGCTGGTCAGAAATCACGGCCGGGTCGGACACCTTCTGTGCCAATTCTTCGTATTTTTCTACGGTAAAATCCAGCTTATCAAACATGCTTTTAACCCTATTCCTTCTATAAAACTGTGTTAGTTCCTTCTATGCAAAAATAAATCTGACTTCCATTTGCGCAACCGACTTGCCCGAGGAGCTGCCGATGGTGCATCCTATTTGCCTGGTTACAAGAAAATCACACTCTTTGCCATTATACCACATCCTGTTTTCCGATAACTCCCGATAAATCTATTCGAGGAACGATTCCGACAAATGCAATCACACGAAAAGAGGATGCTGCAGACATGACCACAGCATCCTCGTAAAGTTCGTCCCTTAAAGGTTGTACTTGTTCTTGAACTTCTCAATACGTCCGCCACGGTTCGCAAATTTCTGCTGGCCGGTAAAGAACGGATGGCACTCGGAACAGATGTCAACTCTCATCTCAGAGCTGTTCGAGAGTGTCACGAATGTATTACCACATGCGCAAGTAACTTTACATTCCTTATAATCAGGATGGATTCCTTCTCTCATGTCGATTCTCCTCTTTCTTGAATAGTCTGCCGGGCGAGTCTGCCCAGACAGCGGTAATATTATATCAGTATAGGCGAATAGACGCAAGCGATTTTGTGCGATTTTCCGCGAAATTTCCCAATTTCCGCGTGTATACGCCTGTGTTCCCCTCTGTTCGCTCGCACATCCGACAATGCGCGCGTTCGGAGGCGTTGCGCACCTTGCTCTGTTAGCGTTGCACACCCCTCTGCAGACGGGTATAATGTAGACGTATTATTGCATTCGGAGGCTTCCTGAGTTCTTTGTGATTTCAGGCGTTTCCCGGCAGTACCTGACATTACAAGACAAGGAAGGAACATCCATGTTAAAAGGAAAAACCATCGTGCTGGGCATCACCGGCGGAATCGCGGCTTATAAGATCGCCACGCTGGCCAGCCGGCTCAAGCAGCAGGGGGCGGACGTGCACGTTATCATGACCGAAAACGCCACTCGCTTCATCGCGCCTCTCACGTTCGAAACACTGACGAACAATCGCGTTTCCGTTGATACTTTCGATCGGAATTTTAAATACGATGTAGCTCATATCTCCCTGGCCAAAGCCGCAGATCTGATTTGCGTGGCTCCGGCGACTGCAGATATCCTTGCGAAAGCGGCACACGGCATCGCAGACGACATGCTGACCACCGTGCTGTTGGCGGCGAAGTGTCCGAAGCTGGTCGCTCCGGCGATGAATACCGCCATGTACGAGAACCCGATTACACAGGATAACATTCAGCGCCTTCGAAAATACGGATTTGAAATTCTGGATCCGACAAGCGGTCACCTGGCATGCGGCGAATCCGGCAAAGGAAAAATGCCGGAGGCTGAAGATATTCTGGAAGAAATTCTGTTCCGGATGGCCGAAGAGAAGGATCTGGCAGGTAAACACGTCACCGTCACCGCGGGGCCGACACAGGAAGACATCGATCCGGTTCGCTACATCACCAACCACTCGAGTGGAAAGATGGGATACGCATTAGCAAGAGCAGCCGCATATCGTGGTGCAGCCGTTACACTGATTACCGGACCGACCGCGACAGAACCGCCCAAGCATGTGGAAATTGTAAGTATTAAGAGCGCAGAGGATATGCGCAGGGCCGTACTGGCAGCAACCCCGACAGCGGATTTCATATTCAAAGCCGCAGCGGTCGCGGATTACACCCCAGCTATCGTCTACGACAGAAAAGTGAAGAAAAAGGACGATGACATGTCAATTGAACTGAAACGAACCGGCGACATTCTGCTGGATGTCTCGAAGATTCGTCGTCCGGATCAGGTCATCTGCGGATTCTCCATGGAGACAGAGAATCTGGTGGAGAATTCAAGAGGAAAGCTGGAGCGTAAAGGACTCGACATGATCGCGGCGAACAGTCTGCGAACAGAAGGCGCCGGATTCGGCACCGACACAAACGTTATCACCTTGATTACGCGGGATACGCAGGAAGATCTGGCGCTTCAGTCAAAGTACAGCGTTGCCAATCACTTGCTCACACGTGCACTCGAGATACAGCGAGAGAAGGTTAAAAAGGCATAAAGAGAGGGTATTATGGTATTCGGAGAGAACAATGCGGACATTCTCTACACAGAGATCACAAACGCGTACCTCGATCGCGCGTACCTGCACATCGAGGGAGTGACGAAAGAACAGGTAAATCGCTTTCGGGATGTCTTCAAGGCATCCGCTTACGAACTGATTGCAAAGGCGGATGAAGGAGGTCGAATCCACACGCCGGACATTCTGAGCGTCTGGAAAAACCGCCTGTATACCGGAGGGAAAGACCCGGTGGACGGATGGCTCGAACACTGCTACAGCTATCTTCGAAATCAGCTTTTCCCACACCTGCCGGGACCGGCAGACGCGGACGAGTTCCGCTCGGAACGAGCCAACCTGCTTCAACTGATGCGGGGCGTGTTCGAGTACGAACGCAAAGCTTTGCCGTTCGATCCGACGCGTGATTTCCGCCTCTTAAGTGATGTCCAGATCACCGCGGGACATTTCAATCCGGAATACATCAAGCTGCGAAAGATGATTCGCAACAAGTATATTTACGAGTTCATGCGAATCGGTACAGACATCACGCCGTTCAACACACTCGGTCACATCAGCGGCGTGCATTATGTAGCGATGTACATGGCATATCAGCTCCATCAAGTAAAATTCCCAGTGGATCTCGGTATCATCTCGGCGGCCGCCGCCATGCATGACATCGGCAAATACGGATGTCGTGCATTTGAAGAGCAGCGGGTACCGTATCTTCATTACTACTACACCAATTACTGCCTGAACCGCAATGCCCTACCGAACATTGCGCACATCGCGGCGAACCACTCCACCTGGGATCTGGAACTGGAGAACCTCTCCGTCGAATCGCTTCTGTTAATCTATGCGGATTTCCGTGTAAAGAGCACGCGGGAGAACGGCCAAGAGGTTATCCACTTCTACTCCCTGCAGGAGGCCTTCGATGTGATTCTGAATAAGCTGGATAACGTTGACGCAGCAAAGAGGCACCGCTACGTCAAGGTCTACGCCAAACTCAAGGACTTTGAGGATTTGATGATTTCGAACGGTGTCTCTGTGGACATACCGAAAGAATCTACGGCTCTTTTCGATGAGCAGTGCGTCGAGAAACCGGTGCCGAAAAGGCCGCGCCCGGCGCTCCTTCATGACAACGAGATCGTGCAGGAGCTTAAGTTCCGTGCCATCGGGCACAATATTCTCCTGATGAGTCGTTTTAACAACCCTGCTCAGTTCGCCAACTTAATTGAGTCTGCGCGAAGCGGTCGGGACTGGAAGAACACACGAACCTACATCACGATTCTGGGCGAGTACTCCACCTACATGTCCGAGGATCAGAAGACCCTGACGCTGAATTTCCTCTATGAGATGTTGGCACACCACGCGAGTGACATCCGTGAGCAGGCAGCCCGGCTGATGGGGCACATCATCGCCAACTACCGGGAGGAGTACAAGAAGGAACTTCCGAAGGACGTACCGGCGCCGGACATCACGACGACGAATCTGTACCAGTTCCGGACTTATCTGAACAGAATCCTGCACCCGGATTACAAGATCACCGATCAACATAAGAAATGGATCACCGCCAGTGCGGATTTCTTTGTCGAGGCCGCGCTAAAAGAATGCAAACCGAGACGGCGGCACATGTATCTGGATATTCTCGAGAAGTGCTACGATATCGACGGCATTTCGGAAGAGCAAATCATGGTATTGATGATTACAGCTCTCCGAATTGATCCGGATTACTGCACGGAATCCTTCGTCCAGACGATAAAATTTTTCTCCAAGGATGTCCTCGGCACGTACTCTCAGAGCGTGGACCTGATTACGCTGGACGTCATGGAGCACTTCTTCGGCGATCCGAACGGAAGCATTGATGTCCGCCGCCGCAATATTCTGGGCATCTCGGGCGAAACACTATCGGATACGGAGCTCTCCGCGATGTTCCTCGATAATCTCAAGGCCCGGACCTCCTGGAACCGTAAATTGAGCAACCTGCGTTACATGGTGGCCTCCGTCGACGCGGAAGTGGGGCAGAGCCGCATTCTCCAGATTGCCATCCACTTCTCGAACCTGATTAAGAACAGCGAGACAATTACCGTGCGCAAGGCTGCCGCAGACGCACTCTTCCGGATTCTGCCGAAACTGACGGTCGATCAGGTCAACGAGCTGATGATTGAGATTTTTAACGGTCTGGAAATTGACGACTACCAGTTCACCCGCTTCCTTCCGAATGTGCTTGGCGTCATCGTCCTCTATCTGCCGCCGAAGGAACTGGACGAGGTCGTATGGGAGCTGGAAAACCTTCTGAACGACGGCAACGAACGTTCCTCCTGCGCCGCAATTCAGACGCTTGCCGTCATGCTGGAAGAATACGACATCTACCAATTTGAGGAGGCCGAAGGCCGCCGCGAAGCTCGGAAATCTCACCTGCTGGGACTTCTTCTGAAGGGCTTCGCCTATTATCATGCCCCGCTCTCGCAGGAGGCGTTCCGCATGATCGGAAAACACGTTTTTGGCAGCTCATCGCTGACCCTGGAACAGAAACACGATATTGCGGTTCACTGCTTCAAGCGGCTGGTCACCATCATTCCGCTTGCTGTTCGGGAACGAGAAGACCTTCAGTTCTACAACAACTCTGCGGTGCTTCTCGGCATCTACCGCTTCATCTCCGAGTTTCAGACCGAGGTGGGCGAATTCCGCTTCCCGGAGAGCAGCAAAGTCGCCTTCTTCCCGGGAACATTCGATCCGTTCAGTCTGGGGCACAAGGCAATCGCAACCACCATCCGGGATATGGGTTACGAGGTCTACCTGGCCATTGATGAGTTTTCCTGGTCGAAGAAGACGCTCCCGCACATGCTTCGAGAGAACATTCTTTCCATGTCCATCGCAGACGAGGAGGATCTGTATATCTTCCCGGAGGACATCCCGGTCAACATCGCCAATCCGGACGACCTCGCGGGACTCAAGGATATTTTTGGCCAAAAGGAGATCTATATCGCCGTGGGTACCGATGTAGTAGACAATTCGTCGTGCTATAAGCTGGCACCGAGCGAGACGTCGATTCACACGTTCAACCACATTATTTTCGCGCGGGAGTCGAAGAAGCTCGATGAGGACGGGCATACCTATCCGATTACCGGAGAGGTCGTGAATCTGAAGCTGAAGAAGTACTACGAGGATATCAGCTCGACGCGAATCCGCGACAACATCGATATGGGACGGGACATCTCGAATCTCCTCGACCCTATCGTACAGAATTATATCTACGACAAGAATTTCTACTCGCGCGAACCGGCATATAAGCACGTACTGCAGGCACAAGACCTCGATATCAGTGCGCTTACGCACGAGAACGCATCCGTACTCGAAGAGCTTCGCGGCGAATTGACGGGCAAAGGCTATGATTGTGACGCTCTGAAAAGCTACGCAGCATCGGACGATGTCCGGACGATTTACATTCGATGCGGACGCAAGGCGCAGAAGCTTGCCGCCTTCGCATCGGCGAAGCGATTTGAGACGCACGATCTTCTCGCTGAATTTCAGGATCCTCGGGTTACGGCGACCATCCGAAACCATGCGCGCGGCGGAATCGCAGTCATCGGGGCTTTCTACGCCAACGCCAACCGTTCCGTCAGCAACCTGGGTCAGATCCTTCTGACGGAACTGCTGACCAGCCTTCTGTCTAAGGACTATGCGTATGCCATCTATCACCCGGTAGATGCTACCGGATACAACGGCACGGTCGTGGAGACGCTACGAAAGCAGGGGTTTGTGAATATCTCCGACACGCCGGCACACCCGGTCTACGCCGTGGATCTGACGAATCCGATCGTGATTTTCCGCGATGTAGAGACGGTCATCAAAGCGCCGCTCAACAAAGTGCCGCGCGTTCAGAAGGCCATCGACGATGCCCACAACAAGCTGCTCCGCACGTTTACGGAAATGTTTCCGGGCAAGTTGATTCTTTCCTTTAACACCAGTGCGGTCTACAGCAAGATCATCCATCTCGTTGCGAAGGACAACGGAGTCTCCACGATTCCGGATCCGAGCCGCCGCCGCGGACCGTACCTGGCGGTACCGTTCGGCAAGGCGCTTTCCGACGTCGCTGTTCCGAACACTGTCACTAAAGCGCTCTACACGGAGAAGTACTTCCACAACGATCTCTCCGGATTCACCATCCGGGAAGCGGAGGATTATGCGAGCCTCAAGAACCAGGCGCGCACGCTGAAATCCTTCAATCGCCCCATCGTGCTGATCGACGACCTTCTGCACAAGGGACAGCGCATCCAGAAGATTGACCCGATTCTCCGGGAGAAAAACATTGACGTACACAAGATTATCGTAGGCCTTCTCACCGGCAATGCCCGCGACACCATGACAGTTCGTGGACGCGAAGTCGAAAGCGCCTACTTCATCCCGACCATCTCGATGTGGCTCAACGAGCGGGACTGTTATCCGTTCATCGGCGGAGACAGTATCGAAAAGCCGGATGGGACCGCCACACGCTCCATTAATTTTATCCTGCCGTACACGTCCTTTAGCTTCGTCGGCGGCCGGAATCTGGATCACATCTGCAAGTATTCGATGACCTGCCTGGAGAATGCGCGTGACATCCTGCGCGTACTGGAGCAGGAATATCAGGCCACCTACGGCAAGAAACTGACGATTCACCGTCTGGGTGCCATCATCACCAGCCCGCGCACACCGGTGCTGGGTGCCGACCTCGAGTATAACGAGCACATCTCCCCATCGCAGTATGTGGAGAGCGACATCCGAAAGATGAAGCGCCTGAGCCTCTATCGGGAAAGCGAGGTGGACGAATAGATGTACATTCATAATCTGGTAAAAGAAAGTGTCTCTCTTCGGACGCGCCCGATTCCCCTTCGGCGGAAATGCCGCGTATACATTGTAGCGCTCGGTGACGTGGGGACAACGATGCTCATCGGGCTTCGTCTTCTGGGAAGCGATGTCATCGAATCCATCGGAATCTGCGACATTCGTCGGGAGAACACTGCGCGCCTCGAGATGGAGATGAATCAGATCGGTTATCCGTTCGAAGGGCCGTCGCTTCCGCCGGTCTATGTCGCAGATGAAGAAGAACTCTTCACCGGGGATGTATTGATTTTCTGCGCAAGCCGCGGAATTCCGCCGGTGGAACCGGGAACTCGCATTGACGTGCGCATGGCACAGCTCGATGCGAACCGAGATATCATCCGGCACTACGCGGACCTTGCTCGGATTTCTCATTATCATGGACTTGTCTGCGTGGTCAGCGATCCGGTAGACAATCTGTGTGCTGCCTTTCTCGATGCCTCCGGCCTAAGTCCGTGGCAAATTCAGGGATACGGCCTTGGCGTGATGCACAAGCGGGCACAGTACTACGCAGAGCGCGACTCAAGGTTCCGGAAATATCTGACGGAGGGACGCGCGTTCGGCCCGCACGGAGAAGATCTCGTAATCGCAAATAGCCTCAAAGATTACGATGATGCGTTGTCGAGAGAACTCACGGACCTTACAATAAACGCCAATATGAAGGTGCGAGACCTCGGCTTCAAGCCTTACATCGCCCCGGCCCTCTCCTCTGCAGCGCTCTCTATCCTGCTGACACTTCGAGGGGAATGGCACTACGGATCTCTCTACCTCGGTACGATAGATCGCGGTGCGTTTCTCGGAATGCGGAATCGCCTGACGCCGAATGGCTGGGAATGGGAGGATGCAGACGTGCCGGAGCTGCTCTATGAAAGGATACGAAATGCTTACGAAAACCTGTGTGACATCCGATAACGACGAGGCATCCCTTAGCGAAACGAAAAACGGCGATCGCACACCAAGGCCGGGTATTGCTTCCGGCATCGAAGCGAACCGCGACAAGACACGTCTGTCGAACGCCGCTACAGAGCCGCAGGGAAAACCCATAATGCCGGCAGAATTACCGGAAAAGCCGCAGGAGCTTCTGGTCATTCGACCGATCTGTGAAATGCTGGGACGCATCTCCCGCATGGAACAGGTGCTGGGCGACTGTCTGACAAAGCTGGAATCCGAAGGTGTCAATGTCACGTTGGTGGAGAAGATCTCAGAACTTGAAGACATCCCGACGCCGGGCAAACGCGTCATCTTCGCGATCTGCCTCTCCGACGCCGGTGTCAACCTGGAATACTATCGCCTGCTCCAGGCATTCCGCATGCATCCGCACTGCCTGGACGGTGCGGTCGGCGGAATCATCGTAGACGGTGCCACCGATCTGTATACCAAGGCGCTGGCACGGCGCATGGCTTTCTCTGCCAACTGGGCGGGATGCACTTTCCCGGGAAAACCGCTGGTCGAAGCCACCGGTTCTCTGGATAACTTCCAGGTACTGAGTCAGCTCAATCATAAATCCACCCGTGAGACTTATGCGATTCAGGTGGAAAAACTTCTTCGGAAAGTCCTGGACTTCCGATTTCCCAAGACAGATGGAGCGCTCCGAATTACGACTATCCACTCCAGTTCCCGAAAGACCTCCAATACGCTCTTGCTCTGGGATATGATTCGTAAGAACCTCCCGTCAGAAACCAGAGTGCAGGAAATTTCACTGCGCAACGGTTCTGTTCAGGATTGCCGCGGCTGTGCCTTCGAAGCCTGCAGGCACTTCGGGGAGCGCGGGGAATGCTTTTACGGTGGAATCATGACGGAGCAGGTGTTTCCTGCCATCCTGGAGAGTGATGCTCTGATGGTCATCTCCCCGAACTACAACGACGCACTCAGTGCTAACCTGACTGCCATGGTCAACCGGATGACTGCACTCTTCCGTTCGCACGATTTTAGTCATAAAAGGATATACAGCCTGGTAGTTTCCGGTTACAGCGGAGGTGACATCGTAGCGGAACAGATTCTGGGTGCTTTCAATTTCAACAAGAATTTCATTCTTCCGAGCCGCTTCTCCATCGTGGAGACGGCGAACGACCCGGGTGCCATTGCAAAGGTTCCCGGCATCGAGGAGAAGGCGCGTGCCTTTGCATCAAGAATCCGGTAGACGAAACCGGGAATAACACAAGAAAACCGGGAAGCGCAGGATGATTCGTCCCGTGCTTCCCTGTTTTCTGTGCATATGCCCTTCCCGGTGTTGCCCCCGATCTTCTCTAAGGTGAAAATCTTCGGTGAAATGCTTATGTCCTATTTGTTCACAACCGGCAAGGATTCCAGACTCTTTCGAATTTCTTCGTCTGTCGGAATTGCATCCGTCATCGTTCCGTTGTTGAACTGCTCGTATGCCTTGAGGTCGAAGTATCCCGTGCCGGTCAGACCGAATATGATGGTCTTCTCCTCTCCGGTCTCCTTGCACTTCAGTGCTTCATCGATTGCGCCCTTGATGGCGTGACTGCTTTCCGGTGCCGGAAGGATTCCCTCCACTCTTGCGAAATCCTCTGCAGCTTGGAATACTTCCGTCTGCTCGTATGCTCTGGCCTCCATCAGGCCCTGATCATAGAGCTCTGAAAGGATGCTGCTCATGCCGTGGAAGCGAAGGCCACCGGCATGGTTTGGTGACGGAATAAAGCCGCTTCCAAGCGTGTACATCTTCGCCAGCGGGCATACCTTGCCGGTATCACAGAAATCGTAGCGGTACTCACCGCGGGTAAAACTCGGGCAAGATGCCGGTTCAACTGCGATAAAGCGGTAATCCTTCTCCCCGCGAAGCTTCTCTCCCATGAACGGCGAGATCAATCCGCCAAGATTCGATCCGCCGCCGGCACAGCCGATGATGATATCCGGTTCAATCCCGTATTTCCTGCACGCCGTCTGCGTCTCAAGTCCGATGACACTCTGGTGGAGAAGCACTTGATTCAGCACGCTTCCCAGAACATAACGGTACCCTTCGTTCGTGGTCGCAACCTCAACGGCCTCCGAAATCGCACACCCCAGACTTCCTGTCGTTCCCGGAAACTCTTGCAGAATCTTACGCCCCACTTCCGTTGTCTCGGACGGAGACGGGGTAACAGAAGCGCCGTACGTGCGCATCACTTCACGGCGGAAAGGCTTCTGTTCGTAGCTTACTTTTACCATATATACCTTGCAGCCCAGATCGAAGTAGGAGCACGCCATGGACAGCGCGGTACCCCACTGACCGGCGCCCGTCTCGGTGGTAACCCCGCGAAGCCCTTGTTTCTTCGCATAATAGGCCTGGACAATCGCGGAATTCAGCTTGTGGCTGCCGCTGGTGTTGTTGCCTTCGAACTTATAATAGATCTTCGCCGGCGTGCCGAGCGCCTCTTCCAGACGATATGCTCTCATCAGCGGAGACGGACGGTACATGCGGTAGAATTCGCGAACCTCTTCCGGAATCGGTACGTAAGCCGTTTCATTGTCAAGCTCCTGCTGCACGAGTTCTTCACAGAAAATGCCGGACAGCTCCTCTGCCTTCAGCGGCTCTAACGTTCCCGGGTTCAGAAGCGGTGCCGGTTTCTTCTTCATGTCCGCACGGACATTGTAGAAGTGCGTCGGAAGTTCCTCCTCCGACAGGTACATTTTATACGGCACGGTTCTTTCCTTCTTCCCGCTGTTCGCTGTGCAATCGTTCTTCTTGACTTCCTTCATTTTACTCTCTCCTCGTTTCGTTAATCTGTGCATTGGATTAAGGTCTGTGAGTCTCCGGAGAAAGGTCTTGATGCGGCCGCCATCAAAAAAAGCCCCTGCCCCAGACTTGCTGGGACAAGAGCATTCTAACCTCATCTCTTGCGGTGCCACCCGGCTTGACACTTATGATCGTGCCCACTCACTGCGTACCAACATACGCGTATTTTGATCACGGAGTGTATTCTCCGTCTCCCATACTCAGGCTCGCGCCCTTTCCGGTCGCCCTCCGAAGTCCATTCGGAATCGCCTCCACATGCTGCCATCTCACCGCCAGCAGCTCTCTCCTATGCGAGCATCGGTTCTTACTCACTCTCCGTCTTAGGTTTCAAGCATATTCAATTGTGCTTATCCGTCGCTCTCTTTCGTAACGACACTCAAAGATTATCACTCTCCACCAAACGTGTCAATGATTTATGTGTTTTTTCACAATTTATTATTAATTATGCTGTAATTTACTTCGGTTAATATACAGTCCCACCGTCGATTCATCCGGTAAAACAAGCTTCGCCCCGGCGTAAACCTCCGGTTCTTCCGAGTTCTCCGCGATGTGCACGTGCTACGGTTTCGGGTAATTATTGAGTTTCAAACGCACAGTAAATAGCCTGCATGGCTCTCTCGAAATCTTTGTTCTCCACACCCAGCATGGTGTTGATCTCACCCGGCCCCTGAATCAGCATGCGAATGTTGATATTCGCATCCCGCAT
This sequence comes from Acutalibacteraceae bacterium, assembly GCA_963656785.1. Classification (GTDB taxonomy): domain Bacteria; phylum Bacillota; class Clostridia; order Peptostreptococcales; family Anaerovoracaceae; genus Mogibacterium_A. The sequence goes on along the minus strand of CAVKJB010000021.1, from coordinate 6,125 downwards.
CGCATCCACGATCCGTGCCGCCGTGCCCACACGCCGGTTCATGCCAAGACCGACGACGGCGAGCATTGCCATGTCGGACGTCACAGTAATATCATCCGGCTGCAGCTGCACGCGGAAAGCCTCCAGAACATCCTCCTGCTTGTCCTCCAGCTCTTTGCTCTCGATAACCACCGAGACGGAGTCTATGCCGGTCGGCATATGGTCGAAATTGACGTCCTGATCTTCCAGGATCATCAACGCTTTGCGGACAAAGCCCAGTTCTTTGTTCATCATGTTCTTGTAGATTGTGAGAATGGTAAAATCCTTCTTGCCGGCAATACCGCTGATAATCCGATCTCCTGTGCATTCTGTGTCGCCGGTAATAATCGTGCCGGGATCTTCCGGCGCATTGGTGTTTCGAATGTTAATCGGAATATCCGCCTTGCGGACCGGAAACACTGCATCCTCATGAAGAACGCTGGCTCCCATGTACGACAGTTCCCGAAGTTCGACATAGGAGATCTGTTCAATCGGCTTCGGATTCTTGACGATTCTCGGATCGGCCATCAGAAGGCCGGAAACGTCCGTCCAGTTCTCGTAGATGTCCGCCACCATCGCCCTTGCCACCAGCGATCCGGTGATGTCACTGCCGCCGCGAGAGAAGATCTTGACCTCGCCGGTCTCCTTACTGCTGCCATAGAATCCCGGAAGGACGGCGTGCTCATGCTTCTCCAGTTCCTGTCGAAGCGCCAGATTGGTCTCTTCATTCAGAAGCCGTCCGCGAGAATCAAACCGAATTAGATTCTGTGCATCCACAAAGTCAAAACCCAGGTACGCTGCAGCAAGAATCGCTGAAAGGTATTCGCCGCGGCTGACGATGTAGTCCAGTGAACATCCCTTCTTGAGATTTTCTCGAATCGCATTGTAATGAGATTCGAGATCTACATCGATTCCCAGATCGCTGCGAATACCGCTATAGCGTTCGGTAATCAGCTGGAAGGACACTTCCCACGGCAGGTTGTGATCTCGCTGTGCTTTGCACATATAGAGGAGGTCCGTAATCTTCGTATCGTCAGAAGATCGCTTTCCCGGTGCGGAGACCACCACGTAGCGGCGGTCGGAATCCCTCCGAATGATGTCTTTTATTTTTGACAGCTGATTCGCATCGGCGACGGACGAGCCGCCGAACTTGAGTACTTTAAGTCCCATAATGTTCCCCCTGTTCGTATCAATGTGAGTGTCCGGTATTCTGTTTTATTTGCTTCATACCCCCGATCACTTCTCCGTAAAGATGTCCATATTGTCCCATAGCAGCAGCTTCGCTCTCACCGGGAACAGGTTGATTTCCTCGATGTAATTGTCATCGATCAGCTCTGCGCCCAGGTGACGGTACACCTGCTCCGCGTGGTCATTCCCGGCAAAGACGTCAATGACCATCTGGTTGTATCCCTGATTTACAGCCTGTCGGCCCATGTGATGGATCAGTTCGCGCCCCAGACCCTTGCCTCGTGCCGCCTGAGTCAGGAAAAGGCCTTCCAGCCAGAAAGCCCCGAGCACATCCGGCGACGGAATGCCGCGGACATAGCCCATGAAAGTGGCGTCTTTGGCGTCAGTAGCACCGATAATCTCTTCGGCATCGGTTCCTTTCGTCGTACCGGCACCTGCAGTTTCCTCGACTGAATCGCAGGGATTCACTTTCCCTGCTTCCTCTGCATCATCCCCCGCGATTTCTTCTGCCACAAAGAACATCCCGCCGGGTGCCAGCCACTGACCGCGAATTCTTTGCACCGTATCCTCCTGATTGATGGACGTAATCAGGCGTGAGTCCACCACCCCCTGGTAGGTTGTGTTATAGATTTCTTTGTATAATGCCGCACAGTTCTCCACATCGGAGGCCTTGAACGGCCGAATCTGTATGCTCATAATCTAACTCCTTTAGAATGCAAAAATGCAGATTTTCCTTGCCTCGCAGCTTGTTGTTTGGATTCGCAGAAACAGATCTACACTTCCTCTGGCAATCGTCTGTCGATCGTCGGTGCTCTGTATTTCCTCTTCCCGGCTTATTTCTCGCACGTGCGAATCAGTTTCTCCACCGCCGCGGTGTAGCTTACCGGGTCCTCGTACATGGAGGTCGCATGTCCGGCGCCTTCCACCCAGAGGATGTCTTTCTCCGAAGACGCACAAGCTCGGTAATTCCGAATCGCGTGTGACGGCGGGACAAACGCATCCTGTGTGCCGTGAATGAAAAGGATCGGAATGCGGCAGTTCCGGAGCGACTTCTCGGCATCCGCCTCTGCCATGCGGAAGTGTGCCCGCGACTCGCAGCGTCGGTCGAATGACTGCATCAGTGGGAATGCCGGCAGTCGATACCACTTCTTCAGGCAAATCGAGGTGGTGTCCAGCATGGAGGTGTACCCACAATCAGCGATAAGGCCACGCACATTCGGCGGAAGCGTCAATCCGGCGGCACACGACACAGTTGCTGCACCCATCGACACCCCATACAGATAGATCGGCATCGACTTCCGGTTGCGGTCTTCGAGAAAATCGATCCAGTCCAGCACGTCATATTTCTCTCGGGCGCCAAAAGTGATATACTTCCCGCCGCTGTTTCCGCAGCAGCGTTGTTCTATCAGCAGGAGCTCGCATTCGTTCTCCAGAAACCACCTGTTGATGGCGGCCAAGTCCCCGATCGCTTTGCCCCGATACCCGTGAACGCAGAGCACGATGCGCTTTGCACCCTCGCGAGCGAAATACAGCGCACTCAGCTTCGTGTCATCCACTGATGAATGAATCTCCACTTCTGTATATTCCTGGTCCTGGAGCCATTCCCGCGCTTTCGTCGGTACATCTCCGTAGCGTTCCAGCGGCACCGGCGCCGCGCCTTTGCCGTCTTTCTTGGACTTGTTCTTGCCGCCGTAGCTCCATTTCGCGTTTCCCGCCACTGTCGTATCGAACAGCTTATTGCAGATGGCCGTGTAACCTGCCGCTGCTCCGGTCGCGAGTGCCAGGCCGAATATTTTTTTACCGTTCAGTTTCCTCATAAAATCTCCCCATATGTCGTAATCCTTGAAATGCACTTAGTTCATGATAACAAATTCAGGAGTATTTCTCCATGATTTCTTTGTGAACCGAGCTTGAACAACGTTTCTGCTAAATACGGTGGATTCGATTGCGGCCAGTAGTGCGGAAGCACTTCGAATTGTGTCGCCAGCGTCTGAAGCACATAATTCTCCTACCCCAACGCCACTATCCGCGTTTCATTCATCATCTGATCACACCATCGGCACAGGTCACCTTACCTGCCTGTAAAACGTACCGAGGATACTGGGTCATAATCGTGATATCCTCATCTGGTTTTCCATTCACGATCACAAGGTCGGCGGTTTTCCCGACCTTGATCGTTCCCAGCCTGTCCTCCTCGCCGATGATCCTTGCGCTGTTGATCGTCGCCTGCTCCAGCATTTCCACGGGCGTCCAGCCGCGCTCTTTTCGAAGCAGGAATTCGCTGCCGGGATTACTGCTGTAATAATCAAGGTTCACATCCGTACCCCAGCCTGTAAGAATACCCACTCGGCTGGCCTCGAGCATTTTCTGCTGTTCGCAGGATGTCTCTCTCACTTTTTTCGCAATGCTTTCCCCCAGCATGCCGCTCCGCATCAGGCCAATAGGTCCCAGCGTCGGAACGATGGTACTGTGACTGCCGCGGCTCAAGATACGTTCAATGCACTCACCATCGATATCGGAGGCGTGTTCAATAGATCGTATCCCCACATCTGCGCACAACAGGATCCCCGCCTTGCTGTGACAATGCATGGAAGCATATCGCCCATACGCTTCAGCCGTATCATTCAGCGTTTGCAGTTCCCTGCTTGTCGTCAGCAGCGCCCCCGGGATGCCGCCTTCGCTTCCCACGGAGCCCGTTCCGAAGTATTTGAGAAAATCCGCGCCGCAGGCAATCTGCTGCCGACCGATTTTCACGATCTCATCTGGCGTATCCGCGTGAATCGCAATGTCGGTGTCTTCATTCCCCGGTGCCGTTGGCATTAGGCCATAGCCACAGGCGAAGATCCTCGGTCCCGCAAGTAATCCACGCTCAATCCCTTTTCGCACTGCCATCGCGGTATAATGCGGACAACCGCAGTCCCGAACGGTAGTAAAGCCTTGCCGCAGCAGTTCCCGTGCATATGCCGCACAGTCCAGCAAGGTATCATTTTGCTTCCGCGTAGCCAAAAACCCGGTGTCCATCCGTGCAAAATACAGATGCGTGTGCAAGTCAAGCAGTCCCGGCAGAACCGTCTGTCCAGCTGCATCTATTTCCTCACAGCCGTCAAGATCCTGTCCCACCGGAAATATCCCTGCAATCCGCCCGTCTTCTATCAGCAAATCGCCCTGCTGCCCATCGTATCCTTCTGTCAGCGTCGAGACCAGCCGTGCATTTCGGATCGCCAACCGTTTGTTCACTGTTTCTCCGTTGCCCATTTTACAAACCTCCGCAAATCGTCTCCAAATGCCGCACATTGCGTTTCACCAATATAGGCCATATGTCCGCTCTCGTAACCTGTGTGCCACACACGCTCTGTCGGAAGATCAAAGTTGTTGATCATGTACTCGCTGTAGCTGTATGTGGTGAGCATATCGTAGTAGCCATTGGCAAACAGAACTTTCATGTCCTGATTTTTCCGCATAGCATCCTCTACAAAGTGAATGGGATTACGGGGTGCGTCAAATTCCCACGCACGGCACATCTGCAGTCCTGCGAACTGATAATCCCTGTCCGTTGTGATGCCCAGTGCATCTTTCATCACGCCATAGTAGCAATGGGTGAACGCCGGCATCAGTCGTTCAAAGCAAGCGTCATCACTCTCATAATGGTATTCTCCTCCCGCGCACAGCGGATGTGACGCAAATCGGCTGTCATACTGACTGATCAGCACACCCTTTTCGTTGGCAACTTCTCGCACATAGTCCTCCACTGACAGTCGCAACCCATGACGCTCGAAATATGCACGGGACAGACCGGAAAAATGCACCAGGGATCCCATGACGCCTTCCCGTTCTTCCTCCGTTGCCTTTTTCCCCAGCCCCAGCACCGGCAGATAGTGCCGCAGAGCAAAGTCCTCTGCCGCAGCCACGACATCTTCCAGTGCAGGCTTTTCGCTCTGCGTGTGATACCAGTGCGCTGCTGCGATAGCAGGGAAATTCGTTACAGTACGCTCCACGGGGAACAGGGACTTATCCCTATCTAGCAGTGAACCGACGAGGATCAGTCCGGCTGCATGGATGTTCAATGCGTTACAGGTGTTGCCCAGAAAATTTTCGTAGAGCTGTTGGGCCATCAGTGCAGCACGCACCGTCCCGTAGCTTTCACCCAAAATGAAAATAGGGCAATTCCACCGTTTGTGGCGGCTGAGAAAGCGGTCGATGCCCAGCAGCATTGCCTTAGCATCCTCCTGGGAGGATGCATATTTTTTCACGGCATCTTCCGTCAATACGCGGCTGTACCCGCACCCCACAGGATCCATAAACACGATGTCACAGACATCCAGTATGCAGGCCTTGTTTTCTTTCATGCGGAAGGGAGGATCAAACGGTGCGGAAATGCCGTCCCCAAGATCAACGATCTGCGGGCCGAGGCCTCCTATGTGCAGAAATACGCTGGCAGATCCGGGTCCGCCGTTAAAGGCGAACAGGATCGGGCGTCCCGACTTCTCCGCATTCAGCCGCAGATAAGATGTCATGAACAGCGTAGCATCTATCCCTTCGTTTTCATCGGGAAGCGGAATCTCCTCGGAGATTGCTTCGTATTCCACATCCTGCCCGTTGATATGCACTGTGTTGACAACGCGGGCATAAATCAAATCATCATTCACTGTGCATCCTCCTCTGCATAGTTTTTCTTCTTCGTTTGTTTTCTCCATATTAAAGTTCCTCACATACACTATTTCACACGAAGTGCCATCTCACTGTGCCTCGCCCTTCCGAATAAAATCTCTGATGTCTGATGCCAGTGCATCTCCGCCATGGTATCCCAGATATGGCATATGTCCGGCGGGATACTCGCGAACAGTCACCTGGCCTTCCTCATACTTCAGCTGCGACACGGTATAGGCCACCTGTCCTACGCTGGTCACCAAATCAAACAC
>CAVKJB010000020.1:0-41024 GCA_963656785.1 Acutalibacteraceae bacterium | reverse complement strand
GCACGTTCCTCAGTCACATACTTCATAGGCTCCCTCGTCACGTGCTAGGAACCCTTTATTACAGGACTGTTCCATCAGCGTGCGGGTGCATAAATTATTCCTCGGTCGCATACTTTACGGGGTTCCTCGTCGCGTGCGAGGAACCCTTTTTCGCAGGATAATGCTTTATGATGGAGCTTTTCTATCGGCATGTACGACGCCTACATAATGTTACATTATAGCGCAATCACACAGGAAATTAAAGGGTATGGAGGCGTTGCGCCATAGCGCCGGTACTGGTATGATGGGACTACGGAGGTACCGAAGATGTCTCATACTACAAGGAATGCAAGTACAAACGCACGCCGTAAGAAAAGTATCCTGACAGTGGTGATACTGCTGATGCTACTTCTGATTGTCGCCGGGGTATTTTTCATCCGATACGAGGCGAAGCATCAGATTCGCGGACTGAGTCGGAAGCCGATTCTGACGCTTTCCGGGGAGGCAACCATCCGTCTTTATCCGGGTGAAAAATTCCAGAATAAAGGTGTCAGCGCAAAGAGTTACGCGGGCGAAGACCTGACCTCCGAAATTCAAATCGATTCCTCTGTAGGAAGTTTCCGAGAGGATGGAACCATGTGGAAAGCCACCAATGGCGATATTACCTACACGATAACCCATAACGGAAATACGGTCATAGAGAAGCGAACGGTAGAAACGAAATACCATAAGCCGGATAAGGATTCCGAGGATTACGGTCACGGTATTGCCGTCTGCATGTTCCACTATGTCTACGACGCAGAGAATCCGCCGTCAGATCTGAACACGAACTGGATTTCCGATACTGACCTGGAGGCGATTCTGAAACGGCTCATCACAGAAGATTACTACTTCCCGAGTTGGCAGGAACTAAGGGATTATATTGACGGCAAGATCGAGCTTCCTCGAAAGTCTGTTGTCCTTACTTTTGACGACTGCTCCAAAGCCTTCCAGCAATACGGAATCCCACTGCTTGAGAAATACGATATCACGGCAACCAGTTTCGTCATCTGCTCGAAGAACGGCAAGAAGGTGCTGAGTCAGTTCAAGGATGTGAAACATATCAGTTTCCAGTCCCACTCGTACAACCTTCACCGACCGGGTGGAAACATCGGTCATGGCGGGGTCTTTACCGCGCTGTCCCGAGAGGAAGGCGTAGCAGATCTGAAGAAATCCATCGAAATGCTGGGAAGCGGGGATGCTTTCGCTTATCCGTTCGGCGACTACAATGAGACGTGCGAGGCAGCCGTGAAGGAGGCGGGCTTCCTCTGTGCTTTCACCACAGAATACGGCATGGTACATCCGGGGGACAACCCCTATCTGCTGCCGCGCATCCGCATCAACGGCGGCACGACGGTGGAAGAATTCATTGCGGATATTACGGAGACGGCGTAATTGCTCTGGACAAGCATCCTGATAAGGGTGTCATTTCGTGGCAAACCGCTTCGTTTGCCATGCGATGACTTGAGAATTACGAATACTCGCCGCATATTCTTGAACTTTCCGTCTCATAGAAAAACGGCAACCCTAAGGTCGCCGGATATCATTCCCATTACATTTGTTGTGCCAAATCTTATTCTTTCGGCAACAGCTTGCAGGCCACTACGCTGAATACCGCTCTTCTTCCTGCAACGGCATCTGCTCCGCCCAGCTTACCAGTTCCGATGCCGAGTACTCCACGCTTTCCAGATATCGGCTCTGACCGAAGCTGAAATAATCTCGAACTGCGACCACCTTGTCCGCCAGCGATACAATCACGCCTTCCATGCAGGTCGGTGCATCCGGTGTTACCGGCCACATGTGCGTCCGAATAATCTCTACGGAAGTTTCGCTCAGGTTCGGCACCAATTGCTTCGCAACCCTCACTGAATCGAGCGGGTGTTCCCGGTAGCATTCCATTTCGCTCTCGTATTTCTCGTCCCGGCCAAGAATCCCAAGGTCGTGACACAGCGCCCCCTTAACCACGGATTCACAGTCGGTGTGAATGTGAATCTTTTTCAGAAGATAGCATGCCCATATACTGGCTGCCGTCACGCGCATCGTATGCATACCGACCGAACTTCTCCGGTGATGGCGTTGATTCATCGCACAGGCAAATTCCTGCGATTCCAGAATCTCATCGGCGTATTTACGAAGATATATAGACACAATTCTTCCAGCCATAGCATTCCTTTCCGTCAAACCCTTTAAAACCGCTTTAATCGTACCGCTGCGCCTTGTTATCCGTGTGGAGCCATTGTGGCAAATTCATGGAGATGGATAGGCGTTCTGGGCCTCAACGTATTAATTATATCAGGTCGGAAAGATCGTGCCAATCGAAATTATTTCTAGTTATCCGAAAGCGGAAACATAATGCAGATCGTAAAAAGATTGTCCTCCGTATCCAGTGTAAGGACGCCATGATATTTTTCTACAATGCGGCGCACATTACGAAGGCCGTATCCGTGATTATCCTTATTCCTTTTGCTGGTAACCGGCAGGCCTTCCATAAAGGAGAGCTTTCCGCTATACCGATTCGTCATGGAGATAAAATACTGATTCTTATTTCTTCGTCCCTGGATGGAAATCTTGCGATTTCCTGGCGGCTCTACCTTGATAGATGCCTCGATTGCATTGTCCCACAAATTCCCGAAGAGCGCGCAGATATCGATGTCTTCCATCATCGAAAGAGAGCGCCCGTCGAAATCAACCAAAGTCTCAATTCCTTTCGCATGAGCACTGTCTGTCTTCTGAGCGAACAATCCGTCCAGCAGTGCAAGTCCGGTTTCTACCGTGCTCTTCGTTCGATCTATTTCAGAGAGAAGACTCTCAATATATGCCTGTACGGCATCCGGATTCTTTTCGTCGACGAGGTAATGCTCCAGCAGCAACATGTGGTTCTTCATATCGTGACGAAGCGTGCGAAGTTCTTCGTCGTTCTTCAGGCGCAGGCGGAGTGTATCCAACTGGTAATTACTGCTTACTTGCTGAAGCATCGACAGCTTATTCCGTCGAAGGCTATCCGTATATCGAACATAGACAATCAATAGAAGTATCAGAAAAAGCTGCAGGATGATAGCATAGATCGACAGTTCCTTACTCGGTTCCTGATTGTTGATATACATTGCATTCATGGAGTCTTTCGTGTATTGCTCGCTCATCAGAATCAGAGCGAGAATAACGTAAATATGATAATCGTCATCCGGAACCGACTGCAGATTCACGGTCTTCAGCACCACCCAGAACAAGAAGGTGCAGCAGCTGTATTTAATCGCAGATGTGAGAATCGAATTCATATAAGGATTGTCCACGAATACCACCAGATCCCTGCTGATGCGGTACAGAAACGGTGTAATCCAGATAGAGGAATTCGCGGAGAAAACACTCATGCAGACCAATGAACATAGGAACGAATATCGAACGGTGAAACCACGAAGCAGGACGAAAGCTACCGTATAACAGCTGACGCGAAGGAGAAGCCGCAGCCACACATTAGGGACGATCAGTGCGTCATTGTACAGGATGAAAGGAATGCAGACAAAAACAACACCTGTGGCGAACTGCAGTCCGGACGGGGTACGGCGCTTTGACTTGTAGGAATAAAACCAGAAGATGATGGCAAGTTCAATGAAAAAATGCAGGCTGTGGGTAAAAGAAATCATTTGTGTGCCCCCATATACCGAGTGAACGACTCCAGAAACTCTTTCCGACGATGCTTGCTTAGAGGCAAGACGGTTCCATCCGTTAACAGCAGTTCATTCTGTCGAACCGTCTGAATCTTGCGGAAACTGACAAGGAAACTTTTATGACACAAATCAAATCCGCTATCCTGAAGTTCTTTTGTCAGCTTCTTTAAGCTAACCGCATATTCTCGATGCCCGTTCTCCGTAACGATCACACTGGTATGATTCAAGGTTTCAATATACAGGATCGTCAGGATGGGAATGGAGTCCACATAACTTCCACGTCGCAGCACCAGCGTGGATTTGCTCTGACGCATCAGGGCATCCGATAATACAGATGCGAACCGATCATATTCGAGGGGTTTTTCCAGAAATGCAAACGCGTGGACCTCGTATCCATCGATGGCGTATTGCACCATGGACGTGACGAAAATCAGACAAGCATCATTGCCCCGTTCTCTCAGTTGGCGTGCGGTATTCATTCCGTCCAATTCGCCCATCTTAATGTCGAGAAAAATAATATCCACGTCCGCAGGGAGATTCCGAATCAGTTCTTCTCCACTCGAAAATTCATAAACCTCGAAATCACGCTCCTGATCCTCCGCGAATTGTTTGACATACTTATACAAACTCTCACGGACATATCTCTCGTCATCACATATCACAATCCGTTTCATCGTCCGTCCCCTCTATCCTCCTGTGACTGTTGCACGAACTTTTCCGCACTCATTATATCATCATTTCCCCCGGAGAAAACAGATCCGACATTCCTCCGTTCTGCCCTGTTGCGTTTCCAGAATGCCCACTGACGCCGATCCCATTGATTCAGTTTTTTTTATGACTATACTTAGCTCAACTAATCAATGCTCGTCGTATTAGCGCTAAAGGAGGTCCGCTATGAGCGAAAAAACGAAAAGCCCTATGGTCGAATTGTTGACCAGTCGACTGTTCTGGATTGCTTTCCTGATTCAGATTGTTTACACCATCGGAAACGTCTGCGTCAAACAAACCGTAACACTACAGGCCAATAATCTGGGGTTGTCTGCATCCGTCATCGGCATCATTGCCAGTCTGTACACCGTCGTAGCAATGCTGTGCCGAACACCTTTCGGTAATGCCATGGATCGCATGGACAAGAAAAAAGTCCTGATGTTTACATTTGCGGCTCGCAGCCTCGTATTTGTCGGATTCGGACTGTGTTCCGGCGTAACCGTCTTTGTCATCCTGCGTTTCCTGCACGGTGCACTTTTCGGAATGGGACACATTGCCATGATGATCGTACTTGCAGTCGGTGGAAATCGAAAAAATCTAGGAGCCGCACTGGGGCTTCTCACACTTCTTCCGAAGCTGATTTCATCCTACACCACATCGATCGCACTCACCATTTGTGATACGGTTGGAACCAATGCCGCTTGTTATGCCGGTGCAATCTGCAATGTAATTTGTATCGTGCTCTGTCTTGCGCTGACCTTCCCGAAGGAAGAAAAAACAGCAGCCAAGAAAGTCGAGAAGACGGCTCATGGACTTGGCGCATACCTGAACTACTACGCTATCCCGCTGATTCTGATTACAACCTTCACATCCGTTCCATCCTTATTCATTGACAACTATATGGTTCTGTATGGTGAAGCCGTTCCTCAGATGGCAGAAGTCGCTCGTTCCTACCTCACCAGCTATATGTGGTGGATGGGAATCGGAGCATTCATCGCCGGATACGCTTTCGACAAACTCGGATTCAAGGTTTCCACCTATCCATGTGTTATTATGAGCATCGCTGCTCAGATGATGCTTGGATTCAGCACAAATTCCAGTGTTCTTGCAGCATCGGCCGTCCTTTGCGGTCTCGCATGCGGTGGTGTTTCCGTTACGGTCCGTACGCATGCGGTTAATGAAAGTCCGATCAGCGTTGCAGCTCTGACTGTCGCTACCACCGGTGTATTTCAGGATCTTTCGAGTCTTCTCGGCGCCAGCATGGGCGGATTCCTGATTGACGGACTGGGTTACATTTCCACATTCCGCATCATTACAATATTCCCGGTCATTGCACTGATCATGATGTTCTTCTATAAGCCAATTATTCAATTCCTGAGAGAAGGAAAAGCCAAGGCCGAGGTTATCTAGCGATTTCGGTCTCGGATAGGTTCGCTTCTCGCCGAGAAGGAGAAAACATGCAAGCGATTCTGGTTCTGGGTGTGATCATTGCACTCATCATATTCAGTTTCTTCTCCAAATTTAATATAGGTTCCCCGGCAGTACTCGCATCCCTTCTGTTGGGACGAGTGCTGTTGGGGATGGGCGTAGCCCAGACGGCCGGGTTCATTCCGGCCGGAACAATCCTTACACTGATTGCACTGTCTGTTTTCTACGGATTTGCATTGGAAAACGGCACCGCAGAGGTCATCATACAGAAAATCCTGTACCGATTCGGCAGAAGAAGCGACTGGATGCCGCTTCTTATATTTACAATATCCGCACTACTGTCCGCGGCAGGGCTCGGTTGTGGAAACGCGACACTCATCATGGCACCGATTGCGATGAGCCTAGTCTCGTCCACATCAACCTCACCACTGATAATGGCTGTTGCGGTCTCCTGCGGATCCGCTGCAGGAGGAAATTTCCCCTTCAGCTACGGAGGTATGGTGGCTTCTGATCTGATTGAAAATGCAGAACATATCCACAATGCAACGCCCGTGATATTCGATTCGGCGATGCACAATCTGGTCATTAATCTGGTTGCATTCCTTGTTCTGTGCATCTTCTGCAGAGGTAAAAAAACATTTGAAAAACCATCCGTCGAAGTGAAGGAAAACATCTCTTTCAACCGTATTCAACAGAAAACTTTCCGTCTCACCTGTGGGACGATGTTCTGTTCCATCACACCTTGCCTTCTCTCGCTAATTATTCCGTGTCAATTCACCGAACAGCTGGCTGACATTTTCGATATCTGTACTGTGCTAATTGTCGGAATCATTCTTGCAAAGGCAATGCACCTGGCTCCGGAACGGGAAATACTGAAGAAGCACGTTCCCTGGATGCTATTAATCGTCATCAGTGGCATGAGTATGCTCATTGGAATTGCACGTGAATGCGGAATACTGGAGCTACTGAGTCAAATTTACGCAGAATCGGTTCCGGGTGGATTCCGGCGATATCTGATACTGGCTGTCAGCATGGTGATGAGCTTGTTTGCCGGAGCAATTTCCGTAGTGATACCAACCATGTATCCCCTTGTTCCCACAATCGCTTCATCCGTGTCCGAGATGAGTCTGATGTACGGAATGATTCTCACCGGTGCAACCTGTGGCGGCATTTCACCGTATTCCAGCGGAGGCATGATTCTATTAGGGGCATATCCGGACAATCAGAAGCGGAGAAAACTGCTTTTACAGTTACTAATAATGCCATTCTATCTCACACTGATTGCATGTCTGATATACGCAATCTGGTAAATGAAAGGATTAATTATGGAAAAAGAAATTACATACAGCGGTTGGCGCCCGATTCGGGACCACAGACCGCCTCATCACAAAGACGGGAAGCCGACGGGCGGACTTCCGATGTTGCCGGTGATTCCGGCGACGCGTTTCTTCGACAATATGTCCTACATTGGGGACGAATTTGTCGGTTGTTTCGTTGTAGAAACAGACAAAGGGCTGATTTTACTGGATTGCATGTTTCCGGATGCAAATACAGCGGAGGAAATCAATGCACTGCCTTATGAGAAGATGCACTATGCCCAGATTCTGGAGAACGGGCTTTACGACCTCGGCTTGGATCCGATGGATATTGAGATGATTCTGGTGACACACGGGCACGGGGATCACTACGGAAACGGCGATTATTATCGCACCAAGTACAACTGCAAGGTCTACATGAGTGAGACTGATGAAAAATTCGGGCATGAGCCCATCGGTCCGAGTCCGTGCGGATGGCTGACGTGGAACGTGGATGAATATCTTGTGGATAATGGCGAGGTTACCCTTGGGAACACCACCATTCATACATTTGCAACGCCGGGCCACACGCCGGGCTGCATGAGCTTCATCATTCCGGTCTATGATGAGGGTCGTCTTCATTGGGCAAGCCTGTGGGGCGGCACCGGCATCCCGAGAGATGAACATTGGCAGCACGTCTATCTGGAGAGTTGCCAGCGATACACCCAAATTTGTGATGAGTATCATGTCGATGTGGAAATTGCAACGCACCCTTTTACGGACAATTCTTCCGAACGTCTGGCCTGCTGCCGCAATATCGTCAACGGGGTTGCAAATCCTTACGTCATCGGCAGAGAAGCATGCAGACGATATGAGCAGATGTTTGAAGATCTCTGTCGGTCCAAAATGAATATTTCAGGCGCAACACGAAACTCGTAAATGAAAGGAGAAACGGATGAAAATTGTAAGTACCGTACCGGAAAGTCGCTTTCAGAAATACAGCGTTGAATGGCCAGAGGAGTGGGAAATTCATTACCTCGACTTTCCCTATACCGATGATGAAATGATTGAATCTGCCCAGGACGCAGATATCCTCTTCGTCAACTCCATTCATCCTGTATCGGAAAATGTTATCTCGAAATGCAAGAACCTCCGCATGATTCATACAGAAGGTGTCAGCTTCAATAAGGTTGACGTCGATGCTGCAAAGAAGGCCGGTGTACCGGTGTGCAACAACCGCGCCGTAAATGCTTCGGCAGTTGCCGAACATTGCATCGCCATGATGCTGGCGGGATTGCGTCACATCGCTCGCGGCGACCATAAGATCAAGACTGTTGGTTATAGTGCCGCCAAGGATCAGACAACTGCGGAAGGCGTTCGCGAACTCGGCGGATTGGAAATTGGTCTGATCGGCATGGGTGTAATTGGAAGAGAAGTGGCCAAACGCCTGATTCCATGGGGATGCAAGCTGCGTTACTACGATGTCATTCGAATGAAAGAGGATATCGAGAAAGAATTCAATCTGGAATATGTGGACTTCGAATCACTGATTTCGAACAGCGATATCATATCCGTACACGTTCCTGTCACCAAGGGGACACTTCGAATGATTGGAGCAGAACAGTTTCAGAGCATGCGTCCGAACACGCTTCTCGTCAACAATTCAAGAGGTGAAATTGTAGATAATATGGCACTCGCAGAGGCATTGGAGAAAGGTACCATTTTCGGTGCAGCACTCGATACCGTCGATCCGGAACCACTGCCGGAGTGGCACCCTCTGCTTCATCTTTCGGAAGCGGCAGAAGAGCGACTCACCCTGACGCCACATATTGCCGGCATGACGGATGGTGCATTCAAGCGCATGTTGGAATGGACGATACAGGATATCAGAACCCTGGAACAGGGAGAGATGCCGGCTAATACAATTGCTTAAACCTATCAATACTTTCCTATACCGTTCGCCGAGTTGGAATCTTCCGACCCGGCGAACAGCTTTTTTAGCAAAAATCAGTTTCGTTTCCTCTCACTATTCCGATTCGGAGCGAGTCTCCAAAATTTCGACAGGAGAGAACATCGTCACTACCGGTACAAGGATGCGATTTCCTCCGCCAGATTTTCCAGCTGCGCCAGACTGTCATCGGACAACGCCGACTTAATGGTCACGCTGTTCTCAAGGAAATGGAGCTCCTTGCTTCCTTCCAGCTTCTTCTGCATCATCTTCATCGCGGTCGGGCCCCACGTACCGTTCTGGATGAAAGCCACGTTGCGCTTCTGGTAATTTCTTTCCGTCAGATGATCAATAAAATGCTTCATGAACGGGAACATGTCCCCGTTATAAGTTGTTGTCGCCAGTACCAGCGTGTCGTAGCGGAAGGCATCCTCTACGGCCTCTGCCATATCGCACCTTGCCAAATCGCTGATTTCAACGATCTCAACGCCCTTCGCCTGAAGCTTCTCGCGAAGAAGCTCCGCCGCCTGACGCGTATTGCCGTATACAGACGTGTAACAGATGGCAACGCCGCGATCCTCCGGCGTATAACTCGACCACTTGTCATACAGATCCAGGTAGTATTCTAAATTCTCCGTCAGAACCGGTCCATGAAGCGGACAAATTGTCCGGATGTCCAGTGCCGCAGCCTTCTTCAAGACGGTCTGTACCTGCGGGCCATATTTCCCGACAATCCCGATGTAATATCTTCTCGCCTCGCACGCCCAGTCCTCCTCTGCATCGAGCGCTCCGAACTTTCCAAAAGCATCCGCAGAGAAAAGCAGCTTCTCAGAGGATTCGTACGTCATGATAACCTCCGGCCAGTGAACCATCGGTGCAAACACAAAGGTTAACGTATGTGCTCCCAGTTCCAGCGTATCGCCGTCCGCCACCTCGAGTGTACTTCCAATTTCGAGTCCCGGGAAGAACTGTCCGATCATGGTGAATGTCTTCTTATTCCCGATGACCGTCACTTCCGGATATTTCTCCATGAACGCCCGAATCGATGCTGAATGATCCGGCTCCATGTGCTGCACCAGAAGGTAATCCAGCGAATTTCCATCCAGTGCCTCTTCCAGATTCGAAAGCCACTCCGCAGTCTTACTCCGATCAACAGCATCAATTACAACGGTTTTATTGTCTCTAATCACGTAAGAATTGTATGCCATGCCATTCGGCACAATATACTGTCCCTCGAACAGATCCAGTTCATGATCGTTCACACCTACATAAATAACGTTATCTGTCAATTTGGATATCATATTCCTTGCCTCCTTATTCTTTTGTGCACTTCCACGAGGCACATGTCTGCATGTATTGTAACATATTAAGAGAGATTTCTTAATATATTCTGTTCGATTCTGAGCGATGGCCTGCTTGCAATTACCACGGATTACAGATATTATTTTTCTTAAGAAGGAGGGTACAATTATGGCTAAAATTAAAGTGGCAGCGCTTCAGATGCCGGTTTCCGCGGACAAGATGGAGAATCTGAAGACGGTGGAACGCAAGCTGGCAGAGCTTAAGGATGAGCATGTGGACTTCATCATGCTACCGGAAATGTTCTGTTGCCCCTACCGAACGGAATGCTTCCCACCGTACGCCGAGGAAGAAGGTGGTCCGATATGGCAAGCGCTCTCGGTTCTGGCGAGGAAATATAACGTCTACCTGATTGGAGGTTCTATGCCGGAGCGCGGCGCGGACGGCAATGTCTACAATACGACATATATTTTTGACCGAAATGGCGAACAGATTGGGAAGCATCGGAAGACACACCTTTTCGACATCGATATCCAAGGAGGACAATCCTTCCGCGAGTCCGATACGCTGACGGCCGGGAACACGGACTGCGTATTTGACACCGAATTCGGTCGAATGGGGGTCATGATTTGCTTCGATATTCGTTTTCCGGAGATGGCAAGGCTGACCGTAAACGACGGTGCGCAGGTGATCTTCATTCCGGCGGCGTTCAATATGACGACAGGGCCGGCGCATTGGGAACTGTCCTTCCGCGCTCGCGCGCTGGACAATCAGGTCTATATGCTCGGATGCGCGCCGATGCGCGATCCCTCAAGCGGGTATACATCCTGGGGGCATTCGATTCTTGTGAATCCTTGGGGCGAAGTGCTGACACAGCTCGACGAGAAGGAAGGCGTCTTGATGGGTGAGATAGATCTCGAATATGAGGAGCAGATTCGGGAACAGCTACCGCTACTTCGGAGTCGACGCGGGGATGTATATGAGCTGGTGAGGAAAGAAAAGTAGAATCCGCATGCAGGAGGCCGCCTTAGGCGGTCTCCTATTTTTATTGTTTCCTATCTAGCCGGACTAATCTATTCGGAAAGCAGAAGCCAACAAGAACAGCCTTCGCGAACAGCGCAGGGCTTGTCACTCTTTTCATTGCTTGACCCAGCACCTGGGCTTACTTAACAAAAAAGAAAAGAAGCGCACCTCTCGGCACGCCCCGTTCCTGAATCTATAAGGTTTATGGTTAATGGTTGGCAATTTCACACTCAAGAGGTCTTCCTCTTGACAACAATAATATACCGCAAACTTTGACAATTTAAAAACAGTTTATCTTTGTCTTTTTACAAGTTTTTACTTGTGGTATAATCCATAATAACAATAAATAATTATTGGATTTTTGATCAATAGTGTGATTTGTTGTATTGTTTTCGGTACAAGAATTGCCCCCATGCAACACAGAATGGGTTTACAAGAAAAAGAAAGAGGTTATCCATGACGAACAGCGAACGAGCCTTCCTCGCCCTCAGCGAGACACTTAACTTCACACGGGCGGCGGACAGAATCTACATTACGCAGCAAGGCATCAGCGACCACATCAAGAAGCTTGAGCAGGATTACGGCACGACGCTGGTCATCCGACGACCAAAGGTGCAACTGACCCAGGCGGGCATTGTCCTTCGAGATTACCTCCTCCAACAGGAGGCGATGGATCGGGATGTGCGTCAGCGCATTTCGGAAATTAAAGAAGGAGATGCCGGTGAGGTCGCCATCGGCATCAGCGTCTCCCGCGTTCGTGCTCTTGCAGCTGACATCCTGGAACGCTACCATGAAGCACACCCAAATGTCCGGGTTCAGATACATTCTGACATTACGATGAAGCTGGAGTCTATGTTGCTGGATAACCGTCTGGACGCACTGGTCGCGGTGAATGCACTATCGCATCCGAACCTCCAGAAGGAGCTTCTGTTCGATGATCCGGTGTATCTCGCAGTCCCGGATCACATCGCCCAGAAACGAACAGGAGATGCCACCGTCGTGAATATCGCGGATTACGCCGATCTACCGTTCATCCGAGATTTGCCCGACAGCACAACCAGCAACTTGATTGATCCGTATCTCGAGAAGCACGGCATTGAGTTGAACAACATCATCAGCATCAGCGAGTATGCCGTACAAGCCACGCTCTGCAAGCGATTTAATGCGTGCATGTTCTGCGCCAAATCCTTCGCCTATTACAAAGAAGGATCCATCGTCCAGGCTGGCCTTCGCACGCTGGAGCTTGAGGGCTTCGGGCACACGGTGGATGTCAGCCTGGTCACCCATCGGAATCGTCACTACGCCAAGTGTGCACTGGAATTGTTTGATACCATCCGGGATTCGATGGAAATTTTCTACCAGAAAGTTATGTAGATCAAAAATGGGTCTCCGTCATTTCGGACAGAGACCCCAGTGGTTTATTAATCGTTGTTCGTTTCTCGGCTTATTTCTCCGGTTCGAAGTGAGCAGCCACTTTCTTTAGCTCCTCGATGACGGATAGATGCTGTGGACAGATGCTCTCGCACTGACCACAGGCGATGCACTCGCTCGCCTTCGCATGCTGAGTGGTCAGACGTTCATAGTACTCGTGCTGCGGCGTCCAATCCCGGCGAATTTCCTTCTTGTCCGTGTTGTACAGGGAGAAATACTGCGGAATCGGAATGTCCATCGGACAGCCCGCAGTGCAATAGGAACATCCAGTGCACGGAATTTCAATCTCGCTGTTGATAGCAGAGACTGCATCCTCAATCAGTGCCTCTTCCTCCGCATTTAACGGGTGGAAATCCTGCATGTATGAGGTGTTGTCAAGAAGCTGTTCGATGCTGCTCATGCCGCTCAGTACCATCTTAACGTTCTCATGGCTCGCAGCAAAGCGAACGGCCCATGATGCAATCGACATCTCCGGATTGAACGTCTTGAATTTTGCGGTCACTGATTCTGGCACGCGATTTGCAAGCATCCCACCTTTCACCGGCTCCATGACAATAACCGGCTTGCCGAATTTCGTGATGGTGTCGTATGCCTGATGGGCCTGAATTCCGGCACTATCCCAGTCGAGATAATTCAGCTGAATCTGCACGAATTCCATCTCCGGGTGTTCGGTCAATACCTTCTCGATAAAAGCAGCCTGGTCATGGCAAGAGAATCCGATATGGCGGATCTTTCCCTCTGCTTTCATCTTTTCCACCATGTCAAATGCGCCGACATCCTGGAATTTCTGATAGTTATCATGCCCCAGGTCGTGAAGCAGATAGTAGTCCATGTACTCCACGCCGCAGCGCTCGAGCTGCCCTAGGAACACCTCTTCCGGCGTGCCGTCTTTGAGGTAAGCCAGATGATATTTCGTTGCCAGCGTGTACTGATCATGCGGATAACGGTCCGTCAATGCAAGTTTTACCACCTGTTCGCTGCACCGATTATGATACATCCATGCGGTGTCGAAATAGGTAAATCCTCTCTCCAGGAAAGCATCCACCATCGTTTTAACCTGCTCGATGTCAATGTTGTCCAGTTCCCCAGTCTCGTGACCCTCGCCCAGTTTCGGGAGACGCATCATGCCGAAGCCTAATTTCTTCTTTGCCTCAATTACTGCCATTTCAATACCTCCAGCCTTTCCCTGTGATACAGGTACATCATACATTTACACACTGATCGAGTCTCACAATTACGCATTGCACGCAGAGACACACTGCCCACCAAGTCGTGTCGACGCATGTATCCACGTTGGTGCACAGGTGAAGCACCTCCGTTGCTCGGAAATTCATGCTATTCTCATATACACGTTTGCATACGTAATTCTGATATAAAAAAATAGAAAGCACAGCACCTGCACTTTCTATTTATTGGTCGGGATGGCGAGATTCGAACTCACGACCTTCTCGTCCCGAACGAGACGCCCTACCAAGCTGGGCCACATCCCGACAACGATTACAAGAAAAATATTACCACATTCCTGTAATCCTTGCAAGTTTTATTATTGTTTTTTTGTCTTTTCATGGTTCGTTTCGAATCCATCCGGAATTCGCATGAATAGATTGACTATTCAGGCAGCTTCGTCACATCCACCCAGGAAATCGACCGAGAGATACGGAACAACTCATCACAGGTCAACTCAATCGCGCTGTTTCCGGTACCGCAAGCCGGAAACACTGTCTCAAATCGTTTCAGGGACTCATCGCAATAGATTCGCACATCTTCTCGGTCGATACCGAAAGCACACACGCCTCCGATGGGATGTCCGGTGAATTCGAGCACCTCGTCCGGTGTCAAAAACTTCGCCTTCACGCCAAAAGTCTGTTTATACTTGTGATTATCCACCTTCGCATCTCCGGCCATCTGCACCACAATTGCGCCTTCATCTCTGTTCCGGAAAGAAAGCGTCTTGCAAATCCGAGCACCATCTACATGCAGTGCCTCTGCAGCCAGATCCACCGTCGCGCTGGAAGCCTCAAATTCCAGCACGCGTTCTTCCATTCCGTATTGTTTCAAGTAATCCCGTACTTTCTCAATCGACATGTTTTTCTCCCGGTTACTTCCCTGTATTCAATCTGTATTATGTAGTTGAAAACTCTGGTTGATATCGAAGAACGCCCTGCTTCCTAAGGTCTATATTTCGCGGCGCCCCTCCACAGCCTTGAGGAGCGTTACCTCATCCGCATACTCTAGGTCTCCGCCCACGGGTATCCCATGCGCAATTCGCGTCACCTTGATTCCGGAGGGTTTTAAGAGTCTAGCGATATACATCGCCGTGGCTTCTCCCTCAATATTCGGATTCGTCGCTACGATAACTTCTTCCACATCCGGTTCTTGCTGAAGTCGAATAATCAAAGACTTCAGGTTGATGTCCGCCGGGCCGATTCCCTCCACTGGAGAAATCGTCCCATGCAGCACGTGATATCTGCCATTGAACTCCCGAATTCGTTCCATGGCGATCACATCCTGCGGCGATTCCACCACACAGATAACATGCGGATCTCGCCCTACATCACCGCAGATGGCACACGGATCCTGGTCTGTCAGGTTTCCGCACACCGAGCAATAACGAAGATTCTTCTTGGCGTCCGAAATCGCCCGAGACAGTCTCTCCACTTCCGGTTCTGTCAGCGACAACACATGGAAAGCCAACCGCTGTGCTGTCTTCCCACCGATTCCCGGCAGCTTCGCGAACTCGTTAATCAGCCGGTTCAAAGGTTTCGGATACTGACTCATCCTTCACCCCCTTAGAGACCAAAACTCTCCAGTCCGCCTGTAAGTCCTCCGGTAATCTTGCTCATTTCCTGTTCAACAATTGCGTCCACTTGTCTCATGCCCTCATTGATTGCAGCAATCAGCAAATCCTGCAGCATTTCCACGTCATCCGGGTCTACAACATCCTTGTCGATGTTGAGCTTCGTAATCTCCTTGTTCCCGTTAATCACCACTTCAACTGCGCCGCCGCCGGCTGTGGACGTGAATTCTCTTCCTGCCAGATCCTCCTGCGTTGCCTCCACCTCGCGCTGCATCGCCTGCATCTGCTTGAGCTGCTTCTGCATGCTGCCGCCGCCTACCTTTGTTTTCTTCTTTCCTGCCTTCATTCCTTTACCCATCGTTCTTCATCCTTTCTGTTTGTCTTACAATTCTCTGTCTGCATTTCTTTTCGGTTTTTTGTCGGATCCTCCGCTAAAAACAAACGATCACTCGACAACTTTGACCGACACTCCGAACAGTGCACTGACTTCTTCCGTTATCTCGCTAACCACATCTTCCTCAGATTGCGTCTTCTCCGCCATCTGCTCCATGTAATCAATCGGTTCATCCGGCAAATTCGTTTCGCCAAATTCTTCCGCCGCACCGATACTTGCATAATAATCGTCTTCATTCATCAGGGGGAGATCACTTGACAGTTCCTGCTCGGTTTCCATCATTTGTGCGCGATTCGGTTCCGTTACCCCATTTACGTCATCCGGCTCGAACAGCGAATCCATCTGTCTCTGTCGGTAGGTTACGGATCCTTCCTCCGGCATCGTTGAATTTGAAGCGAATATTCCGTGGTGCGTACTTTCCGCTGAAACAATTCCATCATCTGCACGGATTGTCACAAAGATATGCTCCCCGAATAACCGGCGTGCCGCGGCTAGAATGTCCTCTTTGCGATCCTCGGCAAATTTCAGTTTCGTGGATTTCACTTTGATGATAATTTCGCCATTCCGGTACTCGTCAATACGGCTGTTGTTTCCCACCATGATTCGAAAGCTGCTGTTTCCATCCGCCACAATTTCCACAATTTCGCTCCACATGGCATCGAAATCCCGAAGGATCGCCGCGTTGGATTCATGGCTACCGCTGTCAGTCTGTGGCGACCTGGATGTTTTGGCATCCTCCGGGGCTGCATTCCCCGTTATAGTGGAATGACGCGGTGTCTGCATCATGTTCTTTTCTTGCGGCATCGGGGATTCTCGAAGCTGCGTGATGGTGTTTTTATCCAGAATCGGTATCGCGCGGAAGGTATCATCACTCACCTCCGATGCATCCGCGGTACTGACATTCCTTACCGGCATGATGTTGGACGGTATTGTATCTGGTGCAGTCGCCTTTGCCGGCTTATTCTGCACGGCGTTGATTGGCATCTGCTTCAAAATCTCATCCACTCTGGAGGATGGCGTTGCCTTGCCATTCATCAGGTGCAGAATTGCAGTCTCCAGCAAAATCCGCGGCTGCGTAGACCAACGAGCCAGGTTCACGTATTCCGACAGAAGACGAATGCCACTTTCCAGACCCTGCGCATCGAGCTGCGACGCCTGGAGACGCATGCGATTCACGTTCTCTTCGGATGAATTGAGGAGCGTTCTCGTATCTTCGACGTATTTAGAGACCATGAGATTGCGATAGTGTTCCATCCAATCATTCAGCATCAGCTTCGCATCTCGTCCCGCACGAATCATGTTCGCAACCAGGCTCAGTGCCTCCGGCATGTTGTGATCGATAACTGCTTGCGTCAGACTCAGGAAGAAAGAAGTTCCGGCACTGCCAATGTAATCCTGCACGGCTTCCACATCTAGCAGCTCATCCCCACCACTGATGCACTGCTCCAGGATACTGAGCGCGTCCCGAACGGAACCGTCAGCTTTTTGCGCAACTAGCCCCAGTGCTTCATCTGTAATATTAATGTTCTTTCGATCACAGATTCGGCGCATTCCGGTCAGCAGATCCGTTTCCGACACTCTTCGGAAATCCAGCTGCATGCAGCGGGAACGAATCGTCTCCCGAACCTTCTCCGGGTTGGTCGTAGCCAGAATAAAAATTACGTGTTGTGGCGGTTCCTCGAGAATCTTCAGGAAAGCGTTCTCTGCGGCTGCGGACAACATGTGAACCTCATCCACGATATACACCTTATATTTTCCGCAATACGGCGGATATTGGCAGCTGTCGATAATGCCGCGGATAGCATCCACAGAGTTATTCGATGCCGCATCCAGCTCGATAACATCGAGGAAAGATCCTTCCTTGATGGCTTTGCAGTTTTCGCACTCACCGCAAGGCAATGCCCCGTCTTCCGGAGACCCGATGCAATTCACGGCTTTCGCCAGAATCCGAGCTGTCGTCGTCTTTCCGGTTCCGCGTGTTCCGGTGAAAAGGTACGACTGACGCACCGTATCTGTCTTCACCTGATTCTGAAGAATTCGGACAATGTGTTTCTGTCCGATGATTTCATTGAATCTCTCCGGTCTCTCTGACCGATACAGTGCCAGATGCATCGTTTTCACCCCGTTTCATTCTGTAATTGAATCCCATTCACGAAATCGGATCCCTGCTTTGTTCTTGGATTCTGATTGCCGAATTCGAAGAATCCCCCAAAATCTTATTTTCACGTCTTAATTCCGGTCAATTCCATCAGCAACGTTTTCTTATAGCATGACAACGCTCTTAGATAACCTGCAGCAGAGGAGATTGATCTGCGGCACACGGTAGGGACCGCTTATTGCTGCTTCCTCTCGGACCTGACAAGGTTCACGGCTTACCATTGCGCAGGGTCCCCTCGCTACAGGCTATCTAAGAGCGTTATTTCTTCTATTGAACACTCAACATTATATAATTATTGAAATTCGATGTCAAACACGTCAGCGGACATGTTGCGTCCAAGGACGTTGCTCCATCTCCCATAATTACAGGAAATACGTCGTTTCCTCCTTGTCACTGGAATATCGGGGAATATCCGGCATCACGCCCTTAACATCGACCCCAGGAACTCCTTCAGGCGATCGCTCTTCGGATTCTGAAATATCTCTTCCGGTGTTCCTTCCTCCACGATGGTTCCCTGATTCATGAACACTACACGATCTGCCACTTCCTTTGCGAATCCCATCTCGTGCGTCACCACCACCATTGTAATGTTCTGTCCGGACAGTTTCTTCATGACATTCAGTACCTCGCCGGTGATCTCCGGATCCAGTGCTGAAGTCGGTTCATCGAAAAGCATGATTTCCGGATTCATTGCCAATCCTCTCGCAATGGCCACACGTTGCTTCTGTCCGCCGGACAGTTGCCCCGGGAACGCATCTTTCTTATCCGGAAGACCAACCAATTCGAGCAACCGCATTCCCTGTTTTTCTGCTTCCTCCCGAGCAATGCCTTTTACCTTCATCGGCGCATAGGTGATATTCTTCAGGCAATTCATGTGCGGAAAAAGGTTAAAGTGCTGGAATATCATTCCGGTCTCGCAGCAGACACGCCGCAGTTCCTGCTCCGGTAAATACTTCGCTTCCGTTTGCCCGTTTGAAGTCTTAACCTGTCCGGTTTCGGAATCGGCAAATGTCTCGCCCTGCAGTGTGATGCTCCCCTCGGAAATTCTTGTCAGGGCGTTAATGCAGCGAAGCAGCGTACTTTTACCGGAACCGGACGGTCCGATAATGGCAACGGTCTCGCCCTTTTCGACCGACAAATTCACGTGATCCAACGCACGGCAGCCGGAAAAATCCTTGACGATGTTCTTCATTTCAAGTAATGCCATGCTACGCCTCCTTTCCGTCATAAAGCGATGCCTTCTTCTCCAATCTGTCCATCAGCCAGGTGACAAACAAGGAGAAAACCAAGTAGAGACCAGCCGCAATCACGTACGCAATCAGAGATCCATCGCGGTTAACGATACCTTTGGACACCTTCATGATATCTGCCAACGCAATAGCGGAAGCCAGCGCCGTATCCTTAACCAGAACGATGACTTCATTGGAAATCGGCGGAATCACGATGCGAAATGTCTGGGGAAGTACAATTCCAAAGAGCGTCTGCGTACGGCTAAGGCCCAATGAATGTGCCGCTTCGTACTGTCCGATGTCGATACTTTTCATACCGCCTCGGTATATTTCTGCGAAGTATGCTGCGTAGTTCAGGGCAAATGTCAGCACCGCCGTCGGGAACGCATCCATCCGAATGTTCAGACAGATAGGAAAGAAATAGTAGAAAAAGAACAACTGCAGCATCAGTGGTGTTCCTCTAAAAACAAGTACATAGAATTTGCAGAACCACCGAACCGGTGCAAATTTCACATTTTCCCCCAGTGCAATCGGTAATCCCAGCGGAAGCGAGAATACCAGCGTCAGTGCAAAAAGCTCTAACGAAATCACAGCCCCCTTCATCAGGGCCGGTATAATTATCTGAACGTATGCCATTGAAAACTCCCTTGATTTAACTTATTTCCGGTTAAATTCGAATTCACCTCACATTACTGCAAGGTGAATTCGAATCATCATTTATCGTCTAGGAGGTCCGGAACACTGCCGACTTCTTACTCGCATTCTCCGTCGGTTGTTTGCTAACTCATAACCCCCGGCGATTTCTTGATTGTCCTTGATTACTCTCTTGAACTTGCCAAGTTGATCGTAATCCCTCGATACTCATTACCTGAATCGAATATCAGTTGTCATATCCTTCATTGATAAAGAGATTCTTGCCCTTTCCAAACCACTTCTCTGAAATCTTCTTTGCCGTTCCGTCATCGATACATTCTTGGATCGCTTCATTGACCTTCTTCGCGAGTTCCTCGTCGCCCTTCCGGAATCCTACGGCGTATTTGTCTGCCCCAAAGTTGAAATCAGACTCATACAGCTTATCCTTATTCTGATTGTTATAGAGCGCATACACTTCATCAATAACGATTACATCGATACGTCCTGCCTTCATATCCAGAATAGCTTCATCATAAGTCGGATATTCTGATACATTCTCAGAGAAGGAATCGTAATTCTTGTCCGCCTGAATTGCTTCCAGTGCAGCGGAATCCGCCTGAGTTCCGATCTTGTAGTTCTTCAGTTCTGATGCATCCTTGATGTTGATGTTCGAATCCAGCGACATTACCAGAATCTTGTTATCGAAATATTTGTTGGAAAGTGTCATGCTTTCCTGTCTCTCTGCCGTTGCCGACATACCGTTCCAGATGCAGTCAATATTCTTGGACTTCAGCTCCGCCTCTTTCGCATCCCATTCAATCGGTTGGAATTCTACCTTGAGGCCCAATTTCTCGCCAACGGCCTCCGCCAGGTCAATATCTACACCGACCAGATTGTCATCCTCGTCGCGGAATCCCATCGGAGCAAACGTGTCGTCCAATCCGACAACTAAGGTTCCTTTGTCCTCGATATATGCATAATCCTCCAGGTCATCTCCGGAGCTTCCGCATCCGCTAAGTAACAGGATGCCCGCCAGAAGTACAACTGTACTGATCAAATATGCTATTTTTCTCATTTTGCCCACCTTTACCTTCTGAATAATTCTGTAGTCGGGATATGTCGTCATGCCTTATCGCCTTATCACTCTACCGCTTTACCGTGCTAAAGCATTAACATGACAGTGATATAATACCAAAGATGGCACAAGGTGTCAATGCGATTTTTAGAAAAATTAAAACGTCCTTAGATAACCTGCAGCCCAGCGAAAGGCTGGTCTGCGGCACAGAGACGGCTCCGCTTATTGCTGCTCCCTCTCGGTCCTGACAAGGTTCACGGACGCCCCTTGCGCAGGGCCCTCCGGTAGCCGCAGGTTATCTAAAGACGCTTTGTCTTTCTTATTTTCGCGTAATAAAAAGTGTCGAAAACGACACAAGTCAGGAGCGGGAAAATGCCCCGCTCCTGGGATGTATGTTTGTTATACCAGCTCGAGATATACGACTTCTGCGTTGTCTCCCTGTCTTGGTCCGAGCTTCAGAATTCTGGTGTATCCACCATTTCTTTCCTCATATCCCGGAGCAATTTCTTCAAACAGCTTTGTTACAACATCTTCGTCGAAGATATACTCAAGAACCTGTCTCCGTGCGTGGAGATCATCCTTGCCGTTTTTCGCCTTTGTAATCATCTTTTCAGCGATGCGGCCAGCTTCCTTCGCTCTCATTTCGGTAGTGGTGATTCTACCTTCTCTGAAGAGGTCGGTTACCAGGTTTCTCAGCATGGATTTTCTGTGTGCAGAATTTCTGCCCAGCTTTCTGTAACCCTTCATCTGTGTGCTCCTTTCGCTTAATTATCGTCATTTGGCTTGAGACTCAATCCGAGCTCCGCCAGTTTATTCTTCACTTCTACAAGTGATTTCATTCCGAGGTTTCTGACCTTCATCATGTCATCCTCGGTCCGCTGAGTCAGTTCCTCAACGGTATTGATGGATGCTCTCTTGAGGCAGTTGAAAGAACGAACCGACAGCTCGAGGTCGTCGATTGTCATTTCCAACGCCTTGAATTTGCGATCCTCATCCTTTTCAATCATGAATTCCAGCTCATCGATATCTGAACCTAATCCGATGAAGAGATTGAGGTGTTCCTGCATAATCTTTGCGCCAATGGAAACGCCCTCTTCCGGAGAAATAGATCCATCCGTCCAGATTTCCAGGGTCAGCTTATCAAAGTCTGTCACCTGGCCAACTCTGGTGTTGTCCACCGTAAAGTTCACCTTTGTAACCGGCGTAAAGATGGAATCTACCGGAATCTCCGCTATCGGCGTATTCTCGTCTTTGTTCTGCTCTGCTGGAACGTATCCTCTTCCCGAAGCCAAATTCATTTCCATTACCAGGGTGGCATTATCTGCCAGAGTGGCAATGTGAAGATCCGGGTTAAAGATTTCCGTATCAGCATCCACGATAATATCTGCAGCAGTCACTTCTTTCGGGCCAACCGCGTTAATGATAGCTCTCTTATTCTCATCTCCGCTGATGCGAACAGAAAGTCTCTTCAGGTTGAGGATGATTTCCGTTACATCCTCTTTGACGCCTGGAATCGTAGAAAACTCATGGAGTACTCCATCGATTTTAACCGAAGTGATCGCTGTGCCTGGCAGGGAACTCAGGAGAATTCTTCTCATACAGTTACCTAATGTCGTGCCGTAACCTCTTTCCAAAGGTTCCACAACAAACTTACCATAGTGGCCATTCTCATCGATTTCTTTTGTGATTGTTGGCTTTACTATCTCGATCATTCTCTTCCTCCCGTTACTTTACCAGAAAAATGTGTAGAACATCCGTGCTATTATCTAGAGTAGAACTCTACGATATAGTGCTCTTCAATCGGTAAATCGATGTCTGCGCGAGTTGGAGCGGAAAGGATTTTGCCTTCAAATTTGTCAAGGTTAAGGTCAATCCACTGCGGTGTGGTGATAACCATTTCCTTCAGTTCCTTGAACTTCGGGGAAGATTTCGATTTCTCTTTGAGAGAAACAACATCTCCGGCTTTCAGCTCCATGGAAGGAATGTTGGCCTTCTTTCCGTTAACCAGGAAGTGACCGTGAGAAACCATCTGTCTAGCCTCTCTTCTTGTTGCGGCAAATCCCATTCTGAATACAACGTTGTCGAATCTGCTTTCCAGCATGATCAGAAGATTTTCACCGGCTCCACCAGCTCTCTTGGCGGCCTTCTCATACGTGTTTCTGAACTGAGTTTCCTGAAGTCCATAGTAGAACTTAACCTTCTGCTTCTCATTCAGCTGTACACCGTACTCGCTCTTCTTTCTTCTGCTCTGCTGAACCTGTCTCTTGGATTTTTTATTAATTCCCAGGTACTGAGGCTCGATGCCAAGTGCCTTTGCTCTCTTCAGTACCGGTTCTCTGTTTCTAGCCATGTATTGTTACTCCTCCTTCCGATTAGACTCTTCTCTTCTTAGGCGGTCTGCATCCGTTGTGTGGGATCGGGGTAATATCCTTGATGGATACAACCTTCAGTCCTGCGGTTTCCAGTGCTCTGATTGCAGCTTCTCTTCCGGAACCCGGGCCCTTAACGAATACTTCTACGGACTTCAGACCGTGCTCCATAGCAGCCTTAGCAGCTACTTCTGCAGCACTCTGTGCAGCGAACGGTGTGGACTTTCTGGAGCCCTTAAAACCGTTGGATCCTGCACTGGACCAGGAAAGAGCGTTTCCGTCCATATCTGTCAGAGTAACCAATGTGTTATTAAAGGTGGACTGGATATGAGCTTGGCCTCTTTCAACGTGTTTACGTTCTCTTTTTTTCTTTCTAACTTGCTTTTTAGCAGCCATATTTCTCTACCTCCTCACCTTATTTCTTCTTACCAGCCAGACGCTTAGGTCCTTTACGAGTTCTAGCGTTCGTCTTGGTGTTCTGTCCTCTTACCGGAAGATTTCTTCTGTGTCTGATACCTCTGTAGCTTCCGATTTCCATCAGTCTCTTGATGTTCAGGGAATTCTCTCTTCTGAGGTCACCTTCTACGATGTAATCTGCTTCGATTACTTTTCTGATCTTTCCGGCATCTTCTTCTGTCAGATCCTTGACTCTGGTGTCTGGATTTACGTTCGCCTTAGCGAGGATATCCTGAGACGACTTGAGACCAATACCATAGATATAAGTCAGACCAATTTCGATTCTCTTATCTCTTGGCAGGTCAACTCCGGCAATTCTTGCCATATTTTCCTCCTTTCCCATCTTCCTTCACCACTCCGGGGGCGATATAGACGGGGGTTGCGTTTTGTGAATTTGACACGTTGCTTCCCGGCAATGCAACGCTTTATATTAATATATTTTTATTAATATAAACTAAAAATTAGCCCTGTCTCTGCTTATGCTTCGGATTCTCACAAATAACCATGACTCTTCCGTGTCTCTTGATTACTTTGCACTTCTCACACATAGGCTTAACTGAAGCTCTTACCTTCATGTCAGTTCCTCCTTATCGTTAATTGTTACTGTTCTTATCACGCCAGGTAATGCGGCCACGACTCAAGTCATATGGAGAAAGCTCAACCTTCACGCGGTCTCCCGGAAGAATGCGGATGTAATTCATACGAATTTTTCCGGAAATGTGCGCCAGGACTTCGAATCCATTCTCAAGCTTAACCTTGAACATTGCATTCGGCTGAGCATCCACAACGGTGCCCATTACCTCAATGGCATTCTTTTTCGCCATAATGTCATTCTCCTTATATTACAACGGCAGGAATTATCCCTATTTGCCTATTGCCTGAACAATTGCATCGAACACTTCATCCAAAGACTGCTCTCCGTCAAAATCAACCAGAGTGCCAGCCTCTTTGTAATACCCGATCAGCGGAGCAGTCTGATCCTCGTAGACGTTGATTCTATTTTCAACGGTCTCCAGATTATCATCCTTGCGCTGAATCAGTTCGCCGCCGCACGTATCACAAACGCCTTCTTTAACAGGAGGAACGTTCACGATGTGATAGCTTGCGCCGCAGCTCTTGCATACTCTTCTTCCGGTCAGTCTCTTAATCAGCGATTCCTTCTCAACCTTCAGATTGATAACGATATCCATTTTCTGTCCCATCTCGGACAAGAACTCATCGAGTTTCTCTGCCTGGAAAATCGTTCTCGGAAAACCGTCCAGTAAGAATCCATTCTTGCAGTCATCCTGCTGCAGTCTGTCCTTAACCAGATCAACAACCAGTTCATCCGGTACGAGTTCGCCTGCGTTCATGTATTCCTGTGCCTTCTTTCCGAGCTCGGTGCCTTCCTTGATGTTTGCGCGGAAGATATCACCGGTGGAAATATGCGGAATATCATACTTTTCTACCAGTCTTACAGCCTGGGTTCCCTTTCCGGCTCCCGGAGGGCCCAGCAATACAGCTCTCAGCATTTTGTTTCTCCTCTGTGTTCCACGAAGCAATACTTATTTCAGGAAACCCTGATAGTTTCTCGTCAGCATCTGGTTCTGGATCTGCTTGACCGTATCCGTTGCCACACCGACAGCAATCAGGATGGATGTACCACCGAAGGTTGTCTCAAATGGTGTAAAGTTGCTGACGATTGTCGGACCTACCGATACCAATGCCAGGAAAAGGCCTCCGCAGAAGCACAGCCTGGACATCACACGGGAAAGGTATTCCACTGTAGCTGTTCCGGGACGAATTCCCGGAATAAATCCGCCACTCTGACGCATGTTCTCTGCTACTTCTGTCGGATTAAAAGTAATTGCCGTGTAAAAGTAAGTGAAGAACATCGTAAGAACAACGTTCAAACCGACATATACCCAGAGACCCGGGTTGCCGGATGGTGATATGTACTTGTTGACAAAGTCTGCATATGCAGATTGAGGTGCAAAGTACGAAATGATGACTGGAAATTGCAACAGTGACAAGGAGAAGATAATCGGAATTACTCCTGCCTGATTGACTTTCATCGGAATATGTGTCGACTGTCCCCCATACATTTTCCGTCCTACAACTCTCTTCGCATATTGTACCGGAATCTTCCGAACACCCTGCTCGAACAGAATAATAACCATTACGAGCATAACGGATACAATCAATAATGTAATTACGGCTACGCCACTAATCGCACCCTCGGTAAGCTGAACATAGACATTTCTGACAAATGTCGGGAAGCGATCTACGATACCGGCGAAAATGATCAATGAAATACCATTTCCGATTCCGTACTCGTTAATCTGTTCGCCCAACCACATCAGGAATACTGTACCTGCGGTCAGAACCATGATGATCGTAATCATGACGAATGCGCTCTTGTCGATGATGGCACTCCGGAAAAGGCCCACCGTCAGACCGATTGCTTGGATCAGTCCAAGCACAACGGTCATATAACGAGTGATGGTTGCCATTTTCTTCCTGCCTTCGTTTCCTTCCTTCGAAAGTCTTTCAAAGTAAGGAATCGCAATCGTCAGGAGTTGTACGATAATCGAGGATGTGATGTAAGGTGTGATACTCAGTGCGAAAATCGTAAAATTACTGAATGATCCACCGGAAAACAAATCGAAAAGATCCAGAAGACCTGTCTCTCCAGAAAACATTTGTGCTAAATATGTTCTATCAATGCCCGGAACCGGAATGTTCGATCCGATTCTGTACACGATCAGCATCAAAATCGTGAAAATCATCTTTTTGCGGATTTCTTTCACTTTGAATGCCTGTGAGAGAGTCTTCAGTAACTCCATTAGAGCACCTCTACCTTTCCTCCTGCTGCTTCAATCTTCTCTGCAGCGCTCTTGCTGAATTTTTCAGCTTTTACGGTCAGCTTCTTTGTGATTTCGCCGTTGCCAAGAACCTTAACGCCGTCCTTAACCTGCTTTACAGCTCCTGCGGATACAAGAGCCTCCAAATCAACAACTGCACCGTCTTCAAAACGATTCAAATCCTGAACGTTAATCTCAGCGTATTCCTTGGAGAACGGATTGGTGAATCCTCTCTTCGGAAGTCTTCTGTACAGTGGCATCTGGCCACCTTCAAAGCCGAGTCTGACTCCGCCGCCGCTACGAGATTTCTGACCGTTCATACCTCTTCCGCCGGTTTTACCCTGGCCGGTAGCGGTACCACGTCCTCTTCTCTTCGGAGCTTTCGTGGAGCCCTCAGCTGCTTTTAATTCATGAAGTCTCATGGTCACATTCCTCCTTATAGTTCTTCAACGTTGAGAAGATGGGAAACCTTAGCTACTGCACCACGAACGGCATCACAATCAGCCAGTTCTACGGAGTGATGCAGCTTTCTCAGGCCCAATGCTTCCACGGTCTTCTTCTGCTTCGGAGTTGCGCCGATGGTGCTCTTGACTAAAGTAATCTTTAATGTCTTTGCCATATCATTGCCTCCTATCCTAGAATCTCTTCCGGTGTCTTGCCACGACGCTTTGCAACCTCTTCAACGGTGTTCAGGTTCTTCAGACCTTCAATTGTTGCCAATGCCATGTTACCGGTGTTACTCGAACCGAGAGATTTCGCTCTAACGTCCTTAACTCCTGCGGACTCCAGTACGGTACGTACGGAAGATCCGGCGATAACTCCGGTTCCCGGTGCAGCCGGCATGATTAAAACCTTGCCTGCACCGAAAATTCCCAGTGTTTCATGAGGAACTGTTGTTCCGACTGTCGGTACATAAATCAGTTTCTTTTTCGCATCCTCAGTTGCTTTTCTTACTGCTTCAGGGATTTCCTGAGCCTTACCGAGTCCGATACCAACGTGTCCTTCGCCGTCACCTACAACAACAGTAACACTGAATCTCATGTTTCTGCCGCCCTTTACAGTCTTAGCTACACGTCTGATATTTACGATGGTCTCAGTGAGTTCCAGCTTGGATGCATCAATCTTACTACGCATTCCTTGTCCTCCCTTAGAATTCTAATCCGGCTTCGCGAGCACCATCAGCGAGTTCCTTTACTCTGCCATGGTACAGGTATCCACCTCTGTCGAAAGCTACTACCTTGATGCCCTTAGCGACTGCTTTTTCACCAACTGCTTTGCCTACAGCCTTTGCTGCATCTTTGTTTCCACCGTTCTCCAGCTGAGCCTTCAGCTCCTTATCGAGAGAAGATGCGGAAACCAGTGTGTTTCCGTTCACATCATCGATAATCTGCGCCGAAATATTGCTGTTCGATCTATAAACGCAAAATCTTGGCTTCTCGGGAGTTCCGAAAACGTTTTTTCTGACTCTTGCATGTCTTTTGAGTCTTCTATCATTTCTGCTAGCTTTTGCCATTTTTCAAATCCTCCCTTCTTACTTAGCTCCGCTCTTTCCTTCCTTCTTCTGAACAACTTCACCCTCGAGGATGATACCCTTACCCTTGTAAGGTTCCGGTTTTCTCCATGCGCGGATGTTCGCAGCGTAGTTTCCTACCTTCGCCTTGTCCGCACCCTTGACGATTACTGTTGTAGCATCTGGAACTTCTGTTTCGATACCTTCCGGATCCACCATCTCTACCGGATGGGAGTATCCCAGTTTCAAGACAAGTGTATTGCCCTTCTTGGTTGCAGAATAACCGACACCGTTAATGTGCATCTTCTTCTGGAAACCTTCCGTAACGCCGACTACCATGTTGTTGATCAGGGTTCTTGCCAGACCGTGCTGCGATCTGTGTGTTCTTCCGTCTGTCGGTCTGCCGATGTTCAGCACACCATCTTCGATCTTGATTTCAAGATCCTGGTTGATGCTGGATTCCAGCTCACCCTTCGGGCCTTTAACCTTTACCAGGTTATCTTCACCTACCGTGATTTCTACGCCGGCAGGGATAGTAATAGGTCTGATACCAATTCTTGACATTCTCTATACCTCCTACCATACGTAACAAATAACTTCGCCACCAACTCCCAGCTTGCGTGCTTCCTTGTCGGTAATCACGCCGTTGGAAGTGGAGAGAATTGCGATTCCAAGTCCGCCCAGAACCTTCGGAACCTGATCCGCCTTTGCATATACTCTCAGGCCTGGCTTGGATATTTTCTTGATTCCGTAAATTGTTTTTTCCTTGTTCGGACCATACTTAAGTTCAATCTTGATTGTGCCCTGAGCACTGTCAGAAATCACTTCATAGCTGTTAATGAAACCCTCGTTCTTGAGAATTTCCGCAATAGATTTCTTCATCCTGGACGCCGGAATATCTACTGTGCTGTGGCCAGCTGTGTTGGCATTTCTGATTCTTGTAAGCATATCAGCTATTGGGTCTGTCATTGCCATAACAGTTTGTCTCCTTTCCTCACGCGGTTCCCGCACTGCATCTCAGTGACGGGCCTTCGCAAATTAAACCTACCAGCTTGCTTTTCTTACGCCCGGGATTTCGCCCTTGTAAGCAAGCTCTCTGAAGCAAATACGGCAGATACCATATTTCTTCAGTACAGAATGCGGTCTTCCGCAAATTCTGCATCTTGTGTAAGCCCGAGTCTTATACTTAGGCTTTCTCTGCTGTTTAACCTTAAGCGATGTCTTAGCCATTTTCTCCTCCTAATTACTTCTCAAACGGCATTCCCAGAAGCTCCAGAAGCGCATAAGCCTCTTCGTCGGTTTTCGCCGTTGTGGTGAATACGATGTTCATTCCCTTAATGGTCTCAACATCATCGTATACAATTTCAGGGAAGATGAGCTGTTCCTTGACGCCCATGGAGTAGTTTCCTCTGCCGTCAAAAGAATTCTTATTAACACCCTTGAAGTCTCTTACTCTCGGAAGAGAAATGTTGAACAGCTTGTCTGCAAATGCATACATTCTGTCGCCTCTCAGGGTAACTTTCGCACCAACCGGCATGCCCTGTCTAACTTTGAAGTTCGCGATAGACTTTCTTGCCTTGGTGACAACCGGTCTCTGGCCGGCAATCAGTGCAATTTCTTTGACCGCGCTTTCCATAATCTTGGAATTGTCCTTCGCTTCGCCCAGACCCATGTTAATGGTAATCTTCTCAAGCTTCGGAATTTCCATCGGATTCGCGTAATTGAACTTATCCTTCAGTGCATTAAATACTTCATTCGTGTATTTTTCCTTCAGTCTGTTAGCCACTGTATCTCCTCCTTTCACTAGTCTATAACGTTACCGCTCTTCTTGGAGTAACGTACTTTCTTTCCGTTTTCGAACTTATATCCGATTCTGGAACCGCTCTTCGCATCCTTGTCATAGTACATAACGTTGGAAACATCGATTGGACCCTCGATATGTTTGATTTCGGAATTCGATGTTCTTGTTGCCTTTGCGTGCTTTGTCTGTACGTTCACGCCTTCAACAACGACCTTATTTTTCTTCGGCAGTGCACGCAGTACAGTTCCGGTTTTACCCTTATCCTTTCCTGCGATTACTACTACTGTATCATTCTTCTTAATCTGCATTGTTACACCTCCTACAGTACTTCCGGTGCCAATGACACGATCTTCATGAAGCCATTATCTCTCAGCTCTCTTGCAACCGGTCCAAAGATACGGGTTCCGACCGGATTCTTGTCGGTCTTGTCCTTGATGATAACTGCAGCGTTCTGATCGAACTTTACATAACTACCGTCATCTCTTCTTGCGCCGGTTTTGCTTCTTACGATAACAGCCTTTACTACGTCGCCCTTCTTGACAACTCCACCAGGAGTTGCATCCTTAACTGCGCAAACGATGACATCACCGATATTGGCATATTTACGGCCTGTTCCGCCGAGGATGCTGATGCAAAGAAGTTCCTTTGCTCCGGAATTGTCGGCAACTCTCAGTCTTGTTTCTGTCTGAATCATTTGTCGCCTCCTTATTTAGCCTTCTCAACGATTTCGACAACTCTCCATCTCTTATCCTTGGACAGAGGCTTTGTCTCCATAATTTTCACTCTATCGCCGATACCACACGTATTGTTCTCATCATGTGCCTTGAACTTTTTGGTTCTCTTAACACCTTTACCGTAAAGAGAATGTCTTACGTTTTCTTCTGTAGCAACGACAACAGTCTTTTCCATTTTATCGCTTACAACGATGCCAACTCTTGTCTTTCTTCTATTTCTTTCCATTGTACATCCTCCTTTCCGTTATGCCTGTTCAAGTTCTTTCTCGCGAATAATCGTCTTTACACGAGCGATATCTCTTTTAACTTCTCTCATACGAACCGGGTTCTCAAGCTGTCCGGTAACATGCTGGAATCTCAGGTTGAACAGCTCCTGCTGCATTTTTTCAAGCTCAGCGGTTCTTTCCTGGTCCGTCATTTTTCTAATCATATTCAGATCCATTATTCGTCACCACCCTTTTCTTTGACAGCAAATTTGCACTTGATTGGCAGCTTGTGAGATGCAAGTCTCATAGCTTCTCTTGCCTGTGCTTCTGTTACGCCTTCGATTTCGAACATGACTCTGCCCGGTTTAACAACTGCTACCCAATATTCAGGAGCACCTTTACCGGAACCCATACGAACTTCTGCAGGCTTCTTGGTAATTGGCTTGTGCGGGAAGATCTTGATGTAAACCTTTCCGCCTCTCTTGATAGATCTGGTCATTGCAATTCTGGCAGCCTCGATCTGCTTGGAGTCGATCCAAGCGCACTCTTCTGCAACCAGACCATAGGTTCCATATGTGATGGTGTTGCCCTTTGTTGCAACGCCCTTCATTCTGCCTCTGTGGACTCTTCTGCGTTTAACGCGCTTTGGCATTAACATGGCAAGTCTCTCCTTTCTATAATACTATGCTTCTGTGCTCTCTGCCTGAACCTCTTCTGTTACAGGTGCTTCCGGAGCAGGTGCCTCTACCTTCGGAGCTTTTCTTACTCTTGTTGTAGCCGGCTTAACTTCCGGTCTGGCTTCGTGACCATCTCTTCTACGATTGCCGAAAGTTCTCTTGCGATCTCTCTTATCGTTTCTTCTGGCCTTTCTGTCTCTTCTCTCGTTTCTGCCGGTTTCCGGAATTGCATCCTTGAGGCCCTTATCAAGAAGCTCGCCATGATTAATCCATACCTTGACGCCGATCTTTCCGTAAGTAGTGTCGGCTTCCGCAAATCCATAATCGATATCTGCTCTCAGTGTATGCAGCGGAACGTTTCCTTCGCTGTACTTCTCGCTTCTTGCGATTTCAGCGCCGCCCAGTCTTCCGGAGCAAAGAATCTTGATTCCCTTTGCATTGGCCTTCATGGTTCTCTGCATCGCCTGCTTCATCGCTCTACGGAAGGAAACTCTTCTCTCAAGCGCCTGCGCGATACTCTCTGCGGTCAGCTGCGCATCCAGTTCCGATCTGCGAACTTCCTCGACAGAAATCTCTACATTCTTGCCAGTCATCTTCACGATGGATTTCTTCAGTTCTTCAACTCCATCTCCGGATCTGCCGATTACCATTCCCGGTCTTGCAACCAGAATGATAACTCTAACCTTATCTGCAGCTGCTCTTTCTACAACGACATTTGCAACGCCTGCTGCATAAAGAGTTTTCTTTACGTAATTTCTAATCTGAGCATCTTCAATCAGGAAATCCGCAAAGTTGTTCTTTCCTGCATACCACTTGGAGTTCCAATCTTTGTTCACTCCGACTCTCAGACCATGTGGATTAACTTTCTGACCCATCTGGCGAACCTCCTTCTACCTTCTGCTCTGCCTTTTCTCTGCTCTTTAAAGTCACAGCAATGTGGCTTGTTCTCTTCAGAATCATGGATGCTCTTCCCTGAGCACCGGCTCTGAAGCGCTTCATTGTCGGACCCTGATTTGCATAGATTTCTGCAACATACAGTTCATCCGGATTCATATCGTGATTGTTTTCTGCATTTGCTGCTGCAGAGTGAACAACCTTCTCCACCAGTTCAGCGCCTTTACCCGGCGTGAACTTCAGGATGGTCAGTGCCTCGTTCAAATCCTTTCCTCTTACCAGGTCGGTAACAGGCTTAAGCTTGCTCGGAGACATTCTTACATATTTAGCAGTTGCCTTTGCTTCCATATCAGCTTCTCCTTTCTACTACTTCGACTTGTCACCGGCATGGCCCTTGTAGGTTCTGGTCGGAGCGAACTCGCCCAGTCTGTGTCCTACCATATCTTCCGTGATGTATACCGGAACATGCTTGCGTCCATCATGAACAGCAATCGTATGTCCTACCATCTGCGGAAAAATCGTCGATGGTCTCGACCATGTCTTGATTACTTCTTTCGTATTTGCCTCATTCATTTCAACGATTCTCTTGAGGAGTTTCTTATCAACGAAAGGGCCTTTCTTAAGCGATCTTCCCATTATATGCTCCTTCCTTACTTCGCATTTCTTCTTCTAACGATGTACTTGTCAGAATCCTTATTCTTCTTACGCGTTTTGTAGCCCAGTGCCGGCTTACCCCATGGAGTAACCGGACCTTTACGTCCGATCGGAGCTCGGCCTTCACCACCGCCGTGCGGGTGGTCGTTCGGGTTCATTACGGAACCTCTGACGGTTGGTCTCCAACCCATGTGTCTCTTGCGTCCTGCTTTACCAATCTGGATGTTTGCATGTTCGCCATTGCCAACCTCACCGATTGTGGCTCTGCAGTTGATTCTTACCATGCGTACTTCGCCGGAAGGCAGTCTAACCTGTGCATAGTTGCCTTCTTTAGCCATCAGCTGAGCACCGTTACCGGCAGATCTTACCAGCTGTGCGCCCTTGCCCGGCTTCATTTCGATGTTGTGGATGATCGTACCTACCGGGATGTTTGCGATTGGAAGTGCATTTCCTACCTTAATATCCGAATCTGCTCCGGATACGATTACATCGCCAACCTTCAGCTTGTTCGGTGCGATGATGTATCTCTTCTCACCATCTGCATAGCAAACCAATGCGATGTTTGCCGATCTGTTCGGATCGTATTCAATGGTCTTGACCGTTGCCGGAATATCATCCTTATTTCTCTTGAAGTCGATGATTCTGTACTTCGGTCTTACGCCGCCGCCTCTGTGTCTAACGGTGATCTTTCCTCTTACGTTTCTTCCTGCGTGCTTCTTGAGGGTGACTGTAAGAGATTTTTCAGGCTTATCCGTTGTGATTTCCTCAAAAGTCGAAACCGTCATACCTCTGAGGCCCGGAGAAGTTGGATTGTATTTCTTGATTCCCATTTCTTACATACCTCCTATCTTAGAGACCCTGGAAGATTTCGATCTCTTTGCTGTCCGCTGTGAGAGTTACAACAGCCTTCTTGTAAGAAGCTGTCTTGCCAACGTATCTTCCCATTCTCTTTGTCTTACCACTTACATTCAGGATGTTGACCTTTGCGACATTGGCGCCGAAAATCTTCTCAACAGCCTGTCTTACTTCGGTCTTGTTTGCGTCTTTCGCAACCTGGAACACGTATTTCTTCTCGTCCGCCATGTCCATCGTTTCTTCGGTGATGATTGGCTTAATGATTGTCTGATATTCAGTCTTCATTACGCATATACCTCCTCAATCTTTTCAGCTGCCGCCTTCGTGAGAATTAAGCTGTAATGATTTACGATCTCATACACATTCATTGTGCTGACAAGAGCTGTTCTTACGCCCGGAATGTTTGCTGCGGAACGAACCACGTTCTCATCCTTCACATCCATTACAATCAATGCTTTCTTCTCAGCCTTCACGTTCTCGAGAACCTTAATCATTTCCTTGGTTTTCGGCGCTTCGAACTTCAGCTCGTCGATGACGATCAATTCCTTGTCGGCAACCTTTGCCGAAAGTGCAGACTTCATTGCCAGTCTTTTCACCTTCTTCGGAATTGTATAGCTGTAATCTCTTGGCTTTGGTGCAAATACGATACCACCGCCGATCTGGGATGGATCCGTTGAGCTTCCCTGTCTGTGGCGACCGGTCCCCTTCTGTCTGAAAGGCTTGCGTCCGCCTCCTCGTACTTCACTTCTTGTCTTGGCAGATTGAGTTCCCTGTCTCTGGTTTGCCAGATAATTCTTAACAGTAGCGTGTACTGCATACTCGTTTGGCTCGATTCCGAAGATGGCATCATTCAGTGTGATTTCACCTGCATTGGCTCCGGCCATGTTAAGCATTGTAATTGTTGCCATTGTTTTTCCTCCTTTCTGCCGTCTTACTTATCCTGACCCTTAACTGCCGGTCTGATTCTTACGACTCCGCCCTTCTTTCCAGGAACAGCGCCC
Organism: Acutalibacteraceae bacterium; assembly: GCA_963656785.1. Taxonomy (GTDB): domain Bacteria; phylum Bacillota; class Clostridia; order Peptostreptococcales; family Anaerovoracaceae; genus Mogibacterium_A. The sequence goes on along the minus strand of CAVKJB010000020.1, from coordinate 5,923 downwards.
TTCACCAGCATGAGGTTGCGATCAGCAATAACTTTAACCAGAACAACGTTCTGAACTGTAACCTTGTCTCTTCCCATTCTTCCAGGAGCCTTATTGCCCTTGAATACGCGGGATGGATAAGTTCCGGCAGCCAGCGCACCAGCCAGTCTCTTGTGCTTCGAACCGTGGCTCATCGGTCCTCTGTGGTGGCCGTGTCTCTTGATGTTACCCTGAGTTCCTTTACCTTTGGAGATTCCGGTAATATCAAGCTTCATTCCTTCTTCGAAATCAGCAACAGTGATTTCCTGACCCAGCTCATAAGTCTCGCCATCTTCCACCTTGAACTCAGCGAGATGCTTCTTCGGTGCAACACCAGCCTTCTCGTAATGTCCGGTCATCGGCTTGTTCACTCTGTGAGCTTTCTGGTCTTCATAACCAACCTGTACGGCATTGTAACCATCAGTCTCTGCAGTTTTGATCTGCGTTACGACTTCTGGTCCCGCTTCCAGAACGGTAACCGGTACAACTTGGCCGTCTTCGGCGAAAATCTGTGTCATTCCGATTTTCTTTCCAAGCAGTGTCTTCATATCTTTCCTCCTACTTTCTTACAGCGGATCACCCTGGTTTGGCCCTATTGCCCTCTCATGTGATCTTTCTAATCTAGCTTAGAGCTTGATCTCAATATCAACGCCTGCAGGCATGTCCAGCTTAGCGAGCGCATCCGTTGTCTTTGTGGTTGCGTTCGTGATGTCGATCAGTCTCTTGTGAGTTCTCTGTTCGAACTGTTCTCTGCTGTCCTTGTACTTGTGAACCGCTCTGATGATGGTTACGACTTCCTTCTGGGTTGGCAGCGGAATCGGTCCCGATACAACAGCGCCTGTCTTCTGTGCGGTCTCAACGATCTTTGCAGCGGACTTGTCCAGCAGCGCGTGATCGTATGCCTTCAGTCTGATTCTGATTTTCTGTAATTCACTCATTGTAGATCCTCCTATAAATTTGTACTGTTTTCGCTATGCTTGTACAGGACTTCGCCGCCTTCGCCAGGCCTTCCGTATGTTCTTACACTCGTTCGAGCGTTTCCTTACTGAATGCTCAAAACAAAACAAGCGAACCCCTTCGCCCCCGTCTTGCGAGGACAATTCTCGGCAGAAATTACCTGATAGCTCAGCAACTTCCTGCTTCATCGCCTTAAACAAGCTCTATCATTATATCTAAACCGTCTATGCATTGCAAGCTTTTTTCAAATTCTTTTTTCGCTGTTTTTTCCTATCTGTCCACTCTGCTTTCCATGCATTTCAAGCCATTCATGACAGCTACATTGCACACCGTCTCTGGCGTTTCCATACGGTTGCTTTTCGCCCTCAATTTCCAGGAAAATCCCCTCCAAACCACACTCATTACGCCTTTCCCATCCGGTAAAAACAACCTGCATCCGGCTCAGACATCCGATGACACCTGCATCTATTTGTTGAACGAACAATCATACGCGTCTTCTGCGTTCGACTTCATGTTCGATTTCTCACGAGATTATTTGTAGGCTCGTGAGATTGCCTACGGACATAAGAAAACAGCATGCCCCCCCTCGGAAGATCAGAAAGCATGCCGTTTTGTTTTTAGCCACAGGAGCGGCTAGAGGAAAAGTCCATTGAATCCCGCAAAGGCCAGTGCCGAGGAAAAGGCAATGGAAAGAAACGTCAATTGCAGGTGGCGGATAAAAATTTTGTCGCGGTCGACCGCGTCCGGGTACATGGACATTGTCATGGAACCGAGCACCGAGAACGGACTGTAGAATGCACTGTTCGCACCGGCACAGACACCGGCAACCAAAAGATTCACGGAGACGCCGGTGCTCGCAGCCAGGCTTCCGCAGACTGGAATTAACGTCGGCATCACCACGCCGGACGAACTGGTAACGACAGCGAGAAGACCGCTCAGGAGGCACATGACGCCGGTGCTTGTCCGAGGCGTAATGAATTTCATGATGAATTTCGAAATCAGGTCAATACCGCCGCACTCGGTGACAACCTGAATCAGCATGAACATGCCGGCAACGAGCATCAGCGTGTTCCAGTTAACCGTCAGGATGGCCTGAAGGTCTTCCATGACGCCAAAGATCAGAAGTATAGCCGCACCAACCATCGCTGTCGCAGCCACATCCATACCAAAGAAGATAACACTGACAATGACGCCAAGGATGACGGCGGCAGTCAGCTTCTGGCCGCGGTTCATTACCGGAACATCGGTTTCGAGGATGGCCGGATCCACATCCGGGACCTTGTGACCGCCACGCCAGAAGTAGACAGCGACGGCTTCCATCATCATAATCAGGACGTAAGGGATATACATGCCCATATACGCTGTCGCACCGATTTGTTCTGCGAAGCCTTTTGCGATAATGCCATTCGTCGCAATGGGCGACATACCGCCGGAGCCGGCCGCTGCTTCAATGATGACACCCATCATCAAAACAGACATTCCGGTCTGCTCACAAAGGCTCATGGCAATGGGCATAATCATCGGAGCAATGCCGGGGCCACCTCCGGTCGCTGAGAGAACGAAGGTCAGCAGAAAGATAAAAAGTGGCATAAATTTGGATCGGCCCTTCATCATCACGATCAGACGGCGCGCAATCAGTTCCATCGTACCGTTTGCACCAGCCATGCCGAAGAGAAGTGTGACTGCAAGCATCATGAAGAAGATTTTGGATGGCCAGCTGTTCGTATACACATCCGTGAAAGTCATATCATCCAGAAAAAAAGTCACCAGGATGAAGCTCGAAATCATTGCGACCAAGCCGCAGTTGACTTTGGTGGCAATGCCAAGGATGACCGTTGCCAGGAAAACAATAAGGGATACTATTGCCAGATTCATGTTCTCTCCTCCCACTCAACGAGAGTTGCCCTTCTCGCCCAGATGGCACATCGCCAAGTATTCGATAATCGCTAATTATTTTCTATTTGATATATTGATTATAAAATCGTTTTAGGTTCGTGTCAATTATCATTGAAACAAATGGCTCAAACGTTTTAACCGCAGTATTGACATCTCATCTGATGTGTGCAAGAATGAAGTTGAAGAGAAAGGAAACAACATCTATGCCAACAATCAGGGATGTCGCCGCACTGGCCGGTGTGTCGATTTCAACCGTATCTTTCGTGCTGAACGGCAAGGCCGAACAGATGAAGGTCAGCGATTCCACCGCGCAGAAGGTGCTCGAAGCCGCAGCTACACTTCAGTATAAACCAAGCAACGCAGCGCGCCGTCTTCGAATTGCAGCCGCCGAACGACCGACTATTGCGCTCTATTGGCCGATGGATGGTCGTACTGGTTACGCCTCTTTAATTCTGGAAGGCATTCGCCAGGAAATTGAACGTCAGGGACTAGACTGCGACCTTCTTCTCCGAGGATATCACAGCGATCATCTCTTCCAGCAGAAGGAAATCCTCGATTCTTCCAGTTACGGAGTGGCTATCATCGGTGCCACCAGCGCAAAGGATTCCGAATATATCGAGACGCTGAATCCCGTGCTTCCGATTATCATGTTCAACCGAAGCAGCAATGTCTTCTCAACAGTTCTCTCCGAGGAGAAAACGTCGATACGGGATGCTGTGCAGCTACTGTCCGACAAGGGTGTCAGAAACGCCGCACTTTTCCGCGGAACAAAGTCATATACCGCCTACAATCACCGTCTGCGGACACTGAGCAACACGTTGGAGGAATACGGTATTGAAGTGCATCCGGAACACGACATCACGGCAGACGACCGTTGCGAAAGCGGTGCCTCTGCAGCGCGCAAGCTCCTTCTATGCAAGCATCGACCGCAGGTGCTGATTACCATGACGGACACCATTGCACTCGGCGCCTCTTACGTACTTAACAGAGCCGGAGTACGACTTCCGGAGGATATGCTGCTTCTGACCTTCTCCATCGGAGATCCGAATATCACGAAATACGCAACACCGTCGCTGTCGGCAATCGAAGTCTCCACAAGGGATCTGGCAGAACATGCCGCAGCCATGGCAATTCATCGGATACGGACCGGCGTGTCCGTCGCTCCTGAGTCTCATCAGATCAGAAATCGTCTGATCTTGAGAGAATCCTGTCCCGAATAAGGATTTCAATGTGCCTTTATTCGAAATGACGTAATGAAAAAGCCTCTCAGCCTGTGGTTCGGCCGAGAGGCTTTTTCATGTCTTATTTGAAAGTATTGTAAGGTATGGTATTTCTTATATGGCTTTTTCCGATGATGTCGCAGTAATGCCACGCTCTTCGGATGTCATATTCCCATGATGCCGTATGCCTACAGCATCACATTATCGGTAATGTTGCTTTCCTCCGAATTCTCGCGATTAGAACAGCGGCGAGAGCGGCTTCGAAATCAGGAACATAACGATCGGGAAGAGAATGATTCCGATGATCTTTACAACCAGACCTGCCTTGACCATGTCCTTCGTCTCGAGGTAATTCGTACCAAATACCAGTGCATTCGGAGGCGTTCCGGAAGGAAGCATAAATGCGAGGGAGGAAGACAATGCCACAGCCATGAGGATGAACATCGGGTTCATGTTCACGGTATCAGCAAGGCCTACCAACGCAGGCATGAATGCGGCAACAACGACGAAATTGGATACTGCCTCTGTGATGATGGATACAATGACGCAGAGGAAGATGATGATTGCCAGTTGCGGCCAGTTCTGAAGGAAGCCCAGTCCGGATGCAATCCAAGCGGCAACGCCGGATGCAGAGAACATACCGCCCAGTGTCAGTGCACCTCCCAGGAGGACAAATGTTCCCCAAGAAATCTTTTTCACTGCATACGCTCCATCCATCAGGAATTCTCCGTTCTTCCAGTCAACCGGAATCATGAAGGAGAGCACCAGAACTACGATACCCCATCCTTCGTTGGTGATGTACTGAAGCCATGGAACCCAAGTCGTAATCTGGTCATTGAACACGAATACCAGGATAGTTACTGCGAGATACGCAGTTGCAATTCGTTCCCCCTTTGTCATCGATCCCAACTCTTCGAGCTCATGCTTGATGACCATGGTGTCGCCGAGATCATAGTCTTTCACCTTGAACAGCTTGCAGATAGCCAGTACCGACAGCGGAAGGATCAGGATAACGAACGGCAGTCCGATAACCAACCAGTCGTTAAATGTCATATCGATGCCTACCAGGTTCTTAATCAGTCCAACGGAAGCCATGTTGGTTCCGGAACCGATAACGGTTGCCATGCCTCCGATGGATCCGGCATAAGCGGTGGTCAGTACCAGTGCCTTGGAGAATCCATCTTTCTCGGTGAATCCCAGCTGGGTGTTCAATGCCATCGCGATTGGCAGCAGCATCGCAACAGCAGTGGTGTTCGACATAAACATGGAGATGATTCCTGTGGCAACGCCAAATCCGAATACAACGGCAACCGGCTTACCCTTAAACAGGCTCAAAATATTCAAAGCAATTCTCTTGTGAAGATTCCACTTCTCAATAACCGCACCGAGTACGAATACGCCGATTACCATGACGGTTACCGGAGCCCCGTAGGACGCGTAGGTGTCCATGCCATTCTCAAGGGCTTCATCTCCGGCTATATTCATGACAACACTGCCGGCAATTGGCAGCAGGGCGGTTACCCACAGCGGAACCGGTGTGGTTACCCACCAGATAACCATCCAGAGCGTCAGTCCAACTACTCGAGTTGCGACAGCATCGAGTCCCGGAAGGGTAAGGAAGCAGAATATTGCGGCCACAACCGGTCCCAGAATAAGACCGATTCTCTGCATCTTTGTGAAGTTCATAAGTCCTCCTCGCTTGCAGCTTCCGCTGCAACAAATTCAATGTTCTTTCAGTAATGACGTATTACCTGCTAAATAAGAACCGATAGCTCAGGGGTAAGTGGTTCAGATTTCGAGCCACCGGTTCCAATCAAGCAATATATATTGTA
>CAVKJB010000019.1:0-43862 GCA_963656785.1 Acutalibacteraceae bacterium | reverse complement strand
TACCATGTTCACGATTAATTTAATATTTAGTGTCTAAGTCTAGGGGACCATTGTATTATGTGTGCTTCCTCTTGCGTGAAGCCTTTCTCCATCAATTTCATTTCCAGCATTTCGTGTTTTAGAAGTGTTATATCATGCGGTTCCGGTGTTCCATTTATTAACCTTTGCTACGATTCAGCTCTTTTGTAATCTGATACTTGAACGGTGGACAAAAAATGGTGTATCGTTCAACAAAGGGATCCTATCGCTCGTTGTCAAGGTAGTTGTCAGTAACTGCCTATTCAGTAGTTGTGGTTAATTGGTGTCTCAGATCCAATCTGAGACGGATTTGTATTTCCCCTCGCCGGGGAGGCAGCCAGCAGCGTGTATACCCGCTGCTGACGCAGAAAAGGGTGATCCGTGTTGCTGTTGGCCACGGCCTTCGTGAAGATCAGCTCACTGGCATGAAGACTGTCTTCAGTTTCCCAGACCTCCCATCCGACGATATCTCTGTTGAGTGCTTAGCAAGAGGCCGGCGATCTTCATAAGATCCGTAAGTCTTCTGGTTTTTTACCCAACGAAAATACGTGCGTTCTGTAATCCCGAGTTCTTCGCAAGCTTTTACCCGACTTGCTCCTGAGGCAACTGCCTCATCGATTAGCTCAATACCTCTACTGCGATCCGGTTCGCTAATCAGTCTTCCTCGGGATCCCCCCAGATCGCATCTGTTTTTTTTCTCAGTACAAGCAGTGCCGCTGTTTCCGCAAGCGCCTTTTCTTTGCGGTCAAGTTCTTTCTGCAGTTGTTTGTTAGCACGCTCTGCAGCTTTGAGTTCTTTCGTAAGGCGCACGGCTTCTTGTGCTACCCCGCCATTGGCATTCAGACAGGCATCTTTCCATGCCTTAATCTGTTCGACATAGAGGCCCTTCTTTCTGGCATATTCTGCCAGTTCGGTCTCTGTCATACTTACTGTTTCAACCACGATTAGAAATTTATCCTGGGTGCTCCATTTGTCAGGGGTCCATTTAACGCCCGGAGCGGCTATGCCATCCGCGCGGGCTTTGTCTCTCCAATTACGGAGAGTCTGCTCAGAGATACCTTCCTCACGAGAAATCTTGGCGATTGATTCGTTGTTGGGAGGGAGCATTCTGCGGAGCAACGCATCTTTAAGTTCATCACTATATTGCATGGTGTCAGTCCTTTCTTTTGACGGCTTTATTCTACCACCAAAGGTCAAGCTAATCACTGACATCTATTCTGACACATAGGGGCTGTCATAACCAATATTGAGGATGACCCAGCAGAGATCCTTAAGATCAACCGTCAGCGTTGGGAACTTGAGGAAAATTTCCGCATCATGAAATCCGAATTCGAGGCAAAGCCGGTCTATGTACAGCGAGACGACAGGATCAAAGCACATTTTCTCACATGTTACATCAGCTTACTCGTGTACCGCCTGCTCGAAAAAAAGCTCGACGAAGAGTATACCTGCAGTCAGATCCTCGAAACACTGCGTGGCATGCAGATGACGCTGCTGAGTAAAGAAAGTGGATATATTCCATCATACAAAAGGACAAAGTTAACCGATAAACTGCATAGCGTCTTTGGTTTCAGGACCGATCTTGAATTCATATCCAAAGCCTCTATGAGGAGTACGATTCGGTCAACAAAACAGGCAACCAGCACCAGGAAGAAAAAATAGCACATATCGATACAAAATACAAAAGCTTGCCAGCCCAGTAATACCAATGGATAGCAAGCTTTTTTTGCTAATTAAGTGTCAAAGACGGGATATTGTACTACAAGATTGTGATTTGTCAACCCCACTGAACTCTCCCTTGCAGGTCGCATGAACGGTGGGTAGAAAATGGTGTATCGTTCAAGAAATGTATCCTATGGATTTTGTTATATATTCAACTTCATTTTACAATCGGCGTCGCTTTCAGAAATTTATTCTTTTTTATTTTTTGAAAGCGGATTATTGCACATACTACTATAAGATCGTAAAATAAGCATAAATAAACGATTTCAAAAAAATGATTTTTTAGAACTTTTGAAAGCGAGTGTATATATGAAAACGATCACAAGAACAAAATATCTTGACAGGATCATCGAATTGAACGGTACTCCTGATATCAAGATCCTCACGGGTATCCGACGATCGGGTAAATCCAAATTGATGCAGGCATATATCAGATACCTGGAAACCCATTTTGAAAACATCAATATCATCTTTATTGATTTTATGGACCTGACCTATGAAGGAATCAAGGAATACCATGCATTGCACGAGTATGTAGAAGAACATTATCAAGCAGATAAAACAAACTATTTGTTTGTGGATGAAGTCCAAATGTGCCCAAAGTTTGAGCTGGCGATCAACAGTCTTTACTCCAAGGACAAGTATGACATCTATGTGACCGGATCTAATGCATTTCTGCTGAGTGCAGATCTGGCAACTCTGTTCACCGGACGTTATATTGAGATCCATGTGTTCCCTTTCAGCTTTCAGGAGTATTGCCAGTATTATGATGATGTCAGCGATAAAGATAAGCTCTTCGAGGATTATTCAATCAAAGGCGGACTGGCAGGTTCCTATGTTTACAGAACTGAAAAAGACCGGACAAACTATATAAAGGAAGTTTATGAAACAATTGTTACAAGGGATCTGGTGCAGAAATACGCTCTGCCCGACACATTGGTGCTGCAGCGTTTGAGCGAGTTTCTGATGGACAATATCAGTAATCTGACTTCACCGAATAAAGTAAGTAAACTGTTGACGGCAAATGAGACACCAACGAACCATGTGACCGTTGGCAAGTATATCAGGTATCTATGTAGTGCTTTTCTATTTTATGATATCAAGAGATATGATATCCGTGGCAAGAAATACCTTGGAAGCACTGAAAAGTTTTATCTGTGCGACAGTGGTATCCGATATGCGATACTCGGAAGCAGGAACATGGATTATGGCAGAGTATATGAGAATATCGTCTGTATAGAACTTCTTCGTCGTGGATACGATGTCTATGTCGGGAAGCTCTATCAGAAGGAAATCGATTTTGTTGCTCAGAGAGGCAGTGAAAAAAAATATATACAGGTAAGTGATAACATCTCCGGAGAGGAAACCTTTGAGAGAGAATGTTCTCCGCTTCTTCAAATCAGAGACGCTTACCCCAAAATGATCGTTGCCCGGACCAAACATCCGAAATACAGCTATGAGGGGATTGAAATTTACGACATAGCGGAGTGGCTATTGCAGGAATAAACACTGTAAAGTCGGAATTTGTGGAGGTGATTATTCTGCGAGTGTACGAAAGCAAAGAAGAACTCAAAACTGAAATAAACAAAGCGTTTGAAAAGTATATTTCAGAATTCGATAGTATTCCGGAAAGCTTAAAAGATAAGCGAGTTGAGGACGTGGACAGGACTCCGGCGGAGAATCTTGCTTATCAAGTGGGATGGACAAGCTTAGTTCTTAAATGGGAAAGAGATGAAAGAAAAGGCATTCCGGTAAAGACACCATCGGATGATTTTAAATGGAATCAACTTGGTGAATTATATCAGTGGTTCACGGATACCTACGCTCATTTATCCTTGCAAGAATTGAAATCTCAATTAAATGACAATATCAATTCTATCTGTGTAATGATTGATTCATTAAGCGAAGATGAATTATTTAAGCCCCATATGCGAAAATGGGCGGATGAAGCGACTAAAACAGCGGTCTGGGAAGTGTACAAATTTATTCATGTGAATACCGTTGCACCTTTTGGAACCTTCAGAACAAAAATCAGAAAATGGAAAAAATCGGTACTATAAAATTCCGATTATTTATTCTGTTTCAGGTTGATCGAAGGAGACAAACTGCTGCTTCGTTTAATTTACCAGATGATGGCTTGTCATCCCAGACTGATATAATTCCCCTGGAAGTCTTTAGAGAAGAAGGCTCCAATGTCCGAATTTTGGGACATTAGAGCCTTTGTTGGCAGAAAAAAACGACCAGACTGGCGAAACATGATATACTGAGTGCAGCATTACGGCATACGAAATTCAGGATATACGGATTGACCGATAATCCGAAAATGGTACGTTATTCAACCAATAGAGCGAGGAACATAGTGAATTATATAGTTTTTGATTTAGAATGGAATCAACCGAAGAATCGTAGATGGCGCATTCACTCGCCAATTAATTTGGATGGAGAGATTATTCAAATTGGTGCGGTTAAACTGAATGCGAAACTGGAGGAAATTGATGATTTTGACGTCAAAATTAAACCGGTTTTTTACCCAAAAATGAATAAAGATATCGAGAAACTCACTGGCATAACAGATGATGATTTGAAAAAATGTCCAGGGTTTGAAGATGCCGTTAATCGCTTTCGCGAATGGTGTGGAGAGGATAATATTGCTCTGACCTGGGGTCCATCTGATATTAAAATCCTGACAGAAAATCTGATAATGTACGATATGGATTGTAACTGGATTCCAGAAGATTTTGACGCACAATCAATGTTCGATTTCCAGGAAACAATGGAGGGTCGATGCTTCTCTCTGGATTATGCATTTTATTACTTCGGCCTCAAGGGTATCAAAGCTCACGATGCATTGAATGATGCACGTGATACTGCTGCTGTTATCCGTTGTCTGGATCTTGAGGAATTTATTCACGAAGAACGTGAATACCGTAAGGAATTGGAAGAGGAAATGGCCTTAGCGGAAGGTTGTTAGGAGAAACGCATCTTTAAGTTCATCGCTATATTGCATGGTGTCAGTCCTTTCTTTTGACGGCTTTATTCTACCACCAAAGGTCAAGCTAATCACTGACATCTATTCTGACACATAGGGCATGTAAAAAACAAATTGGAGAGATCGACCATGGCGAAAAACGATTACCCCCAAAAGGCTTAGAGCATTTAAACAATAGCAAGTATACGGTCGTTATACTTGAACGGTGGGAAGAAAATGGTGCATCGCCCAATCAAATTGCGTGATATTGACGCAAACTTTGGTTGCGCGTATAATATCGTTACGGAAAATTGCAACTATTTACACTTTCTCGGAGTAAGGGGCGTGAGATTATGGAACAAATCAGACGAGACCTGTATCTGAATCGACTGATAGAACGAAGAGAAAACGGCATGATCAAGGTCGTTACCGGCATTCGCAGATGCGGGAAATCATATCTTCTGTTTAAGCTTTATTATCAATACCTGATTGAATCAGGTGTAGAATCGTCCAGAATCATAAGCATCCCGCTGGACGACGATGATTTTGCGGAGCTTCATGACAGCAAAAAATTGAGTGCCTATATCAAGAAACGCATTACGGATGACGATATGTGGTATGTGTTTTTGGACGAGGTTCAGTTGTGCAAAAACTTTGAAGCGGTACTCAACGGACTGAACAGACGAGACAATGTGGACATTTATGTGACCGGAAGTAATTCCAAATTTCTTTCTTCGGATGTCCTCACAGAATTTCGCGGGCGCGGAGACGAGGTGCGCGTATATCCGCTTTCCTTTTCTGAGTATGTCTCTGCATATTCAGGCGATAAGTACGATGCGTGGCTTGATTATTATACCTACGGAGGTCTGCCGCAGATTCTCAGCAGGAAAACAGATGAGTTGAAATCCGGATATTTGACTACCCTTTGTCAGGAATTGTACCTGAAGGATATTGAGAATCGCCACAATTTGCGAGGCGATAATGTCATGTCTTCGCTGCTCAATATTCTGGCATCTGCGGTAGGGTCACTGACAAATCCAACGAAGCTTGCAAATACCTTTAGCAGCAATGGCATGCCCGTCAGCGATAAGACAATTGGAAACTATATTGGCTATCTGCTGGACGCTTTTTTTATCAGCAAGGCAGAGCGGTACGATATTAAAGGAAAGCGATACATTGCCTCACCGTACAAATACTATTTTACAGATGTTGGTCTTCGCAATGCACAGCTTAATTTCCGGCAGCAGGAAGAAAATCATATCATGGAAAACATCATCTACAACGAGCTGCTTGTAAGAGGATTTAATGTAGATGTGGGTGTTGTGGAGCACGCAGAAAAAAACGAAGAAGGGAAAGTTGTCCGCAAGAGATTGGAGGTAGATTTCGTCTGCAATCTCGGCAGCCGAAGATACTATATTCAATCTGCTTTTGCGATTCCTGACCAGGAAAAAATGAGGCAGGAGCAAAATTCACTGGTTCGCATTGATGATTCCTTCAAAAAGATCATTGTTGTGAAAGATAGAATTAAGCTGTGGCGCAATGAAAAAGGCATCGTTGTTATGGGCATCATGGATTTCCTGTTGAATCCGGATAGCCTTGATTTGTAAGCTATGGGAAAGAACAACAAGATCTGCCCAAACGGTGGGCGTAAAATGAAGCAGCAGTTTATTGGGCTCCAGCATTGTAAATGTGGGATGAGTCGGAAAAGTGTAAATAATTGCATTTTCCCGTAATGATATCACGATCTCGACAAAAAGCAGTGTCAATATCACACGATCTGTTTTCTGAAACAGTGGGGAGAAACGGCTGCTTCGTTTAATTAACCCAACGATGGCTTGTCCATCCCAGACTAATATAATTCCCCTGGAAGTCTTTAGAGAGGAAAGGCTCTATTTGGATGGAGAGATTATTCAAATTGGTGCGGTTAAACTGACGCAGAAGCCATAGCGGAAGCATTCGCAGATGTATATTGCAATTCTGGAAGAGCTAAGAAGGAAAGTAAAGCAGTAGTAAAGGCACTTGATAATTATTATTTTAAATAACAAAGGAGGGCACCATGAAAGAGTTTAAAGAAATCACATACACGGAACCAGCGGACTATTTCCCGAAAGAAATCAGAAAAAAGTACGGGCTGGGGGAATTTGCAGACGAGTACAACAAGCGAGAAGCCGAAAAAAAGGCGAAAAAAGAGAAGAGTAAAAAGAAAAATAAATAACGAGTTGAACGATACACCATTTTCGGTCCACCGTTCAACTAGAGCCGGAGCTTATTCTTATCATAACCACCCACCGAAAGAAACAAACTTCTCATTCAGTGGGGAGGATATCGGAAGCTTTATTGAGAACAAAGAAGCCTTTATGATGTCATCGGATTACAAGTACCGATATATAATCAAGAGACTCAAAGAAACAAAAGACATTACTAGAGATGATGCAATATCTATGTTTAAAGAAAAAATGGACATGACTATGGAAGAATTGTGGAAAGCTGAAAAAGACCCAGAAACAGTAGATGATAAACTATTTGATGGAACCGTAAAAAAGATGGCAGAAGAATTGAGGTTTGAATATGAGAGAAACAAGAATAGCCGATAAAAACCATCCGGATTATAAAGAATATAAGGAAAAAGCGGATGCGTTAAAAAAACAGTATTTCAAAAGTCGTGCTGATTTACCATCGCTGAATTTATCACCAAAGGAAGAAGATAGACAGTTTTGTATAATACACAGAAAATTCATGAATAAGATGATTGCACTTAGTAAAGAATATGAGCAAATCTTTACAAAAACCATTACAGAAGAAGGAGAATAACCATGGCGAACGGAAATAGAGCAAAAATCACATATTTGATTTTGACAGAAATAGAGGAAAGCCGTAGAGAAGGAAGAAAGGTGAACAAGGATGAAATTTCAGCGGAAAGATTCCAAGTTCACGAAAGCTATCTTCTGGATATTCTCGAAGAGTTGGTAAAAAATGGATACATAGACTGTTTTAGGTTGAACGATACACCATTTTCGGTCCACCGTTCAACTAACACTCTTGAATCATGAAAAGCTAGAGAGAAAACTGATGTCAGAGGGAATGTCACAAGAAGAAGCCCACATAGAAGCATCAAGAAAGTATAATTATTCAAAAGAGGCGGTGCGGTATCATGTTGCGATTGAGAAAAATAAGGAAAGAAGGTAATTTAATATCAGCAATCTATGACCCTGAAGCAACAGGTATTTTGGGTCAGGTTTGCATCAATATTGATACACAGAACCCAGAAAACGGAATGATATCAAAATACGAAGACGAGGAATACCCGGATTATTATTTTCATGCACTTAAAGCTTTAAGGAAAATTGTAAACGAAACTACAATACCAGAAGAAAGATTGGTAATGTGGTACTAGCAGTTGAACGATACACCATTTTCGGTTCACCGTTCAACACAGTGAACTTTATCCCATCGATAATCAATAACGGAATATGAATGAACTCATAAACGCATCTGTTCTGCACGATGCTACATTTCTGTCAGCGCGCCTCGATGTGGAGCCGAATCTCAGGTTTTGTTTCGCTGCCATCGAAGTGGCAAAAGACTTCGTGGTCGTCGATAATCTCGCTCTCACTGATCTCGGATTCGCCAGCCAGGTATTGCTCGCAGAACGTATCGAGAAACTCGGGCGAGCTGGCAATGCCGTCCGTTTCCATCTCAATCCCCGCTACGACCAGGGCTTTGTGGAACGTATGGAAATCTTCTTCAGCCTGGCGGAGGTTCTCCTCAGCCGATTGGGATTTGTCAATGTAAGCGCTGTAGTAGACATCGGTTGCAAGCCCATCCTTATCGAGCTTAACGCGGATTTCTTGCTCGGCATCGTAATAGTTGGTATCGCCGGCAAAGCCGTAGATGGAGTATCCATATTCGTGAAAGCCGTCTGCTGGGTCCGGGACGGCTTCGCATCCAAGTTCTGCTGCTGTGAATGCGTCGGCGAGGCGCTCGGCTTGAGAGGTGGCAGCCGCCTGGCTCTGTCCTATCGCGTCTGAGGCCGAGACGTAGGATGCACCGAAGGCCGCCGTCAATGCAAGCAACGGAACAATGATCAGGGCGACGATGATGGGCTTGTCATTCGGCACCTCAATGCCGTAGGCCCGAGCTACGTCTTCTGCATTGTGACTCAGCTGGTTCATCACTATGGCTGTAGTGGCGGCGGTAGCGACAGAGTTTGCTACGGTAGCGACGTTCCCAGCAGCGACTGCGGCATCATTGTCCGAGCTTCTGAGGGCATGGGCCGCAACCGAGGTGGCGACGATACCGCCCACCTCGGCTGTATAATCTTCATTTTCCTGGAGAACTTGAGCCCTATCCACAAGAGCGCGCCAGCGTTTGCCGTGCATCCCTATCTTGGACACCAGCGCGCAGTAGATGAAGATGACCATGAGGACAACGAAAAATCCAAGGTAGACACCAAGACCGAGGAAACGAAGGTCTCCCTGCCCGTAGAAGACGAGGTCGCCGATCATGTAGCCAAGGAGGAACGGTATGGCCAATGCCATGGCCATGACAAGAGCGACCGTTGCTCGGTGCGGGTAGACGCAATAGCGGCAGATCGTCCGCTTTTCTTTCTCGGTAAGCATGAATGAGACCATAGTAATTTTCCTTTCTGATACACCATGGTGTTTGTCTGGCTCGGGCAGATACAAACTCTACTCTTTTAAGCCTGCTTCGATATCCTTTTGAATGGCAAATCCCGTTTCCGCTGTCCTTAACGTTTCCTCGCTCGATTTCTCGCTCAGACACGGATCATTCAGCAATTCCGCTGCTATGGTTTCCGGCGCCTCCTTTGTGTCCCTCGATATTCCCAAGGCATCGGAAATTACGCCAAGAGAAGCAATGCTTCCGGCAATATCTGTCGGCATATAAATCTTTGTTGCCTTGCCGTTCGCGACGTCCTTTAATGCATCCAATCCCTTAAGTTTCAGAACGCGCTCTGTCGGGCAAGCTTCGTTTAGCATCCGAAGACCTTCCGCCTCTGCTTTGTATACCAGTTCGATGGACTTTGCCTTACCTTCCGCTAAAGCGATCTGAGATTCCCGCTCTGCTTCCGCCGCAAGGATCTTCGCTCTCTTGTCACCTTCTGCTCTGGATACGACCGATTCCTGGTGTGCCTGTGCCTCTAAGACCGTCTGTCTTCTCTCCCTCTCTGCTCTCATCTGCGTTGTCATAACGTCTTCGATTTCCTTCGGCGGGGTGATGTTCTTTAGTTCCACTCTCGTTACTTTTAATCCCCAAGGATCTGTTGCCTCGTCCAGAATAGACTGCAGCTTCCCGTTAATGCTGTCTCTGGATGTCAGTGTCTGGTCTAACTCCATGTCACCGATAATATTTCGAAGTGTAGTTGCCGAGAGGTTCTGAAGACCGAAGATCGGATCCTCTACGCCGTAAGTATAGAGCTTCGGATCAAAGACCTTTGCAAATACGACCGAATCGATACGCATGGTCACATTATCCTTTGTAATAACCGGCTGAGGTGGGAAATCTAAGACCTGTTCTTTTAGGCTGATCTTTCGAACGACTCTGTCCAGTAGCGGAACCTTAATGTGTAGACCTGCTTCCCAGGATGCCTGGTACTTTCCGAGCCTTTCTACAACGTAAACCATCTGTTGCGGTACAATGCGAATGTTCGCCACAATAATTGCAATGATAATAATTAGTATGATAAATAACATAAACTGTTCCTCCTTGTTTTTCCCATTATATCATAAATGCATTTGTTACTGAGTTGATCTGTCATCATATCCTTTCCCGTACTGCGTTTTTTTCCATTTGCCCGGTTTGCCTGATGGAAAGTCAAATTTGTGATGTCCATTGCCCGGCCAGATGTCAAATCTGTGGAAGTCATTTTTGTCGGTGCTGTTGTTGCTTTCTTCCTTGTTGGTTTCTTGCTTGTTATTTTCCTCTTTTTTTGAATTATTGTTTGCTGAACTATCGGTCTGGGAACTTTTCGCGCCTGTGCTCGTCTTCGTGCCATTCGTTGTCTTACGAGTTCCGGTCGAACCGGACGTTTCGGCCTTCGTGTCCTGAGTGGCGGTTGCTTCTTTCTGGCTCTCCGCCTCTTTTCTTTTGGCATCTGCCTTCTGAATCTTGTTTTTCGCGCTGCTTTCCATCTTTTTCTCGGTATTCTTGATTTGTGCTGTAATATTCTCATTCATCACAGTCCCGGCAATCGCGGAAACCATAGCGTCCAGCTTGAGATCTCGTTGGTTTATATTTACGGTTTGAAAAATTCCACAGCTGAGTCCCGCGCAAATGCAAAGCTCCGCTGCCACAATTCCCGCAAGTCTAGACACATCAGATTCCTTGAATTTGATGCACCTCAGTTTGCCCATTATCCCAGTTTCCATACATTCGTGTTGTCGTCGCCGTAGCCGCATCAGTGTAACCTACAATTCTTTAAAAACATCTCTTCGGCGATGAACCGTTGCTGATCCATCGCCCAACGTTATCCCCCAGGTTTCGGAAAGTTTTTTCCAAACATGCTTTCACGGCACATTTTCGTCACATTATACAATTCTGCAAGAAACGTCTGAGAAACGTTCACGGCGGTTATCATCAAAAAACAAAAAAGTGAGTGTACAATAATCAGTACACTCAGATAATAGAATTCAAACGAACACCCTACACATTCACACACTCTGGTACATCGGACGCTGCCACCAGTTCCGGGATTATTTTTTTGGCTAAATCGATGAATGCCTTCGAGCAGATGGACAGTGTTTTGTCCGATTGATAGCCTATGCCGAGCGTTCGATGAGTGCAAGGTTTAACCGGGATAACGCGGATGTTTGCATTACTGTTCAATAGGAACATATTCGGAAGCAAGCTGATGCCGAGACCGTTATCCACCATTGAGAGAATGGTGTGATCGTCATGGCAAGTGAAACTGATTAGCGGAGAGACATCGAAATGTGACAAAGTCGAGGACACGTCCTCATCCACTCCACGTTCCGATGCGATGAATGGGAAATCCGCGAATGCGGATATCGGAAAGGCCTTCTCGTACTCCGCCGGCAATGTGAATTTCGTTGGAACAACTGCACACAAGGGATCTCGTGCCAGGGAGAAGAACCGGAAGTTCTGGTCTTTCTGCCAGCTCAGAAAACCGAAATCGATGCTGCCTTCATTCAGCCATCCTTCGATGGCTTTGAGGCCGCCTTCGCGAATGTGAATGGCGATATTCGGATAGAGCTGCTGGTATTTGTCAATTATTGACGGAAGCCATTGTGCTGCAATGCTGCAATAGGTTCCAATGCAAATAGATCCACGTTGAAGGCCATGAATCGAATCAAGAATCTCATCCATGCGCTCGTAGTGTGTAACCACTTGCCGGATATATGGAAGAAGGAGCTCCGCATCTGCGGTGAGTTCCACGCCACGCTTCGTGCGCCGGATTAATGAGATGCCCATCTCCGCTTCCAGCTTATTAATCGCATGCGAAACGCCGGATTGCGTGTATCCCATGTGTTCCGCACTGACTGTCAGATTTCCGGTGCCGGCAACATCGCATATTAATGCAAGTTTATTGATATCCAAGCATTATCCTCCTTACTACTCTATTCGGCTTAAATCCACTTCTCCTTACTCAGCTCAACGCAGTTCAAGAAAAATCAATAGCCGCAAATGCTTGATTTCCATGCTTTTTATACATTTTAACATTGGATATAAAAAAGTTGGATTGAAAAAATATATATTGACAAAAAACAAACATAAGGATAATCGATATGCGAGAATGTGACGCATCTAACCATTGAAATTACACTGTTATGAACAGTTCTCATGTTAATAATTAGCCAATGTCGCTTTATTCCAAAATAGAACCTCATTATAATCCAAGTACATTCGGTTCGGAGCCCCCTCGGCTCGGCCGATGGATATGTGCTTCACAGCATAATTCTTCATTCAAGACACGCACAGAGAATGGCACGGATGACGTTACTGAATCCGAGTCATGAATCCAAGACGTGCCGAATCGCAGAGCAAAGCTGTTAAGCAGTATATAAAGATGAGTAAAAAGGAGGAATCAAGATGTCTATTACTCAAGAAACATTGCAGAAACACTTGAAAGATCCTGCAATCTTCTGCTGCAGAAGAGAGAAGGGATTAGTAATCAGTGCGGCTGACCTCGAGGATCCGGGCCTGTTCGACGACATGCAGGAAGCCGGTCTCCTGACTTTAACTCCGGAAGGTCTTCGTATTGAGCAGGTTGTTGGCTGCACACTCGTTAAGGATGTTGATGCACTCACCCCGATCACGAGAGATGTGCTCGACAAAGTCAACGAAGTAGAAGACGAAGTGGTAGAAGAAGTGAAGGCTGCAGAAGAAGCACCTGAAGTTGCTCCAGCAGCACAGCCATGCACAGGAGGAAATGGAATGATTCATATCGAAATCGGAAAAGCAGAGAAATTCGATGGCCTGAAACTGGACGTACCTGTATTTGCAGGCGCAGCTCCGGCACCGGCAGCAGCCGCTCCAGCAGACGAGAAGGTCGGCGAAAAAACTGTTATCAGACAGCTTATCAAGAAACATATCAAGATCAGCGATGTTAAACTCGGTAAAGAGACATCTATCAAGGATGGCGTTATCACCATTGATAAGGACATCGTTAAGAAGGCAGTCGGCGAAGACGTACTGTGCAAGAGCCTTGAACTGGACGTTATCCATCCGGATGAGAGACATATCTACACTGAAACCATCATGGACGTTTGCCCAATCGCTACGAAGGTAGAAGGCGAACTCGGTGAAGGTATCACCAAAGTTTGCGACGGCGTCGTATTCATGCTGACCGGCGTTGACGAAGATGGCGTACAGGTTCATGAATTCGGTTCCTCCGAAGGTTATCTCGACGAGAAGATGTACTTCGGTCACCCGGGATGCGCTGATGAGAACGATATCATCATCCGTTGCCACGCTGTCGTTCAGAGACTGTCCGGAATGACAAGACCGGGACCTTTCGCCGCTCACAAGTGCCAGGATTATATTATTCAGGCTATCCGTGAACAGCTGAAGAGCTATGAAGGCGAAGTTGTTCGTGAAGAGGTATGCGAGGACGTTAGAAGAGTCGGGAACCCAAGAGTTGCTCTTGTTAAGGAAATCATGGGTCAGGGTGCAATGCATGACAACGTACTTTGCCCGGAAGAACCTTGCGGCATCAAGGGTGGACAGAAGAATGTTGACTGCGGTAATGTTCCGATTCTGCTCACTCCGAACCAGGTAAGAGACGGTTCCATCCACGCTCTGACTTGCATCGGACCTGCTACGAAGGAAATGACCCGTCACTACATCCGTGAACCACTGGTAGAAGGACTTGCAGCTGATGATGAGCTTGATCTGATCGGTGTAATCTGCATTGGATCTCCTCAGGTTAACGATGAGAAGATGTGGGTTTCTGAGAGACTGGGCTCCCTGATGGAAAGCATGAATCTCGATGGCGTTATCATCACCACCGAAGGTTTCGGAAATAACCATATCGACTTCATTCAGCACATTGGTCAGGCCGGCAAGAGAGGAATCCCGGTTGTTGGCGTTTCCTTCTGCGCTTATCAGGGTCAGCTCGTAGTTGGTAACGAGTACGCTGATGCAATGGTTGAAGAGAACATGGACGCAGGCGGATTCGAAAACGATATCGCCGGTACTTCCTGCGTAACACCGGAAGTTGCCGTTCGTGCAATCCAGATGCTGAAGAACAAGATGGCAGGCGTTGCTATCAAGCCAGCTGAAAAGAAATGGAATAACGATATTATCAATGCTAACAATAAGCTGCTCGGACTGCCTGAGACCAAGCTGGTTGAAAGTGGTACGCTGCACTAATGGATTACATTATTAATCCCGTTAAGATGGGCGGGCTCGTCAAGAAAGTGTCGGGTGACATGATTAAAATCCACTTACATGGGCGCCTCGGTGTGTTCATTGTACCTCGGAGTCTGATCATCGCCCCTATCCCTATTGAACCTGGTCATGATCTGGAATTCTATTTCAGCTACATCCAGGTAGTCGAAAATCCATATGACTACGATGATTCAGACATGACTCCCGACCACGAGCCCCAGGCTTGTCTTGTTGGCGGCAAGATAATAGAAGTGAACGATACAGCAATCAGTGTGTCCATCATGAACAACAAAGGAACCATTAATGTTCCGAGACGATGGGCTTTCACACCGATTCCCATGCAAGTAGGACAGGACGTACAGTTCTATCTGAGTTGCATGAAGGTCGTAGGTAAAAAAGATATTCCTATAGAATCAATTTAGGAGGTAAAACAATGAAATTAACAGTTAAAGAAGGTATGCAGTCTGAGATCTTCGTACCTCTGACACCGAAGCCAGTATTTACCGAGCTGAAGAAGCCTCTAAGCGAATGCAAGGTTGCCTTCATCACCGCCGGTGGTATTCATAAAAAGGATCAGACTCCATTCAATACATCCGGAGATTTCTCTTATCGTACCATTCCATTCGATACTCCATCTGATCAACTGATGGTAACTCACGGCGGATTTGATAACTCCGACATCAATAAGGACGTTAACGCAATGTTCCCTATCGATCGTCTGCATGAACTGGTTAAGGAAGGCTTTATCGGCTCTCTGCCGGAAGAAACCTACACCTTCATGGGTGGCGGCGGAAACGTTGAGAAATTCAGAGGAGAGACCGGTCCGGAAATCGCTCGCAAGCTGAAGGCTCAGGGCGTAGACGTTGTTCTGTGCACAGGCGGATGCGGAACCTGTCACCGTTCCGCTACTATCGTTACAAGATGCTGCGAAGAAGCTGGCATGAGCTGCTGCGTAATCGCTGCACTTCCTCCAATCGCTCAGCAGCAGGGTGCTCCGAGAATCACTGCACCTCATGTTCCGATCGGTTCCAACGCAGGCGAGCCTAACAACGTTCCGATGCAGACTGCAATTCTGAAAGAATCCCTGGAATGGGTTCGTGATTGTCCAAGCTTCAACCGCGTTAAGGTTCTTCCTTACGAATATCGTCACAACGTATAATCTCATTGACAATTTACGGGGGCTGCCATTCATTGGGCGGCCCCTTCGTGCATTTATTCGTGCAGTTAACTGAAAGGAGGCTGCTTATGGGACTCGGACCGAGTATTAAAATGACGACTTTGCACCATTACAGATGCCCTGTCACCAAAGAGCTGCTTAAGAACACCGATCTTGAGTACACAGGCATCATCGTCGATGGCGTCTCCGAGGTTTGCGATGATAAAATCTACACCGCAAAGCGAGTGGGTGACCTTGCACAGCTGATGCGTGCTGACGGTGCCATTGTCGCTATCGACGGTTGGGGAAACCATCACGTGGATTTTGTCAACGTGATTGAACAGCTTGGCATCCGCGGAATCCCGAGTGTCGGCCTGAGCTACATTGGACTGCAAGGTCGACTGGTTTGTTCAAACCAGTATGTGGACTGTGTCGTGGATTTCAATAAAAACCTGAGCGGATATGAATCCTGCATTGTCGGTGATAACAATCTCACCGAATATGATGCAATGAAGGCCGTTGCGCTCCTGAAGAATAAGCTGAAAAAAGCCGGTAAATATCCTCCGTCCTCCGACGCCGCAGAGGCAAAGGTCCTGCGGAAGCTTCTCCGCAAAACCTTCCATATCAGCAAGGTCATATGGGGAAAGGAAACCGGCATTGATCGCGGAACGCTAACCATTCGAAAGGGGATCGAGAAACCGATCATCGCGGCCTCACCTCGAATCAAAGATATTAAGGTTACCATCCGTCAGCCGGGCGAAACGGACTTCTACTCCAACTCAAACCTCGACTACTCCCCGATCGCCTGCAAGGTTCGCGGTGAACTGGGGGAAGGCGTTACCCATCTCCTGTCCGGCATCACTGTGATGATTACAGGCGTGGAAGACAAGAGTGGATTCCAGCCATCTAATATCGGCTCATCGGAAGGTCCGTTTGCAAAGCAAGTTGTTTTTGACCGAGCAGGCACCCCATCGAAGGACGATTATCTCCTTCACGTAGACGTTCTCTTCGAAGAGGGCGAAGGCCGTACCGCAGAAGGTATCATGGCGGCACATGAAGCAACAGACCGAATCGTGCAAGAAATTCGCCGCGAACTGGTGAAGCTGGAGAACATGAAGTACGAACGGGAGGAGTTCTACGACATCGCACGTCCGGGTAAGCCAAAAATTATTCAGGTGAAAATAGTTTCCGGTCTGGGCAACATGTACGATTCAGCAATGTTCCCTTACGAGCCGGGAGGCTACCTTGGAAGTCACAACATGATGGATTCCAAAAACATTCCTTATGCTGTCACGCCGAACCAGGGGAATGATGGCGTACTCCATTCGCTGCTGTAATGCATCTACTTGCGTTGGCGCACTGTTTGTCGCCGTGATGCAATTACATGCATAACATAATATTCCAAACAAAGAGCTCGGATTCCACGCGAAATCCGAGCTCTTTGTTTTCTTAATTCCGGCTGCCGATTGGTAACACTACCGATTATCGTTCCTCCTCCGAGAGCTTGAAGTCAAATTCCATCTCCAGTTTGAGGAAAAGCTGTTTCGCCACAGCTTCCGCCACGCTTCGAATGTCGATATTCCGCATCGTATCGATAATCTGTCGGATTTCCGTCTCCGGTACCTTGTAAATGACGAGAGTCATCCACATGAACCGTTCCAGTTTCTGCTCCAGTGAGAAGTACATATCGCATTTCTTTGCCATGAATCCCCGCATGATTCCGGCCGTACCAATCTCCATTTCATAGAAATCGCTCTCGCGGTTCTCCGGCAGATAATCGCCGAAGAACCGGATCAGTTCCTTTGTTGTTTTGTGATGAATGAGATCCAGTAAATTCGAATCCGTGTAAACCTCCATGTAGATATCTCGAACATTCTCATTCAACTCTGCCAATGTCATCTGAATCGATGTCTCTGCCGCATAAATCATCGGTCCGCTCGCATCCTTGCCCACAAGTTTCGTCGCAAAACCAAATTGATTTTCAAACATGAATTCACAGAGTGCCGTCAAGACATCGCTCTTGGATTTGAAAATGTTATAGAAGGAACCAATCGTCACATCTGCCTCCCTGACAATCTGTGCCGGAGATGTCCTGCTGTATCCCTGCTCCAGAAATAATCGAACGGACGTGGAAAGAATTCGTTTCCTCGCGCCTTCTTTATCTCTCTTACGTGCCATATATACCGTATACCTTTCTTCTTAATCCTTACATCAATCCATTTGATTCTATTGTATTGGCGCGGTAATTGCAATTGTTTTTCATTCGAAAGGTATTACCAGTCCACCCCCTCCCCGACTCATTCACGTCCCTATAAAGAGAGGTCTTCATCGAGACGCCGGAAGTGATGCCGTATAGATACAAAAGAGCCCCGAACTTCTTGTAAGAAGTTCGGGGCTCTTTTGTATATAATATGAACTTTAGGAAATATTGTGTCGTTGGTTTGTGGTGCAATCGCGGATATACAACCCCTCGTTAAATTCCGAACGCGTGAGCGTGGTCGTCATGGGCGAATCCAATCCGCTCGTATTTGCTTCGTATTTATCAGGCTGATAAATTGCACCGTCCCCTGCCCTACTAGATAGCCAGTGCTGCGTTCAGAGCCTCGGTGGTTGCAATGCAGCCGTTCCCCGGTGCCTTTGCTGCTTCACCGATAACGGTTACCTGCGGTACGAATTCTTTGACCGCCTCTTCCAGCGGATTGTAGCTTCTCGAACCCATGGCCAGAATGATGTTGTCAAAACCTCTCAGCTCGCCTTCAGTACCATCTGCCAAAGAGTAGGATACACCGTCAGTGAAGAATTCGCCAACCTTAGCACCCGGTCTCAAATCCACACCGTGCTTCTCGAAGTTCGCAAACATGAACGGCTTATTCTCCGGAACTACATCCGCACCAATGGTATCCTTCATCTCGATGATTGCAACCTCGTGACCTCTCTCTGCCAGGAATTCCGCTGCTTCACAGCCGACCATGCCGCCGCCGACAACCAGAGCACGCTTACCAATCTGTGCCTTTCCGTCCAGCATGTTCTGTGCGGTGATGTAGCCACACTCGGACAGTCCCTTGATTGGAAGAATCAGCGGTGTGGAACCGGTTGCAAGAATTGCCGCATCAGCCTTGAATTCTTTCAGCAGTTCCGGTGTTACTTCGGTATTTGTGCGAATTTCCACGCCAGCCAGCTGGCACTTCACGATCATGTTGCGAATCGCTGCGGTAAGGTCGCCCTTCCCCGGCGGGTATGCTGCAATGCGGAAGTTTCCGCCCAGATTCTCGGTTTTTTCAAAGAGCGTTACCTCGTGGCCACGAAGTGCAGATGCATACGCTGCGTACAGACCTCCCGGACCTCCTCCGATAACGGCAACCTTCTTTTTGCTCTCAGCCGGAACCATCTCAAGCTCGCGGCCAACGCAAGGATTAACGAGGCAGCGAATCGGCTCGCCCTTGAACATGTTCGGCACACAGCCTAAGAGGCAACCAATGCAAGGAGTCAGCTCCTGAAGACGACCCTCTGCAGCCTTCTTCGGCAATTCCGGATCCGCAATGCTCTGACGGCCAAAGGCGATGATATCAGCACGGCCTTCTTTGACTGCGAGTTCCGCATACTGTGGCTCGGTGAAACGGCCAACTGCAATTACCGGAACACTTACTGCCTTCTTAATTTCCGTGTAGAACGGTGCGTTGAATCCACCGTGAACCACACCCGGCGCCCACATGAACTCATCGTGCAGGTGCACCGCACGACTGACGTGAATTCCGTCTACACCGCATTCTTCTTCCAGATACGCTGCGAAAGCAGCCGCATCCTGTGCAGACTGACCGCCGTCAACATCGTCACTTCCGTTGATTCTGCAAAGAATTGGGAGTGTACCGCCGGTCTTCTTGCGGATGTTCTCAATGATCAGGCGTGGCAGGCGCATTCTGTTCTCAAAGCAGCCGCCGAACTCATCCAGACGGTTATTGGTACGAGCAGATACGAACGTGCTGACCAGATAACCATGTGCACAGTGAACCTCGACCATGTCGATGCCAGCCTTCTGTGCGCGCGCCGCTGCATCACCATAGCACTCGATCAAGTGATACAGTTCCTCGTTCGAAATAGCCTCCGGTACCTCTCTGCCGAGTGCTGCCGGAATCGGGCTCGCCGCCTGCAGCGGATATCCGGTCAGTTTGGAGTTGCCCTCCGGGCCGGCGTGCTGCAGCTGAATGGAAACCTTTGCACCGTACTTGTGACATTCATCCGCCACCATCTTAAAGCTGTCCACAGTGCTGTCCGAGAAGAGGCACGGCTTGCGCGGGCCACCCTTCGCCTTCTCATATACAACTGTGGATTCAATCGTAATCAGGCCAAATCCGCCTTTCGCACGTGCACCGTAGTACGCTTTCGATTTCTCGCTCAGCGTTCCATCAGTGTTTGCAAAGTTGTTTCCCATCGGTGGTGTTGCAAACCGGTTTTTGATCTGCACAGTTCCGATCTTAATCGGCGAGAACATGTTTCTAAATTCCATATGGTACCTCCTGCTTCATAACCATGTCTTCCTGTAAAAATACATTTCACCCGTCCACTCATCCGACTATATGTAAGTGTCGAGGCTCCGACTGTTTCACAAAATCTTCTCAAATATTATGCGTACTATGCGAAGAACTTCTCCAGCACTTCCTGTGCCGGCATCTCCTGGCCGGTGAAGAGCTTAAATGCTGCAGCGCCCTGCCACAGAAGCATGCCGATTCCGCCGATGGCGGCCTTGCATCCGGCTTCCTTCGCCTCCAGAATCAATTTTGTTTCCTTCGGGTTGTATACAGTGTCTGCGACAACAAGATCCGAGCGGAATAAGGATGGGTCAATCAGAGACTGTTCATCCAGCGGCTTCATACCGACCTTTGTTGCATTAACCAGTATATCGGCTTCCGCAATGGCTGCCTTCAGTGCATCTGCATCCTCGAGCTTTGTGATGGATGCATCACAACCCGGAACGGCCTCGTGCAGTCTTTCGATGATTCCCTCCCCCTTTGCATAGAATTCATCGTCACGGTTGAACATCGACAGCTTCGCAGCGCCATCCAGAGCGGTCTGTGCGGCGATTGCAGTTGCTGCGCCACCGGCTCCCAAGAGTACGATTTTCTTTCCCGAAACCTCTACGCCATGTTCATGAAGATTTCTCACGAAACCGATTCCGTCGGTGTTGTGACCGATGAACTTTCCGTCCTCGATAACAACCGTATTGCAAGCGCCGATCAGGCTTGCCGCCGGGGAAATCTCATCAAGATATTTGCAAATCTCGCCTTTGTCCGGCATGGTGACATTGAAGCCGCCCAATCCAAAGGTGCGAATCGCTTCCACCGCATCACCGACCTTCTCCAGCGGAACCTCGAATGCCATATATGCATTGTCCAGTCCGTTGCGAGCAAAACTGTAGTTGTACATTGCCGGCGAACCGGAATGTCCCACCGGAGAGCCGATGAGTGCGTAAAGACGAGTATGTCCGGTAATTCTGCTTTCCATATCTGTATGCCTCCTGTTTCAGATGTTTCTTTATATGTGGTTCTAAATATTCTGCGGTTTCAAGTCTGTTGTGAGATTCTCCCGCGAAGGCGACTCCTTGTCGGATGTCAATTTCCTCCTATGGCAGACTGCACACTGCGAAATCCATGATGATGACGCCGTCTCTGCCGATGTCCATGCCTGCTTCTCACTGCGGCAGGCACCGCCTTCGCGGGATGCGGGATGGAAGATCGCTTATTTCTCCAGGATTTCCGGCCAAGCTTCTTCCAGAACCTTCTTTGTTCCCTCGAAGTTAATCTTAGCGGCTTCGGCAACGCCCTTCGCCAGAATATCATCCGAAATGACTTCCACGCCGAAGGCCTTCGGTTCCACGCCCTTGTCCTTAATCATCTTCACGAAAGCAGCGGTATTGCCGTAGCCGGTTCCCGGTGCCAGTCTGTCGTGCATGGACTCGTCTCTCAAGATGCTCTTGGCATATGGTCTGTCGTGCACATCGTTAATCTGAACGGACACAATCTTGTCTGCCGGAATGCCTTCCAGCACGGACAGTTCGCACGGCTGATTGGCGCGAACCCAGTGCCAGGTGTCCAGAATCAGCTTGGCGTTGTCGCAGCCGGAACCGTCAACTACAGCCCAAGCCTTCTTCACATCCGGCAATCCGCTGTATGGCATCGGCTCTACGCCGATCGTGTACTTACCGGCTCTTTGGCATAATTCTTTGAGTTTCTGTGCGGTGTGCTCAACGGAGTAGTTCTCCATCAAGCCGCAGTTGATGTGGTTCACGCCGAATAGTTCGCACATGTGGAAACACATCTGTTCCTTGTACTTCTGCTCATAAGAACGATTATCCTCCGCCCACTGTACGATGTATTCCACCTCGGTGACTTTCATATCGTACTTAGCCAGGAGATCTAGAATATCCTGGTCATGCAGTCCCTCTGCAAGGGCATCGACATAGGTCTCCGCACGAAGTCCGATGCCTTCAAATCCGGCATCCTTAGCTGCCTTAACTCTCTCTTCGAAGGAGCACTGGTCGCCCAGTGTCCAGGAACTTACGGTGATTGGATATTTAGCAGACATAATTTTCTCCCTTCTGGTTTTCCCCTATTTAACTTGTGTGTAATATGTTTCTTGTTGAAATGTTTCAGGCATTGGATTCGCCGAAATTCAGCCATTTTCGTGGTGTCGTTCGCGGTGCCGGGAATGGAACAGCTCCATTGGGGCCTATTGCCCTCGGTGTTTTCTTGCTCTCTCAGTGCTGATATCCGATTCTCTCACTGCGATCGCCCTGCTATGTCTTACTGTCTTGCGGCAATTGCTTCAAGGATCGCTTCCGCGACCTTGTCAATTCGCATGTGCGATGTTTCAATGGTAATATCTGCCGCTTTTTCGTAGAATGGTCTTCTTGCTTCCATCAACTCGGCGATGTATTCCACATTCATGTTTCCGTTGAGGAGCGGGCGTTCCCGGCTGTCCTTCACTCTCTCGTAGATGACATCCGGTGTTGCGGCAAGACACACAATGGTGCCACTCTTCCGCATGATTTGTACATTCTCTTCTTTCATGACCACGCCGCCGCCACAGGAAATGATCTGTGGACCGGTAGTGCCGAACTCGCGTAGAAGTTCTGTCTCCTGTTCTCGGAAATACGGTTCTCCCTTGTTTGCAAAGATCTCCGCAATGGTCATCTCTTCTCTGTCAGTCAGAATCTGATCCATTTCTGCTTTCGGCAGTCCTGTCATATCGCCGAGCTGGAGGGATACGGAGCTCTTTCCGGATCCCATGAAGCCGATCATGAAGATATTCTGCTCTGGTTTTTTGTATTTCATAATCTCTGTCTCTCGTCCCTTTGAATCATGCTCCGCTTCTACCCGGGAATTGTTGTCTCTGCAAAGCCAACTCCGTCACACTACACCGCACCGCTACCCCTTACGGTGCCTGATGTCCGCTGAATCGGAAATCCCAGGTAGTATCGAAGCTTATTTTTACCAAAATCGGCCGCAACTAAGCCTTTTCTGCGTCCTTGTCAAACCGCTTGGTCAGGACTGCGGCTAAGATGATACCCACCAGCGTCACAGCCATGTTGAAGAGCACAACCATCCGAGGTCCCTCTGTGCCGCCCATCTTCGTCAACAGACTGGCTACGTTAAGTACGGTGTAATTGGCCACGCTCGATGCAATCATAACGATGGAAGTAATGACGCCTCTGTTCTTCGGGAACATCTCGTTCGCCACGGCAGTAACAATCTGAAGCACGCCGCCGGCTGCGAAAAAGCCAACCAGGAACCCTGCTGCCAGACACATCCAAGGTGTCTGAATGAGATAAGTGGCCCCCAAGGAAAGGAATGCCATGCAAGGATAGATCAGCAGGATTCGAATCGGCTTCAGACCTCTCGCCATCAGCGCCGCATTGATAAACAGCGCACAGACGATGCCTACGGAATATACGGACTGAATCTTGCTTGGATCCGCCAGCCCGTACAGAGTACCCAGTTCCTGATTGCAGTTCATCCAGATCATGAATGTCGTGGAGGAAGTGAATCCCAGGCAAATCAGGATGATAGCGGAAGGCGTGAATTTCATTTTTTCCTTCTTCGGCGCCTCGCCGTCGGTCACTGCTGCGTGTTCCATCGGGGGGAACGGCAGGAATGCCAGAAAGATTCCGTCAATGATGATGATAGCTGCGGTTGCCAGGAAAATGGTGTTGAATGGCAGGTTATTGACCGCCACGAAGCTGATCGCAAACGGCAGCAGGAACTGCGCGATGGATACGGAAAGCTTCGTGAACATGTTGGCAATGGTGCCTTTCTCCTTGAAAATCTCCATGCAGGACGGCGTGATGCTCGTGTCCAGGAAGGAGTTCGCCATGCCGCTGATAACGGCCAGCACGTAGCCCAGATACATGTTCGATGTAAATGTGACGGTTAAAAGAAAGATCGCATATAATACACAACCGATAAGTGCGCTGAGGCGTCTTCCCAGGCGGTCTGAAAGCGGTCCCGCAATCGGGAACGCGATCAGTCGGCCGAGGCCGATTGCGGCGATAACGGCAACGACGCCTGCGACATCGTATGTGCCATCGGACAGCGTGTCGGCGCCCCACAATGCTGCGAAGTTCTGCTTGTACTGACCCATAATGGTCGCAGCGATTCCCAGCACGAAGTACGTCACGTAGAGCGCGAACGCAGTCGGATAATATCTACTGCTGCTTGTGTTCTTGTCCATTGTTGTTCTCCTGTTGTTCTTCTATTTGTACAGATATTCTTCAATTTCATCCACCGGCATCTGATCTCCCGTATAGAGCTCCAGTGCCGCCGCTCCCTGTCTCAGGAGCATCCCCAAACCACCAAAGGTCTTCTTGCAACCCGCCGCTTTCGCTTCTCGAATGAGCTTCGTCTCCCGCGGCGAGTAGACGACATCCGCTACAACCAGATCCTCCCGGAATACCGATGTGTCACGAATCAGACTCACGTCCTCCAGCGGTGCCATTCCTACGCAGTTAGCGTTGGCCAGAATCTGACTCTCTGCAATCTGCTTCTTCAGTTCTGCTTCATCGTCCAGATCGTAGATGTTGACGGTGCAGTTCGGCGCCGCTTCCCGGATTCTCTGTGCGTGAGCCTCCAATCTCGGCCAGAAGCGATCTTTCTGGTTAAAGATGGAAAGCTCCTTTGCGCCCTCCAGTGCACACTGTGCAGATACTGCGGAGGACACTCCGCCACCGCCCAGTATGGTCATCTTCTTCCCCTCGACGCTAACGCCTCCGGATGCCAGATTCGCGGTAAAACCCATTCCGTCCGTACAGTACCCTACCAGGCAGCCATCTTTGTTAACGATTGTATTCACCGAATTCGTTACCTTCGCCGCCGGTGTGACTTCATCCATATACGGAATCACCGCCGTCTTCAATGGCATCGTCACGTTCGCACCAATCATGCGAAAAGTACGAATCGCCCGGACACCGGCCGCCACATTATCCTCCGTTACATCGAACGCGATGTACGCGCAGTCCCGTCCGAATTTCTCGAAGCAGTAATTGTACATTTCCGGAGATTTGGAATGCCCGACCGGGCTTCCCAGCAGTCCGAGTAATTTGGTTTTACCCGAAATTTCCATTGTATGTTCTCCTTCTGTCTCGTTCCCTCAGGAACGCACTCTGTTAAAAATAAAACTTTTCCATGCGGACGGTGCCGGCTTTGTCCTTGTGTGAATAAATTATCACGATCAGGGCAAGTCTACAAATTTCGTAAATAAATCTTTCGATAGATTCTGTCTATGGAATAGCGCTTTTCGGATACTTGTGGTAAGATGTATTACAATTATTGATATATTTCAAACGAGCAAATACCGACAGAATTGTGCAGGAAGAGGAGGCGCCATGAATCTGTTCCATCTACGCTATTTCATGATGCTGGCGGAAGAACAGCACTACACTCGTGCAGCCGAGAAGCTGTGTATTACGCAGCCCAGCCTCTCCAACGCGATCAATCAGTTGGAGAAGGAACTCGGTGTCCGCCTCTTTGAGAAAGAAGGACGTCGCATCTACTTGACCGAGCTCGGCAAGCAGTTCTATAAATGCGTAGAATCCTCACTGAACACGCTGGACGACGGTATTGAAACGCTGAAGCTGGCATCAAAAGGCAGTGGAGTGATTCGACTCGGGGTGCTTCGGGTGCTCGGCGTGGAGTTCATCCCAGAGCTGATTACGGAATTCCAGAGGGCGTATCCAAAGAACGACTTCGTCTTCACGATAGAATCCAATGTCTCCCAGAAATTGCTGGCCGGGCTCCGTAACGGCGACTACGACATGGTTTTCGCCACTCCACCGAAGCAGGGAAACGCCTTCGACCTGACGCCGGTGGCCAAGCAGGATCTGGTACTGATTGTGCCGGATGGCCATCCGCTGGCAGACCGCCACAATGTGGATCTCCGCGATACGCTGGATTATCCGTATATTCAATTCAAAAAGCAGTCCGGCATGCGCAATGTTATCGATGCGCTGTATGAGAAGATAGATGCAAAGCCGAATGTAGCGTACGAAATCGATGAGGATCAGGTGGTTGCTGGCATGGTATCCGCAGGATTCGGCATCGCCGTCGTTCCGTACATGAGTATGCTGCACGGACTTCACGTCAAAATCCTTCAGATTTCATACCCGGACTGGGATCGCCGGTTCTACATGATCACAAACAAGAACCGATGGCTCGCACCGCCGGTCTACAGCTTCCAGCAATTTGCGACAGAAAAGTGCAAGAGTCTGAGGTCGATCACATAACGGTAAAATCAATTCTCTAAGAAGCACATCTGCAGGCCGCGGACTCATCGAGACGACAGGTCGTGCAAACTCGGAAACGGATGCATAGAAAAGGGGGGCTGCTACTGCAGCCCCCCTTTTTTACATAGACAAAAACTATGCAACGATTCATGAATTCTATGTTGTTATCGACTGTTTCAACCGCTCACACGCCCAGGTAAAACCGCAGCAATCCCAGAATCAGAAGGTGAACCGGGTAGAAGAGGTAGTTCAGCAGCTTGTTCTGCCGGCCGCGCTTGCCGTTGTAAGTCAATGTAAGCCCAAAACCGAGCAGGGACCAGACTTCTTTGACCATGCTCAGGTAGCCGAAAAGGATTCGAAGCAGCGGACGTCTTTGCAGCAGATAGAAGAAATAGGCGATCAGAATTCCGTGGTAATCGTAGTCGAGGCTTGCCATCATGGCTGCCAGACACATTCCGGCGACAATCAGCAGGGAGAGCGCATACCACAACACGGTTCTTCCGCTCAATTTGTTCCCGATCTGATTCTCTTCCCCGGCCTTCCCGTTATCCAATTTCTCCCGTAGCGCATCCACCAGCCAGATGGTTATCAGCATGAACGCCAGAGTGAACATCACGTTGTTCCAACGAAAGTTGACAAATTCCTTGGTAGTGAACATGTCGAACGGCACCTCTGAAATCACGCCGAACAAGAGTAGCGTCCCCAGATACTTCCGGCGATTGTGCGTGTGGAAGAAACCCTCCACCAGCAGAAAGGCGAAAAGCGGGAACGCAATGCGACCGAGAATATCGAAGAGATTACTGAGATGCATCAGAAAATCATTATTCAAATAAGGATACAATAATGCCTTGTTCACATGATCCATCAGCATCGATGCAAAAGCAATATATTTAAGCTGTGCACCGGAAAACACCTGTAAGCGCTGAAGTCCCATGTTGTTATCTGTCTGCGTCATATCGAGTCTCCTCCTGCCCTATATTCTACCATTTCTGTCAAGATAAGGAAACTTCATTCTTGCGTTCCATGTGAATAAAATAGAATACATTCAGAATGATGCCGACGACGGTGGCTACCGGAGCTGCCAGACCGATCATGGTCAAACTGGCATTGGGCTGGATGCTCATCACATAGGAGAGCGGAATGCGGACCAGGAGCGTCTGAATCAGACCCTGGATCATAACCCACATCGTCCGTCCAAGGCCGTTGAAGTAACCGACCATGCTAAAGAGAATCGCCGTGGCCAATACCTCCGGTGCAAATCCGCGCAGGTATTCGAATCCCCGATTCACAACTGCCGGATCGGTCGTGAAAATGGCTGTGAGCAGATTCCCTCTGAAGAAGACGAATGGGAACACTACGCAGCCGATGGCGAGTCCGATGCCAATTCCGGTAAACATGGCTTTGCGTGCTCGAACCGGCTTTCCGGCACCGATGTTCTGCGAGACGAAGGAAGCCATGGACTGCATCAGTGAGCTTGGAATCAACATTGCAAAGTTAACAATTTTGCAGGCAACCCCGTAACCGGAAGAAGCCTCCAGACCCAGTCGGTTGACAAAGGCACACAGTGCCAGAAAGGAACCCTGCGTCAACAATTCCTGCAGTGCCAGCGGAATACCGGTCTTAAAAGCACGCTTGCAATGATCATTGATCCGAAAATCTGCCCGAGTAATCCGGAACGGAAGGTCTCTTTTTTTCAGGATCAGCAGCGCACATGCGACACTGACTGCCTGAGCAAAGACGGTCGCGATGGCCGCACCGGCCGCGTCCATATGGAAACCGGCCACCAGAATCAGATCGCCGGCAATGTTGACGCCACAGGCAACGGTGACGAAAATCAACGGAGAGCGGCTGTCTCCAAGCCCTCGGAAGATGGCTGAAAGGACGTTATATGCCACGATGAACAGAATTCCGCCGCCGCATATTCTGACGTAAGACGTTGTCTGTGCCAACGCCTCTGTCGGTGCCTGCATCAGCACTGCAATCGGCTTCGCCCAAACAATCATGATGACGAAAACTACCGCCGAAATGATGACGAAGATCACCGTCGACCCGCCAATCAGCGCACCAATAAGCTGCGGTCTCTTCTCGCCGATGTAACGCGCAATCAGTATTGTAAGACCCATGGCCAGCTGAGTAATTGCGAAAGTCAGCAGGTTCAGCACCTGGCTTCCGGTAGACACTGCGGAAAGACCCGCTGTCGTGCCGAATCGACCTACCACCAGAAGATCCACCGCACCGTATGCGGCCTGCAGCATCAGTGCACCGAGAATCGGAATCATGAACGGAATCATCTTGCCCGGAATGCTCCCCTGCGTGAAGTCTGAGCGGGAATCCTGCTCCTCTCGCCGCATCCGGCTCTTGCCCGAATCACCGGGCACTGCACCTCCTGGCGTTGTGGAAGCCGCTGTGACTTCGCCGGTTCCCGAGGTGCCGTATATGCCGTTCTTCCCAGTCTTCTTCATATTGTCCTCTATAATACCCTTCCTCTTACTCAATGTTCACTCTCCTCTCATTCATCACCGCATAGAATTTCCCGATGGTTTCAATCATCACATTGGCATCCTCCATAGAAATTCCTTCTAAGTACGGCAACAACCTGCGATAGTAATCTCTGTCATATTTGTTCGACAGAATTTCCCCTTCTTCAGTAATCGAGATATACGTAACTCGCGCATCCTCAGCAGATATGGTCTTCTGAATATAACCTTTGCTCTCCATCTCCCGGATGACTCTCGTCACGCCGGGGCGCGGCAGCGAAAGTGCATCGCTGATATCAGAGATCTTCACTCGGTCCTGTTTCCTCTGCAGACGATGAATGATATCGAGATACTGAATGTATGACGGTGCAATCCCCGCCGGAAGTTCCGGCAGGAGATCCCGAATTCTTTTGGCCAGATAACATGCATCGAGCATTTCCTTAATCTTGTCTGTTGTCATTTTTTCTCCGAATATAATTACCTGCAATAATTATCAATGGTAATTATATTGCCGATGCTGTATATTGTCAAGTGGGTGTACGCCACTTACCTCTTTGAGTCATCATGGTCGGCAGTTATAGGAATCCTCACTTGTGCGTTAACAACGTGATCGTTCTTTGCTTTCGAGCTACAATTCACCCTTAGTCGCACGCACTATTGTAAGCTAAGATTGCACCAGTTTAATATGCACTATAAGCTGCCTCTATGTGTATATTCGGGTAAAAAACGTGACTTCGTACGAGTTCTCCGAGTTTCCTCGGAAATGTTGACCGGGGGATTGTATTTTTATAGAATAAGGAAAAATTAAAGGAAGAAGGTCTACCATTATGAATCCGAACAGAAGAAAGAGAAATAATCTACTGGGCGAGAAGGTCGTCCAGGCACTGCAGAGCCGTAATATGGATGCGTACTACATGGAATCCAGGGAAGCCGCACTGGAGAAGGCACTATCTTTAATTCCGGAAGGAAGCAGCATCTCCTGGGGCGGTTCCATGTCCATCTCGGAGATCGGGCTCAAGGATGCGGTCTGTCAGGGTAATTACACGGTCTACAACCGGGACACGGCAGCGAATGATGAAGAGCGCGACGCTATCGAACTGCAGGCATACCAATGTGATTATTTCCTGACCAGTTCTAACGCAGTGACGGAGGACGGTTTTCTGGTTAACATCGACGGGCACGCAAACCGCGTCTCGGCTATCGCACACGGTCCGAAGAACGTGCTGATGATCGTGGGGATGAACAAGATTGTGCGGGACATCGATGCGGCTATCAGTCGGGCGCGCAACGAGGCATCCCCGATCAATGTACAGCGGTTCGATCTACACACGCCGTGCCACGAAACCGGTGTCTGCTTCGACTGCAAGAGTCCGGACTGCGTCTGCTGTCAGATGCTGATTACGCGGTACTCCGGCATCGCGGGAAGAATCAAGGTCATCCTGGTGAATGATGCATTGGGATTCTAGTAAACGGAGGTTTCTATGAAGAAGCTGGAAGATTTCGAGGTGAACATCTGCGGAGATTTCTATGAGCTGCTGGTCATCCTTAATTCCGAATCTCTGTTAAAAGCAAATTCCGATGAGATCCTGATGGTTTCCGAATCAACAAGGTATCGTTCGGATAATGACATCGCTTCTCTACCCCGAAAAAACTCCGGCGAAGGAACTTCAGCCCCAGACATTGCGTCGATTTCAGATCATATTCTCGGAATTACAGGGCCTCCCGACTTCTCGATGAAAAGCAAAGGAATGGGCATTGCCAACTGGGATAGTGGATGTCGAAGCGCCAGTGCAGAAACGACGGTTAGGCCTCCGTCTTGCACGCTCTTAAATTTGAAGTTTTCTCATGCCCTTGAAGCATCTACGATAGATGCCATCCTCGCACTTCCCGGCGTAATGGATGTCATCTATCTGGTACCGGTACTTCCAACCCACTCCAGTGTGGATTGCTCGGTTCCTTACTCCACAGCCGCCGATCTGATGGCATACGCGGAGGAACATCCGATTCAGCCCTTGAATCTACGATTTAACAACAGTAAAATATACAATATCCGGGGATTCAAGTGATTACAGGTCGGGTAATTACAGAGAATGATTAAGATAGAACGCTTTTAGGAATACAAAGACTTCCAGCGTGAGGGAAGCACTTAAGATGACGCCATGACTATGCACACTTTGATCCGTGATGACCCGGCATCACACACTGTGCCTTAATCTCATGACGATATATCCGCTATGCTTCGCTTCCGTTGGGAGAATCGGGGGAGAACAGATGAAGAAGAAATTTACTTTTGGCTCAATTATTGCATTCATAACCATATTGGTTATGAATTCTACACTGTGCTTTGCTTATGCGGATACATCGAATGCTTCCGCTTCTGACAGCAAGCCGATCTACCTTGCACTCGGCGACAGCATCACCTACGGGTATGAACCGGGCGACACAGCGGCGGGAAAACAGCTTACCGATGAATGCTTTGTCAGCATTCTGGCGAAAGATAAGGGATACACTGCGATCAATGAGGGTGTCATCGGAAATACCGCAGTGGGCGTTCTGCAGCAACTGAACAGGGGAGACTTCGATTCCACCATCAAGGATGCATCGATTATCACGCTTACCTGCGGTGGCAACGACCTGATGGAGGTGCTGTATCAGAAAACTGCGGATTCCCTCAATGCCAATAAAGCCACCGTCAAGAACTATGGCGAATTTGATGCACGGAGAGTCATTACGGTGCTGGCGCTTTCCGCCATCTACCCGGATAAGTATTCGAAAGATGAGGTGATGACTGTACAGATTGCACTGATGGCTGTCTTAGCAACGGGGAAGCTTGACGAATCTCCGGAATTCCAGGAGGCGCTTTCGGAATTCATTGATACTCTGAATCAGGTAACTTCTGTCATTAGGAGCAAGAATCCTGACGTGAAGGTGTTTGTCTCTACTCAGTACAATCCGTATGAGCACTGCACAAGCACACTCAAAGCGCTTGGCACTACACTTGGAAAGTGTGCGGCAATACTTCGGCAGAAGATCATTGACAACGCTTCCACCGGACAGTACACCGTAGCGGATGTATATACCGAATTTCTGGGAAATACAGCCACTTATTGCAATGCTTCCGACGACCCGCTGCAGATCGACTTCCATCCGTCAGTTGCGGGACACGCGGCTATCGCAAAGTGCTTCGAACAAGTGGTGCCGGATGCCTCCCAGATAACGCCGCCGACACCGGATGATGACGCTGACTCCGATTCACAGGATAGCGATGCGGATTCGAAGGATGCCACCAATAAGACAATCAAGAAAACGTCCGTTAGCAGCAACGATTCCTCCGACAGCGTGAAGACGCCGGATACCGGAGATGATTCAAACCTGTGGATTCCGTCGCTCGTACTGGTCGTCAGTGCTGCTGCTCTGATCGGTATTACGATGACGCGAAAGAAGCGCGTGCGTGAAACGAACAATAGGTAGTATGACACAACCCCGGAAAAATCGTTGCCGATAACACAAAGAAGCTCAGCGTCGCACAGATCAGCAGTATGACCGGAGCGATGTCCCATTGAGGAACACTGTGAAACGGTTCGCCCTCGGGAATTCTATGCCTTATCAGCTATGTTTAAATTGCACCAAAAGAGCGAGGCGGATCTACTCCGCCTCGCTCTTTTGTTATGCTTATTTCATCGATTTGACTCACTAATCCATAGTCCACTTCAACAGACGGTTCTTCAATTTCTCAAAGAAGGTCATTACAATGATCAGCACCAGCACCATGAACAGGAATCCGCTCCATACTCTCGAGTAAAGTCCGAGAGAGGAGTATCTCTTAACATAGAATCCAAGTCCGTGGGAAGCGCCGTACATCTCCGCGTAGACCAATACGACGAAGGAGCTTCGAAGAGAATTCACAAATCCGGCAATAATCGAAGGACTGGCCGCCGGAAGAATAACCTTGAAGAATCTCTTCCATCCCTTGATTTCCAATGTAGCCGCGTTGTCCAGATATCTTTTGTCGATCGATTGAATTCCGGTAATTGTGGCAAACAGTGTCGCCCATACCGTTTCATATACAATCAGAATAACCGATGCCCACCAGAAGGAAGGGGACAAAAGAACGATGAACGGCGACAGCAAAATGGAAGGTACACAGCTGAATGCATAAATAATCGGATACGTTACCTCGCGGAATCGACGATTCATTCCCACCAGGAAGCCGAGGCCCAACGCAAGCACCAACGTGATTGTGATGGATGGAATCAAGAGCTTGATGGAGGATGCCAGATTCAACGTAGTCAGGTTTCGATCCTGTACAAATGCTTCCCAGATGCTTTTAATCGGCGGAAACATTACCGCACTGAAAAGCCGATTGTCCGAAACATATTTGTACAGCAATACAAAGCCGAGTACAATCAAGAATGTGATCCAATATTTTTTTGCAAAATCTATGATTTTCTTCATTTAATAATCTCCACAGTCCACTTTACGCGAAATTAGCTGTTATATTTCTTGAAGAACGCAGCCGCATCCTTATAGAAATCCTCATCTTCGCTTCCCCACTTTTCAGTAGCTTCCTTCAATGCTTCTTCATAAATATCGCTATAGATGTGATCTTCCAGCTTTACGCTCTCATCGATGTTCTCAACGCCGTCAATGCTAAGAGCGTAGTTGTAGTTGTCCATGATAACATTCTTTACCGGATCCGGATTGATTCTGTAGTGCTTGTTCATCATGTATGCGGATACGTATTCTTCATCCGCATTCAACTGCTCTGCCATCAGCTTTACGCATTTCTCGCGGTTCTTTTCGAAGTAGCACTGCGCACGGATTAAGGCTTCATCAATCTTCTTAACCGTTTCCTTATTTTCCTGAACCCAGGAGTCACGTGCGAACATTCTGCAGCAGGAGTAGTTTGGAGTTACATCACTGCAGTAGGTTACGATTTCGAGACCGTCCGTCTTCTGAATTTCATTCATCATATTCGTACCCATAACGGCATAATCCACTTCGCCCTTGAGCAGTGCCTGAACAACCTCTTCGTGGTCACTGTCGTACTGCTTGAAGGTGATTTCCTTGTCCAGGTCATGTCCTTCTTCTACCAGCTGGTGATACAGGCAGTATCTAGACTTACCGGTGGAATCGGCAATCGTCTTTCCCAGGAAGTCCTCTACGCTGTTCCATTCCGTTCCTTCCTTCGCAACTACCGGCATGCATCCGGTCAGCATGAATCCGCCGATAATCGCAATATCATCACCGGAAGCAATTGCCTGTACCGGCTCCCAGGTACCGGAGTTCGAGGCGATGTCTACCTGTCCGTTTCTTACGGCTTCTGCTTGATTGTCATCCAGCGGAATCTCTTCTACTTCAACGCCCACTTCGTCGAAGTATCCCTGTTCCTGCGCAATGCTTACCAATACGTTGCCGCTGGAACCCTGAGCCCACTTGACTGTCGTCTTCTCGGTGGAATCGGAGCTCGATCCACACGCTGCGAGGCTCATAGCCATAGCAGCAATCAGTGCAATTGCCACAAGTTTCTTTTTCATAATTGTTCTCCCTTTCTCAACCCAATACTAGAGTCATTAATGTGATTTATGTATAACGACAGTGTCGTTGATACCTTAAGCATGTTTCATGACATCCTTATTAATCTGCTTGATTAACTCGTTGCGCAGTTTCAAGACTTCAACATTTTCGAACTGATTTTCCCGGGTCGCTCTCTTCTCCGGCGGAATCTTGCAATCAAAGATCACGTTGCTTGGGGACTGTCCCAGCACAACGATTCGATTCGCCAGAAGCAGCGCCTCATCCACATCGTGCGTAACGAAGAAGACCGTCTTCTTCACCTCGTCCTTGTCCCATAATTCCAGGATCAGATCCTGCAGTCTGGATCGGGTGACTGCATCCAATGCCCCAAAAGGTTCATCCATCAGCATGATGGGTGCATTTACGCTAAGCGAGCGGGCGATGGCACAGCGTTGTTTCATCCCGCCGGAAAGTTCCTTCGGCAGCTTCCGATAGACGTCTGTTTCCAATCCGACCTGCTTCAGCATGGTATAGACCACATCCTTCAGTTCTTTCTTCTTCCGGTCTTTGTACTTCTGCTGTAATGCCAATAGAATATTGTCGCCGGCCGACATCCAGGGAAAGAGGCCATAATCCTGGAAAACAACCGTCCGCTCCAGGCTGGCGCCTTTGATAGGATCCCCATCAATCGTAATTTCCCCTCGTGTAGGCATTTGAAGGCCGGCCAAAAGCTTGAGAAGCGTACTTTTGCCACAGCCTGATTGCCCTAGAAGGCAGACGAACTCACCATTCTCTACTTCCAGATTAATATCATTGATGATCAATCTCTGTGGGTCGTCCGGATAGGCAAAAGCCAAATCACTCATTACAATTTTATCCATTATACGCATTCTCTCCTTGTGTATCCCCGGTTCCTAAAGAACAGCAAATGCCTGTTCGAAATCGGCAATAATATCCTCGGCATTTTCCAATCCCACAGACAGGCGAATCAGATCATCCTGAATACCGGCTTCCGCACGAGCTTCCGGCGTCATGTTCGCATGTGTCATGCTTGCCGGGTGCTGAATCAGCGTTTCCGGATCTCCCAGGCTTACAGCAATCGATGCAAGCTTCAGAGAATTTACCACCTTCTTGCAGGCCTCAAATCCGTTCATCCCGTTGATTTCATCCTGAAGAACGAAGGACATGATGCCTCCATAATTCTCATGCATGATTCTCTTCGCAATTTCGTGCTGCGGATGGCTTTCCAATCCCGGATAATATACCTTCTTAACATAAGGAACACTCTCCAGATAGCGAGCCACCTTCAGACCGTTTTCACAGTGACGGGCCATGCGCAGTTCCATCGTCTGAAGACCTCTCAGTACCAGGAATGAGTTGAACGGACTCGGAGTGGTTCCGCAGATTTTGGAGGTAATGCCCTTGCGAATCGGTGTGATCAATTCCTCCCGGCCAACGATGGCTCCGGCGATGACATCTCCATGTCCGTTGATATACTTTGTGCAGCTGTGAAGGACGATGTCTGCACCTTCTTTCAGCGGGAATACTTCTGGTGGTGGTGTAAAAGTATTGTCCACCGCGACCAGAATGTTCCGTTCGTGCGCGAACTTGGAAATCGCTGCGATGTCTGTTAGCGTCATGGTCGGATTCGTAAGTGCTTCAAAATAGATCAGCTTCGTGTTATCCTGAACCGCTGCCTTAATCGCTTCCAGGTCCGTAGTATCCGCATAAGTCAGTTCCACGCCGAAGCGCGACAGAGTCTGGCGAAGAACAACGTCTGTGCATCCATAGACACATTCTCCGCAGATAACGTGATCCCCCATGCTAAGAAGCCCCAGCAGTACACCGCCTACAGCGCCCATTCCGGATGCTGTACTGATGCAAGCCTCGCCACCTTCCAGGCACGCGATTTTCTGTTCCAATGTTACATTGGTCGGGTTTCCTCCTCTGGAATAACAGTATCCCGGAATCTCTCCGCTGAATTTAGCAGAACCGTCTTCTACCGAATCGAAACAAAATGTAGAAGTCTGGTAAATCGGTGTCGCCAGCGATCCGTACAATCCATCCGGCTCCTGACCGGCGTGAATGGATAAAGTTCCAAATCCTACTTTATCGAAATCAATTTTTCCCATTAGTACCCTCCTTAAATTTTTTTAAGTAAACGCATGCAAGATTGTACACCTGCTCTAACCAACTCGCAAATAGATAATTAATTGACGATTTGGCTTATGTATTCGGTTTTTTTATATTTTGTTTCCTTCACATGAGTAATTTGCTTTTTATTTGTACGAAAAATCGGAGATATCCCAAGGATACCTCCGATATGACGCATATACGCGACGATGCAAGAACAACAGATATGTACAATTTTTAAAACATCTCCGGTCTTCATTGTCGTCCCTCGACCGAGCGATTCTTCGTCATGATCCAATGAAGACTGATTGCAGTGTGGATCGACACTGCGAGGATCTATCCATTTAATCCGATTATGGATTACAGCATTCCTCCGAACACCCCCGCCAGAACCGTGGCGAAGCTTCCGGTGACGAAACCGGCAATATTCATCTTCGGCAGCAAATAATTCTCAATGATCTGCCGTTCCTCTTCCGTTTCTGCAGTGACTTCCGCCACCTCTTTCGAGAGATACATTGTTGCCGGGAATCCGTACATACAGGTCAGACACATGACGATTGCCAGGTTCGGTTCGATTCGGAAGAGCTTTCCACAGATGAATCCGGTGATACAGCCAAAGAAGGTTCCCACCAGGAGAATAAACGCCATTGGTTTAATCAGGGCAATCACATCCGTCAACGAACAGGTGGCAAAATCAGAGAAGAGGATGATGACGCAGGCAAACAATATGAAACCTTCTGACTTCGTTTTCCCCAGTGTATCGGTGTCCAGGAAGCCGATTTCGGTAAATATGGTTCCCATGATCAACGCTACAATGATGTAACTCACATTAACGCCGGTGAATTGCAGGAGCAGTGCGGAAAAATAGTAGCTGACAACACCGACGACGCCCAGCTTCATCAGATGAAATGACGGGCGGTCCAGTGAGTCGGGAAAATGAATCATTCTTTTCCTCGGCAATGTGAATTCTTCCACTACGGCCTCACTGTATAGAGCAAATTCCTTCTTGTTGTTTTTGAACGCCACCCCGGCTCTTTTCAGAAATTGAGACGATACCGGAATACCGACCAGACCCTGAAGTCCCAGAAGCAAGGTAATATACACCGAGAATTCTTCCTTCCCCTTCTCCTGGAGAATGGTTTTCATCGCCACTGTAGCAGCGGTGCCCCCACTAAAGATTGGCGTTCCCGCCAGCGTGTATTCCCTACCGATGAAGAACGGGCCCACCAGCACGAGAATGCAGCATGCCGCAGTCAACGCAATAACAGATACGCATACCGTCTTCCACTGGCGTTTTAACTCCGCGAAATCAATCATGTTACCCATTCCTACGATGAGCAGCGTGATGATGATTCCTGCCATAGGAAGAATTCCCGACGTCTCATAAATGGATGCCGGCAATCCGATCCAGAAGCTGACCAAGAGGACAACTGCAACAAACAGCACAACGTCGACGTTTGCTTTGGTCTTAACCGCCACATACTCACCCAGGGTGAATATAAGCACAAATATGGTGAATGATAGTATATCAGGCATTGGTATAACCTCCTTTATACCTTTTCAATTGGGACAAAAACGCAATCCAGTATCTACTCCGGAAGAATAGATATCGACTTGCAACCGACGGCTTCTGCGATCACAACGATTCCGCAAACCTTGGCCAGTTGCTCGGAATCACCTCAGGGAAATACATTTCCGGCACCGGATACGTTTCTCCATAGGTTTCCACCTCCACCGATACGATAATTTCCGCATTTCTCGGAACGTTAATCTCTACGCTCTCCCATGGATTCGGATAGGTTTCCACCTTCTCCAATCGATGAAGTTCATCGATTCCTTC
Organism: Acutalibacteraceae bacterium; assembly: GCA_963656785.1. GTDB lineage: Bacteria > Bacillota > Clostridia > Peptostreptococcales > Anaerovoracaceae > Mogibacterium_A. The sequence continues at coordinate 5,393 of CAVKJB010000019.1, read as the reverse complement.
GACGACCTGTGCGAAAACCGGACATTTACCGGCGAGAGATTCCACTCTTTTTAGCGGAAAGAAAAACTCTGTTCCCGAGATCTCCGTGTCCGAGAAATAGCCCAAGCATACGTCTCCAAATTCCGGCACTTTCACATCGTTCCCGGTTTCCTCTTCGATCCTGTTCGGTAGGAAGTATTGACACTCCCGCCGAAAGAAAGCGTTGTAACTGACATCGATCCAGGAACCCGGCACAATTCGCTGAATCGCGAAGTTGTTGTAATATCCATTCCTTGCAGCGTGAATGAAGCTGCACACCTCGTTGAATGCATAATCCGGTCGTAACTCCAGTACAATCCTTTTACCGTTATTTAACTTTAAGGTGGAAATTGGGTTTCTCATGGTGACTCCTTCCTCGCGCGCTTCTCTCTGACGTAATATCATTTATATGACGCAATAGCGAACGGTTTGACCGTCATCTATAAACTTTGACCGTTATCTATAGCAATATTTGACATGCGGACGACCGCTATATATTAACTCAAATTACATGTAGTTGATTTTCGAAAGAGTATAATCTAATCTTCTGATTTCATAAGACTATTCCAACAGAAAAACGATGTTCCCGCTGTTCCATATCTTGATAATCCCTGAAACCGGTTCCATTCCGTCCTTCCAAACCCAACCTTCGAACACTGTGGTGTAGTTTCCATAGTTTTCCGTAAAGATTTCAAACTCTGTATCAGCAAAGCAATCCATGTATTCGTTTATTCCATACCGCATTCCTGCGAAGTTTTCATTTTCATTGCAATTGCTGAAAACTAAGACACCGCACTCCTCTGCATCAATGTCTTCGAACACCATGCATGCAGGATAATGCTTTTCCGTTTCCTTAATATATTCAAAGACTTCGTCTAGTTGAAAGACCAGATTATCACTACAGATCTCCATTTTCATTATTCTGCTATCGTGCAAGCTGAACGGTATATTGCTCTCCGTCTTTTTTATCAATTTCATTGTTCATTTCCTTCCATTGTAATCCCGACGACTGGAATATTCACTGAAGTCACAGCAGCAACCAACACGCCTAAAATAAATCTTTTTACTACATCTTTATTGATTCTCAATCTAGTTATTTTACCCCATGTGGCAATTGGGTTTCTCATGGCGATTCCTTCCTCGCGCGCTTCTCTCTGACGTAATATCATTTGTATGAAGCAATAACGAACGGTTTGACCGTTATCTATAGCAATATTTAATATGCGGACGACCGCTATATATTAACTCAAATTACATGTAGTTGATTTTCGAAAGAGTATAATCTAGTAATATGAGAAAAAGTCTATTCTGATTCTCCCTCTGCATCCCACCTCCTGCAAAAACTGTTCCTCCGAGGAAGAATCCCTGTCAGTATTTTCATTGCACAAAAAAAAGACCACATCAGCTCCAGATGCGATCTTTTGATGAATAATTATGGATATCTGCCTCCACGAATACCGGAATGCGACAACGTGTCGAAAAGTGCATATCGAGGCCCTTGTAACGAAGGCAGTATATTGTAGCCGTGGCAAAGGCTCATTGAAAAGCGGGATTCCCCTGAGTACGGAGTGCAATCAACCATCCAGAATGGTCGCGCCGCTCTAGACTAATGCAAGAATGATGTAGATGGCTGTCATGCTAAGGATGATGACAGCCTGTTTTCTTCGGCTCTCCGTCAGGAGCCCGACGAATTCCCGAACCAGTGCATTGGGCCAAAAGTACCATCGGCTCTTCGCTCCGATTCCGATGGCGCGCATGTTCACCTTGCTTGCAAAGATTCCGCTTCGGAACACGTGGTAGGTGTTGGTAGAGAAGATCACCTTCCCCTTCGGATTGTGTGATCGAACAATCGCCTTCGAGTATTCCATATTTTCCAATGTGTTGGTGGAGTGATCCTCCCGAAGGATTTGCTCTTCGGGAATCCCCTTGGAGATCAAATAACGGCTCATGCATTCGCTTTCGGAGATGATCTCATCGCCTCCCCGGCCACCGGATGGAATGAATGTCACTTCTTTTCCCGTCTTCTCCAGCTGTTCATTGCGAAATGCCAGCGCTCTATCGATTCTTCCTCTCAGAAGAGGCGTCGGTGTTCCGTCCGCTTCAATCCCACAGCCCAGGATAATGATGAAATCTTTGTTCAACAATGGTTGAATTTTCGAGACGAGGATGTAGGAAATGATAACTCCGATAATCATGCATTCGAAATAGAGGTACCACGCCGCCATGAGGTTGACACAGACGTCATGAACCTTGACCTGAAATTCGCTGCCGGACACCCCATTGTTGCCAATCAGCAGAACGATCTCGCCACCCATCAACAGCAGAGAAAGGATAATCCCCAGGATGTTCACAAACCGAAAACCTTCGTGATGTATCAGTGACACATTGGAGATGCACAGCAGGACTGAGATCAGTGCGATAAAAGGCAGCGAAATAATCATATAGCTCGTTGCAGACATGCTGAGAAGAGCAATAATCTGACGGAAGTTCTGTCCGATCCAGTCCTCCGGATGGTGGGCCATTCGTACGGTCAGCATGATATGGGTAATCAGAACCGACAGCAGGAACAGCGAGAATCCAATGTAATAGATGGTATTATAGGAATACGGATTATAGCGGATCTGCTGGAAAAGCACTTCCATTAATACCCCGATTACAGAGGCAAAAAAGATGTCCATCACCACGCAGATTACCAGCGCATGTTTCTCCGCTCCGCTCATCACCAGCGTTGCGACTACCGTCAACGTAACAACCAGCAGAATCACGATATTTCGAACGTGAGGCTGCTGGTTTCTAAGGTCAAATCTCATTATATAACGCTCCTATCCAATCCTGAGTTCTTACCTTAGTAAATATACAGGATTGTAGGGGAATCCGCAAGGTAAAGATTGAGCTCCATAACTACACTTCTTCCAAAAAATTCATCAAAGCCAAACTACTCAAAAAGTCTATGAATGAATGTGGACTGTAGTTTTTATCGCAAAATCGCAGCCTTTTTCGGAAAGTACACTTCCAATGTCCACTTTTTCATTTTCAATATCCACTTTTTCGTCATTAATAAGTACGCTGATATGAAGATTTCGACTGTGAAGGTCATTTTTCTCCTTCCAATGAAGTCAAAGCATCATCAATGAAGTCAAAGACTGTTGCCGTGGTCTCGCCGCCCTCATCCAGCATCCTCGAAGGATATTTCTTCTCGAAGTGATACAAGATCTCCATCTGACGAGCATCAAGGAAGTCAATGGCTTCGTCCAGAATACCTTCCGGGATGCCGTAATATGCTTCCGCCACAGCTCCTGCCATGGCAGCGATCGTATCGCTGTCGCCGCCGACAGATATCGCTATCCTTATGGCATCCTCGAAGTCAGTGGATTCAAAGAAAGCCTCCAACGCGACCGGTACCGATCCCTGGCAGGATACATCGAACTTATATGTCTTCCGGATCCCGTCAATGGTGAATCCGATCTCATAGTAGTTCTCCTCGATGTGCTTTCTTATAGCGTCCTTGCTTTCACCCGTCTTCGCAAGATATACCGCAACCGCGACCGCTTCTGCGCCTTTCAGCCCTTCAGGATGATTATGGCTGACCTTTGTTACAGCGGCGGATAGCTCCTTCACCTGTTCAATGCTGTCTGCAGCGAATCCGCAGGGTCCTACCCTCATGGCCGACCCATTGCCCCAGCTGTTATATGGCTGAGGATCCTCCTCCCATATCCATTCATAGAAGGATCCGCCATAGCCCGCATTCTTGTAAGCTCGGCCAAGTTCCTGCATGGCGTCCACAGCCTTCTGAGAAAGATCCTCATAATTCCCTTCGCATTCCATTATCGCTCTAGCTATCGCCAATGACATGATACTATCATCCGTCGGAAAGCACTTCCGGTCGAAGAGCGTGAATCCCTTCGTTCTGTGGTTTTTGTGTTCGAAACGCGAACCAGAGATATCACCTATGATCGCACCTATCATTTATCTGCACCTCCCTCAAGCATGTTTATATATTCACCTTGGCTTCTATTCCACACGTCGATGCCCTTGCCGAAAACTTCGGCACTGGCCATCTAACCATCCTCATCGGTTATTTCAATTTCTCGAACCATTCCGCTTCTTTGAAGCCTGTCAGGCAGTTTTCTTCCATGTCCGAGCGTAGCATTTCTGCAAAGCCCTCAGAATTTCGGATCTGGTACTGCAATTGTGCCGCTCAGCGGTTCCTTTTACATTTTACCAAAAAAAGTTATCCTGTGGATTCTTTTGTTAGATTTTCAACTTCATTTTACAATCGGCGATACTTTGATAACGCTACCCTTTCCAGAAAACGTTCCATTATAAAGTTCCGGATCAGCATTTTTGCTTTATCGTTGTCTCCCAGAGAGAGATTCCTTACCTTATCTTTGAGTTGTTTTGATGTACGAATCATATCAGCACCTCCACATATTTCATGACTTCATCACGTACTCCCAGAGCCTGAGCGTACTGGATCAATCTGGACAAACTTTTATCTTTATCGGATACATATTCCTTAATTGCCGTTTGGAAATTCTGAACCTCCGTATTTGACCGATTCTTGATCAGATCACAAATACATCGTTCCTTATCATAAACCCGGACCAGATTTCCACTGCTGGAAGGCACCTGGCTTACACCAAGAGAATGAATCTCCTTTGGCGGATACTTTACCTGTAAATTGTTACATTTAATATGGGATACATTAAATCCTCTGGGAACAGAAATACAGATTTCAGAGTATTCTCTGTCAATCAACCCATGAAGATAAAGTGCCGTTTCACCGCAAAAAACAATTTTTTCACTTCTCGCCTGCAATATAAAAAGCTCATCCGGCCACACGCCCTCTGACATGTAAATGCCTCTTGCGACTCTTTCAAGTCCTTCATCTTTCACATACTGGGAAAAAACTGTTCTGGATATACCTTTTTCTATAACTTGTGAGGTCATCAAATAACCATAATTTTCTTCCAACAACTGATCCAGAATCATACGTTTGTTCATTTTTTCACCACCTTTACATTTGCTCTTAAAATATATATCTTTTAAGAGCAAATGTAAACTTTTTTCTGTTATCATTTATCGAATCTGAAACCAAGTCAAGATTGACAGTACCTGGATTCTTTTGTTAGATGTTCAACTTCATTTTACAATCGGAGTCTTTTTTTTTCGTAACTGCCATAAATTGTTGTCCTCCTTGATTCATTGTTCTTTGTTTTCTGGTTCAATGACTTTTTGAATCTTTGCGACGAAGCTGCTTAGACTGGATCCCGTGGGCACGAGCCAAGCCGCACACCGATTCTGCCTCGCTTCATCTCGTTCGTGACTGACACGCAAAAAGACCACTTCTCTAAGAATTTTTTCTTAGAAAAGTG
>CAVKJB010000018.1:0-46025 GCA_963656785.1 Acutalibacteraceae bacterium | reverse complement strand
AGAACAGATGCCGGCACCTCTAACATGGAGCTGAAGGAATCGGACTTCGAGAACACGAACAAGAACTTCAACAAGGTGACATTTGTCATTGTGGACGGCCAGCTGGAGATTACCAAGAAGGCAGTGACCTTCAAGGGTGAGACGGCAAGCAAGGTCTACAACCGTCAGGAGCAGGAAATCACAAAGATCACTGATGCCGGTCTGGTTGACGGACACAAGTACTCTGGGCTGGAGTACGTTGCAAAGGGAACGAATGTTGGTGATTACAACGGAAAATTTAGCGGCAGCCTAGTCATTACAGATAAGGAAGGCAACAACGTTACCGAGAACTATGATGTAACGAAGACTCCGGGTACCCTGACGATCACACCGATCACGGATGAAGTGGTTGTAACCATCAAAGAAAATAGCGGTACTTACGAGTACGACGGCACCGAGAAGAAGGTGACGGGATACTCTGTAGTAAGCATTGATAACCCGAATTACACGAAGGATGACTTTACATTCAGCGGTGATGCGACGGTAACCAGAACAGATGCCGGCACCTCTAACATGGAGCTGAAGGAATCGGACTTCGATAACAAGAACGATAACTTTAAGAAGGTGAAGTTCGTCATCGAAGACGGACAGCTGGTGATCACCAAGAAGGAAGTGACCTTCAAGGGTGAGACGGCAAGCAAGGTCTACAACCGCGAGGAACAGAAAATCACAAAGATCACTGATGCCGGTCTGGTTGACGGACACAAGTACTCTGGGCTGGAATACGTTGCAAAGGGAACGAATGTTGGTGATTACAACGGAAAATTCAGCGGCAGCCTGGTCATTACAGACAAGGAAGGCAACAACGTTACCAAGAACTATGATGTAACGAAGACTCCGGGTACCCTGACGATCACACCGATTACGGATGAAGTGGTTGTAACCATCAAAGAGAATAGCGGCACTTACGAGTACGACGGCACCGAGAAGAAGGTGACAGGTTATACCGTAAGCACCAATAATGCGAAGTACACCGAAGAAGACTTTACATTCAGCGGCGATGCGACGGTAACCGGAACGGATGTCGACACCTATGACATGAAGCTGAAGGCATCAGACTTCGATAACACGAACAAGAACTTCACCAATGTGAAGTTCGTTATCGAAGACGGCCAGCTGAAGATCACCGAGAAGGCAGTGACCTTCAAGGGTGAGACGGCAAGCAGGGAATACAACCGCGAAGAGCAGAAAATCACAGGAATTACTCAGAATGGTCTGGTTGACGGTCACGAGTATTCCGAACTGACGTATTCTGCAAAGGGTACCAATGTCGGCGAATATGACGGTGAATTCAGCGGTGAGGTAGTTATCAAAGATGCTAAGGGTAATGATGTTACGAAGAATTACAAAGTAACGACGAAGCCGGGCAAGCTGACGATCACTCCGGTACAGAGGGAAATCGTTGTGACGATTACAGAACACAGCGGTACAGAAACCTATGACGGTACCGAGAAGAAGGTGACCGGATACGATGCAAGCAGCAATGATGACATTTACTACGTGGAAGGCGATAAGAAAGACTTTGAATTCAGCGGAAATGCAACAGTCACCGGCACGGATGTCGGCACCTACGACATGGAGCTGAAGCCAGAGGCCTTCAAGAACACGAACACGAACTTCACCAATGTGAAGTTCGTCATCAAGGATGGCCAGCTTATCATTACTCCGGCTAAAATTACCAACTACGTAGAGCTAACACCGAAGAATACCGAGAAAGTATACGACGGTACGCCGCTCGCAGCTGGAGAGGCAACCGCAAAGGACAGCCTGGGCAAGAACAGGCTCAAGATTGAGTACAGTGTTGATGGCAAGACCTGGACGGAAGATTACAAGGAAATCACCGCAACGAACGTTGCAGATTCGAAGACCGTTAAGGTAAGAGTCTCCGACGACGACAAGGGCAACTACGAAGGATATGTAGAAGGAACCGAGACGATCACCATTACCCCGGCAACCCTCAAGGTGGTTACCCCGTCCGCGAAGAAGACTTATGACGGCGAGCCGTTGACCAAGAAGGGAACGATTTCCGGCCTGATTGAAGGCGAGACCTTAACCTTCAAGACCACCGGCACGCAGACGAAGGTTGGAAAATCCGACAACACCTACGAAATCGTATGGGATGGAACTGCTGTTGAGAGCAACTACACCATCGTCGCGGAAATCGGTGAACTGGAAGTTACCAAGGCGAAAGATACCCCGGATACCGGTGACGACAGCAATGTCGTTCTCTATGGATTCATGGGATTGACGGCACTGGCAGCAGAGCTGTTCATGGTTTCCAGAAGACGCAGAAACGGTGCGAAGTAATCTCGTAACGTAAGCAGCTGGAATTGTAATTCAGCGGTGCATATGGAATGCACAAAGATTACAATAAAACACTAACACGAAAGCCCGCTCAGGATTACCTGGGCGGGCTTTCATCGGTTCTAATCGTTATTTCGGTTTTTCAAGAGATTAACACCTGCAGGTGAGAACACCCACGGGTGTATATCTCTTACGCTTACTGATCAAGAATGGACAGATCGATTCCATCGAACTGTGACAGATATCCGCGAATCAGCGGAAGCACCTCACGGATGCCCCCTTGCGTCCCGGATTCCACGTTCAGTGGGAGCACAGGGTCATGCAGGGATTTGCGGAGCAGAAACCAGCCGGATACGACTATATTCCCTTCTTGATTTGAATTGATAGCTTTGTCGGTCTCGTTATCATCATCTCGTGTACCTTCGGTATTATGGGGCGCGTTTTCATTCGCGTCAGGGGACGTATTCTTTTTCGCATCCCCTTTATTCGTTTCAGGGGTCTCGGTAGTGTTCAGCACGTAATTTACCCGCACACCCTCGTAGTTCGGCTCCTCGAGCGAGAGGCCATCTGTCTTCGAAACCCAATCCGCCATGCCATTCAGAATGTCCGTTCCAATCTGCACGAAGTTCTCCGGATCCAATGCGAAGCGGTATTCCTTTTCTTCTGCCGGAGACTCCAGCTTCTCAATCAGACTCTCGATTCCTTTCCCTTCCTTCTTAAGGAGTGTGGCCGCGGCCACGATAAGGCAGGCTAGGTGTGCACCGTCATCGAGGAAATAATTATCGGCGTAAGCAGCGTGCCCCGATGTTTCGATGGCAAGGAATGCATCCTCTCCCTGTTCCTTTAGCTCCATCGCCTTGTTGATAACGTTTCGGTAGCCTCTCTTGTAACGGTAGTGATGAAGGCCAAGGTCTTCCTCGAGAAAGACTCGCAGCTCATCGGAGGTGATGCTGTCTGTGACGACTGTACCACCCGGATGCTCCGGTGCTTCCAGCGCAGCTGCGAGTGCGACAATGGCGTTCCGACTGATCGGAGTTCCCTGTCCGGTGACAGCGGCGCTGCGGTCCACGTCGGTGTCGAAGATGATGCCCAGGTCGGCGCCGCTTGTTTTTACCCGGGCAGAGATGGAGGCCATGGCGTCCGAATTCTCCGGGTTTGGGATGTGGTTCGGGAAGTGACCGTCCGGTTCGAGAAACTGGCTCGGACTGATGTCCGCACCCAACGGTGCGAGTACCTGCTCGGCAAAGAAGCCACCGGCCCCGTTACCTGCATCGACTGCGATTTTCATGCCGTCGAGCTTGCCCCCGGCCTTGCGGGAAATCAGGGAGCGCAGGTGCGCCGCGTACATCTCCATCAGATTTACGTCCTCGCATTCGTAGTGCTCGGCAATCGGGTGAATGGTGGACGCGCGTTTCAGAATAGCGGTGATGTCCTCTTTCTCCAGACCACCCTCATCCGTAAAAAATTTGAAACCGTTACGGTTCCACGGGAGATGACTGGCCGTAATCATAATTGCGCCATCGAACTCGTATACCGGCAGGACCGTCGACATGAACATGGCAGGCGTCGACGCCAGACCGGCGTCGGCACAGTGGGATCCCATCATGCAGATGCCGCGCATGATGTCCCGCTTCAGATCCTCGCCGGACAGCCGCGAATCGCAGCCGATGCAGATGTTCAGGTCGTACTCACTCTTCTGCTTACGGAGAGCCAGCCAGTACACGAATGCCTCCGCGATGGCGATGGCATCGTAGCTGTCGAGATTTACCTCCTCACCGGAGATTCCGGCGAGTGCAATGCCGCGAATGTCGCTGCCGTTCTGAAGCTTCATCATATTATTCATACAATACCTCAATTCTCATTTGGATAATTCTACATTTCTATCCTAAACGATTTGGCTACCCTTGTAAAGTTGCAAACACCAGAGGGCGGTGATACAATTTATCGTAAGTGTGGGTTCTTCCACTTTCTGCTAAAAATAGAATTCACCCACCGGAGAAATCCGGTATTGGAGAGAGATATGAGTAATAAGAAAATGACGCGCAAAGAAAAGAAGGCGGCGAGGAAGGCCGCGAAGAAAGCTCGCAAGGAGGCGATGAAGAATGCCAGCCTCAGCGTGCGCATCCGGAACGGAGCGATGAACGTCATCACCGTCTGCCTGATCGGTATCATTCTCATGTGCGGATACAAAATTGGATCAACATACTGGGATTATTATCAGTCCAGACATGCTTACGACAGCATCAGCCAGGATGTCGCAAAGGTGGACCCGAACCAGTTCACCGGAGTGATTGACTGGACGGCCCTGGAGAAGGTGAATTCCGACATTCAGGGTTGGATCTATCAGAAGGATACAGTCATCAACTATCCGGTGGTGCAAGGTGACGACAACGACGCTTATCTTCACACGCGTTTCGACAAGAAGTGGGGCGGAGGCGGCACGCTCTTTGTGGATTATCGATGTGAGAGCGATTTTGCGGGCTTTAACAGCATCATCTACGGTCATCACATGAAGGATGGCAGTATGTTCCGATGCCTCCGCGGATATACGAAAGAAACCGGATACTACGACAATCACAAGACGCTCGAACTTGCGACGCCGGAGGGAAACTATCATCTGCTGGTTTTCTCGGCGTATATCACGAGAGCCACAGATGAAAGCACGTACAAATGGAAGTTTTCATCGGATAAGGAGAAGCAGGCATATATCGATTATGTCTATCAGAAGTCCGAACTGGACGTCAGCCAGAGCGAGATTCCGGTAACGACAGACGATAAGCTGATTACGTTGAGTACATGTGCGTATGATTATGATGATGCACGCTATATCGTAGTGTGCAAGGCGAAGAAGTGGACGAAGAAGGAAGTGCGAGAGGGTAAGGAACTGCAGGAAAAGATCGATGCACAGGCGAAGTAGGTCGAATTATATGAGAATAAGCGGCACTGGCGAATGCATGAAGAAAAGGTTGATATACCGACCGGGTTGGTAGCTAAGTATAGTCGGCGGGAACATGTGCTCGGGGTACGATACGACCTGAAATGACAGAAATATAAGGCTTTAAATGGTAGCGTCCGCACTGGAAGGTGCGGACGCTGATTTTTTTAACCAGAAAAGAGAATTCAACGAAAACTAAAAAACAACTTAAAATAATAAACTGTTAGACGCTTGACAAAATATCGGGGGGGTAAACTATATTTGAGAATGCGCCTTGATGTCGAGCTCGTACAATCGTGGGGGTGGCGTCTGTTTCTCAAGAAAAAGTTGGAAGGCCGCGGGTGTGATATCCGCGGCTTTCGCTTATACGAAGTAAGCTAACATAACAATAACGGGCCGGCATTATGCCGGCCCTCCTTTGTGTGCTATGTGTCGTTCTGTCGGAACAAGTTATTCCTTCACTGTCCCGTCCGCATGGAACAGCGGCAGCGGATTCAGGAAGATGATGTCGTCGCGATCTGCAGCGTCGCCCTCCGCAAGAACTGTCATCTTGCCAACGATATTGCCACCAACCTGCTCCACGAGCTGTTCCAGCGTGTGGAGCGATTCGCCGGTGCTGATAACGTCGTCGACAATCAGGATGCGCTTGCCCTTCATGACATCGCGTTCGTCGCTGCCCAGACACAGGGTCTGAACGTGATCTGTTGTGATGGATCGAACATCAATCTTCACCACGTTCTGCATGTATAGCTTGCTGCCTTTGCGCGCAACGATGTAAGGCAGGTTACCGGCCTGACGCGCCATCTCGAAAGCGAGCGGAATTCCCTTCGACTCCGCCGTAATAATTACGTCGAATTCCGGTGCCTTCTCCAGCAACGCGGCAGCGCACGCGGTGGTGAGCTCCACATCGTTAAACAGGATAAAAGCAGCAATGTATAAGTCATCTGTTACCGGACAGAGCGGAAGGTGTCTGTCCAGACCTGCGATATTCATTTTGTAGTCCATTGTTTTCTCCTTGTGATTCCTGCTGCAAGTTGTTCAAATTACAGCGTCTTTCCTGCCAATCAAACACACCTATTATACAAGGGAATATGCGAAGATACAAGGGTTTCAGCCTTGACAACAGCTAAATAAATGATATGATGGATTTGGTTAACTTTAACTAACTTGAATTGGATGTATCTAACTGAAGAGAGGGTGTCAGCGATGTATTTAGAGATGAAGAGTATAAACAAAGGCTTTGGAAGCGGAGACAGCCGCGTAGAGGTTCTCAAGAACTTAAGCTGTGACATTGAGAAGGGATCCATCTGTGTCCTCTTAGGTCCATCCGGTTCCGGAAAATCCACGCTTCTTAACATTCTGGGAGGAATCGAGACTCCGGATAGCGGTAGCCTGGTACTGGAAGGGACGAAACTCGAAGAGCTTTCGGAGAGGGAGCTGCTGGACTATCGGCGCCGATACCTAGGATACGTCTTCCAATCCTACAATCTGATTCCGAATCTCACGGTCCGGGAGAATATTGAGGTGGGCGCATACCTCAGTGAGAATCCGCTGGATGTGGACGAGATTATTGATCTCCTGGGATTGGCCGCGCACAAGAACAAATTCCCGAATCAGCTTTCCGGCGGACAGCAGCAACGAACATCTATCGGTCGCGCTATCGTGAAGAACCCGAGCCTCCTGCTCTGCGACGAACCGACCGGTGCGCTCGATTACGGAACTTCCAAAGAAATCCTGAAATTAATTGGCGATGTTAACCGGAGGTATCACAATACTATCATTATCGTTACACACAACGATGCCATCCGTTTGATGGCAAATCAGGTCGTTCGCTTGCATGATGGAACCATTCGCACGAACGAGAAGAACGAAAATCCGATCAGCGCAATGGATCTCGAATGGTAGAGGGGGGTGTTGACATGAGAAATCCCCTGTACAGAAGGATCCCTCGGGAACTGAAGACGGACGCCGGAAAGTACGTAGTACTTTTCTTTTTCCTGATTATCATGATTGGTTTTACCTGCGGGTATATGGTTGGGAACAGCAGTATGAGCGCATCTGTAACGGCGAATCTGGATGAATCGAACGTGGAGAATGGGCATTTTATCCTGAGCGCGGAAGCGGGCGGCAGTGCGCTGGACACGTTGAGTGATCTTAAAGACGTGGACCTGGCGAAGAACCCGTCGGCGATGTCTTCGAGCAACATGTTAGACACACTGTTCGGCACCATGATTGGAGATGCGGACGGTGACGTGATTGCACGCATCGAAGAGAACGCGGACGTCAAGATTGAAGCAGAGTTCTACAAGGATAAAACTGTTACTGCCGGTGCGCACAAAGGCGATGATATTCGCGTGTACAGAAACCGCAAATCCATCAACCTGGTGGAATGCATGAAGGGAAGCATGCCGAAGAAGGACAGCGAGATTACGCTGGATCGTCTGTATGCGGCAAACAACGATATCTCCATTGGTGACGTCATCACCGTGGAGAATAAGAAATACACCGTATGCGGGCTGACATCCTTCTCGGATTACACCTCCCTGTACAAGAACAATACCGACATGATGTTTGATGCGAACCATTTCTCTGTAGCTATCGTTACGGACACCGAGTGGAGCAATCTGAGTACCGCGGGGATCAAGTATTGCTACGCATGGCGTAATAATGATCAGACATTGACGGACAAGGAGCAGCAGGATAAATCCGAGGATATTATCAAGCTGTTGTCGAGCGAAGGAACATTGTCGGACATCGTGGCGAGACCGGACAGCAATGCGATCAATTTCGCACCGGAAGACATTTCCGGCGACCGAACCATCATGCAGTGGTTCCTGTATATCGTCATCGTGATTATTGCGTTCATTTTCGGCATCACCACGCGAAGCACCATCGAGAATGAGGCGAAGACGATCGGCACCTTGATGGCCTCCGGTTATTCGCGCCGAGAGCTGCTGGGACACTACCTGCTCTTGCCGACCGCGATCACAGTCGCGGCGGGGTTCGTCGGGAATATTCTTGGATATACCTGCTTAAAAACACTCATCGTCAATATCTATTATCACAGCTATTCGCTGGGAAGTTATGTAACGAAGTGGAATATTACGGCTTTCTTGCAGACCACGGTGGTACCGGTGCTGATTATCCTTGTTGTCAACCTCGTGGTCATCGGGGGTGCCCTACACTGCGAACCGCTTCAGTTCCTCCGGGGGGAGCTTCGCCGTCAAAAGAAATCTAGGAACGCCATTAGACTTCCGAATTGGACCTTCAAGGGGCGTTTTCGCATGAGAGTCATCGTGCAGAACAAGAGCGCGTATGCGACACTTTTCGTAGGGATTTTCATGGCTTCGATACTGATGATTTTTGGCTTCGGAATGAAACCGATGATAGACTCCTTCAAAGATGACATCGTGAACAGCCAGTTTGCCAAATATCAGTACCTTCTGAAGACGCAATACTACGTGGAGGACGAGGCGGCTGAGAAGTACGCTTACACATCGCTTGATAACGAGAATGGCGAAGAAATCGGCGTGTACGGGATCCGGGAAAACTCCCGGTATTTCAGCGGAAACCTTGTCGAGGCGGACGGAAATGCGGAGGAAATCCCAGTGCTCGCATCCAGCAGCTACATGGACAAATACCGTCTGAAGGAGGGCGATAAGATTACGCTCGAAGATAAATACGATGGGAAGAGCTACACTTTTATCTTGAAGAGAACCTTCCAATACCCGTCCACGCTGTGCATCTTCCTGCCACTGGATACGTACAACGAAGTCTTTGACAATGAACCTGGCTACTATATTGGATACATGTGTGATCACAAGCTCGATGAACTGAACGACAAATTCATTGCCTCTACCATCACGCGGAAGGATTTGACGCTGACAGCGGATCAGTTAAACTCCTCTATGGGGAACATGATGAGTATCCTCCAGGGATTCACCGTGGCACTGTACATCCTGATACTGTACCTGCTGGCCAAAATATCCATCGATCGCAACGGGAAATCCATCTCACTGATTAAGATCCTGGGATATACGGATGCAGAGGCCGGCGAGATCTACAGTCACGCCACCGGAATTGTCTCCATCGTGTCGCTGATCATCTGCACAGTTCTCTCGTACTATGTGTTTCGAGTGATTTTCTACGCCATGATGCAGAGTTACACCGGATGGATTACTTACTGCGTTCCGGCCAAGGTTTTTGCAGAAATCATAATCATCGGCATGGCGTCTTACTTCGTTGTATCCCGCATCTTGCTTCGCCGAATCCAGAGGATTCCGATGACGGATGCCTTGAAGATGAATGAATAGGTGTAACAACCGTTTTAGAAAAAATCTATCCGGGAAATCACAGAACACGATGCAATGTAAGATTCGGAATTCGGGAAATGTGGATTCGACTGTCTGCAACCATGCAGATCCCCTATCCTGCAGAATATCCCGAAAAGTTTACAAATCCGGGCTAACGGTTTACGAACGCGGGCACAAAGGTACTCAAATGGATGAATGCGGTCCCATTTCCTTTTGATCTATTGAATCGCCATCTGAATGTAATATATAATCGCAGCATAAGAGGCGGCGGATGTCAATCAGGAGGCAATATGGAAAGCATTACATTTGAGACAGGAATCATTGGTAAACTTCGGGTTACGGCAGAGAATCAGGCGATTGTAGGGGTGGATTTTATTCATAATGAGAATCTCGGCCCTGAAGGTAACGACATCTCTTGTTCCGCAAACGGAAGCGTCGATTCGATTTTTTCGGCCAACACGGTAACTAATCCGGTGCTGGTAAGAGCGAAACGACAGATACTGGAATACCTGGAGGGGAAGCGGGAAGAATTCACGATTCCGATTCGGATGAAGGGCACGAAATTCCAGCAGGAAGTGTGGACGGCTCTTCTGGATATCCCCTATGCAGAGACTTGCTCTTACGGTGATGTAGCGAAAGCCATCGGGAAGCCGAAAGCCTGCAGAGCCGTTGGTATGGCGAACAATAAGAATCCGCTTCCGATTATCATTCCGTGCCATCGCGTCATCGGTGCGGACGGACGCATGGTCGGATATGCTGCCGGCCTGGATATCAAGGCGAAACTTCAGAGCATAGAGAGGAGAAGCGTATTGGAACAGATTTTCGGCAGCAACGACGACTAGAGACACAGATCCCTTCCTAACAGATCGAAGCACCATACGAAACGAAGCAAACGAAAAGGCCTGTAACCCATGGGGTTACAGGCCTTTTCGCTGTATAGATTGATGAATATAGGATAACTGTTTTGTAGGTATTCGGAAGAATCCGAATGCATGAATTATGCTTTTACCTTCTTGCGGAACTTCTCTCCTTCGTCGATCTCACCGGCATCCAGTCTCTTGAAGTAGCTCTTGGTCTCAGCAATAACAACGCCGCTCAGTCCTAAGAGTCCAACCAGGTTCGGGAATGCCATCAGGCCGTTGAAGATGTCTGCCAGTGTCCATACGAACTCGAGTGTCAGGAACGGTCCGATGAATACTGCCAAAATGTAGAGATAACGGTAGATCTTTACTGCTCGCATGTTCTTGTTGGTGAAGTACTCCAGACAACGTTCGCCGTAGTAGTCCCATCCCAGTGTGGTGGTGAAAGCGAAGAATGTCAGGCAGATCATCAGGAATACGCCGCCTGCGGCTTCGCTCCATGGAAGACCGATACCGAATGCACGGATGGTAACGTCTACACCTTCGAGACCTACTTCGTTAGATCCGGTCAGAATGATGGTCAGACCAGTCATGGAGCAGATAACGATGGTATCGAGGAATGTTCCCGTCATGGATACCAGACCCTGACGAACCGGCTCGTTAGTCTGTGCAGCAGCGGCTGCGATCGGAGCAGAACCCAGACCGGATTCGTTAGAGAAGATACCTCTTGCAACGCCCTTCTGCATTGCGACGAGCAGGGCACCGAGTGCACCACCGGTCACAGCATCGAGTCCGAATGCACCGCGAACGATTTTAACCAGTGCATTTGGAATTTCTGCGTAGTTGTAGACCAGAACGGCAACCGATACGACAACGTACAGAACCATCATAGCCGGAACGACCAGAGAAGCAAAAGCGGAAATTCTCTGGATTCCGCCCAGTACAACCAGTGCACATACTAATGTAACAACAATAGCGGCAATGGTCGTTGTCCAGGAATAGGAATTCCCTCCGATGGAGAACGCAATGTGTTCCGAGTTCGGATCGAATACACGACCAACTGCCGATGTAATGGAGTTAATCTGTGTAATCGTACCAATACCGAGAATAGCAGCAGCAGCGCCGAAGAATGCGAATAGCTTTGCCAGCCATTTCCACTTCGGTCCGAGACCTCTTTCAATATAGTAGAACGGTCCGCCCAGCGCCTTTCCGTTCTCGTCAAGCACGCGGTACTTAACGGCGAGAAGACCTTCGGCGTACTTGGTAGCCATTCCCAGGAAAGCCGCAACTTCCATCCAGAAGAGTGCGCCGGGACCACCTGTTCCGATAGCGGTGGCTACACCGACGATATTACCGGTTCCAACAGTCGCCGCCAGTGCGGTGCTCAGCGCCGCGAAACTGGAAACCTCGCCTTCGCCGCCTTCTTCGTTGTGAACCATGTACTTGAGAGCTTTGCCAAGCCGGCGGATCTGGAGGCAACCGCTTCGTACAGTCAGAAGCAGGCCAGTTCCCATAATCAGTACCAGCATTGGAATGCCCCATACGTACCCGTCAATTGTTCCGAGCATCTGGGTAAATCCTTGCATGTGTGTAACCTCCTATAATTATAATAACCTTGCAGATTCATAATGACTCTTTCAATTGTTTTCACAAGAATCATGGGTATATATTAATCGAGAAAACTGTTTCTGTCAACAAAAAAATCTTAAAAAATTTGTGTCAAAAATTAAACGCTTTGCAAAAACCGGCCGGTCAACCATAATTTATGTACTTGGATAGATACAATCCGGCGTCAAAACATCGTAATTTCATGTTAAATTAGGGTAAAAATATGTTTCTTTTGTCCCAATTCCCTAAAAAAATATGTTAAAATAAATTAAAACATTGAAAGATAATCCTTTACCGAAAATGAAGGATTGCACCGATTCGGTATTGCCTGCGAGCCCGTCAAGAGGGTATCGTAGAGGGGTATGAATGGAATACAGATGTCAAAGAAGGGCTTCAGTCAGAACGGGAGACACAGAACAGGAGATTATGAGTAGAGAAATAAGAAAAGACAGTTTAATGGAAGATAATATGAAACAGAATACTGCAGAGGAAATTGCAGGAAATGAGACATGGGAAGAGCCAAAGACTAAGAAAGAAGAAGAAAGCAATTCCCGCACAGGTTCTCATTCGAATGCAGTGACCGAATCTTCCGTACAGGACATAACGTCCCAGGAGAACGCCTGGCAGGAGAAGGAAGCGCACGAACAGAGAGAAGAGAATCGCATGGGCGTCGAACCGGTGCGGGGACTTCTTCTCAAAATGTCCTTCCCGCTGATGATATCCATGCTGGTGCAGTCCGCCTACAACATTGTGGACAGTATCTTCGTGGCACATCTCAACGAGAACGCACTGACTGCAGTGTCTATGTGTTTTCCTGTGCAATCTCTGATGATGGCTTTCGCCATCGGTACGGCAGTCGGCATGAGCGCCTTGATTTCCCGCTATCTGGGAGCGAAGAAATTTGAGAAGGCCAACAAGGTCGCGCAGAACGGATTCTTCCTGGCATTTGTAAGTTATGCGCTGTTTTTGTTAATTGGCAGTGCTTCGAGACCTTTTATGGAATTCCAGACGGACAATGAACAGATTGTTGAGTACGGAGCGACATACCTTCGCATCGTGTGCCTGCTTTCCATCATGGTTTTCCTGCAGCTGGTGGTGGAACGGTTAATGCAGAGCACCGGTAAAACTGCTTTTATCCTACTGATCCAGGGAAGCGGCGCCGTGATCAACATCATTCTCGATCCGATTCTGATCTTCGGACTCTTAGGGGCACCGAAATTAGGCGTTGCCGGAGCGGCGATTGCGACGGTTTTCGGACAGACGTTCGGTGCGACACTGGGTCTGATTCTCAATATTAAGTACAACAAGGAATTGACGCTGAATTTTCGCGGGTTTCGACCGAATTTCGCGATCATCAAAGAAATCTACCACATTGGTATTCCTTCCATTATCATGCAATCGGTGGGCTCAGTGATGGTGCTGTTCCTTAACCTGATTCTTGCGGCGTTCAGCACTACGGCGGTAGCGGCGTTTGGTGCGTATTTCAAGCTGCAGAGTTTTATCTTCATGCCGGTATTTGGCCTGAACAACGGCGTCGTGCCGCTGATTGCGTATAACTACGGTGCACGAAAGAAGGAACGGTTGGTAGAGGCCGGTCACCTCAGCACGAAGTATGCTGCATGCATCATGGTGGTGGGTGTCGTGCTCTTCTGGACGATTCCGCAGGTGTTTCTGTCCTTCTTCGGCGCATCCGAACAGATGCTCGAAATCGGCGTTCCGGCACTTCGGACGATTGCGATTGGATTCCCGATCGCCGGTTATGCGATCATGAAAGGCAGCATGTTCCAGGCACTGGGCAAGAGTATTTACAGCATGAACATATCCATTGTCCGCCAACTGGTCGTGCTGATCCCGGCGGCGTATCTGTTGGCACAGCTGGGCAATGTGGATTACGTGTGGTGGTCATTCCCGATTGCAGAGGTGATTGGCGTGATCCTGTCGATCCTGTATACGAAGAAAATCCGCCGTGAAATGATTGACGTGCTGTAGGATTGACGCGGCGCATGGTAAAGGTGTAAATTATTAAGGAAACTATTGAAGGGGAGATAAGATTAATGAAGGAGATTGCAATTGATCCGACATCTCTGGAACACAAGCGATGGTAGACTGAATACGTACAAACTATGACCCGACAACGACCCGATAGCGCTTGAGCTTGCGACGCGCAGGCGGTGCCGGCCGACAGGCCCGAAAATGCGGGTAGCGGTATCAGACTGATGGCAACCGTAGCCGACGAAAGCGCTATCGGGATCGGAATATTCAGACGAGAATCAATGTGTTTTTAGCCAAGGAGGATAGGATTATGGCAGGTAATAAAATTATGCTGACCGGCGACAGACCGACCGGCAGACTTCATATCGGACATTACGTGGGTTCGCTGAGACAGCGACTCGAAATTCAGAAGGATGAAGACTTCGAGAAAGTCTTCATCATGATCGCGGACGCGCAGGCGCTGACAGACAACGCCGAGAATCCGCAGAAGGTACGTGAGAGTGTGATGGAGGTCGCCATGGATTACCTGGCGGTCGGGATTGATCCGAAGCGCACGTCCATCATGATTCAGTCCATGGTACCGCAGCTCCACGAGCTGACCATGTACTACATGAACCTGGTGACCGTTGCGAGAGTGCAGCGCAACCCGACCATCAAGTCGGAAATCCAGATGCGCGGTTTTGGCGACAGTGTGCCGATGGGCTTCTTCAACTACCCGGTGAGCCAGGCGTCAGACATCACCGCATTCATGGCGACGACCGTACCGGTGGGCGAGGATCAGGAGCCGATGCTCGAGCTGTGCCGCGAGATCGTTCGCCGATTCAACAACATCTATGGGGAAGTGCTGGTAGAACCGGAGATCTATCTGCCACCGAATGAATCCTGCATGAGACTGCCTGGTACCGACGGTCAGGCGAAGATGAGCAAGTCTCTCGGGAACACCATCTATCTGTCGGATTCGGAAGAGGAGCTTCGAACGAAAGTAATGGGAATGTTTACGGACCCGACTCACCTGAAGGTAAGCGATCCGGGCCATCTGGAGGGCAACACCGTGTTCCAGTACCTTGACGCGTTCTGTACGGATGCGGATTTCGAGAAGCATCTGCCGGAATACAAGAACCTGGACGAATTGAAGGCGCACTACACCCGCGGCGGACTCGGCGATGTGAAGGTAAAGAAATTCCTCTTCAACGTGCTCAACGATTTCCTCACACCGATTCGCGAGCGGAGAGCATACTACGAGCAGCATCCGGAAGAGGTGGTAGAGGTCTTAAGAGCCGGCACCGCAGATGCGGTGGCAATGGCAGAGAAAACCATGGCAGCCGTCAAGCACGCGATGCAGATCGACTATTTCGAGAGATGGGAGAAGGAGTATAACCTGAAGTAGGATTTTGAGTGCTGCTTTGATTATTTGAGCGCTACTTTGATTATTTGAGTGTTGCTTTGATTAATCGAGAATTGTTCGGATTCGGATTACTCGACGAGCACAGCCTCGGATTACTTCGTGCCGGATTATTCAATCAACCGGGAACATCCGTTACCTGAGAATCTGGTTTCCCGGCCAAAACTAAATTCATGACCCGCAGACTCGCCCGATGGGGCGGGGGCTGCGGGCCTTTTGCGTTACAGGGAGATACGGCTCTAAACCATTGGTTTAAAGCTATTGACAGGGAGAGGATTACGGTATTAGAATCCTGGATAAGCAATGAATTCTATATAAATTATGAGGACAAGAGCGAGAAGACGAGCAGAAGGAAGAGAATGGAAGAGAAAGCCATGAGAGAAGAAATGAAAACAAGCAATCCAGGTGAACTCAGGAACGCAGGGGAAATTCACGGAACGCACAACGCAAATAAGCGCGGGGGAGCGCAAATGATGCGGATCCGAAAGTTCTTGAAGTTTCTGATGTTCACTCTGATGCTGGTATCTGCGGTTGCGATGGTTCCACAGGATACCTACGCAGCTTCGCGGAGCATGAACGTCAACGAATGGTTAGCCTCCTGCAAGGCGGTGACAAATCGAATCGCGGACAACAATGGATTCTATTCAAAGAGTGGCTGTCCGACAGCGTACTTCGAGAAGAAATTCTACCGGAAGATTCTGGGAAAGAAAACGCGCCTTCACTGTGCAGATTACGCTTCCTGGTGTTTGCAGAAATACGGTGTTATCGCTTCCGGCAAACGGTTCTGGGTCAGAGGCCAGAGTATCAAGGGTAAGAACGCCAAATACATCAAGAATTCGAAGAAAATCCAGCGAATCTACATCGCCAAGAAGGGTATTCTGGCTTCTGAACTTGTCAAGAAAACGGGAACGAATTCGCTCAAGAAGGGGGACATCATCTCTGTGGTTAAGAGCAATGGACGCGGTAATCATATGATGATCTATGCCGGTATTGTGGATGGGGAGATGACCTATTATCAGGCCAGCAAGGTGACAACGGCGAACGGCAAGAACGGAAGTACGTTGATTCGAACGAAGATGCAGACCTCGACTACCGGCCCGTACGGAGAACCGCGAGTTGCGATGATTATACGCATCAAAGGGCTCAATTATCAGGATTACTTCCAGGTGACTACTTCCTCCGACGATAATGGTACTGTCGGAGAGACACGTGATGTCGCCTGGGGCGAAAGCACGACCATCAGTATCACGCCGAACGAAGGATACCAGATTGGCACGCTAACGGTCGATGGCAAGACAGTCTCCATCAGCAAGACCGCAACGTCCTACACCATCAAGAATGTGAAGGCCAAGCACACGGTAGCCGTCACCTTCGAACCGATTCCGGGATATGTTCCGGAGACAACGGTAGATCCGGAGAATCCGGACGCCGGAAATTCTGAGACTATCATCGGTGAGGACAGTTCCGGCAGTGAGAACGCGGATAGCGAGAGCTCTGGCGGAACGACTGGCGGCAGTGCATCGACAGGAGGCGAGATGTCCGCCGGAAACGACGCTACCGATGGCAAGCGTATTTCGGCGGACGCTGGGGCGTCCGAAGATTCCGTAAGCTCTGGAAACTCAGAAGGGGATAGCGCGAAATAACATAGCGGGAGACGAACTGAACGAGGTGTGAAGATAGAATGGTTTTTGATTCCAAGCCATTATATCTTCACACTTTTGCCATTTTATAGGGGTGCAATGTGGTAAAATTCTTAGTGATAAGTGGCGTTGAAAAGTGCATGAGATCAGGGGAGAACGGATGATCAACAAGGTAGTGGGTCTGTATTTCAGTCCTTCGGGAGATACAGCCAGATTGACGAAGAAAATAGCAGAGGAAATCGTCGAACGCATGGATGACAGCTGCATCGACGGTCTTACTGTGTCTTTCGTGGATCTCCTCCGGAATCCGATGCTGAACGATTGTACTTTTGACGAGGAAACCATCGTTGTGGTGGGAATGCCGGCATTCAACGGGAGAATTCCGCTTCCGTGCGTGAAGATGATTCAGAAGCTGCACGGCACGCATACTATGACAGTGTGCGTGGTGGATTACGGCAACAGCTCCTATGGGGATGCGCTGTATGAGCTGTATACATTTCTGGAGGATCAGAAGTTCGATGTGCTGAGTGCGGGGGCTTTCATCTCGCAGCATGCAATTTTCCGTCGCATTGCGGAGTCGCGACCGGATTATCAGGACATTCAGCAGCTGAAGAAGTTCTGCGAATTGACGTCACGCAAGCTGCACCGTTTCTGCGGTACGATGATTCAGGAGATGCGCGCGAAGCCGGCCCCGCTGGCGATCAAGGGTTCTATGCCGAC
Source organism: Acutalibacteraceae bacterium (assembly GCA_963656785.1). GTDB lineage: Bacteria > Bacillota > Clostridia > Peptostreptococcales > Anaerovoracaceae > Mogibacterium_A. Next base: position 28,212 of record CAVKJB010000018.1, on the reverse strand, counting down.
GAAGGCGCCCCTGAGACTGCCGATTCATCCGACGCCGGACAAGAGCTGCACGAATTGCGGCGAGTGTGCGAAGATTTGTCCAATGGGTGCGATAGATCCGAAGGACGTGACGAAGGTTAATTCGAAGAAGTGCATTTCCTGTACGGCATGCGTGAAGGCGTGTCCGAGCAACTCGCGAGGCTTCCACGGGCCGATGTGCGTGGCGTCGCGGATTGCGCTGGAGAAAATGTGGAATAAGCGAAAGGAGCCGGAATGGTTCCTGTAGGATAATTGGAATATGGTCCGTGTGGACGGACGTTACGAAAAACATCTCGGAAGAGATGTTTTTCTAGTCTTTGAGGCACCCTATCGGGATAATCTTTACTCCATCCGGGCGGGTATAGGCGATCTCACCGCCGGTAACAACCATTAACAAATCAGGTTCTCGCAAGCCGCTATTACCGTCTTCGATGGCTTGATGGATTAGCTTCTTGATTTTAAGCAGGTGCGTAGCACCTTCCTCTATTTCGCGGCTACCCAGCTTGAATTCGATTAATGCGTATCTTCCATCAGAAAGATGCAATACGCAGTCTGCTTCCAGACCAAGGCGGTCATGATAGTAGGATACCGTTCCTCCCAGGGAAGAGGAATAGACTCTCAGATCCCGGATGGCGAGGCATTCGAAGATAAAACCGAAGGTCTTTAGATCCTGCTCCAGATATTCCGGCGTGAGACCCACTGCAGCTACGGCAATCGATGGGTCGGTGAACCCCCGTTTCTTACCGGAGCGGATTACTGTTGCAGAGCGAATAGCCGGGCACCAGGCATCGATGTCTTCTATCACGAACAGACGTTCCAGTGCGTTCAAATAGGAATCCAATGTCGGCATTGTTATGCTGTCTGCGTTGGTGGAGACGTCTTTCAAGATGTTGGTTTTTTTTGCCAAAGTTGAAATATTGCGGGCATAGGAACGTAAGATTAGGGCGGTCCATACAGGGTTTCGTTGTATACCATCCACTGTAGAAACATCTGATTCGCAGATGTTGGTGATGTATTCCCGTGCTGTCAGAAGTTGGGCGTCACGGCTCTTACGGCGAAGTGTTGCCGGCCAGCCACCTCTGCATGCGGCATAGATTAATTGCTCGATAGAGAGCGAGCTCTTAATCCCGTCGATGTCGGTATCCGGATGGTCGAACAAGACTTTTAATGAAATCTGTCCGTTCGACTCACTGGACTCGTACAGGCTCATCGGATACATTTTGAGGCGAGCAATTCGTCCAGTTCCGGTGTGCATGATTTGCTTATCGTCCACAGAAGTGGAACCAGTTAGAATGAACAAGCCGTCTTCTTGCCGGATGTCCACCGCGGTGCGAACCGCATCCCAGAGGACGGGTGCAATTTGCCACTCGTCAATCAGTCGAGGGTTATCGCCCTTGAGAAGCAAAGATGGTTTCGTTTCCGCAGTCGCGAGATAGGCCGCCTTCTTGTCGGGATCTTGCATCCGAAGAATGCTGTTCGCTTGCTGCTGTCCGGTTGTTGTCTTCCCACACCATTTAGGGCCGACAATTAAAGTAGCACCAAAGGCTTCCAACCTTAGAGCCAGTTCATTATCTACGATTCGCGGAAAATATTGTTGCATGGCAGTACACCTCCTATCTATTACAGTATAAGCAAGGATTCATTTCTGTCAATCGCGTTTTGCGTTTTTGAAGTATTGTGCTTTGTGTTTTTGAATAATCTTATTTTATTTTTTTGAAATAGCTTATTTTATCTTTTTGAAGAAATTCGTTTTGTTTTTTGAAAAAACCTGGATTGTTATGTAACGTTTCCGGCAACAGAGCAGGACCGATTTCGCTCGCATCGATAGATGCCCGCTTTCCAAAAGTAGAATCCTTCCTTGCGACATTGTCCAATTATATGGCTGTTGTCAAAAACATCTCGGAAGAGATGTTTTTTTGATATCCCCATATGATATAATTAGACAACATTTCATCTGGAGAGAATACTGGAGGAAGTATATGAAATATTGCCCGAATTGTAATGCCCTGTATGGGGACGATTTGCTGATGTGCCCGAAGTGCAACTGCGAATTGAAACTCAAGGAAGCGGTATCGACCCCTACCGACAATGCCGGAATGGGTGCGGCACAGAGCGCCGGCATCGACGCGGCACAGGGTCAGCGAGTACAGAATAGCAGCGCAAATGCCACCGGTTATGCAAAGGAATCTAATGGCAAGAACGGTGCAGGAAGCGCAAATACACGGACGACTCAGAGCAATGCGACTTATCAGACGAACACAGTCTATTACCGGGGGCCGCGAGTGCTGCCTTTCTATGAGAAGACGTGGTTCATTGTTCTTTGCGTCTTCTGCTGCTGGCCGGTAGCGATTGGACTGATCATTCTGCGGATTAGACGCAATGAAATCTACAACAATGCACCGATGGCCAATGCGGGGATCCCGTCTGGCGGGAACGCATCCGCGGGATATAGGGGAGCGTCTACCCAGGGAAGTACGGTCGGTAGTTATATGTGGGGCGTTCCCGCATACGTCCCGACCGGAAAGAGCGGTGTGAAGACTACGTGGAGACTGGTGCTTGGAATCTTCCTTCTGATCTGTGGATGTTCGTATTTGCCGAATATATTGCATGGACGATATGGTTCGGATTTCGGGGCAACTTGTGCGGCCTTGGCTTTGTTCTTAGTCGGTGGTGCATTCCTGACGGTGCAGGCTCTTATCTGGAGAAGCGATTGCACGAAGTTCGATCCGCTGGTCGATCACCGCGGCAATACGAGACTTTCTTTCCTCGCTTCCACACTCAATATGCCGGAGTCGAAGATTCGTTCGAAGCTTCAGACGCTTATCAGAAAAGGCTTCCTGGCGGAACCGAACAATGGCATCAGCGCGTACATCAGTGGTGAATATAACCTGCTTGTCATGACTTGGAACGGCAACCCGATCGTTCCGATTGATCAGACAATGAAAGACGAGATGGTCAAGAAACAGGCAGAGGCCGAGAAGGCGAGAAGATCGGCACCGATGGATATTGAAGACCGCTATCATCTGGTGCTGGAGGACAATCTGTCGTCCATTACCGACGAGGAAGTAGCAAGATCCTTGAAGAGCATTGACCGTTCCATTCGCAATATCTGTATCCTAACGAAGAGCAATGAAGACCTTAAGGACAACAAGAGCATTCAGAACATGAAGACGAAATACATTCCGAAGGCGGTGGAGTATATCGAACGTTACGTGAAACCGACCACATCTGACGAGATGAAAGAGAGGCTGAAGAACATGTTTGCGACGCTGGATGAGGCCTTTGAGAATATCGAGGAACAGATTGTGAGAAGGGACGAATTCGGCACAGATATCGAGCTCGATGTGCTAAAGAATACATTGGCGAGCGAGGGCGTGCTGGATTCGGATTTCGACCTGAACGCGAAGAAGTAGTTCTTTTCGGATGCACAAATGCCGGGGCTCGAGTGGCGACCGAAATGCGGATCTCACAAGAGGGGGTTCGACGGAGGCATCGGACGGGCGAATTCTGTGGAGAGTCGGAAGAAGCGGACAGAATGAACCTATTTTTAGGCAGAGCTATATCTATATAGAATTATCCGTTAGCATTTTACTTTAAAGAAAGGAAAAGATCGATGGCAGACGTAATGGAAGAGAAGAAGGAAGAGTTGATCCCGGAACTGAAGGTTGAGACGATTCCGCTGGAAACACCGGCCACCGAAGTGGCGCTCGAAGAGAAGAACGTGGATGTGATCGCTCCAATGCTGGAGCTCGAATCCATTGATGCGCCGGTTGTCCAATCGATGGACAAGCAGGATGAGGAGGCTTTCCGCATGGAGAAATTCTCCCCGGAGGAGATTAAACAGGTCAATGAGTATGCGGATAAAATCAATCTGCGCGACTCGAACGTGATTGTGTCCTACGGAATTGGCGCGCAGAAGCATCTGTCAGAGTTCAGTGATGAGACCTTGAAGCAGGTGCGCAACAAGGATCTTGGGGCAATCGGAGAGGAACTGAGCCATCTGATGGCAGATCTCAAGTACCAGCCGGGCGAGAAGAAGGGGTTCCTCAGTGGAATTTTCGGCAAGAGCGCAAACAAGGCGGAGACCCTGAAGGCGTACTATGGAAAGGTAGAGACAGGCATCGACTCCATTACGGAGTCTCTGGAAGCACATCGCCAGACGCTTCTCAAGGATATTGCTATCTACGATAAGCTCTATGAGAATAATAAGATCTATTTCAAAGAGCTGACCATGTATATCGCAGCGGGCAAACTGGCACTGCAAAAGGCACGTGATGAGGAGCTTCCGGCACTCAAGGAGAAGGCAGCGAAGTCCGGTCTTGCGGAGGATGCACAGGATGCCAAGGATTACGCAAGCATGTGTGACCGCTTCGAGAAGAAGATCTACGACTTGAACCTGACCCGCACGGTATGCCTGCAGAATGCACCGCAGATTCGACTGCTGCAGAGCAACGCCGTTACACTGAATGACAAGATTCAGACTGCGATTATCAACACGATTCCGATGTGGAAGAACCAGCTGGTTATCTCCCTGGGCGTTGCGCACGGTCAGGAGGCCGTAAAGGCACAGCGGATGGTCAGCGATACCACCAATGAGATTCTCAAGAAGAACGCAGAGATGCTTCACCAGGGGACGGTGGACATCGCAACAGAGAACGAAAGAGGAATTGTGGATCTGGAGACGCTGCAGCACACCAATGAGGAATTGATTGCAACGATCGATGATTTGATGAAGGTTCAGGAGGAAGGCCGTGCAAAGCGCCAGCAGGCGGAGGCAGAGCTCGTAAAGATCGAGAACCAGCTCAAAGAGAAGATGCTTCAGGCGAGCCAGGCTTAAAGGCCAGTCTTCGCTGTTGAGATGACAGCAATCGGGCCTATAATCGGGAGCATACGGGAGCATAGAAGTACAATTCGATGCAAGAGGAAGAGAATAATGAGGCGGCATCTCGGATGATGGGGTGCCGCCGAAGTTTGTTTTTGCATACAAGTTTTGAAATGGTATTCTTGAGAAATTGAAGCAAGGTCCATTGACAGGGTGAGATGCGGAGGTTAGAATACAAGTATACAATTTATGGCTAATGTAGAGGTACAGAGAAGGTATAGTAAGGTATAAGTTAAGGAAAGAGTATGGAATCGCAGTGTCACAGGCACTGCGCTGAGGTGAGAAGTAATGAGTGAAATTCAACTGAGTGAGAAGTCCAACCTGTTGCAGCAGGAACCGTACAGTTATCAGCTGCAGGATGTGGATGAGCCCAATTTGATGCGGGAGTTCTTCGAATACACAGAAGTGCCGAAGGTATCCTTCAACTTCCGGAGAAGTCCGTACAACATGCCGAAGAACATCTGGATTACCGACACCACGTTCCGGGACGGACAGCAATCCCGCGAACCGTACACAGTGAAACAGATTGTGGATATTTTCAAGATGATGTCGAAGCTTTCGGGGCCGAACGGCATTATTCGACAGACGGAATTCTTCGTATACAGCGAGAGAGACCGAGAGGCGATCGATAAATGCAAGGAGCTCGGACTGGAGTTTCCGGAGATAACGACGTGGATTCGCGCGAAGAAAGAGGACTTCAAGCTGGTGCACGACATTGGCGTGAAGGAAACCGGAATCCTGGTCAGCTGCTCGGACTACCATATTTTCACGAAGCTGGGAATGACGCGGCGGCAGGCAATGGATCACTATCTGTCGGTCATCAGCGACGCATTCGAGGCCGGTGTGATGCCGAGATGTCATCTGGAGGACCTGACGCGGGCGGACTTCTACGGGTTCGTCGTGCCTTTTGTGAAAGCGATTCAGGAGATGTCCCGTCAGGCTAACATGCCGGTCAAATTCCGCATGTGTGACACGCTGGGTTACGGTATTCCGTATGCCGGGACGGCACTGCCGCGAAGCGTGGCCGGAATTGTATACGGTCTTCAGACTTACTGCGGCGTACCGAGTGAGATGCTTGAGTGGCATGGTCACAACGATTTCTATAAAGCTGTGGTCAATGCCGCCAGTGCATGGTTGTACGGATGTTCGGCTGTCAACACCACGTTGTTCGGCATCGGCGAGCGGACAGGTAATGTGCCGATGGAAGCCATGATTTTCGAATACGCTCAGCTCCGTGGTACACTGGACGGTATGGATACCACTGTTATTACAGATCTCGCGCGCTACTACGAGAAGAAGATTGGATACAAAATTCCGCCGCAGACGCCGTTCGTGGGTGAGAACTTTAACGTCACCCGTGCCGGCATTCACGCCGATGGCCTGCTGAAGAATGAAGAAATATACAATATCTTCGATACGAAGAAATTCCTCAAGCGACCTCCGCTGGTATCGCTGAACCAGAATTCCGGTGCCGCCGGCGTTGCGCTCTGGATCAACGAGTCCTATAATCTGGAGGGCGATCACAAGGTTAACAAGCACAGTGCACTGGTTCAGTACATCAAGAAATGGATTGATGAGCAGTACGCAAACGGCCGTGCCTCTATCATCAGTGGCAAGGAAATCGACAAGCTGATTGAACAGTTTGTTTCTTCCGATATTGAAGCGGAAGAGCAGTAGACAGAAACAGGGTGGAGAAGAGCATCAAAGACAGAATTCGCGTAGAGAGAAATAGATAGAAGAGGCGTAGATATAAAGGAGTAAAGAAAAATGGGAAAGACGATTGCAGAGAAGATTATTGAGGCACACCTTCTGTCGGGTAAAATGGAGACCGGAGAGGAAATCGGCCTCCGAATCGACCAGACACTCACGCAGGACGCCACGGGAACAATGGCTTATCTCGAATTTGAATCGATGGGCGTGCCACAGGTAAAAACCGAGCGCTCGGTGGCATACATTGACCACAACACGCTGCAGTCCGGTTTTGAGAATGCCGATGACCATCGCTACATCCAGAGCGTTGCGGCAAAGCACGGGATCTGGTTCTCGCGGCCGGGTAACGGAATCTGTCATCAGCTTCATTATGAACGCATCGGAAAGCCAGGCAAGACACTGATCGGATCGGATTCACACACGCCGACAGGTGGCGGCCTGGGTATGCTGGCCATGGGTGCCGGCGGAATGGACGTTGCCGTAGCTATGGGTGGCGGCGCATACTACATTCCGATGCCGCGTATGATTCGCGTCAACCTGAAGAATCAGCTGCAGGACAACGTCAGCGCAAAAGATATCATTCTGGAGGTGTTAAGACAGCTCTCTGTCAAGGGTGGCGTAGGTGCTATCGTTGAGTATGCCGGTGAAGGCATTCAGTCTCTCAGCGTGCCGGAGCGTTGTACCATTACCAATATGGGGGCGGAATTGGGAGCCACCACATCGATCTTCCCTTCGGACGAAGAGACTTTGAAATTTCTCAAAGCACAGAATCGCGAAGAGGATTGGATTCCGCTGGCAAGCGATGACGACGCCGAATATGCGGAGGAATACACCATTGACCTCAGCAGTCTCAAGCCGTTGGCAGCTTGCCCGCACAGCCCGGACAATGTGAAGCCGGTAGGAGAACTTGGCACAATCAAAGTGGATCAGGTAGCAATCGGCTCTTGCACCAACTCCTCGTTTGCTGACATGGTCAAAGTGGCAAGAATGCTTAAGGGAAAGAAGATTGCCGACGGCGTCAGCCTGGGAATCTCCCCGGGATCTCGCCAGGTGCTGGCAATGCTGTCGGAGTGCGGGGCACTGACGGACATGATTGACGCAGGCGCCCGAATTCTTGAATGTACTTGCGGTCCGTGCATCGGCATGGGCTTCTCGCCGAACTCCGGCGGTGTGAGCCTGCGTACTTTTAACCGGAATTTCCTCGGAAGATCCGGAACCAAAGACGGACAGGTCTACCTCGTGAGTCCGGAAACAGCTGCAGCGTCAGCACTGACCGGATACATCACGGATCCGACAGACATGGCATCCGTAGGCAAGGTCGAGATTCCAGAGAAGTTCCGCATTAACGACAGCGGCTTCATACCGCCGCTATTGCCGGAAGAAGCGGTGAAGGCTGAAGTGCTGAGAGGCCCGAACATCAAACCATTCCCGGAAACCCGTCCGCTTGAAGACAACATTGAGGCGGAAGTTATCCTCAAGGTGGGGGACAACATTACGACCGACCACATCATGCCGGCCGGATCGAAGGTGCTGCCGTACCGTTCGAATATTCCGAAGATTTCGACGTTCTGCTTCAGCGTTGTAGACGAGACGTTCCCGGAGCGGGCGAAGGCGGCGGGCAAAGGCCTCATCGTCGGCGGTTCCAACTACGGTCAGGGTTCCTCCCGGGAACACGCAGCGTTGGCTCCGCTCTATCTCGGCATTCGTGCGGTCATCGTGAAGAGCTTCGCCCGGATTCACATGGCAAACCTGGTGAATGCCGGGATTCTGCCACTCATCTTCGAGAATCCGGATGATTATGATCTTATCGAGCAGGGCGAGATGCTTCGCCTCTCGGACGTTCACGAGGGGTTAAAATCAGATCGGCTCATCCTGCATGCCGGAGATAAGGAAATTCCGGTTCGTATGGAGTTGGCAGACCGTCAGAAAGAGATGCTGCTGGCCGGAGGATTATTGAAGTATGCGGCGGCAACCGGGAAGTAGCAAAGGAAGCGGACAAGAATCTCGGGGTCGAGTGGGCAGATAAGGAAAGATAGCGGTAGATAGATTAAGAAGAAAGAGGGGCGTTCGAGTGAACCAGGCGATTGAGAAGGATATACAGAAGGCAGTGGCAGAATTTGAGGTGTTGCTGAGAGAACAATACGCACGAAATGAGGAAATCCGGGAGTCTGCAGGTGCGGCAAAGCATCGTGTGGATGCCGACAAGGTCGTCATCGGGATGACTGCAGGTGACGGCATTGGTCCGGTCATTATGAAAGAGGCAGAAGCAGTACTGAACAAGCTGCTGGCGGATAAAATCGCTTCAGGAGAAGTGGTTCTTCGGACGATTGACGGGTTCACGCTGGAGAATCGTCTGGAGAAGGGTCAGACGGTGCCGGATGAAGTCCTGACGGAGATGCAGCAGTGCGATGTGCTGCTGAAGGGACCGACAACCACCCCGAATGCATCTATGAATACAAAGAATCTGGAAAGTGCAAATGTGTATCTCCGAAAGACGTTTGATTTGTATGCAAATGTTCGACCGGTATCCATTCCGGACGAGGGAATTGACTGGACGTTCTTCCGCGAGAACACGGAAGGGGAGTATGCACTGGGAAGCCGCGGCGTTCGAATTGGCGATACGCTGGACGTGGATTTCAAGGTGACAACGCGAGAGGGAACGCTTCGCATCGCGAGAGCGGCCTACGAATTTGCACGTGCGAACGGAAAGAAGCGTGTCTCTATCGTCACGAAGGCGAATATTATGAAGAAGACGGATGGGGACTTCCTGCGTCTTTGCAAGGAAGTGGCGGAAGAGTATCCGGAAATCGAGACGGACAGCTGGTTCATCGATATCATGGCGGCAAACCTGGTAAACAAGGATATTCGCAGTCAGTTCCAGGTGTTTGTACTTCCGAATCTGTACGGCGATATCATCACCGATGAAGCGGCACAGATTCAGGGCGGTGTGGGTACTGCAGGCAGTGCGAATATCGGCAGCAGCTATGCGCTGTTCGAAGCCATTCACGGCAGCGCACCGAGAATGGTCGAAGAGGGTATCGAAGAATATGCGAACCCGGCCAGCCTGATGAAGGCGACAGCGATGATGCTGTCTCATATCGGATACGTAGAGGAGTCGCAGAAGCTCGAGAAAGCATTAGACATAGCCGATGCGAATCTGGGGGAGAGAATGACCGGATTGCCGGGCGGCGGTACCTGCCGGGAGTTCGCGGATCTGGTGCTTCAGAATCTTTAGAAATTGATAAGTTGATGTAGAAAGCGTAGCTTCATGTTACAGAATTTTCTGGTGTGTCTGAATGCTGTCGTTCCGTTGATACTCTATCTGGTCGTCGGCATGATGATTCGAAAATTCAATATCCTGACAGAGGCGGATGTCCGAAAGTTCAACCGAATGGTATTCGTGGCACTGTTTCCGGCCCTGATGTTCGAGAACCTGTATTCGGCGGACATCTCCGAGGCCTTCGACTTGCCGTTGATTATCGGGGCGTGCCTTTTCGTACTCGCCGTGTTTGGAGTGGCTTGGGTGCTGGTATGCCGAATCGAGCCAAGCGACCGGAGCCGCGGTGCGATGATTCAGGCCATCTACCGCAGCAACTTCGTACTGATGGGTCTGCCGGTGACAGAGAATATTTTCGGTCACGGGAAAGTATCCTCAACCGCGGCATTGATCATGTTCGTTGTTCCGCTGTACAACGTGCTGGCTGTCGTCCTGCTGGAATACTTTCGCGGCGGTAAGGCAAAGCCCAAAGATGTGGCGAAGAAGGTTGTCACAAATCCGATCATTGTGGGCGCGATGGCGGCCATTATTGCGATCGTGTTTCACATCCACGTGCCGGAATCGATAAATCAGACCGTTTCCGGCATGTGCAATGCCACTACGCCAATGGCGATGATTTTGTTGGGGGCGTCGTTCCAGATGTCCAGTATTAAGGGCAGTCGCCGAAATCTGATTATCTGTGTAAGCGGCAGGCTCCTTGTGGTTCCGGCCGTAGGTCTTACCATTGCGGCTCTGCTTGGTGTTCGGGGCGTCGAGTTTGTCTCGCTGATTGCCATGTTGGCTGCTCCGCCGGCTGTCTCCTCTTACACAATGGCGGAGGCGATGGAATCGGACGGCGAATTGGCGGGAAATGCAGTGATCTTTGCGACACCTCTTTCCTGTTTTACCATGTTCCTCTGGCTTTTCCTGTTCAAGAATCTGGGACTGTTCTGAGAATAATGCTGCTATCATTTTCCCTGCTTGCTGATGAGAGGCAAGCAGGGTTTTATAATGCGCGAATTTTCTTTCGCTAATTCACGTTCTGCCTCCAAGAGAAAGCTTCCGAGATACCGTGAAGGTTATTGCATGCTGCGCGGATATCCTTGCGATACATCATCATGCGTCGATACTTTAAACTGCAGCATGCCGGGAAGAGTGTGCTGAAGGGAAATTTCGGACGTGACATAATGACCGCACATCAGACATCAAGGTTGAATGTAAGACAGATAGAAATGAAACGAGAGGAATGATAGGAGGTACCAATGAAACAAAGAATGAAGGTGAAGAAGAGCGGGGCTGGAGTGCTGGCAGCATGTCTTCTGCTTGGAACGATGATGCCGACGCATGCGGACGCAGCCACGCATGATGCATTGGAGGAGGTCTCGAGCAACACAGCAACGCTTCAGATGGGCAAGATTCTGACGTCTAATCATGCGGGCAAATTTCCGAGTACGCTGAAGACAGTTCGATATAAGCTGACTGCGGTGAAAGGCTTCGACAATGCGAATGAGAGAACCGATATTAGCGGTAAGGTTTTGGACGCGGCGTCGCTTCCGATGCCGGCTGAGAGTGCGACCGAGGATCATAAGGTCACGGTGAGCGGGATCACTGCAGAGATCACGGTGGGAAATTTTCAGACTTCGGATACCAGTACGGATACGGCGACCCAGCGGAAACGAGTGACACCGGTTCAGATCACTTACGATAAGGCCGGTTATTACGTCTACAAGTTGACGGAAGAAGGTTCGAATCCGGAGAATATTCCGGGCGTAACCTACGACGATCACAGTTACTTCGTTGTGGTCTATGTGGCGAATTGCACGGATTCGGATGGCAACACGGTAGACGGTGTCTACGTTCATAACATCACGTCCTACCGCAATGAATCGGGCAGCGAGACGTACCAACCGAATTTGTCAGATATTGCAGGCGTAACGGATAACGACGGAAACGCAGCTGCCGATAATACAGAGAACAATCTGGCAAAAGTAGGTTCTTCCCCTTCTTCGGATCCGGATCAGCTGGATGCCTATCGTTTCTGGAACAATGCGACCGTGCAGGATCTGGTGCTGACCACCAACGTAACCGGTAACCTGGGGGATCGGTCGAAAGATTTCGAATTCACCGTGAAACTCGCCGGACTGGAGCCATTCACGTCCTATACAACGAATGAGCCCGCAGATGGAACCGGTGCGGAAACCAGCGAAAACGCAGTGCTGGTCCGTGCGGAGAAAGGAGCCATTCAGGATCGTGTGATCGTATCCGATGAAGACGGAAACGCCACTTTCCTGGTCCGTCTGAGTGACGATGAAAATCTGGTGATGAACGGCATTCCGGTATCTGCGGAGTACTTCATAACGGAACACGCGAGTGATCACATTGCTTCGGTGAAGCTGACGGGATCGGAAAGTAGCCCGGTAATCGTGAAGGCATCCGATGCGAACGAGGATTCGGAGACGGCGCTGAGCACCGAAGAGGAGACAGTAGATCGAGAAGATGGAACGATGACGGTTCAATTCATCAATCACAGAAATCTGGCAACGGTTACCGGCGTGCCGGAAGCAACCGGACCGGCAGCACTCCTTGCGATTGCCGGCGCAGGAATTATCGCATCGAGACGGAAGAAAAGGGAGCAGAATGTAACGGATGGGGCGATGTAACAACTGGAAAGAAATACAATCCGGCGACGGAGTGAGAAGAGATATTCGGATGAAGTGTTCCAATGGAGGAATGACGCGTTCCGGAATGAAAGGATGGGTGCGATTCAGCCTTTGGGTGGAACGGTGGGTATCTCGGGGGATGACGGTCTTGGCGATACTTATTTTTACCCTGGTGGGATACTCCTACTACGATATGTATCGCTTTACCCGTGCCGGTATTGACGGCGTAGAATACCGGGATTTCCCGGAACTTCTGCAAATTAATCCAGATACAGTGGCATGGATTTCGCTGGACGGCACCGCAGTGGATCATCCTGTGGTACAAGGTAAGGATAATTTTGAATATCTGGACCGGAATTTCTATGGGAAGGATTATGCGGGCGGTACGATTTTTCTGGATGAACAGTGCTCGAAGGACTTCCATGACGAATATCAACTGATTCACGGTCATCACATGTCCGGCGGTGCCATGTTCGGCGATCTGCGGAGATATTTGGAGGAGGAATTCTTTCGAGAGAATAAGAGCGGACAATTGCTGACGCCAAATGGCAATTACGACCTTCAAGTAGTGGGTGCAGGCGTGTTTAGCGCCTATGATTCGAGCATCTACCGTGTAGACGGCAGGATGGAACGCCCGTTGAAATCACTTCCGAAATGCAAGAGAGTGCGGGAACGGAAGGACGATGACAAGATGAAGCTGCTGGCACTCTCCACCTGCTCCGGGGATATGGATGATCGCCGAATTGTTATTTTCTGTGTGATGACGAAACGCTCTTCATAGAAAATCAACTACCGAAGCGTCAAAGAAATGGAAGGGAAGAATTTGCATGAGAATGGACAGAGTGGCAAGGGAATCGGAAGGGAGGACGCTGCTTCGGAAGATCTGGCTGGGGCTTCTTCTTCGAACGGGGTTGCTGGTTCTGACGATGTGGTTGATGTTCACTTACGTATTTGGCATCAGCATTGCAAGCAGCGATGATATGTATCCGGCAATCCACGAAGGGGACCTTGTCGTTCTGTATCGCTTGGGTTCGTATTCGCGGGAAGATGTTGTGGAATACACGGTGGCCGGCGAGCGGTATTTGGGGCGGATTGTCGGAACCGAAGGGACACAGCTTGGGACAACGGAAGACGGTCGATTGACGTTGGATGGACGTTTTCTTCCGGTGCAGCCGAGACAGGGAATCTATGAGGAGACAATGACGGAGGATGGCGATCCGGAAGAAGCCGTCGTGCCCTCAGGAAGCTTCTATATACTGGGGGATTCTCGCGGTGATGCAACAGACAGCCGGAAACTGGGAGCGGTGTCGAAATCGCAGATGAAGGGCAAGGTATTCATGGTATGGCGGCGAAGAGGAATCTAATAATACGATAAAGCAGCAGGGAATTAGGAGAAGGTGGTGAAAGGCCGAGAAAAGATCCCGTGCAGTCTGTGGAGAAGACAATTCAGAAATGGATGGAGAAATAAGACGTAAGGTGAAGAGATAAAGAAAGGAGAAGAAAGAAATGAGCCCGAAAAGAAGAATGCGGCAAATGCTGTTTCTCTGCCTGGGTTTCCTGATGACGGTGTATACCGGAACATGCAGCGTCTTCGCGGACGGAGAGGGAATCTCTTCGGATGCCGACAGCCCTTGGAAAGCCAGGATTTCGGTATCCTACAGCGTTACCGGGAGTTCGAACGGAAGCGAATGTACATTTCTGCTCCGTGGTGTGACGGAAGATACGCCGATGCCCGAAATGAGAGCGGAGTCCGCAGGGACGATTACACTCGCGCTGAAACCGAACAGCAGCGGTGATTTCGGAGAGATTACGTATACGTCTCCCGGAATTTACCAATATGAAGTGCGCCGTCAAGACGGGAAGGATACTGCGAACAGCAACATTACCCGAGATGATTCTGTCTACCGAGTGACCATGGTGGTTCGAACAGATGGAGAAATTCAGCAGGTGCGGGAGACGGACGGAGAGAAGGTGACAGAAATTCATTATGAAGATCATGTCGCAGCGCCGACCAGTCCGCTGGATATCGTAAAGACAGGAGATGTGAGTGCACTTCGGTTGCCGATTCTCGGATTGGCAATCTGCAGCTTGGGACTGGCGATAATTTTCCGGCATCGGGGGAAAAAGAGAGAACAGCCGACGGAAGAGACGGAAGAGATGACAATAATGGAAGAAAATAGGCCTCCACTCTCAGAATTCTGGAAGATGATGAGTCTGGCGCTATTGATCTCTCTGTGCCTGATTGGCGGGAGTACCGTGCCGACATCGGCGGCGACCAAGGATCTGACCGTTACCTACGACAAATTCGAAGAACTTCCGGAGAATTACGTCCGAATTATCGGACTTCCGCTGAAGAGTGCCACATTCACCACCACGAACAGCAACATCAAGAAGTTCAATGGCTACGTAGGAAATAACCAGACAACGAAGCGGGATTTTATTGCCTATTACGGAACCGTGAAGTACGGCAGCAAGAATCGAACGGAGACTGCGGATGCGTCCACCGCGGCCAATTCGGTCAGCGGAACCATTACACTGCGCTGGAACAATCAAGCGCTTCTGTCAGATAATACCAAGGCAGATGTTAAAGTCGTAATCAGCAATTGGAAATTCAACCTGGGTAAATGTACCAATTCCAAGATTAGCAGCAGTACGAAGGTCTATGTCCCGATTTTGCAGGAGTCGAGTGCAGGCAGCAACAATACGGAACTGTGCAGCAGTGCTCCGAGAACATCATATAGTACGAATTCGGGTACGAACAACACGACGCTGTCGGGTGCGTCCATTCAGGCGGAGTGCCAGGTGCAAATTCAGATTCTCAAATCCGGCACCGAGGAGGCAATCGATCCCACCGCTTATCCGCGTATGCTCTTCGGCTTCCGTGACCTGGATGTAGCCGATTCGTCGCTGGCCTCCAATAAGAGTGCGTCGGTGCGATATAATGGCGCCCATGCAGAGGGTATCGAACTGATTAGCGGTTTTGAAAGTCCGGTGTGCTTAGCCAAGAAATCAAATACAAATCCATCCATGCAGACCCTGGTAAAAGTAAGTACGGTCGGCAGCAACCTCCGAATCAGCGGAGACGGAGCGAAGTATGAGACCTACAATAAGGCAACCGGAACGACCGGTGACGATGGCTCCTATTACTCGGGTTTCATATCGCCGGTCACGCCTCAAGGGTTCACCTTCAAATGGACGGGATCCGTTACGACTACCGGAAAAATGCTGGGGACTGCACTCTGGGGGCAACCGGAGGTAGCCGTGAAGGCAACAGCCGGTGAAGGAGGCACTATTGAGAAAGAAGGGATCACGACTTATATTATCAACGCTTCGACGACTTATGATTACACACCGTCACCGGGATACAAGGTGCAGTCACTGACCGTGGAAGGAAACGCTGCGGAATTCGATGAAAACGGCGGCACGTACAAGTTCGACAAGCTATACACCAGCCCGGCGGTAGAGCGCAGTTCCAGCACCGGACTGGTAACATCGACGAAGGTGTACACCATTGACGTTCAATTCCGGCGAATCGAACATAAGATTACGACGAAGGTCACCAACGGCACCATCGACGAGAGCTGCGTGGTAGGAGACGGCGAGGATAAGATCATTCATTACAAACCGGATGAAGGTTATGAACTGGAGATGGTAACGGTGGACGGAGAAATCGTGGATCCGGATGACAACGCCGAACAATACGGGTTTTACAGTGTGCAGGAAGATCACCACATAGAGGTGGTATACACCAAGATTCCGGCAGCGAAGCTGACCCTGCGGAAGCAGGTCACGGGCGCGCTGGGCGACCGCAGCAAGGGCTTTGAGTTCGAGGTGCGGCTTCGCGGGTTGCCGCCGCTGCGGGCGTTCCGTGCGGACGGGCTGGAATCGGCGACCAAAGGCACGTTGAATGAGACGGGTTTTGTAAGCGATGAGAATGGTGAAGCGGTATTAGAGATTGTGCTCAAGGATGATGAATCAGCCGTTATGGAAGAGCTTCCCCGCGACACCGTCTATCAGGTAATAGAGACTGCCAGCAATCACACGGCCTCGTACCGCCAGAATGGAACGGGTGACAGTCCGCATTTCGAACAGGAAGCCGGCAGCAATACGGATTCTGATGTTGATCTGGCGATGCAGGAAGAAACCATCGAGGTATGTGATGGAGATATCGAGATTGTCTACACGAATGACCGTCCGATAGCCACTGTTACCGGAGTCGGGGATAGTGACACACCGTACTTCGTCATGGGCGCCATCCTGATGACGCTGTCTGGCGGGCGCTTGGTCTATGTGCTAAAATACAGGAGAAAAAATCGGTATCAATAAGAACGAAAATATCAGGATGGGAAGAATGGCAGCAGAACAGCAATTGCACCGTGAATATGTATATGTACTGCAATGTGCGGACGGAACGTTCTACACAGGCTGGACAACAGACCTGAAGCATCGAATTGCTGCTCATAATTCAGGGAAAGGAGCCAAATACACGCGGTCTCGACTTCCGGTTGAGCTTGTCTATTACGAGCTTTATGAAGATCGGAGCGAAGCGAAGCGTCGGGAATGCGCGATCAAGAAGATGACGCGTGCGGAGAAGGAGAAGCTGGTCAGCAGTACGAACCGGGAAGACAATCTGGTGGAGGTCACGAAGGAGGTCACGTAAGATCTGCCAAACCCTAAAGATTTCATCAGATAATAGAAACGCGAAAGGACTGCACGCTCAAAGGGAAATTTATACGTAAATTTTCCGTACAAAGAAAGCAGATTTTCTGCACGAAACACGATCGTCGGGGAAGAAAAAGATATCGAACTGTGCTATCATTAGTGGGACAAAAGGACTGATTTAACATATTTCAAGTTAAACGACAGTATGCGAGGTGTAGCATGAGCGAGAATCAGAATTTAACGGTTATACGTAGAGCTCATCCGGAAGATATGACGGAAATCCTGCAGTTGGTTGGAGACGTTTTCGAACTGGAGCAGGGAATTGACCGGAAGTATAATCCAATCCCGGAGTGCAATCTTCCGAAATGGTGGTGCATGGAGAAAGACGATCGGATCATCGGAGCAATTGCGGCTTGGGTGGAAGAAGACGGCATCCAGATGGGGCGATTTACCATCCACCCGGATTACCGCGGACAGCACCTTGGAACGATGCTCATCAAGACGGCATTGAGTTCATTATTCGAACAGGGTGTGGAATTCGTACGAGGAGGTGCGAGAGATACGACCATGCATATACTGACACCGCTCGGAGCAAAGGTGAATGGGGAGACGGTCGTGTTCTTCGGAAGCAACATTACGCCGTTCATTCTGTATCGTGAGGATTATGAACGATCCCAGGAAGCAAACTCCTGCTGCAGCAGAAAGCAATAATCATCCATCGAAAGGAAATGACGTTATGCACGGCGGCGATATCTACCGTAATCAAGTCCGATATGATTTTTCTGTTAATCTGAACCCTCGGGGCTGCCCCGAGGGTGTTTTAGGTGCGCTGGAGGAAGCCATCCATCACGTGACGGAGTATCCGGATCTTCATCATCAGGAACTTCGGACGCTTCTTGCAGGGTGGTGGAATGTCTCGGAACAGCAGATTGTACTCGGAAATGGTGCGTCAGAAATCATCACCGCGTTCGTTCAGGCATATCAGCCGAAATCCTGTCTCCTGACGGCACCGACGTACACCGGGTATGAAAGAGTGCTTCGCGGTCTCTGTCCGGACTGTCAGTGCCATTACCACCCCTTGCAGTCCGAGAAGAACTTCACCCTTGGGTTAGAAATTGTCGATGAAATACGTCGGCTCAAGCCGGATATGATAATCCTGACCAACCCCAATAACCCGAACGGAAAACTGATTTCCCCGGACGTGCTGGACGCGGTTCTGACCGCAGCTGGGGAAACCGGTACCGCGGTCATGATAGATGAATGCTTCATGGCACTGACAGGGCAGGAGGAAGTCCACAGTCTGCTTCGGGAAGACAGACTTCGTCAAAATAATTCGGAAATGATGATGCGTCATCCCCATTCCGACACAGGGGCAAAGAAAGCTTTTTCGGCAGCTTTACGTGAGATTTCGAAAGAAAGCGAATCGGAAGCTTTATCGGAATCCCTGGCAGAACCCCTACCTGCAGATATGCGGGAAATCCTGTCACCAAAGCGTATGCCGAACACATTGGTGCTTCGTGCGTTTACCAAGACCTTTGCAATCCCGGGCGTCAGGCTGGGCTACGGCGTAGCACTGGCCGGAACGCTGCAAGACAGCATCGCGAACGCGACTCGCGTCAACGTGTCGCTCCCGGAATGGAATTTGTCGGTATTCGCGCAGAAGGCGGGCGCAGCCTGCCTGGCTTGCGGATCATACCTTGCAGAGTCTATGCCCATCATCGCAGAGGAACGCGAATATTTAAGCAGCGGCCTTGCAAAGCTGGGCTGCGAGGTGTTTCCTTCCGACACCAATTACATCCTGTTCTGCTCGGAGGACACCGATCTTTCGGTAAAATTACTTTCGAAAGGCATCCTCATCCGGTCCTGCGAAGATTATCACGGGCTTGGTGCCGGGTATTATCGCATCGCTGTGCTCGAGCACGCGAAGAATCAAATTCTGCTAGAGGCTTTACAAAGCATCGTTCACAAATATTAGCGAATCTGATATAATTAAATGCAAATTTTGTTATAAATAAATAAGAAAAGATAAAAAAGGGAAAGGAGTAAGCCGGAACGGCAGGCAGCCTTGCCTGGATCGACTCCGGCATACAGACGAAAATGGGAACACTGTATCGATTTGATTCCGATGTGGATACCGATCAGATTATTGCCTCGCAATATCTGCTCTATCCGACGATTGAAGAAATGAAAGAGCACGCCTTCGAATCTCTGGATCCGAATTTCGCAAGCAAGGTGAAACCGGGAGATTACGTGGTCGCGAACGAAAATTTTGGCTGTGGATCCTCCAGAGAACAGGCACCGAGTGTACTCAAGGCGCTTGGCGTCCGTGCGATCATTGCAAAGTCGTTCGCCAGGATTTTCTACCGGAACGCCATCAATATCGGTTTGCCGGTTATCGTCTGTAAAGACCTTTACGATCAGGTGGATACCGGCGATACGATGGAGTTGGACTTGGAATCCGGCGTTGTTGTTGCAGGTGGCAACAAATTCAAATGCACGAAGTTACCTCCGTATATGCAGCAAATTCTGGATCAGGGCGGTCTGATTGCGTCCCTGAACGAAGAATAGGATAACAGAGACTAAATCACCGAACACTTGCCGGGATGCTATCGAATGTAACACCGAAGGACTGTTAAGAGAGGGGCCGAGGGCGGCGACGATAGAACCGGGATAGCATTCTGTGACGCGTGAGATGATACAGGATGATGTGATGCCTTGGAACAACCGGGCAACAGAGCATAGCAAGGAGAAAAAGAAAATGGGAATGACAATTGCAGAGAAAATCATCGCCAGAGCAGCCGGCGTAGAGCAGGCTCATGCCGGCGAGATCCATGTGGTCACGCTGGATCACATGCTGAGTAACGATGGCACTACCCATCTGACCATCGATATGTATAACAACTTGAAGAACCCACGCATTGCAGATCCGTCCAAGCTCGTCTGGATTGTGGATCACAACGTACCATGCGATAGCGTGAAGACGGCCCAATCCCAGAAGAAGATGCGCGATTTCGCGCGGGAGCACGGCATTGACTTCTACGAGGGAGAGGGAATCTGCCATCAGATTATGGTGGAGAAGTATGTTCGCCCGGGACAGCTGATTTTCGGTGCAGATAGCCACACCTGCACCTACGGATGTCTCGGCGCTTTCGGCACCGGCGTCGGCTGCACTGATTATCTGTATGCCATGGTAACCGGGCAGTCCTGGGTGATGGTACCGGAAACCCTTCGATTCAATCTGACCGGAGAACTCCGAAAGGGAGTGACCGCCAGAGACGTCATCCTGACCATTATCGGTCAAATCGGTGCCAACGGTGCTAATTACAAAGCCATGGAGTTCGCCGGACCGGCACTCGCCAATCTCTCCATCAGCGACCGCTTCGTTCTTTGTAACCTGGCAGTAGAAGCCGGAGCAAAGACGGGACTCATGCCGGTCGATGATGTGACACTGGAATACCTCCGGGCACAGGGACGAGAGCCGGTGGCATGTTACGAGAGCGACGAAGATGCGGTGTTCGCGGAGGTCTACGACATCAACCTGTCGGACATCGAACCCGTTGTGGCAAAACCACACTTCGTGGACAACCTGGCTCCGGTTTCCGAAGTAGCTGGAACGAAGATCAACGAAGCATTCCTGGGATCCTGCAGCAACGGACGCATTGAGGATCTGCGCCTTGGTGCGGAGGTCATTCGCGGCAAGATGGTGGCAGATGGTGTGCGATTCCTGGTCGTTCCGGCCAGCCGCGACATCTATAACCAGGCGGCGAAGGAAGGACTCCTGGACATCTATATGGAAGCCGGTGCGATTGTGATGAATCCGAACTGCAGCGTTTGCTGGGGCAGCTGTCAGGGCGTGATCGGTGAGGGTGAGGTCCTGATTAGCACCGGAACCCGTAATTTCAAAGGCCGTGCCGGCGACCGAAATTCCTTCGTCTACTTGGCAAACGCGGCTACCGTTGCTGCCTCGGCAGTTGCCGGTGAAATTACGGAGGCCTGTTTTTAGCCGCCAAAAATAAATTATATCCGCCCGCATTGCCCGATGATGCGTAGGCGCGGGCAGGAACAAGGAGATATGGAATGGAACAATTTAAGACGAAAATATATACGATGGGCGACGACATTGATACCGACATCATCATGCCGACGGAATACCTGGCGCTTCCCACGGTGGAAGACATGAAGCCGTTCGCATTCTCTCCGCTTCGCCCGGAACTGGCGGGGATGATTCAGCCGGGGGACAGCATCGTAGCGGGAAAGAATTTCGGCTGCGGATCCTCAAGGGAGCAGGCACCGGAGGTTCTAAAGGCGATGGGTATTCGATGCATTGTGGCAAAGTCCTTCGCGCGGATCTTCTTCCGAAACTCGATTAACAACGGCCTCCTCCTGATTGAGAGCGACCTTTGTGACCACGTCCGGGAAGGCGATGTGATGGAGGTGACCGTAGGTAAGGAAATCACCGTGAACGGGGAGACCTATCCAATTGCAGCATTGCCGGAGAATCTGCTGGAGATTCTGGGTGCGGGCGGTCTCGTACCTGCCATGCGGAAGCGGAACGGATTGGAATAGGAGGTAAAGATGGCAACTTTAATTGAGAAAATCCTCCGGAGAAACACCGGAAATAAGGCGGCGAAACCGGGCGATATCGTCACCGCGAAGGTCGACCGCGTGATGGTACACGACATTTTCATTCCGTTTGTGGCGGAGAAGTTCGAAGAGATGGGATTTAGCCAAATCTGGGATCCGGACAAGATGGTACTCATATACGACCACATGGTTCCGGCCAGTCAGGTGGATGACACCCGCCACTTCCGCGAGGGAGATGCCTTTGCGGCGAAATACGGAGTGAAGCACGTACACCGTGCGGACGGTATCTGCCATCAGCTGATGGCGGAGCAAGGATATGTGCAGCCGGGCGACGTGGTATTCGGTACGGATAGCCACACCGTAACCTATGGAGCATTGGGCGCCTTCTCCACGGGCATCGGTTATACAGAAATGGCGGGAATTCTGGGAACGGGACATCTGTGGCTGCGCGTTCCGGAGACCATCCGCGTGAACATTGAGGGAACATTGCCGGAGAACGTAACGTCTAAGGATGTTATTCTGACGATCATCGGAGATATTACGGCCAGTGGTGCCACTTACCGATCTTTGGAGTTTTCGGGATCCACGGTGAACGCCATGTCCGTTGCCAGCCGTTTGACCATGTCGAATATGACCGTGGAGGCCGGCGCGAAATGCGGACTTTGCTATCCGGATCGCAAGACGCTGCATTTCACGGAATCCCATCCGATGAACAAGGGAATCTTTGGCGACGATTACAAGGATGAATTCACAGGTATTTATGATACGATTCTCAGCGGGGATGTGGCCCAAAAAGCTACAGAGGATGCAAAGAAAGGTCCGCATACCGCAGGTACTGCCGGATTCCTGAACGGCGCAACTGGAAGCCTATGCTATGAATCCAATGCAGAGGGAACGGATTTCTATCGCGTGCTGAACTATCGTGCAGAGGATTTCAAACCGGTGATGGCATGTCCATCTCAGGTGGATGCAGTTCGCCCGGTATCGGAGGAAGTGGATGTTCCGGTGGACCAGGTATTCATTGGATCCTGCACGAACGGCAGACTGGAGGACCTCCGTGCGGCAGCGGAAATTCTGAAGGGTAAGAAGGTCGCCCAATACCTCAAGCTGATCGTGACGCCGGCAAGCCGTTCTATCTACAGAGAAGCGTTAGCGGATGGAACACTGGAAATCCTATCGGAAGCCGGCGCAATCATCACCACACCGGGATGCGGCCTTTGCTGCGGCAGAGCGGGAGGAATTCTATCGGATAACGAGGTGGTAGTTGCTACGAATAACCGCAACTTCTTGGGAAGAATGGGAACCAGCAAGGTGAGAATCTACCTCGCTTCACCGGTGACAGCGGCGCACTGTGCACTTGCCGGCAGGATTGTCGAACCGGAATAGGTGCTCTCTCAGAAGTCCAGGCAGATCAAAACAGCTAATGCACGAATTCTCGGGCATTAGCTGTTTTTTGCAGGAAAAGACAACCATTCCGATATTTGAAATATCCTGACTAAGTGATGTATCATAAGGATAACTTCGGTGTGATCCGTTCAAGCGATGGGTCGGAATCAGAATATAGAATACATGATGACAATCTAGCCGAAGGAAGAAGGAGATAATCTATGCCGATTGACCCACAGGTGAAGGCACATTACGAGAAGAAGCGGGCAGCAGTCTCAAAGCACTACGATTCACAGGAAGATGCTGTAGCGTCGACGCGTGTCCATGCTGATTTGCAGTTCAACGACGAAGCCCATTATCCTCCGGTGTACGCTGTCTCGGATCGGGTGATCCCCTGCTTCTGGGGCGCGATGCCGATTCGCATCTACACACCGGGAGAGGAGAGAACGTATCCGATTCTAATCTATTATCATGGCGGAGCTTTCATGATTCATAACATCGCCAGTCACGATTCTATCTGCCGGAAACTCTGTAATGAGTGCAACGCAATGGTCATTAGCGTGGGATTTCGCCTGTATCCGGAGGTGAGGCTGGGCGACATCTTTACGGATGCCTACCTGGCTCTGGAGTGGATTCGAGATAACGCCACTGAATTCGGTGGAGATCCGGCACGAATGGCGGTTGCCGGGGACTCTTCCGGTGCTATGATCTCGGCGGCGGTGGCGATGTTGGCACGGGACCGCCGCGGGCCCAAGATCGGCCTGCAGATTCTGGTGTACGGTACCGGCTGCGGTCTTACGGAGGAAGAATCGGAATCCTACCGAGAACTCATTGACAGCAATCCGGTGCTGACTCGGTCATTGATGGAGCACCTCAATATGGTACAGCATGAGAACCCAGGCGTAGCAGAGGTCTATATTTATCCGGGTCGTGCGGAGAGTCTCACTGGAATGCCGAAGACATTTATCATTACAGCCGAATATGATCCCCTTCGGGATGATGGAGAGGAATACGCTCACCGCCTGAAGGCCGCTGGCAATGAAGTTATCACCTGGCGCGTGCCCGGCATGACACATGGTTTCTTGATGCTCTGGGAAGAGTTTGACAAGGGGACCTTTGCGCTGGATGAAATTGGCCGCGTGTTCCGGGAGACGTTCGAGGTGCATTCGGCAACCATCCCGACGAACGAACCAACGTCAGACGTCCATGTTATTTAAGCATTATACAAATAATGCTGCCAAATAATGTAAGCACATAATGAGAAGGAGGAAACACAATGAATGAAGTAATTAAAGCAATGGAAGAACGTCGCAGCATCCGCAGTTTCCAGCCGAAGATGCCGGCGAAAACCGACCTCAAGCAGATTGTGGAAGCCGGCCTCTATGCGCCGAACGCCATGGGGCGCCAGGCAACCATGATTCTGGCCGTGACGAACAAGGAAGTGCGTGACAAGCTCTCGGAGGAGAATCGCCAGATTGCGGGTGCTCCGGAGGGCTTCGATCCGTTCTATGGTGCACCGGCCGTGCTGCTCGTGCTCGCTGACAAGAACGTCGCAACCCACGTGTATGACGGCAGTCTGGTCATGGGAAACATGCTCCTGGCCGCTCATTCTCTGGGTCTTGGCGCCATCTGGATTCACCGGGCAAAGGAGGAGTCTGAGCGCCCGGTTCTGCAGGACATCCTGAAAGCGCATGGAATCGAGGGTGATTGGGAAGGAATCGGTCACTGTGCAGTGGGTTATGTAGCAGGGGATTACCCGGACGCTGCGGACCGCAAGACGGACAGAGTGTGCTGGGTGGAGTAGAATCTTCTGTCAAAAATAAATTGCGAAATCGCCCAGTCTTCCGACTTAGCGTGAAGCATTCGATCCGCTGAATAGAATGAAGAAAGCGTCTTGTTCAGCGGATTAAGCCATTCATGCAGACGCTCAAAGAATTAGAGCGTCGCAACATCCATGGCAAAATCCTCACGACAAACTACCTTTCGTTCAGCGACAGGATAAAAGATGGCTTGGTGAAGCTGTGATCAACGTTCTGGATAATGCGGTCAAGTACAGTCCGTGTGGTTCAAAAATATTTATCCGGTTACAAAAAAGAAACGATCTTGTAAGAATGGAAATTGAGGATCAGGGAATTGGTATTCCGCAGAATGAGTATCACAAAATTTTTCAACGATTTTACAGAGGAAGTTCCAAGGAGGTCATGGAAAAGAGTGGTACAGGAATCGGACTTTTTCTATCGAGAGAAATTATCGAAAAACACGGAGGTACAATCATGGTAACCTCCGGCAAAAAGAAAAAAGGAAGCACGTTTGTGATTCAATTACCATATGTTGGTTAAATTTTAAGTGGGCAGAAATCTTACAATTCTGTAAGACTTCTGCTCGTTTTTTGAAAGTGAAATGAAAGATTATCCTGATACAATTTGGATGTAGGTTGAAAAATGCCCAAATATATAAACAGGCAAAGAAAGCGTGCTGAAAAGGTACGCTTTACAGAATTGAAAAGGAGGCAACACATGAGTGTGATATTAGAAACCAAGCAGCTTTGTAAGTTTTATGGCGCAGGTGAGAATCAGGTCAAAGCGGTCAATCAGGTGGACATTCAGATTGAGCAGGGAGAATTTGTCGCAATTGTTGGAAAGTCAGGTTCCGGTAAAAGTACATTACTTCATATGCTTGGAGGGCTAGACACCCCGACAAAAGGCAGTGTTACTTTAGCAGGGAAAGATTTATACAGGATGAAGGAAGATGCCCTTGCTGTTTTCCGCAGAAGAAAAATCGGATTTGTTTTTCAGGCATTTAATCTGGTTTCATCTGTTAATGTCTGGGAAAATATTGTACTGCCACTGGGGCTGGATGGAAGAAAAGTGGATGAAGCGTATGTAAATGATATTATTGCAACTCTGGGGATTGAAAACCGGATTTATAATCTGCCAAATCAGTTATCCGGAGGACAGCAGCAGAGAGTAGCAATTGCAAGAGCACTGGTGAATCGTCCGGAAATTATATTTGCAGATGAGCCGACAGGCAATCTTGATTCTAAGACCAGTGATGAGGTAATCGCTCTGCTTAAGATGACAGCAAAAAAATATGGACAGACAATTGTAATGATTACCCATGATGACGAAATTGCACAGGTCGCTGATCGTATTCTAGTAATTGAGGATGGACAGGTGGTGGATTTCAGATGAAGACAATAAGCAGGATTGCATATAGCAATGACAAAAGGAACAGGACAAGAAGTATACTGATCATGATGGCAATCTGTCTGACCACGATGCTGCTTGTTATCATCAGTACTGTGGGAAATGGGGTAATTCATTTACAGAAAAGTCAGGCGGCAGGCTCATACGGAAGCAACTACGGCCTGTTTATCGCCGCAGATGGTACGCAATTAAAAGAAGTGGAACGCAGAGCTGAGATATCTGATATCGGCATCATGTGTACGGAGGGCATCCTGAAAGGGAATGAAAATGGCGGCTTTGTCTGCATGGAGGAGACTGCAAGAAAAATGCTTCCCTATAATAAGGAATATGAGTTAAAGGAAGGAAAGTATCCGGTGGGAACGCAGGAAATTGCCGCAGGACGCGCTTTCTTTGATGCAGTGGGATACCATGATGTAAAGGTCGGAGACACCGTAACATTGGAGTACCGTTCCGGCATGCAGTCGGAATACGCACCGGTGGAATTTACTGTCAGCGGGATTTTATATGACCGGGATGAATATACCATCGAGGCTTCCTATGTTGTATTCGGTTCGCAGGATTTTTATAATGAGCGTGTTGCGGAGGGTGACAGGCAATATAATATCTATTTTACCTTGAGCGATTCTGCAAATGTATCTATGAATAATGTTGCGCCTGTTATAAAAGAAATCGCGGATTCCTGCGGCATTGACCAGAAAAACGTGATCATCAATGACCTCTACCTGCAGTGGGTATTGCAGCCGAGCTATGAAATGATTGTGGTTTGTGGAACCCTGATCCTCGGAATCGTGCTGTTTTCCGTTGTGGTCATTTATAATATCTTCCAGGTCGGGATCGCCCAGAAGGTTCAGGAGTACGGAAAAATCAAGGCGCTGGGTGCAACCAGAAAGCAGATGAAGCAGTTGATCTTTCGTGAGGGCATTCTTCTGGCGGTTCCTTCGATACCGCTGGGGCTGCTGTTTGGTTTCCTGATTGCAAAAGTCAGCTTCAACTGGCTGGTGGAGCAGGGAAATCTGGTATCGTCCGGAATCAAGAACCATCAGGTGCCTCTGTTTTCACTGACAATTATGCTCATCTGCATTTTTGTATCGTTTCTTACGGTCGTTTTGGCTCTGCGCAAACCCATGAAAATTGTTTCCCGGATTTCACCCATCGAAGCGACACGGTATCTTGACGGCTCCAAAACGCAAAAACAGGGCAGACGAAAAGGCAGAAAAGATGTCACCGTTTTCTCCATGGCAATGGCAAATGTGACAGGCAATCCGAAAAGAACCATTGCTACGATTCTTACCATGGGGCTTTCCTGTGTATTGTTTGTAATTATCTCTAATTATGTTGGGAATATTGACACGGAGCACGAGGCGCGGATTGCAATCAACCATGGACAATTTGAGTTGCAGCTGGATTATTCCCAAAATTATGATGAAGCCTATTCGGAGAATAATCTGGACACAATCCTACAGAACAACCCACTGAATGATTCTTTGATTAAAGAAATCAAATCCATCCCCGGTGTAACGGATGTACTGACGAGAGAAATCGTCTCTGCAGATTTGAACGGAACAAAATTTCCGGTTGCAATCGTAAATCAAGAGGATTTTGAAATGATGCGTGGGGATGGCGATATCGGTTCCATGGACTATGATCAGGCGGTAAAGAATGGTGATATTTTCTTTGGCTGGTCAACGTGGATGGAACAAGATGGATATGCTCCGGGTGAATCCATTGCATTTGACTTTGAGAATGGAAGTGGAACCTATACCTATCAGGGAAAGATTGCAGGCTCCTTTGTGAGCGCGGACACTTATCTGGTCATTCCGGAAGGTGTATATCGTTCCATGAATCCGA
>CAVKJB010000017.1:0-52433 GCA_963656785.1 Acutalibacteraceae bacterium | reverse complement strand
CGAAAGAGGATCGCGAATACACGACGAGGGAGCCTATGAAGTATGTGACTGAGGAACGTGCTAGGAACCCTCTTTCACCCAGACTTGCTTCCGGGATAAGCGTTTGCTTCGAAAGAGGATCGCGAATACACGACGAGGGAGCCTATGAAGTATGTGACTGAGGAACGTGCTAGGAACCCTCTTTCACCCAGACTTGCTTCCGGGATAAGCGTTTGCTTCGAAAGAGGATCGCGAATACACGACGAGGGAGCCTATGAAGTATGTGACTGAGGAGCATGTTTGCGGCCCCTGCCTATAGAGAGAATTTCGGAAGGTCAGATTGTGGCTGCGGAACTGGACATTGCGGCCCCTGCCTATAGAGAAAGTATTTTAGAATAGAGTAACAATAGAGGAAAGGAATGGACATGAAATATTTAATAGATTTTGAAAACGTCGCGAATAGCGGCTTTGAAGGCCTCACCGAGATGGGTCTTTCGGACGAACTGCTTATCTTCTACTCCGAGCAGCACAGTACCATCAGC
The DNA here is from genome assembly GCA_963656785.1 of Acutalibacteraceae bacterium. Classification (GTDB taxonomy): domain Bacteria; phylum Bacillota; class Clostridia; order Peptostreptococcales; family Anaerovoracaceae; genus Mogibacterium_A. Next base: position 51,912 of record CAVKJB010000017.1, on the reverse strand, counting down.
ATCACCGTGCATCAGCAACTCGAAAAGAGCCTGGTGCGCAAGACATACATGCCGATTAAGACCGGCGGAAAGAATGCGCTGGACTTTCAGTTGGTGAGCTGGCTGGGTTATGAGATTTCCCGGGACAGCAGCGAACACTTCGTTATCATCAGCAATGATACCGGATTTGATGCTGTTGTGGATTTCTGGCAGAAGCGTGGCGTCGATGTCACTCGCCGCCGATCGCTGAAGAAGGCGAAACTTCGCTTGCAGCAGCTTCAGGCCGAAAAGATCCGGTTGGAGAAGACTGCAGAGGATCAGGCGAACGGCATCGCAGAGGGTGGTGCCGTTGAGGTTAATCTGATAAAAGCAGAGAAACGCAAGGCGGAGAAGAACCGCGAGGAGAAGGCCAAAAAGGAAAAGAAGAAATCAAAATCCAAGAAAACGAATGCGATGAAAAAATCCGCATTTTCCTCACTACAGGAGACGGTTCGCAGCCTGCTGCCGGAATACTCCGACGACGCGGAAATTATCGCAAACCGTATCACGGAGAATAACAACAAGCAGGATCTGAATAACTCGCTGGTGAAGACCTTCGGATCGGAGAAAGCCGGACGGATTTACAAAACCGTTAAACCGATACTGAAGCTTCGGAAAGGTGAATAGCATGGACGTGCTGGATTATCGGGCAACATTGGACCCCCAGAAGAAGAGTGCAGAACTGATCGTACAGAAACTTCTGGATGTGGAAATGATGAATCACGGCTTCTATTTTTGCTCGAATGAGACGGGCTTAATATCCGTGCCTTATGGTGCGATGGGGCAGGTTTTGAGTTTTACCGATGTAAAGACAGTGCATCTCTACCTTTTCCGCAAGGATGCCGCATATGCGAAGGCGGCATTCCGCAAATTCCTGAAGAAAGTGGGACAAAATGAGATGTCGGATACACTGGCGAAGAAATCATTTCGGGAAGAACCCGCACTGGAAGGAGAATCGTTCGACACCGAGCTTCGGGGACAGATCAAGAAGGATGATCGGAGCAAGATGATTCATGGTGAGTCGGAGACGAGTTCTAAATAGGATGCGACAATTCGAATCTGAAGTGACCGGGTTCGAACCACGCAAGGATACATGAGGAGTAGGCAACGCGAAGCGGATAAAACCCATTTTGATCGGCATCGCACATAGCTTTAGAGAAACTACACAATTCCGGAAATCTCGACGGGGATGGAAACTAATTTTGGCAGGAATATTATGGACCGGAGGAGAGAAAGTTGGATCGGGAATACATCATTCGCTACCTGCGGGCGCAGGTGAATATCAATGGCCACATCATCGGGGCAGCTGCCGGTTCCGGTATGACCGCGAAGTACGCCGTGATGGGGGGTGCGGATCTGATTCTTGCACTGAGTGCGGGGAAATACCGCATCATGGGGCGGAGTTCCTACGCCAGCTACCTCTGCTACGAGAGCAGCAACCGAATGGCGATGGAGCTGGGTACGAAGGAACTGCTGACGACACTGCCGGATATCCCGATTCTGTTCGGGCTCTTTGCATCCGATCCGAATATCGAACTTTATGAATACCTCAAGAACATCAAGGCCTGTGGATTCTCCGGCGTCGTTAACTTTCCAACGTTGGCTTTGGTGGATGGCATGTTTCGGGAAGCACTGGAAGAGGAAGGGAACAACTACAGCCGCGAAGTGGAGGCCATTCGGCTTGCCCATCACTTGGATCTGTTCACCGTTGCATTCGTGACAACGGAGTCTGAAGCAGAAGAGATGCTCCGTGCCGGGGCAGATGTCATCTGCGTACACCTCGGATTGACCAAAGGCGGCCTTCTCGGTGCAAAGAAGAACATCACGCTCTATGAGGCCAAATCCATGACGGAACAGATTTTCAAGCGCTGCGAACGGGATTATCCGGACGTCTTTCGCATGATTTATTCGGGACCGGCCAACACACCGACGGATATGCATTACATCTTCCAACACACCCCCTGTCAGGGTTACATCGGTGGATCGACATTTGACCGGATACCGACAGAGAAGGCGATTCCGAAGGCTGTTCAGACTTTCAAGAGTTTCGATACTCTGTCCAAGTCGGACAAGGACCCGGTGACTCGTCTGCTGGAGGGCAAGCTGAACGCACGCGATTACACGGCACTGGTCAAACAGCACATCGAAGACAATTACATGAATGAGATTCAATTGACGGACATCGCGATTGTCGCGCAGATTTCTCCGGGCTACCTCAGCGCCCGTTTCAAGAAAGACACTGGCGTAAGCTTCACATCTTACCTGATTTCTTACCGCATGGACAAGGCGAAGACGCTCCTGAAGAAGCATTCCGGTACTTGCCGTGAGGTCGCCGAGGCAGTAGGATATTACGATTACGCCCAGTTTTCGAAGATTTTCAAGAAGTACGTGGGCGCTTCGCCCGCGGACTTCCGTCGGGGTACGGCGAAATAGTAGAACAAAATGGACTAGAGAGCCACACGATGTCGGGGCACAGATATTCTTCTCGCCCGCATTTCATAAAATCCTTCACTGAGTGCTGCCCTGTACCAGACCGATTTCCCATGGTTAAAAATAATCCCTCGCGCCCGCCCGAATGCCCGAGGGACAGATACAGAATTGCAGCCGAACGAGCAATCGGGCGCAGAAAGCAGAGTGATAACTCTGCTTGTTTTTATCCTCTAAATATCGTATAAACACATCCAATCGCATAGATTACAACAAAGAAATATGAGAAAGCAACAACTAAAAAATGAATAAGCACATTTCTAATTCATTTCAAAAGAAGTAGAATCAGACTAACGAAGAAGAACTGCTTCTTTATCGTTATTACCATTGGTTGGAGAAAGAAATGGGGTGCAAAGAAATGAAGACGATAGCAGTTGCAGGTACTTTTGACAGCAAGGGCGCGGAATTCGCCTACGTCAAGAAGCTCCTGGAAGAAGCCGGTATGACGCCTTACATGATTCACACCGGGGTGTTCGAACCGGTATTCGAACCGGATGTATCGAATACCGAAGTTGCCGCGGCAGCGGGATATGACATCGCGGATGTTGCGGCAAAGAAGGATCGCGCCTTGGCGACGGAGGTTCTTTCGAAAGGTATGGAAGCGTTGGTCCCGAAGCTTTACAAGGATGGTAAGTTTGACGGAATCATTGCCTTCGGCGGATCCGGCGGCACATCACTGGCAACACCGGCGATGAGAGCACTTCCGATTGGTGTGCCGAAGGTGATGGTATCGACCATGGCTTCGGGCAATGTCTCGCAGTATGTCGGCACTAGTGACATCATGATGGTACCTTCTATCGTGGATGTAGCCGGATTGAATAAGATCTCGAAGACGATTTTCCGAAACGCTGTATTGGCAATCTCCGGAATGGTAGGACTCAAGGAGAACCTGAAGCCGGATACTGCAGATGAGAAGCCGATGATTGCAGCCACAATGTTCGGCGTAACCACACCGTGTGTTGATCAGGCTAAGGCGTATCTCGAGGAACAGGGATATGAAGTGCTGGTATTCCATGCAACCGGAACCGGCGGCCGCACGATGGAAGCACTCGTGAATGCGGGATTCTTTGAGGGCGTACTCGACCTGACCACAACGGAATGGTGCGATGAAATCGTCGGAGGCGTACTGGCAGCAGGACCGAACCGCTGTGAAGCGGCTGTTCGTAAGGGAATTCCGCAGGTAGTTTCCGTAGGTGCTTGCGACATGGTTAACTTCGGACCGATGGATACGGTACCGGAACAGTTTGCCGGAAGAAACCTGTACAAGCACAATCCGACTGTGACGCTGATGCGTACAACTGTACCGGAAAACGCGAAGATCGGATCCATGCTGGCATCCAAGTGGGATCAGGCCGTGACAGATATGACCGTGATCCTCCCGACAAAGGGCGTATCGATGATCGATGCGAAAGGTCAGCCTTTTGAGGGTGTAGCAGAGAGAGAAGCACTGTTCGATGCGATTCGAAGCGGCATTCATAACGAGCATGTCCAGATTATTGAGAAGGACAACAACATCAATGACGCAGACTTTGCGTTGACAGCTGCGAAAGAACTGATTCGTCTGATGGACGAGAAGAAAAGCAAATAACACTATCGCTATTTCGCCGTTCTAAGCGGAAGTTAGGAGCGAGCAGAGATGCAAATAACTCGGCATTCCGCTGCAGAAATGACAACCAAGATGAACGCATCCGGGACTGCAGCGGAATCCGCAGCTATTTGAAGTGAATGAGACACACAGTAGCTTTTCAACGAAACATAAGGAGGAAATGAAAATGTTGAGAAAATCGAGAAGCGAAATCATGGAGGATTTCAAGAAGCAGGTTGCAGACGGTAAGATTCTGGTTGGTGTTGGCGCCGGAACCGGTATGACGGCAAAGTGCAGCGAGAAGGCAGACGTAGACATGCTGATCATCTACAACTCCGGCCGTTTCAGAATGGCAGGCCGCGGTTCTCTCTCCGGTGTTCTGGCTTATGGTGATGCAAACCAGATCGTACAGGAAATGGGCTGCGAGGTTCTTCCAATCGTAAAGAAGACACCGGTACTGGCCGGCGTATGCGGTACCGACCCGTTCCGCGTTATGGATATCTTCCTGAAGCAGCTCAAGGATCAGGGCTTCAATGGTGTGCAGAACTTCCCGACGGTTGGTCTGATTGACGGCAAGTTCCGTGCCAACCTGGAAGAGACCGGCATGGGATATGGACTTGAGGTTGACATGATTCGCGAAGCACATAAGCTGGACATGCTGACATGCCCATACGTATTCGATCCGGATCAGGCCAAGGCCATGGCAGAAGCAGGTGCTGATATCCTTGTTGCTCACATGGGTCTGACCACGAAGGGTTCCATCGGTGCCGAGACCGCACTGACACTGGATGATTGCTGTGAGAAGATTCGGGAGATTATCAAGGCCGGAAGAGAAGTCAATCCGGACATCATGGTAATTTGCCACGGTGGTCCGATTGCAGACCCGGAAGATGCAGAGTATGTTATCAAGAACGTTCCTGAAATTGATGGATTCTTCGGTGCATCTTCAATCGAGAGACTGGCTTCCGAGAGAGGAATGACCGCACAGGCAGCTGCATTCAAAGCAATCCAGAAATAGTCAGAAATAAATTTCTAGAATGAATTTAGAACGAATTGTATTCGGGGCGTCACGGATGGCGCCCCTTTTTCTGTGGCATGCAGTGAATGCAACAACGAGTCATATCCTGCGGCTGTGTACTATTCTACCTGACTGTTGTTCCAGGGTTTTGGAAGCTTAACATCCGCAGTTGGTCTACCGCTTGCTTCAGATGGCAGGCGGCACCCGCCTACGGCAATCGGGACTTTCCGAGGAGAAGGACACGTTATTTGAGTAAAGAGGTCAAAAGGACCTCGGGAGAACACTCCCTCGGTCCTTTCGGTTTGCTGAATATATTCATTATGCTTTAGAACATTACGAAATCCTACTTTTCCCCAACCCGGAGATTGGATGTATTTGGATTTCCTCGTTTAGACTCGCGATATCCGGTGATATCGCGGGCTTGCAACCGGGGATGCAAGTTCTTGATGAAATCTATGCGTTTTCCTTGGCATCTTCTTCGATGTACTTCTTGTTAATGTCTTTCCACATCGATTCATCAACACCTTTCCAGGAGAGCAAATCCGGATTGTAGTACGGATCCTTCTTCAGCTTCATCTGTCTCTCGTAGTCGTTATAGAGAGCGACAACCTTCGGGAAGAGTAGAATAACGATCAACATGTTAATCCATGTGCAGCTTCCGAGTGCCAGGTCGGACAGGTTCCATGCGACATCCGATGCAGTGTTGCCCCAGAGGAATACCAGAATCGGCATGCCGATTCGCATAATCCAGGTAACGATCTTACGGATTTTCTGCTGATCGTCACGCTGGAACAGATACATTGCAGCGGTTTCTGCTTCGTAGTAGTAACTGATCAGACAAGTAAATGAAAAGAGTGCCAACATGATCGCAATGAATGTCGGTGCGATGGCACCCATGACGGTTCTGCAGGCGAGCTGTACGAAGATAACGCCGTTGGTGCCTTCTGCTGCGAGGCTTGTCAGTTCCGGTGCACCGGATCCGATATAGCCGGTCTGAGTGTGGAAGCAGTCGGTCAGCAGAATCATCAGACCGGAAGCGGTGCAGACAATAACGGTATCTAGCCATACGCCGGCAGCGTTAGCCATACCCTGTTTGATCGGATGGCTGGTTTCTGCAGCGGCAGCGGTCGGGGAAGCTTCGCCCATACCGGATGCACTGGAGAATGTTCCACGCTTCACACCCTGCTGGATAACTGCACCGATTCCGGCACCGAACATCGCGTTCATACCAAAGGCATCGGTAACAACGTTCTTAATCAATCCCGGGATTTCGCCAATATTGACGACCAGGATGATAACGGTGGCGATCAGATAGACGCCAACCATGAACGGTACGATGTAGGATGCAATAGAACTGATGCGGCGAACACCACCGATAACGACTATTCCGAGCAATACGGCAATAGCCAGCGCGCTCACCCATAGTGGAATGTTCAGTGCATTTTTGAATCCATCACAGATGGTATAAGTTGCGGCAGCCGGCATGAAGACGGAAGTACCGATCATCAGTACTGCGGCCATAAATGCGCCGTATTTCTTCCAGCCCAATCCGCGTTCTGCGCAATACGCACCGCCGCCGCGGTACTGTCCGTCAATTCGGGTCTTGAAGAGAACCGCAAGGGTACACTCGGAGAAGCATACTGCAGAGTTGGTCATACCCGCAACGATCATCCAGAAGAGTGCGCCCGGGCCTCCTAAGTAGATTGCAACGGCAACACCGGCGACATTACCGGTTCCGACACGCATCGCCATGGTTGTACAGAACGATGCGAAGGATGAAATACCGGAGTCGGATTCCTGCTTATCGATGATACGACTCCACATGTCTTTGAAGTGAACGAACTGAAATGCATGCAGTCGTATGGTGAAGTACACGCCGCTTCCGACAATCAGAATCAGCATTCCAACGCCCCAAATGTATCCATTTAGGAAACCTACAACATTGTTTAAGCTTTCTAGCATTGTTTTTCCCCCTTTTAACTTTCTTACGGAAAAGTATTCAGCAATTAAGTTGTTATTATTTTATCAGTAAAAAACAACGGAACTCAAGCGAAATATTGCAAAATCTCGGCGTTTTCATAGATGCGGATACTTTAATGAAAATTCCGTTTCGCGGAGTAACAGCTGCAGAAAGCTTGAAAATCAGGCATTTCAAGAACCTGTCAATCGAACGGGTTGTGCAACGGCGGATGTTAAATGAATTTTCAGACCGTATATCCACGGGGAAGCGGTTCGACATACTAAATATTGACCCTCTCGGAAAAACTATGTTAGAATGTTCGACATAATTCAAAGAGTTCGACATGATATACAGCAATAGGGTACAGAGGGAGAAAAACATTGAGATTATACATTCTTAGACATGGACAGACGAATTTAAATCTAGAGAAGAGAGTTCAGGGACACATTAATTCGGAGCTCAACGAGACCGGTATTCGTCAGGCAGAGGAGCTGGCAGAAGTAGTTCGCGAGAACGCGCTTCATTTTGATACCATCTTCTGCAGCCCGCTGAAACGCGCATTGGACACATGCCAGATTGTGACCGGACTGGATTCATCTCACTTCATTGTGGACGAACGCATCAAGGAGTTTGACTTCGGCGAGATTGAAGGTACGCCGTATCGGGACCTTCCGGGCTTATCGAAGACTTTTTTTACCGCACCGGATCAATATGTGCCGCAGGGAAGAGGGGAGACATTCCAGCACTTGATTGAGCGCACCAGTGCGTTTCTGGAAGAACTGAAGACCCGCTGCACCGGCAATGTGCTGCTGACCTCGCACGGAACAGCAATCCACGCCATGCTGCTTTACTTCCGCGGCAAGAAGCTTCAGGATTTCTGGGATGAGGATGTGCACAACTGTGACCTCATGATGGTGGATCTTGTGGATGGTAAATACGTTGTTCGGGATGAGAAAGTGGAAGTAGCGAAGCGAGATCGATCTACGCTTGAGGTAATCCGGCCGAATTCGCAGGACGGGGGACTGTAGACGAGCTATATACTCCGCGCACGAATGGCGAACATTAATTCAAAACAAAACCGGCGGCCTACAAGGCTACCGGTTTGTACTCAAAATGTTTGACGGATTTGTCTTCCTCAATATGATAAATGTGGTATTCCTCAGGACTCAGTTCAGTATCCTGGAGGAATACTTTTTTGGATTCCTCAAATTTGGAAGGCTCCACCCGCACCGCGATACCGCAGCTGGTGGAAATGTTCCGGGGAACCGGCATCACCGTGCAACCGACGGGCTTTAGGATTTTCTCCGTGGAGATGGCACCGTGGGTGGATTCAAAGGTATACAGATAAAATGTGTCGAGCATTGCAGCCGCCTTACAGAGTGATAACCTTGGAAACGCTCTGCATTGCGCCGAGGATGTCGTACATGTTGCTGACGGTGCCGACCTTGCAGTCTTCTTTGATACCGTAGAAGTTGAGGCAGGTCCCGCATACCAGAACGTTCGCGCCTTTCTCGATCAGCGTGTTCAGATTGTCGATAATCTGCGGTTCTACGCCGGTGGTCAGCTTCACGCCGCCATTCATGAAGAGCACGTAGCTCGGAATTTTCTCGCTCTCGGACAGCGTGAAGATCGCCATCTTTGCCAGGTTCATTGCCAGCTCCGGATCTCCTTCGCCTAATCCTTCTTTGTTGAAGAATACGGCATAGCTGCCTTCGTCGAAGCTGTGAGCGGAATCCGGAATGGAGCCGTCTCCGTCTGCAAATGTAGCGACGAACTTCTCACCTTCCTGTGTCACGGTGATTTCTCTGCCATATGTCTTGCCCAAGCGAGTCAGATTGTCAATCTGGGTCTGCCCGTCTACCAGAATGGACAGGTCCTGTGTGCCGTTGTCCAGTTCCTTCTTGGCCATGATAACCGGAATTGGGCAGGATTTGCCTGCTGCGTCTAATCTCATATTGAATACCTCCTGATTAATACGTAAATATACAAATAAATACTACCGCCGATGACGTTTTTTTTCCAATAGAAAAACATGATAGACCACACCTGTATTCTGATGTAAAATTAGTTCGAGAGCTCGGACACCTCCGGGGGGAGGCGAGCTTAATTTTAGCAGAAAAGGTAAGGTAAATACGACATGAAAGAATTTATCATTGAAATGGAAGACGGCGGCATCATGGAAGGCGAGCTTTATGAGGACATCGCACCAAAGACCGTGGAGAATTTCGTATCGCTGGTAGAAAAGAATTTCTATGATGGCCTGATTTTCCACCGCGTCATTCCGGGATTCATGATTCAGGGCGGATGCCCGGACGGAACGGGTATGGGCGGTCCGGGATATTCCATCCCGGGAGAGTTCACCGCGAACGGTTTCAAGAATGATCTGAAACATACTCGCGGCGTATTGTCTATGGCAAGAGCAATGAACCCGAATTCGGCCGGTTCGCAGTTCTTCATCATGGTGGAGGATGCACCGCATCTAGACGGTCAATATGCAGGATTTGGAAAGATTACAAACGGCATGGATGTGGCAGACCGGATCGTCGGCGCGAAGCGCAATATGATGGACAAACCGCTGGTGGATCAGAAGATTAAATCCATCCGTATGAAGTAACGATGAAGCATACGCGTGAACAAATGAAGGATAGGGAGATAATGGGAAAAAGCATGCCAATCAAACGAAAAATCATTGTCATCGGACATAAAAATCCGGACACGGATTCCATCTGCTCCGCCATTGCGTATGCGCATTTCAAGAACATGGTGACCCACGGGCACCGCTACGTGCCGATGCGCGCCGGCGAGATCAGCCAGGAGACGAAGTACGTCCTGGATCGATTCCGGACAGCGGTACCGGAGTATCTCGGCGATATCGGTGCACAGGTGTGCGACATGGAAATCCGGCGCACGCCGGGCGCATCGAAGGACATGACCATCAAAGTGGCATGGGAATATATGAAAAAAACAGATGCCGTTACCCTTCCGGTGACTGAGGACGATCGCGTCATCGGCCTGATTACGAAGGGGGATATTGCACAGACCTTCATGGAGGCCGAGAGCAGCACTTTCCTCTCCCGCATGAAACCCCGGTACAGAGATATCGCAGAAACACTGGGCGGGAAGATTGTCGTAGGAGATGGTGACGCCTGCTTCCGGGAAGGAAAGGTGCTGGTTGGAGCCGCCATGGTCGAACTGATGCAGCAGCATGTAGAACCGAACGACCTGGTGATTCTGGGCGACCGCGTGGATAATCAGATGGGTGCATTGGATGCCGGGGCGAAAGCCCTGATTCTCTGTCTGGGCGCCAGTGCGTGTGAGGCTGTGGTGCACAAGGCAGAAGAAGTCGGTGCCATTGTTATCGAGACGCCGATGAATACTTTTGCGGTATCCATGGAGATCTACAAGAGTATTCCGCTGGAATCTTTCATGCTCACGGAGGACATTACAACCTTTAAGACGGACGACTACACAGACAAAGTCCGTGCGGTTATGGCTTCCACTCGTCATCGGGCTTTTCCGGTGGTCGACGATCAGGATCGTTACCTGGGCACCATTTCCAGGCGAAACCTGCTGGGTATCCAGAAGAAACAGGCGATCCTCGTGGATCACAATGAAACATCTCAAGCGGTCGATAACATTAACGAAGCGGAAATCCTGGAAGTGGTGGATCACCACCGCCTCGGTACGCTGCAGACACTCCAGCCGATCTATTTCGTGAATCAACCGGTTGGCTGTACTGCCACAATTCTCTATGAGATGTTTGTGGAGAAAGGTCTTGAAATCGAACCGTCCATCGCTGGACTTTTGTGCGCGGCAATCATCTCGGACACATTGATGTTCCGCTCGCCGACCTGTACCATCAAGGATAAGATGGCCGCCGGTGCCTTGGCATTGCTGGCGGATATCGACATTGAACAGTTTGCGACGGAGATGTTTGAAGCCGGTTCGGATCTGGGAAGCAAGTCCGAGGAGGAAATTTTCTACCAGGATTACAAGAAATTCACCTTCGGCAACACCAGCTTCGGGGTCGGTCAGATCAGCTCCATGAGTCGGGATGAACTGGCTGTCATCAAAGAGCGGATTCGCCCGCTGCTGGCACACGAGTGCGGAAAGAATGGTGTATCCATGGTATTCTTCCTACTGACGGATATTCGGAATTCTTCTTCCGAGATGCTGTTTGCCGGGGAACGGGCGGAAGAGCTGGCGGACATTGCCTTCAAGGATGCACCGAAATCCGACGGTGCCTACGAATTGGCGGGAGTGCTGTCCCGAAAGAAGCAGCTGATTCCGGCTTTCATGCGTGCTATCAACATGATGTAGAATGTGCTTGAAATTGACCATACAAAGATGGCCTTCAATTGGCACTAACCCAATGATATCAAGACTTTCAGCGTGTTAGAAAGTTAAAAAATTAATAAAAAGCGAACCTATTGAAACGCATATTTCAATGTGTTAAGGTAGTCGATGTAATCTCCGAAGTCGAAGGGGGTTACATCGATTTATTTTTTTGTGGAAATTTTGAGACGATAACGAGGGTAGACAATGGATTACGCGAGAATTTTGAAAGGACTTCTCGACATCGGAGAAGCCATGGTGAACAGTGGCGCTGAAATTGGCCGCGTGGAGGACAGTCTCTATCGCCAGTGTGAGGCCTATGGCTTTAGGCGCAGCAACTGTTGGGTTGTTTCCTCCAACATTCAGGCAACGGTGGAGACGCCGGATGGGGAGATCCTGACGCAAATTCGGCATGTCCCGGGGGGCGAAATGAATTTTGACCGGCTGGATTATTTGAATAATCTCTCGAGATATGTCTGTGCAAATACGCCGGACGCTCCTTTGCTTCAGGAAAAATTACAAGAGGTTATGAATCGCCCGGAACAACCGAAGTGGAAACACTACATTGCCGGAGTGCTGGGCGGCACCGGATTTGCAGTATTCTTCAACACGAATGTGACGGATACCATCGTGGCCGTGCTTGCATCCCTCCTGATTGTGGCTTTGGGCGATGTGCTGAGTAAGTACGAGCGAAATCCGCTGATATACAACGCGATAATCTCCTGTGCGGTGGAATTTTTCATTATTCTAGCGGTTTCCGTTTGCGGCGTTGGCAAACACGTGGATTATATTACACTGGGTGTTGTGATGCTCTTGATTTCCGGAATCGGTTTTACCAACGGTATTCGGGATCTTCTTCACCGCGACACGCTCTCCGGTATCATCAATATGTGGAATTCTGTACTGGGTGCAACAGGTATCGCAATCGGAATCGCTTTGCCGATTCTGCTTCTGAAAGGGGTGATGTAAGATGATGGTATTAGCTCCGAGTCTGACAACGCAGCTTATTTCCTGCACGCTGGCCTGTGTTGGTTTTGGCCTCTGGTTCAATGTGAAGGGCGTACAGGTAGTCTATTCCGGAATTGGCGCCTTCTTTACATGGGGCGTGTATTCCGTCATGTACGAAATCACAAGCAGCAATTTCCAGGCGACGATGTACGGTGCCATATTCGTCGCACTCTATGCACAAGTGATGGCCCGAGTAAATAAAGCGCCGGCAACCATCTTCCTGACGGTATCGGTATTCCCGCTGGTTCCGGGACCGAATCTCTATTACATGATGTACTACATCGTTATGGAAGATTACTCAATTGCAAGAAGCGAGGCTTTGACATTGGTTCTGACCTGTCTGGGTATCGCACTGGGATTCATTGTGGTGGAAATCTTCAATAAATACCTGACCATTCTAAATCGCCGTCGGAAAGGACAGATGATATCGGAACACGGCGAACGGTATTAAGAGGAACGACGTCTCTTTTGTTTTCTTGACAAAAAGATTGGCGAATAATACAATAAAAAAATAAATGCTTTAGTGGGTTTAAATAAAATGGTTGAATAATGGTTGAAATAAGAAAGGGAAAATGATGAAGAACAAATACATTGCGAAGAGACACTGGATTGAAGAAGAGTCGGCAATGGGCGCCGTAAATGCGAAAGCGAAGCAGTTCAACGACGTGATTAACCTGAGTCTGGGCGATCCGGATTTGCTGACGGATAAGGCTGTCATCGAGCAGGCATTCCAGGACACGCTGGCAGGGCACACCAAGTATACCGAATTTCGCGGTGACCCGGAGCTGAGAGCAGAGATTCGCAAATTCTATAAAAACGAATACGATATGGACGTGGACGATGAGGAGATCATCGTAACGGCGGCGGGAACTATTGCGATGTATCTCGTGATGGAGACGATTCTGGATCCGGGTGATGAGGTGATCCTGCAGGCACCTTATTTTACACCGTATCCGAACCAGGTGAAACTGGCCGGCGGTGTTCCGGTGGAGCTGCCTACCTACGAGGAAGAAGATTTCCAGATTAATATGGAGAGACTGGAGTCTTTGATTACGGATAGAACGAAGGCATTGGTCATCAATACCCCGAACAATCCATCCGGAAGTTGCCTTTCCGTAGAGACGATGACGAAGATCGCTGAAATTGCGGAGAAATATGATTTATTGGTCGTATGTGATGATATCTACACGGCATTCAGCTACCAGAATCCGTTTGTGCCATTCGCATCGCTCCCGGGGATGCGGAAACGCAGTCTGATTATCAACACGGTGTCCAAGAACTTCACCATGACGGGATGGCGTGTGGGTAACATCATCGCCCCGAAGGAGTTCATCAAAGTGATGGCGGACATCAATATGGGGGTGGCATTTACGGTATCGGCTCCGGGTCAGAGAGCGGCACTGGCCGCATATCGCACGTATAAGGATTTCCAGCCGGCGATGATTGCAGAATACAAGAAGAGAGTGTTCTATGCGGCGGAACGCATCAATGCGCTTTCGAACATGCATGTGCTGTACCCGCCGAAGGGGGCGTTCTACCTCTTTATCAACATTAAGGATACCGGAATGACTTCTGCAGAGGTGGCGGAGAAGATTCTGGATGAGGCGCACGTATTGACGCTTCCGGGCAATGCATTCGGAAACTGCGGGGAAGGATTCCTGAGAATTGCATGTACCTGTGGATGTGAGGAATTGGGCGAGGCGTTTGACCGCATCGGAAAGATGGATCTCTTTCGTCCGGACAAATAGGATGATGTAGTCCGAATATAAAGAAAAATATAATACAGACAGTTCCCGCGCAAATTAGAAAGAAGATTTGCCCAGAGATAACTGTCTGTATTGTTTTTGTAAAAAAATCGTCGCTCGGTTGAAAAAGAATTGCTTTTAGGGTAGTATGAATTAGTGAAAATGAGTACAAGGAATAATAGAACGAAAATAAATATCCGAAACCAAATACCAGGAGTTGTGTTGTGCATACTCCTGATTATTTTCGTGTTCCATATTTTTGAACGGAATGCCAGCCCAGCGGATTATAACGTGCGGGAACTGGAGATCAACGAAGAGGCCGTAACAGATATCCAGAAGGCGGATGTGGCCAAGGTCGAGCGAGAGATCACGCTGACCGACAAGGCACTCGCTTCCGGCAAATCCAGTGTCAGCAAGAAGGCTTGGTACATGGAATGCTTCCGGAATTGCGTGGTGGTGGGTGATTCCTTGACGGATGGACTACGGGTATATCAGTGGCTCTCGAAGAAACAGGTCTTCAGCTCGGTCGGTGCGTCCCTGCTGAGTGATTCTAAGCTTTTCACCAAGGCGGCAAAGACGTACCCGAAGGCGGCATTTTTTGCGTTCGGTATGAATGACATGATTAATTATCGAGGGGATGCAAAGGCCTTTGTGAAGAAGTACAACAGCCTCTTGCAGACGACGCATCAGAAGAGCCCGAGAACGGAAATCTACGTCTGCAGCATCAGCACGCCGACCAAAGCAGCTATCAAAAGCAAGAAATCGCTGGGGAATTACAAGAAGTTTAATAAAGCAATTCAGACGATGTGCAAAGAGAATGGATACACATACGTTGACACCTCGCAGATTCTGCCGAATCACAAGTCTCTCTATGCAGACGACGGTATTCATGCTGCCAGTGCATACTATCCGCTCTGGATGGACAAGATGATTGAAGCAGCGAATTTGTAGGGAGAAATGATGAAACATAGTGAGAACACACACAAGAAAGTACAATTGAATATCCTGACGATTCCGCCGATAATCGTGCGGATTCTTCTTGTGTTGGCACTGATATTCTTCCTATGGGCGATCTATTCGTCCTCTCGCGCCTCCGATGTGAGCATGGAATCCATCCGGGAGGCGATGATTCAGAATACAGATATTCAGGAGATGGAAGAATGCGGGGATCGGAAACTTCTGCAGTTCCTGAATCTGAATTATCAGGAGTACGATTCGTATCTTTACTGGAAGAGCAAGGAATCCCTGGGTGTGGATGAAGTGTTGATCGTCAAGGTTCGGGACATATCAGCTCTCGATGGAGTCAAAGATGCTGCGGAAGCACGGGTGAAATCTCAAGAGCGAATCTTCGAGAGCTATGGACCGGAGCAGATGAAACTGCTCGGAAATGCGGTAATCGAAACAAGAGGGAAATACCTCTTCTATTGCGTTTCCGAACAGGCAACGAAATATGAGGAGGTGTTCCGAGATGCTGTTCAGTAGTATTCTATTCCTCTTCTATTTCTTACCGATCACCTTGGCACTGTATTATGTGATCCCGCGAAAGAACATTGAGGCCAGAAATCTGGTTTTACTGCTCGCCAGCTTGTTCTTCTATAGCTGGGGAGAACCGATATATATTGTGCTGATGATTTACAGTGCTTTCCTCAATTATTACAGTGCACTGCAGATAGGACGGGCGCAGGAGAAGGGAAAATCCGGCAAGGGATCCATGCTGTTCGCACTGGTGATGAACCTTCTGGTGCTGGGCTTTTTCAAATATTTCGGCTTTGTAATGGATACATTCAATTCGTTGACTGGGATGAATGTGGCGTATACGGCACTGGCCCTGCCAATCGGCATTTCATTCTACACCTTCCAGGCACTGTCTTATGTATTCGATGTATACCGCCGAAATGTGGCACCACAACGGAAATTTCTGCGTTTTACGCTGTATCTTTCCCTCTTTCCGCAGCTGATTGCGGGCCCGATTGTAAAGTACCGGGATGTGGAAGAACAACTGACGGTTCGATCGACGGATTGGATTGACTTTGCGGAGGGCGTGCAGCGTTTCATCCTGGGTCTGGGCAAGAAAGTGCTTCTGGCAAATAATTTTGGTGCGCTGTATTCGACCGTCACGGGACTTCCCGATGGTGACATCTCCACGGCGACCTACTGGATTGGCATTGCGGCGTATACGCTTCAGATCTATTTCGATTTCAGCGGGTATTCCGACATGGCCATCGGACTGGGGCGAATGTTCGGATTCGAATTCATTGAAAACTTTAATTACCCGTATGTCTCGGACAGCGTTACCGAGTTCTGGCGAAGATGGCATATCTCCCTCAGCACTTGGTTTCGGGAATACGTATACATTCCGCTGGGGGGAAACCGCGTGGCGGTATGGCGCCATATTCTGAATCTGCTCATCGTCTGGGCACTGACGGGACTGTGGCACGGCGCAAGCTGGAATTTCGTGCTCTGGGGCGTCTATTACGGCATCATCCTGATTTTGGAGAAGTACGTGCTCGCGAAATATCTGGAGAAATGGCCGAAATGGCTGCGACATGGGTACACCATCGGAATCGTCATGGTGGGGTGGACCTTCTTCAGCATTACGGATTTTGCAGCCATGAAAAAATACTTTGCGGTTATGCTGGGTCTTTCCGGACATGTATTTGCCAATATGAAGACGCTGTATCTTCTGCGGACGAACGGTATTCTATTGCTGATGGGAATTTACCTCAGCACGCCGCACCCGATGAAGCTGTTTCTGGAGAGAAAGCGAAGCGAACAGGGCGAATTCAGCGGAATTTGTTTGCTGCTGCTTATTTTCATCCTGTGCATTGCCTACATGGTATTCGGATCCTATAATCCGTTCCTGTATTTCCGCTTCTGATACATGCGTCGCAGCGTCGCCCGTTCCATGGCAGTATCGGGTGAATGCATATTTGGAAAGAATGGTTTATCGAAAAGCGACATCGACATCCTACAAGGAACGGACGCGAAATGAAGAAAATCCTTTCTGGGGAGATCAGCGGAATGAGAATCCTTTCATTTCGGAAGGCGCTGATGGGTAAATGAATTTATAGAAAAAGAGGAGAATTATGGTCGACAGAAAAGTCAAAATGTCGAAAATATTGGGAAGCGGATTTTTGACCATTGTGTTCGGAATGCTTCTGTGCGGTATTCTCCTCCCGGATCAGGACACATCGGAGGAGGAAAATCGATCGCTTCAGACTCTCCCGTCTTTCAATCTCACGGAGTATTTTGACGGCCGTTTTGAAACGAAGGTCGAGAATTATGTGAACGACCAGTTCCCGGCCCGCAATGAATTTATCTCTCTCAAGGCTGCGGCTGACAAGACGCTGGGAGTCCTTGAGAGCAACGGTGTGTACCGCGCTTCGAACAACTACTTGATGGAGGCCCTTGTGACGCCGGATAACGAGAATCTGA
Organism: Acutalibacteraceae bacterium; assembly: GCA_963656785.1. Lineage (GTDB taxonomy): Bacteria > Bacillota > Clostridia > Peptostreptococcales > Anaerovoracaceae > Mogibacterium_A. The sequence goes on along the minus strand of CAVKJB010000017.1, from coordinate 34,321 downwards.
CGGAGACGGAAGACGCCATCGCGGATTTCGCTTCACGCCATGCCAAACTCAACATGTATTTCCTGCTGGCACCGAATGCCGGAAACATTCTGTCGGATTATCTGCCGGCCACGGTGCGGATGTCGGATCAGAACGGTCAGATGGATGCTTTTTTTAGCCGGATGCAGGAAGCGGGGGTCAAGACCATTGACGTTCGCGATACCTTCCGCAAGAACAGAAAAGACACAGACCTCTATTACCGGACGGATCATCACTGGACGTCGGATGGATCGTATCTGGCGTATCGGACCGCCATTGGAACGTTGACCGGGGAAAAGGCTACGGAGTATGCATCGAAGGTTGTTAAAACGGATTTCAAGGGGACACTGGCTTCCAAGAGTGGCTTTGTGAACGGACTGAATGATGAAATTAAAATCTATTTGCCGGTGAAGAAGAGTCGGTATAAGAATTCTGTCATCTATTATACGGATACGCAGAAGAAGACCACGAGCTATTATCAGCTGAAAAAGCTGGATACGAAGGATGCATATGCAGTATTCGGCGGGAGTAACCATCCGATGTACACCATTGAAACGCCGATCGCGAACAAACGACGACTGCTGCTGGTGAAGGATTCCTATGCGAACAGCATGATTCCATTCTTGACGCAGCATTACCGGGAAATTGTGGTGGTGGACCCTCGCTATTATTTCGACAGTCTCGAGGATTTGATTCAGTCGGAGCGAATTACGGATGTGCTGTTCCTTTATAATGCGAATACGTTCTTTGCGGATGATTCACTCAAGATCATGCTCGCAGACGCGGAGTAGATTTCTGGATGGGATCGATGCGAATCGATGCAGAAGACGAATAAATAGCTTCAATAACACTGCCGCAGACATTATGCCTGCGGCAGTGTTGCTGTAATTCGAAGGTTTGTTCCAGTTGGTGCATAGGCAGCAATCTTGCCGCCATGCGCGTGAACTACGGCCTGTGCGATGGAAAGTCCGATCCCGTGACCACCGGTTTCAGAGTTGCGGGACGAATCCGCCCGGTAGAAGCGATCGAACAGATGGTTCAGCGTTTCAGAGTCAATGGATTCCACGGAATTGCTGACGGTAAGAAAGATATTTTTACCGCTGGAAATCAGGGATAGTTCAATGTTTCCGTCGGACGTGGAATACTTAAAGGCATTGTCCAGGAGAATGCTGATAAGCTTCTGGATGGAGCTAATGTCGCCATGGAGAAAGATGCCATCTTTCACGTCATATTGATAGGATTTTCCGGAAATTTTCGCGCGGGCATCGAAGGATTTGGCTGTTTCCCTTACTGTCTCCGATAAGTCGAAGGATTCCATGTTGGGGGAACTCTTCTGCACCTCTTCCATGCGCGTTAGGTACACCAGTTCCTCTGTCAGCTTTGCCAGACGGGATGTTTGATTCTTGATGTCTTGGAGCCATTCGTTCGGCTCCTCGTTTTCCTGCTCCATTTCGAGGATGGAAATATCCGCATTGATAATCGTAAGCGGCGTGCGAATCTCGTGCCCGGCGTCTGTAATGAAGCGGCGCTGCTTCTCATAGCTTTCCTCTACAGGCCGTATGATTTTGCCGGAGAGAAAGAAGAGGAGAACCATCACGATAATCAGTCCCAGTGAGACGATCAATATGCTGATGTTCCGGAAAGCACGGAAGTTGTCCAACGACTTGGCACAGTCCAGGAAGATGTAGCGCGTTCCGCCCGATTCTGCTACGCAAGTGCATCGGTAACCGTTGATGAAAGCTTTAACGCCGGTCTTGGTCAGTTTCTTCTGCGCTTCTGTCTGAAGTGTCAATGCGGTAGCGTGATCCATAGAGAAGACCTGGGAAGTATCAATTTCCCGTATGGTGTGATCCTTGCCAATCAGCACAGAGAAATACCGAGACTCGAACGGAATCTCGGAATCATACAGCCCGTCTTCCAGGAGACTCTGGAACACAGAACTGCGGTTCCCGGAACTGCTTCGGGGAAGTCCTTGGATGCGCTGCGTGATTGAACCTTTGGCGGAGGAGCTGTCTGCGTTCTTCCTCTCAAAGAAACTTTCCGGTATGTTGCCATGATTTTTCGCCAGCAGTGAGAGCGCCCAGTCAGAGCGGTTGACCACATTGCGATAGCTGATGAAGTTAATGATTGAAGTCAGCAAAATCAATGTGAACAGGATGGACAGCATCGCTGTCGTAATGAATCTAAATCGTAAATTTCGAGCCATAGGAAAACCACAGAGCTATTTCTCGGTATCTTTGCTGCAGTTATTTGCGTCATCTGCGGCGACACTTTCATCAACGATAACAGAGTATCCCACATTTCGCGTTGCGTGAATCAGGATGTTCGAACCGAGAGTCTTAATTTTGCGGCGCAGATAAGAAATATATACCCAGATGATACTGGTATCCACATCGCTGTCCAATCCCCAGATTTTCTCGAAAATCTGTTCGGTGGAGAGAACCTGTCCCGGATTGCTCATCAGAAGCTCAATCAGCTGAAACTCCTTGTTCTGCAAACGTAAAGATTTATCACCGCAAGAAAGCTCATAATTGCAGCGATCCAGTGCGGTGTTTCCCACTCGGAGAACGGAATTTGGGTTCTTCGTCTGAATGCGCGTAATCGCGCGGAGTCTCGCCAGGAGTTCCTTCGGTTCGAAGGGTTTTGTCATATAATCGTTCGCACCCGTATCCAGACCCAATACCTTGTCGTCAACTTCGGCTTTCGCAGTGAGAATCAACACCGGTGTCAGGTTTCCCCGTTCGCGGATCGTGCGAAGGACAGTGAGCCCATCCACCTTTGGCATCATCAAATCCAGAATGATGGCATCATAACTGCTGACATCCAGGTAATCCAGTGCTTCCTCTCCATTGTAAGCGGCATCTACTGCATAGTGTGCACTTTCCAGAATGTGGACTAGTGCTTTGGAGAGGGCTCTCTCGTCTTCTGCAAGAAGTATTCTCATATCAATCCTCTTTCTGTTTTATACTGCTGCATTTGGCATGCTTGTTTCGTTTTCGTCGTAAGCCCAATGTGCCCGAACGGGCAGGTTATACTTAGTAGGATATCAAATGCTCTTTAAACCGGACTATACGGCCCTTTCTTTCTCAGTCTCCTTGACAGCAAGAAGAAGATACCGGCAATCAGCATCGTCATCCCGAGCGTCAATAGCAGAATGTGTCCTGCTGTGTCTACGAAGAAGCCCTCCGGCAAGAGGTTAATCAGGTTATCCTCCGATGGATCCAGAAGCCACAGTTCATTGTCGAAGAATATGCGGTGAAATATCACAAAATATCGGTCGAAATCCCGTGCAATAATCAGACCGAATGTTAGCAGGCTAAGTACAATAACCACGAACGCCTTGGGAACGTTACGGGTAAAAGTAATTCCGTTTTCCGACCGTTTCCGAGCATTTCGGAAGGCGAGAATCAGCACAAGCAGTGAGGCGATGCCGCAGAAGTTCCGAATTCGGAATCCGAGCAGGAACAGGCTTTGGCAGTCTCGGAGGTGGTCCTTTTCCCGTTGGGAGAAGAACTCCTGGCGTTTTCCGTCGATGGTGGTAAGGACAATCAGGTCTTTACGATTTCCTTTCAGATATTGCATCATTTCATCCGTTACCCGGAGTGCAGATTCCATGCTCATTTCGCCCCGAACGTCTTCCAGCACGTAGTATTTCTCATACTCCTTCTGAAACCAGTCTGTCCCAGCATAGACAGTTAACTCCACGGCGCTTAGAAGGACGGTTATCAGCATCAGAACCGAGAAAAGAATCGCCAGCAGGAAGGCGGTACGAGTATCTTTCGGGTGAGTATCAATGTAGGTTGTCTCTTCTTGAGCCTCGTTGGAAGTGTTCGCCACCATCGTGCTTAGTGATGCGGACTCGGGCGTGAATCGGTTTTTATCAGATTTCGTCATCGAGAACCTCAATCTGGCAGACTGCCATGGCACTGAGTGCATTTCGGTGTTGCTGCGGAGTCACGCCGGCGCAGGCTTTTGCTAAGATACGAATCGGAACTTCCGGAAAGGCGGCTTTGAGAATCATTGCATTCGAGATGACGCAGATATCCGTGCAAAGGCCGATGAGTGTGATGGATTCAATCGGATCCGTATCGTCCTCCAAGAGCTGAATGCACTTCGGAAGTTCCAGGGAACCGAAGGTCGGTTTGTTGAGTTCAACGAGGGTTTCTTTGTCTTCGGCAGCGGCAGCAACATCCGGGTGAATCTCCCAGCCATCGTATCCTTCGATACAATGCACCACCGGGAGTTTCTGACCCTCCTGGGTGTGAAGGTAATCCTTCTGGTGGGTATCACGAGTGCAGATGACCGGACCATCCCAGCTTTGGATGACCTTGACGACGGCTGGAACGATCTCGGATGCCTCCGAGGTACCCAGGGCTCCGTCAATGAAATCGTTTTGCATATCTACAACAATTAGACAATCCATGGCAAGACCTCTTTCTTTATTAATTTCTGCAACTGTTATTGGATCCGGATATTTCGGACATCGCAACAGGTCGGTGTTCGTCGAATCTTTAAAGATATTATATTATTGCAGAGGGGGTATTGGCAAGAAGAGCGGCGGGATAATTCGAACCGTATGTTCAAGGTTCGCATGCGTATGGGGTATCCTGGTCGTATCGGGCGAAGTGTTACGTGCGATATAAGCGTGACTGTGTATTGGAGAAAGTGAAGATATTTCAATCGATTATTGACAGAATAAAGAGGCGTTAGCGATCTAATATTTGACGAATTGGATTGAAAGCGGTCTGGAATTAATGGTAGACTGGGTAGGACGTATGACAGAGGGAGAACAAGATTCCATGAAACAAATGAATTATCTGCTGATCAATCGTAAAGCGCAGACTTTTAAGGATGTGACAATGATGAAATCCGGATTGGCGTTCCGAAACGCCGACGGCAACGTGCTCAATCACGGGGTGTTGGTGATGAATAGCAATATTCGGGCATGTCTTTACTGTGACGAGGTTCGCAACCTGACATTTTTGGTTGCGGGATCGGGAGAGTATGATATCGTAACGGCTATTTTTGGCTGGGAAGAGGCATACCTTCGGATGCGGGATGCCATGAGAAACTATCCGAGGCTTCAATTGAGCCCGCAGAGTCGCAAAATTAACCGTTATGCGGAGCGTCTTCTGGAGAAGTTAAAACGGGGAGAGGAAATCCGTGTGATCGATGAGGTCCGCAAGGAAGATGTGGTCATCTGCCTGGAGTGCGGTGTGCAATGCCAGGCGGGAACGCCTTACTGCATGGAATGCGGGGCGGAACTTCCTCATTAGGAAAGCATACAGACGCACACATAAACGGAAGAGAAGGGTGCATACATCCGAATATCAGATGCATGCAGAATAGGAGGGTTTTGATGAAGAAACTGTACAAGAAGAATAAGCCGATGTTCTACCGCGTATTGATGGTTTTCTGGCTTGCTATGCTGGCTCTGGCTTTTGTCCTGGGATGGGACACGCTGTCGAAACTGATGTGTGCCAGCTTAGCGGCATCGTGCTTCATCTTCGTCGGCACTTCCAAAAAGGATGAGGCGTGGATTGAAGAACACGGAGATCCGGACGAATTTGCGAAGAAGATGAAGGAATTTGAGGTGCAAGAGGAGACTGCGAAGGCTGCGGCTGCAGAGGCGTCGGCAGTACCGGATTCTAATGAAAGTGACAGCCGCACGGAGTGATTTATCCTTCCGGTTTGCCATTGTTGTAGAACGATTATCGATTAATGCTTGCCTTACCGAGTATTGTGATTACAGAATAAGATTCCGAGCCCTAAGAGCTCGGAATCTTTTGTCATACATGAATTCTACTTTTGGCGGCAAATGTTTGCACTACGCCGCCTTCTGCTTTCTCTTCGCGAAGTGGAAGGCCATACCGATGGCGAATCCCAAGATGGCCGGTACCAGCCAAGCCAACCCGATATCGGAGAATGGCAGGAAGTTCAGCACAGCATCCGGAATGCGGTCACCGCCGATGGCGCAGAATGCATCCTCCGGCAGGGAGACGATGAGATCATGGATGGCCGCGATCAGCGTCAGTCCTGTCGTCCATACGAATACCACACGGTCATACCGGAAGATGCGTCCGAAGAGCGACAACAGAATCAGCGTGATAGCGAGTGGATAGAGGAACATCAGAACCGGTACGGCATAGCTGATAATGGCATTCAATCCGACATTGGCGAAAGTAAAAGACATCAAGCTGAAGATAATGGCCCAGACGCGGTAGGTAGGGCCATTCGGGAACAGCTCAGTGAACGTCTCAGAACAACTCGTAATCAGACCGACCGACGTCTTCAGACAAGCCAGCGTAACCGTTGCAGCGAGGACGAAGAGCCCGATACTGCCAAGATAGTGCTGCGCAATCTGAGCCAATGCGATGCCGCCATTTTCGGAAGTTTCGAACAGGCCGCGGCTCTGAACGCCGACGATGGTAACAGCGATGTAGATGACCGCCATCAGAATGCAGCTGAAGAATCCGGCTTTAACCGTGCTGCGGGCAACCTTATCCGGGTCGCTGATACCAAGTCCCTGAATCACATGAACTACGACGATACCGAAAGCCAGACTGGCCAATGCATCCATCGTGTTGTATCCTTCCAGAAATCCCGTGAAGAATGCCTGCGTCGCATAAGAATCCTGCGGCAGCACTTTCGCGGCGGACGTGCTTGGGTCCATCACGGCAACAACAACCAGGATGGCGAGGAAGGCCAGAAAACATGGATTCAGCATTTTACCGATCCATACCATAATTTTACCGGGACGAAGCGAGAAGAAGAGTGTAATGGCAAAGAACACCAGTGAGAAAATCAGAAGGTATACTCTCGCATTGGCACCTTCTGGTATGACATTTTCAATTCCTACCGTGAATGACGTGGTTGCACAGCGAGGAATCGCAAAGAAAGGCCCGATTGTCAGATAGAGCACGCACGTAAAGAACATGGAATACGGTCGGCTAATGCGGCTTCCGAGCTCGAACAGTCCGCTGGAGCGGCTGATGCCTAATGCGGCGACGCCAAGCAGGGGCAATCCGACGCCGGTTACAAGAAAACCGGCGATAGCCGGCCACACGTTGGCACCGGCCAACTGCCCCATATGCACGGGAAAAATAAGATTTCCGGCACCGAAGAACATTCCGAAGAGCATGCTGGCAATGTAGACATACTCGCTGTGAGTTAACTTCTCTTTCATTTTCAAATTCTCCTGTTATCGCACTTGTGTAATATTGCAACCAATCTGTCGTCCCTTACCCTTGGCAGCCTTTCATATTTGCGGTAACATGCTGTATCGCGTTTTGCGAAGCGGTCGTCGACCGTTCGCATCGTGTATCCATTCGCGTCGCAAATCTCGGCAGCAGCCCACGTTCTTTGATGCGGAAAAGCGACGGTAACATATGCCGACCTCCAGTGTGCATAGCGTTATCATCACTGGAGGTCGGGGGTATTCGATTTTCGAAATTATTTTTAGGCTAAAAATAGTTTGATTTGGCCGAGGATGTCCGGCCATTGGGGGATTACTTTCCGATGTAGCGGCTCTCGATATAGTATCTCTTCTCGTTGGCCTCGCCCATGGAGAAGGTTTTTCTCGGGAGAGCGCCGTCTGCAGCAACAGCCGGGAAAAGCATGAACTTATCCATAGCCGGCAGGTAGAATCCGGCGTTTCCTGCTGATGCGGACAGAGATTCTACAGCCTTGGTGCCGTGGATGTAGTCGATATCCGCGTCAGATCTCTCTTTAACGATGACATCGAGGGCGTTCTGAAGTGCACCGACCTCGAGTTTGTTAGCAGGGGCGGTAACCACGATGGTGCCACGCTGCTCACCGGTAACGTAAGGAATGGAGAATTCGCCCTCAGAAGCCTGGTAGCCGTCAACTTCGAGATGGGCGTCTCCGTTCTGGGAACGGAGAAGTTCGACCGTTTCATTCACAAGATCCATGCCGGATTGCCCCTTCTTCGCAAAGATAACGCGGTGAATCGGCTCAAAGACGATACCTTCATCGTGAATATTTTCGATTTCACACAGTGCATATCGTGCCGGGTGATTCTCGGCCTCTTCCGGTGTGAGGGTTTTCTTGAGGTTCTCCCACATGGTCTTTGCGGTAGCAAGCGAGTGATTCCCATCACCCATTGCCTGGAAGATGATGTTCCCGTCACCGTACTTCTCAGCAGCTTTGTCATACAGAGCAGAGAGTGCTTCCTTAGCGCCTTCGAGATCCTTCTCTGCGATGAATGCACCGGAGATATGTCCGCCGTCCATCATCAGATCGGTGTCGTAGATCAGATCTTGTGGTGCGTTCACCAGCGGCTCGATGACGCTCTTCTCCGGGTCATCGATCAGAATGAGGATGTGTGGCATCTCAATCGGTGCACCTTCGCGGATGCGGAGACGAGGTGGGATCCTTTCGATAACGGTGCCCTCGGTAGCACGTGTCAGTGAGGTAGAGCCTTTGTTGAAGTCATACTGTTCGAGGTCCGTTGCGATAACAAGACCGGTACGGGTTCTTCCTTCTGCTGTTCTCTTAATCAGCATGCATCCCGGCGCCAGTGTGCGAAGTGTGCCGTCTGCAAGGTACTGATCCATCGAGGCACGGATGGAAGCAATCTTGTCCGCTTCACAGTCCTTTCCGAGGTAGATTTCCGGCAGCATCATTCTCAGTGTGGAAGGTGCATCACCAACGATCTCTTCTACCTGTTCCCAGTATTCCGGCTCGGAAGTGTACTGATCGCATGCGACAACAGCCCACTTGCTGTAATCTGTTCCTTCCTCCGGAAGCATGATTTCCGGAATATGGAATCCGAAAGTTCCCCAATCATATTTAGCCATAATGAATCCTCCTATATCATTTTTTGATTTACAAATTCTTGTCTGTCTTCTGACATACATTATATATTATCTCTTATAATGTATTTTTTTTCAACCTGAATCAAAATCCAGCAATGATTATTTATTAATTTTATCGCCACTGCCTGTGTTTTGTGCTATGATGTACTTTGCTCTAATAGAAGAACAACCGTTTTGGAGGATATAATAATGAAGATAATTGTTGCGGGAACCGGTAAAGTGGGGAATCTGCTGTCGGACCAGTTGACCCGAGATGGACATCAATTGGTTGTCATTGACAAGAACCCGATTGCCCTGGAAGCGGTGATGGAACAATATGACGTGATGTCCATTGAAGGCAATGCGGCGTCTGTCAGCGTACTGCGAGCTGCGGGCATCCAGCGCACGGATCTTCTGATCGCTGCTACCGGCGAGGATGAGACGAACTTGCTGGCTTGCCTTACGGCGAAGGGGATGAATCCGAACATCACCACGATCGCGCGTGTTCGTACGCCGGAATACATGGAGACGACCGACATGCTCGGCGATCAGCTGGGCCTTTCCCTGACGGTGAATCCGGAATTCCAGACGGCGCACGAAATCAGCAGTCTCCTTCGTTATCCGGGGTTCCTGAGCCGAGAAGAATTCGTTAACGGTCTCGTGGATCTGGTGGAACTCTATGTCTCTGAGAAATCGATACTGCGCGGCAAAGCACTTCACATGCTCCCGAGCATCGTGAAATGTCAAATTCTGGTGTGTGTTGTGGTACGCCACGATGACGTCATCATTCCGAGCGGCGATTTTGTCATTGAGGAAGGGGATCACATTTACGTCACGGCCTCTGCATCGAACCTGAGTACGCTGCTCCACAATCTGCACATCGTCACCCGCAAAATTCGGAATGTCACCATCACCGGCGGCGGGCGGATTGCCTATTATTTGGCAAAAAAACTGGAGACGGAGAATATCAGCGTCAAGATTATCGAGCAGCGGCTGGATCGCTGTGAATACCTGGCAAATCGCTTGCGAGACGCTACCATTATCCTGGGCGATGCGTCCAAGGAATCCGTGCTGGATCGGGAACATATTGAGAATACAGACGCTTTTATCTCCATGACAGGCATGGATGAACTCAACGTTATCACATCACTTTACGCGAGTGAACTTAAAGTACCGAAGGTCGTAACAAAACTCGGCCGAGGGGAGAATCTGTCACTCATCGGACATATGAACGTCGGAAGTGTGGTGACACCCAAAATTCTCTGCGGAAACACCATCCTGCGCTATGTTCGGGCGATGCAGAACGGCTCTGATGCGGCAGAAACCATGCATTCTATCGCTTCCGGACGTGCGGAAGCTTACGAATTTAAGGTTAATGAGGATACGAAGCATCAGAATGAGCCGCTCCGTGATATCAAATTCCGGAAGAATGTTCTGCTGGCTACCATTACGCGGGATCGCAAGATTGAGTTCCCGTCCGGAAACAGCTATATGCAGCAGGGTGACCGAATCATCATCGTATCCAATGGATCGGAACCGATTATTCAGCTGAATGATATCTTTGAGGAGGAGAAGTTCGAAATCGATGAATTATAAAGTAATGATGCATGTATGCTCCTGGATTCTGATAATCGAGATTGTCTGCATGATTCCATCGCTACTTGTCTCCGTGCTGACATTCGATCAACGGGCGGTCATCGGTTTCCTGGGTGCAATGGCTATTGCCGGAATTCTGGCAGTGATACTTTTCCTCCTTTCCGATCACCACCGAATCAATTTCTATGCGAAGGAGGGAATGCTGGTCACTGCGTTCTGTTGGATTCTGCTTAGCGTCATCGGATCACTGCCGTATTATATCTCCGGTCGAATCCCGGATATCGTGAATGCACTTTTCGAGGGTTTCTCCGCGATGTCCACCACCGGCGCGACGGTGCTGTCAGATACGGAGGTGCTGGGCAAAGGCCTTCTCTTTTGGCGTTCCTTCAGCCAGTGGATTGGCGGGATGGGAGTACTTCTTTTCTTCCTGGCGATCATTCCGTCTTCACGGAAGGGAGAGGGTTACTCCCTTCACCTCCTGAGAGCGGAGCTCCCGGGACCGTCGGTCAACAAGATGGTGCCGAGGATGCGTGATATGGCCACTACGTTATACAAAATATACGTGTTGATGACTGCCGCAGATATTACACTGCTCCTGATTGCGGGAACGGATCTATACGATGCATGCTGCATCGGATTTGCCACTGCGGGAACAGGTGGATTCTGTGTTCAGAATACCGGATTGGAAGAATACACGCCGATGGCACAGTGGGTGACGGTTGTGTTCATGTTCTTATTTGGCATCAATTTCAGCTTGTACTATCTAATCCGGGAACGTCGTTTTCGTGATGCGACCAAAGGGGAGGAACTCAAGCTCTACGTGGCTATCATACTGGGGAGCATCGCATTGATCACCGTCAATCTGGCTACTCATAACGGAGGAACGATCAGCAAGATTCTTCGAGATGCCAGTTTCCAAGTCATCTCGATTATCACCACTGCCGGATTCTTCACGGTGGATTACAATAACTGGCCGGATTTCTCCAAAGCCATGCTGATCGCACTTATGTTCGTGGGTGCTTGTGCCGGCAGTACCGGCGGAGGAATCAAGATTTCACGAATCATCATCCTGTATAAGGCAGCTCGGAGAAATCTTCACAACGTCTTCCACCCGGAAGAAGTGTGTACCGTTCGAATTGACGGAGAACGCGTCAGCGAGAAAACCATTCAGCACGTACAGGGGTATCTGTCACTGTACGTATTCATCCTGCTGATCAGTTTCCTACTCGTCTCCATGGATTCCACCAGTTACACGATTACCACAAATTTCTCAGCGGTCATGTCGTCCCTCAATAATATTGGCCCGGGATTCGATACGGTTGGTCCGATGTCGAATTATGCGGCCTACAATGACATGTCGAAGCTTGTACTCTGCGTGGATATGCTCTTAGGCCGTCTGGAAATCTACCCGATCCTGACCATGCTGGCGTACAGCACGTACAAGAAATAGGAAGCTGCATACGCTAAGACGCTATACAAGAAAATCCAGATCCGAGAATTGAACTTGGATCTGGATTTATCTTTTTTTGATAACGAGTATCTGATTTTCTGTCGATTCTATTCTTCTTCGAACTCAAATATCGTGGTGAATTTATTGTCCGAGAAGTGATAGAGTCCTTCCATGTCTTCCGGGATGGAAGATTGGATGGAAGACGTATCGTCTTGTTCGAACGCCACGCATATTCCGCACGCGGCACTCAGTGCCCGTGGAACCGGCATCATATGGGCCGTGGAATCCTTGTTCACCTGCCTGCGATGAAATTCCTGTGCACCATAGTGTGTGTAGAATGTTGCGATGTACAATTCATTAGCTGAGGGTGATTTCATAATCTCCATCCGCGGTTTCTTTGTATTCCATGTTGAGGTTGTGGTTGCCTGCAAAACGGGAAATATTTTTAACCGGAGTCATGTTGTCAACCAGAATGGTAACTGGAGTACCTTCCTGAACCGCCTTCTGCGTCATGATTACCGGTTCCGGGCAAGCATAGCCTCTTGCATCTACAGTTTTCATACTAAGCCTCCTTCTTCTTTGTGTTCAACGCACCGATGATCAGCACGATGATGATGCCGATGATAACAGCAATCTTACCGTTTGCGGTAGGACCCTCTGCGGAGGAAGCCAGTCCGAAGTTGTGACAGAACGCAGCGCCAACAACCATGCCCAGTACGCAGATACCGGAGTCCGCATTACCGGTTCCGGACAGGATAACCTGGCGGAGCGGGCAACCACCGAGCAGGCAGGATGCCAGACCAACGAGTACCATGCCCATGAAGTTCCATAGTGCATCGTTATAAGCGATTGGCTGTCCATCGAATCCCGGGTTGAATGAACCCATTGCGATATTTCCGATCAGAGCTGCCACAATGATTGCAACGAATCCGGAGAGCAGATAGAAATCTTTGAAGAGTACTGCGTCACGAATTCCGCCAACCATGCAGAGACGGGTCTTCTGAGCCAGTGCTCCGACAACCAGGCCGGCACCCAGTGCCATTGCAACCGGAGCATGCATGGATCCCGGACCCTCTACGCTGAATACCAGCAGAGTCGGGAAGCCAATCAGGAGAATCAGAACAGCAACGGAAATGGCCGGCATTGCATAACCTTCCAGCGTTCCCAGCGGAACGGATTTCTTGAGGGTGAAACCCTTCTTGAGGAATGCGATACCAATCAGAATTCCAACAACGAATCCAACCAGACCAATAATAGCGTTCCAGTCACCACCGCCGATACGCAGGACCATGCGCAGCGGGCATCCCAGGAACATCAGAGCACCGATCATAACGAAGAAGGAAAGAACAAAACGGGTCATCGGGGAAGATCCACCGCGAACCTTGAATTCTTTGCTTCCCAGGGACATGATGAGCGCTCCGAGAATCAGCCCGATAATTTCCGGACGTGCGTACTGAACAACCGGTGCAGTCTGCAGTTTTAACGCACCAGCAGTATCACGCAGGAAGCAGGCAATACAGAATCCCATATTGGCAGGGTTTCCGAACTTGACCAGAGCCACTGCGATCGCACCGACGATAAGCCCGGTGATGATGATAAGTGTATTTTTCTCTTTTTTCATGTGTTCCTCCATAACATTCATGAAATGCAATAGTTTACATTGTTATGTTATCAGAAAAACGAGTGAGGAGTGATTGAAAATTACTATAAGGAAATTGAAATAAGATAAAAAAAGAATGGAAAAAAAGATTTCAGCCTACCACAATGGTAGGCTGAAATCTCTGATATATCATGAATCTTGGATGGACCCTTGCGGGCACGTAGCTGATTCTTCTGCACACGATGAATCAGTATCCCCGAGATGCTTTGTGACGGTCTGCCGCCTTGTATCCATTTCCGACGCTACTTCATCAGTTTACAGATTCGATTGCTGAAGGATACCGGATCGTCAATCGGCATTCCTTCAATAATCAGTGCCTGATCGTACAATAACTCGGCATAGTCTTGAATCTTTTCTTTATTGTCTGATTCTACCGCTTCTTTGAGTGCCGAGAAGAAATCGTGGTTCCCGTTGAGCTCCAGAATCTTATCGGCCTTGAAGGATTCTGCCTCCTTATTTCCGGTCAGCTCAGCCTGTGCCTTCAGTACTTTCTCCATCTCGATGGAAAGTCCGCTGCCGGATGCGAAGCATACCGGGTGTTCCTTGAGACGGGTGGACAGGATGACGGAAGCAACGCGGTCACCAAGAGCCTCCTTGACGGCAGTCAGCACATCCTTTGCTTCTTCCTGTTTGGCTTCCTGTGCCTGCTTTTCTTCGTCGCTGATTACGAATCCGAGGTCCTTATCAGATACGCTCTTGAATTCTTTATCGTCGTAACTCATCAGGATCTTCAGCGCAAATTCATCGATGTCATCCGTGCAGTAGAGGACTTCATATCCCTTCTCTCGGAAGAGATCCATCTGCGGCATCTTCGCAATCTTCTCTTTGCTCTCCCCCGTTGCGTAGTAGATATATTTCTGATCATCGCGCATACGTTCTACATACTCCTTGAAGGTGGTCAGTCCTTCCGTAGTGCTGCTGTAGAATTCGATGAAATCCTTCAGCTTATCCTTGTTCATGCCGTATTGGTCGTAAATTCCGTATTTCAGCTGCATGCCGAAAGCTTCAAAGAGCTGGTCGTATTTGTCTCGCTCTTTCTCCTGCATTTCTGTCAGCGTGGAGGAAATCTTCTTCTCCAGACGCTGCGCAATGGCTTTGAGCTGGCGGTCCTGCTGAAGCATTTCACGGGAGATGTTCAGGGAGAGATCCGGGGAATCTACCAGGCCCTTAACGAAACTGAAGTAGTCCGGCAGGAGATCTTCACAGTGTTCCATAATCATGACGCCGCTCGAGTAGAGCTGCAGCCCCTTCTGGAAGTCCCGTGTATAGTAGTTGAACGGCACCTTGCCAGGAATGTACATCAATGCATCGTAGGAAATCACACCCTCGACGTTGGTGTGAATCACCTTCAGCGGATCATTCCAGTCAAAGAACTTGTTTTTGTAGAACTCATTGTATTCCTCTTCGGAAATCTCGCTCTTCTTTTTCTTCCAGATTGGCACCATGCTGTTGAGACGCTCGTCCTCACGGTATGTCTCGTATTCCGGTTTGTAATCGTCCTTCTCTTTCTCCTCATCCGATGCTTCAATCATCCGAGACTTCTCTACATTCATGACAATTGGATAGCGGATGTAATCAGAGTACTTCCGGACGAGATCCCGGATTCGGTATTCGGACAGGAAATCGCTGTACTTCTCGTCCTCGGTATCATCTCTCATCGTCAGTTGTACGGTGGTGCCCACTTCATCACGTGCAGACTCCTCGACGGTGTATCCGTCTGCGCCGTCGCTGATCCAGATATGTGCAGCATCCTCTCCGAGCTTCTTGGAGATCACCTCGATGTGCTTAGCCACCATGAAAGCACTGTAGAATCCGACACCGAACTGTCCGATGATGTCGGTTTCTTCGGCTGCATCCTCATTCTCGTTCTTGAATCCGAGCGAACCACTCTTCGCGATGACGCCGAGATTCTCTTCGAGTTCTTTCTCTGACATGCCGATGCCGTTGTCGGAGATAGTCAGGGTACCGGCCTCCGGATTGGCTTCAATGCGTATTTCAAAATTATCTCTCGACAAGCCGGTTGTGCCGCTCTTCGCTTCCTCGTAATAGCGCTTGTCGATGGCGTCACTCGCATTACTGATGATCTCCCGCAGGAAAATCTCCTTGTTGGTGTAGATGGAGTTAATCATCAGGTCAAGCATTCGTTTGGATTCTGCTTTAAATTGCTTTTTTCTCATTGTTCATACCGTCCTTTTATCTATATTTATTCTTTTCCAAAATCTGCGGACTAGTCGGTGTTAGCACTCACTGCCTATGTCTGCTAATAAATATAATACTACCCGTTCCGAATGAATGCAACCATCGAAATAAATCATCACATAAAAATCATATTGCCACCAATTCTTTCCGCTACTATACTCATATAGTAAGGTAAAAACAAGTTCGCTCCATTCCCGAAAAGGAAGTGCAAGCGGCGTTGCAGAGGGAGAATAATATGTCAAAGAATTACGATGTGATCATAGTGGGCGGCGGTCCAGCCGGTCTGACTGCGGGAATCTACGCCGGCAGAGCCGGAAAAAGCGTGGCTCTGTTCGAGAAGGAAATGATGGGAGGTCAGATTACATACACCGGCGAAATCGATAATTTTCCGGCAGTGCCGGGCATGAACGGTGCGGAGTATGCCATGAAGCTGACGGATCAGGCGAAGAGTTTCGGAGCGGAAATCTACATGGATGAAGTGATTTCCGCATCAAAGGAAGAGGATGACAAGTTCCGGGTGAAGACCGCAGAGGAGGAGTACACGTGCGCTGCACTGATCCTGGCGACGGGACTTCAGCGCCGCAAGATGAATGTGCCGGGAGAAGAGGCGCTCATCGGACGGGGCATTTCCTTCTGCGCGGTGTGCGACGGTGCATTCTTCCGAAATCGCGATGTGGCGGTATACGGCGGTGGCAATACGGCAGTGGAAGATGCGATCTACTTGTCTGGTCTGTGCCGAAGCGTCACCATCATCCACCGCCGAGACCGTTTTCGCGCCGAGGCGCATTTGGTTCGGGCACTTCAGGAGAGAGATAATGTTGTTTTAGCCCTGGAGAAAACGGTCTCGGCCGTGCAAGGTGAGAAGATGGTGCGCGGAGTCACTCTTCGCGATGTGAAGACAGGGGAGGAAAGCACGTTAGAAGTAGATGCCTTGTTCGTTGCCATCGGCCAGGTTCCGAACGGGGAAGCTTTCCGCACTCTGGTGGATACCGATGAGTCTGGCTACTACCTGGTAGGCGAGGAGTGCGAAAGCAACACGACTGGCCTGTACGTCGCGGGCGATGGCCGGACGAAGACGGTACGGCAACTGACCACGGCGGTTGGCGACGGCGCCACGGCGGCAACCCATGCGTGCCAGTATGTGGATCGGTTGAACGGGCAAGAATACAGATAGAATCACGATTCTCGTTCCGCAGTAGCCGGAGATGCAGGCAAGCAGCGGAGTCAATGGGCGTTGATGGTGGAATCAGATACCGGCGCATGTTATCCATTACGGAATGAATGTCGGATATGAGTTGTACAGACACATAACGAAATTGAATCCGGATTTCGCGGTAGTGTGACGATTGAATTGTGCTATAATGGACGAAGTGATGTATCAAGAGGAGGAATAGTAATGGCTGAATATGAAGAAAATTGCACACATTCTTGCGAGACTTGTGGCGCAGACTGTGCATCGAGAAATACCGAGCAGCGGGATCCGCATGCCAAGCTACATGACGGCTGCAGCGTGAAGAAGGTCATCGGTGTTGTCAGTGGCAAAGGCGGCGTTGGCAAATCCATGGTGACTGCGCTCTCCGCAATCGTCGCAAATCGCAATGGGTTAAAAACAGGAATTCTGGATGCGGACATTACCGGCCCGTCCATCCCGAAGATGTTCGGCATCCACGAGAAGGCGGCTGTTTCCGGCATGGGAATTCTGCCTGCAGCGACACCGACAGAGATGGAAATAATGTCGCTGAATCTTCTCACCGAGAACGAGACGGATCCTGTTGTATGGCGCGGACCGGTTATTGCCGGTGCAGTAACGCAGTTTTGGACGGACGTTATCTGGGGAGATCTGGATGTGATGTTCATCGATATGCCACCGGGAACCGGTGACGTGCCTCTGACGATCTTCCAGTCTATCCCGGTGGATGGCATCATTATAGTCACCTCACCGCAGGAGCTGGTTGGAATGATTGTTGAGAAGGCAATGAACATGGCACAATTGATGAACATTCCGATTCTGGGACTGGTAGAAAACATGAGCTATCTGGAATGCCCGGATTGCGGAAAGAGAATTGAAGTGTTCGGACCAAGCACCGTAGATGCCATTAGCAAGCAATATGGCGTTCGCGTCATTGACAAACTGCCAATCGATCCGAAACTCGCAATGCTGAGTGATGCCGGCCGAATCGAGTTTCACGAGAGCAAGGGAATGGAGCCGCTTCTGGACGTGTTGGCGGAGCTGGGCCTGGATGTCTAGAATCCACAGCTTTGCAAAAAATTGATAATAATAATCCTTGAATATGCTTGACATCCACGGGACTGTCAAGTATATTTTGTATTGCTGGGTTTACAAATACTAAACTTTCATCTTAGTGATTTGAACTTCAGCGACATAACAGCGACACGATACAGAGAAAGAGGCTACATATGGAAATCGGAGAGAAAATCCGGATATTACGAATCGAACGGGGACTGACACAGGAAGAGCTGGCAGATCGGGCGGAATTGTCGAAGGGCTTTATTTCCCAGATTGAGAGAGACCTGACTTCGCCTTCCATCGCCACGTTAGAGGACATCCTGACCTGCCTCGGTACGGATTGTGGCGAATTTTTCGCCGTCTCTGACAGGCCGCAGGTGGTTTTTTCCGACGATGATTACTTTGTCAAGGAAGACCCGACACGGAAGAGCCGCATTGAGTGGATTGTCCCCAATGCGCAGAAGAATGCCATGGAACCCATCCGTTTGACATTGGAGGCAGGCGGATCGACCATGCCGGATAACCCGCATGAGGGTGAAGAATTCGGCTATGTTATTCGAGGTAACGTGGAGATACATATCGGCAAAGAACGCTTTAAGGTGCGGAAAGGGGAGAGTTTCTATTTCTATCCGAACCGCGAACACTACATCAGCTCGTTGAAGGGAGCAGAACTTCTCTGGGTGAGCACACCACCCAGCTTCTAAAGGCTTCGAATGAAGGAGGACATATCATTGGCAGAACTGATCAGACTGGAAAACATCACGAAATCCTATGACGACAACGAGGTGCTGAAGAACATCACGATTTCGATTCAGGAAAAAGAATTTGTTACCCTGCTGGGCCCTTCCGGCTGCGGCAAGACGACAACACTCCGCATTCTGGGCGGCTTCGAGAGCCCGGACAGCGGGCGGGTGCTCTTCGACGGTAAAGACATCACCAATTTGCCGCCGAACGAAAGAAATCTTAACACCGTATTCCAGAGCTATGCACTCTTCCCGCACATGACCGTAGGGGATAATGTGGCTTTCGGCCTTCGCGTCAAAGGAATGGCGGAAGAAGAAGTGAAGGAGAAGGTTCACTACGGGCTTAGGCTGGTGAACCTCGAGGAATATCAGAATCGACGGATTTCGCAGCTTTCCGGCGGACAGCAGCAACGCGTAGCCATGGCGAGAGCTATTGTAAATGAACCGAAGGTTCTCCTTCTGGATGAACCGCTGGGGGCACTCGACCTCAAGCTGCGGCAGGAGATGCAATACGAACTGGTTCGCCTGAAGAATGAACTGGGCATTACATTCATTTATGTCACCCATGATCAGGAAGAAGCTTTGACGATGTCGGATAAGGTCATCGTTATGAATAACGGTCACATTCAGCAAGAGGGTACGCCGGAAGAAATCTACAATGAGCCGGAAAATGCATTCGTTGCAGACTTTATCGGTGATAGCAATATTCTGTCCGGTAAGATGATAGAAGATCATCTCGTTCGCATTCACGATGTCGATTTTTCATGTATTGACGGGAGTGAGAACGGATTCCACCCGGGTATGGACGTCGATGTTCTGATTCGCCCGGAGGATTTGGAGATTCGAGAGGCAGGCGATGGGCTCCTGGATGCTAAGATTACCAGCAAACTTTTCATCGGCATGCATTATGAAATGCTGGCGAAAGCAGATCGGGAGGACGCTTTCGAATGGCTCCTTCAGAACTATGATTCCTATGAAGTGGGCACAGTAGTCGGACTATATGTTCGGCCGGAGAATATTCAGATCATGCACAAGCCGAAAACTCAGGAAGAGGAGGCGATTGAAATTGACATTTAGCAAGAAATGGTCGGCGCCGTTCATTATATTTATCATCGCCGGCACCGTGATTCCGATTGCGTCCATCGCTTACTACGGTTTTACCGGAAGAGATGGCGGGTTTACTCTGAATAACATCACCGCCATGTTCTCGCCGAACCACCTGGAAGCATTGGGGCTTTCCCTTCTGCTGGCACTGGTCAGCACGGTCATCTGCCTCATCCTCGCTTTTCCGATGGCAATGATCCTTCGTGGGAGCAAATTCGGCAAGCAAGGATTTACGATCTTTGTTCTCATTCTGCCGATGTGGATGAACTTCCTGCTTCGCACCATGGCCTGGCAGGTACTGCTCGAGAGAACGGGCGTTATCAACAGTATTCTTCAATCGATCGACCTTCCGAGACAGGAAATGATGAACACGCCGGGAGCTGTTGTACTAGGTATGGTATATGATTTTCTGCCTTTTATGATTCTTCCGATATACAATGCCGTGGTCAAGATTGATGATCGACTGATTGAGGCTGCGCAAGATCTGGGTGCCCGGAAATCCTATATTTATCGTAAAGTGATTCTGCCATTGAGTATTCCGGGAATCGTCAGTGGCATCACCATGGTGTTCATTCCGGCGCTGACCACATTTGCGATTTCCAATATGTTGGGCGGCGGAAAGGTCAACCTGATTGGAAATATCATCGAGCAGGAATTCACCGTTAACTCCAACTGGTACTTGGGATCCGGCCTTTCGCTGGTAATGATGATTTTCATCATTGTGAGCATGGTGCTCTTGGAGAAATTCGATAAGACAGGGGAGGGCACGTTCATATGAAAAGGATTTTCGGAAACATCTATCTCGTCATCATCATGCTGTTTCTGTATCTGCCCATTCTGACGTTGATTGTGCTTTCTTTCAATGAAGCGAAGTCCATGTCAGTGTTCACTCGTTTTAGCCTGAAATGGTATTCGGACATGTTCCACAGCAAGCTGATTCTGGGAGCACTTGTCAATACGCTTTCCATTGCACTTCTGGCTGCACTGATTGCTACCATTATCGGCACCATGGCAGTGATTGGCATTGACAGCATGAAACAGAGTACGCAGACTGTACTTCTCGGATTTAACAATATTCCGATGCTGAATGCGGACATTGTGACCGGAATTGCATTGATGCTTTCCTTCCTGATGTTCGGAATCTCGCTAGGATACTGCACGATTCTGTTTTCTCACGTGACATTTTGCATCCCGTATGTGATTCTATCCGTGAAACCGAGATTGAACAAATCTACAGATACACTTTTCGAAGCAGCGTTGGATCTGGGTGCATCACGGGCATATGCTTTTCGCAAAGTCGTAATGCCGGAGCTTCTTCCCGGAATTATGTCCGGATTTCTCCTATCCTTCACAATGTCCGTCGACGATTTCATCGTAACCCATTTCACGAGAGGTGCAGGGATCAATACAATTTCCACGCTGATTTACAGTGAGGTGAAAATCGGAATTCGCCCATCGCTGTACGCATTGTCTACAGTCATCTTCGTGATTGCATTTGTGGCATTGCTGATCGTGAACTACAACAGTATGAAGAAAGAAAAAGTGGCTGCATAAGAAGTCCACGCCCGAAAGGAATCTACATGAAAAAATTCAAATGGTTACTTACCGCATTACTCCTGATGACTGCGGTTTTCTGCACCGGTTGCCGGAGCGGAGAGAACGGAGAAGTGTATGTCTACAGCTATGGGGATTATTTCGATCAGGCAACGATCGAATCCTTCGAGGAAGAAACAGGGATTCGTGTGATTCAAGATACCTTTGATACTGCAGAGGAAATGTATCCTGTCATCAAGAACGGAACGGCTGATTACGATGTTGTGGTAACTTCCGATTACATGATTGAGAAAATGATTCAGAATGACATGCTTCTTCCGCTGGACAAAGACAATATTCCGGCATTGAAGAATATCGATTCTGCTTATATGGAGAAATCCGAGGTGTTTGACCCGGGCAACAAGTATTCTGTTCCGTATATGGTCGGTGTGGCCGGCATCATCTACAACCCGAAGATGACCGGAGATACCGTCATTGATTCCTGGGAAGATCTGTGGGATTCCAAATTCAAGGACAGCATCGTCATGCCGGACAGCGTGCGCGACGACTTCATGATCGCCCTTCGGATTCTGGGCTATGATCAGAACACTGCGAATGAAAAAGAAATCAAGGAAGCTTCCGATCTGCTGAAGAAACAGAAACCTCTGGTGTACAAATATGCCAACGATTCCGCCAGAGATCTTCTGGCCAGCGGTGCAGCAGCCATCGGGGTCGTGTGGAATGGGGAATACATCTACACGAAGGATTTGAATCCGGATGTCGAATACATCGTTCCGAAGGAGGGGACAGAATTCTTCATTGATTCCTGGGTCATTCCGAAAACCTCTAAGAACAAGGAGAATGCCGAGGCCTTCATCAATTACATGTGCAAGGCTGAAGTGGCAAAGCAGAATTTCGACTATCTCCACTACACCACACCGAACAAGGCGGCCCTCGAGCTCATCGAAGAAGAATACCGAAACGACGAAGCAGTATTCCCGACGTCGAAGACACTGAAAAATTGTGACACGCTGGTGAACCTCGATGACGAAGTTCAGGATCTGTACAGCAAGTACTGGAAAGAGGTAAAGGCGGAGTAGCAGGTAATCGATCGTAACACTTCATATTAGAAATCCTAGTTTTATTGTGATTCCGAGCGGATGGCGGAGTGGGTGTTTTCAAATACCCGGACGTTTCAGCGAACGAGAGCGAGAGTGAAAGCGAAAGACGCGAAAGACGCGATAGAGCACATGCGAATTCAAAATAATTATGGCAGGAACAGCATGCATTGCTATTCCTGCCATGTTTTTATTCCAGCGAACGGATCAGCTGTCCCAGGATCGGCTCGAATTTCACCCCGTACCAGTGATCCGGGTCATCTGCCGTGTTCCGGATGCAGGCCAGCGTGTAGTCGGCTGCAATCCGTGCGGCCTCATTCTCACTCTTCCCGTGCATGTAGGCACCCACGAAAGCGGAGGCGTATACATCCCCGGTACCGTGGCAGCTTCTCGCCATCTTCGGATGTCGGTAATACGTCATCTCCCCGTTTTTCGAGATAACCACGCCGGTAGTCTCACTGTCGTAGCTGACACCGGTAAGGATGATGATCGAAGGACCGGTCTGATGGAGTTTCTCGGTCAGATCGCGGATATAATCCTCCGTATATTCTTCCTTATATACTGAACCTGTCAGTAAGGCGGCCTCTGTGATATTCGGCAGCACGATATCGGCTTGACGAACCAGTTCTTTCATCGCATCCACGAAGTCTACATCGAAAGCCGGATAGAGCTTGCCCATATCTGCCATTGCCGGATCGACGATTTTCTTTCCCTCGGGAACCAGCAGATGGTCAAAAATACTTTTAACCATGTCAATCTGTTCCGAACTTCCCAGGTATCCGGTGTACACCGCCTCGAAGCAGATGCCTTCTTTCTGCCACTGCGCTTCAATCGCCGGGATATCTTCCGTCAGATCGTGGCAGGTAAAGCCGTCCGGAAACGCCGTGTGGTTGGAAAGCACGGCCGACGGCAGAATCGCAGTCTCCAGACCGCAGGCCGACAGAATCGGTAGCGCAACGGTGATGGAACATTGACCTATGCACGAAATATCTTGTATTGTCAGAATTTTCTTGTAATCCATGGTGTCTCCTTTCTCTACGCGTCTGATTGTACGCTTCGAAATCACGACAATAAATACACAGTTCGGGTACAGTTCCGGCATGACAGATGCATTGTTCGCATTACATCACAGAAAAAACACAAAATTTTTCCGGAACATCGTTGACTATTTGAAATGAGGGGAGTATATTATGGATAGTGATTAGCACTCCAACGAGTCGAGTGCTAACAACAGGGAAAAGGAGGCGAGCAATGGATTTAACAGAAAGAAAACTGCAAATCCTCCAGGCAATAATTACAGACTACGTGAAGAACGCCGAACCGGTTGGCTCCCGTTCTATCGCGAAGAAATATGATTTCGGACTCAGCCCGGCCACCATTCGAAATGAGATGGCCGACTTGGAAGAGATGGGTTACCTGACGCACCCGCATACTTCTGCGGGACGGGTTCCTTCCAACAAAGCTTACCGTCTGTATGTCAATAACATGATGACGAAGCAGGACCTGACTGCGCAGGAGAAACAGGTCATTAACGAACGGCTTCGCGTGGACCGCGAGGAGTTCGATGCAACCATTCGCCATGCGGCGCAGCTTCTGTCCGATATCACGAAACTGGCATCCTTCGCCATGACGCCGTCCACCCATCAGGACACCTTGAAGTTCGTTCGGCTCTTGCCGATTGACGACGATAAGATTGTTATCATGATTGTCGCGGACAGCGGAAAGGTAACCAACGCCACGCTTCGGATCAATGTGCCGTATACGAACGAAGCACTGGAGATTCTGAGCAAGACGATGACGCACCAGTACATGGGACACACCATCGATGATGTTCTTCGAAATTCTATCATCGAGGATGTCGGCACAGATCTGGATGCACTCAGTGCGTTGGTGGGAGATGTCATGCCGAACTTCATGAAGACGCTGGAGGAAATGCTCAACGTCAACCTCTACATGGAGGGCCTGACCAACATTTTCAATATCCCGGAATACAGCGATATCGATCGGGCCAAATCCTTCCTCGAGCTGGTAAGCCGTAAGGAAGAATTCACTCGAGACATCCTGAACCGAGATGACGGCGTTATCGTCACCATCGGAGAGGAGAACACCGAACAGTCCATGAAGGACAGTTCCGTCATCACCGCGACCTATCACGTCAACGGTAAGCTGGTGGGTAAGATCGGCGTTATCGGACCGACGCGGATGAACTACAGTGAAGTTACATCTATTATGGAATATCTGACAAATAACCTCAGCCGTTCGTTCATGCTGAGCAGAGGAAAGGAAGACAAAGAAGAATGAGTGAAGAGCAGAAGAACCCGGAAGTAGTGGAAGAAGAGGTCAAAAATAAAACCGCATCCGAAGGCACTTCCGAGGAGGCAACCGCGAACGACACTGCTTCAGAAGAAACCAAGG
Organism: Acutalibacteraceae bacterium; assembly: GCA_963656785.1. GTDB lineage: Bacteria > Bacillota > Clostridia > Peptostreptococcales > Anaerovoracaceae > Mogibacterium_A. Next base: position 9,421 of record CAVKJB010000017.1, on the reverse strand, counting down.
GTGCGGCCTCGGAATCCGGCAGCCCGGAGGAAGACCTTTCGGAGGCAGAGGAATCGACAGCTGCGAATGCCGATGAGGAAAATGACAAGTACGTTCGCCTGATGGCGGAGTTCCAGAATTACAAGAAGCGCGTATCGAAGGAGAAGAGTGATATTCGCCAGTATGCAACGGAGAAGCTGATTACCGAACTACTTCCGGTGCTGGACAATTTCGAAAGAGCGCTGGCATCGAAGGCAGAAGATGATCCGGCCGGATATGCCAAGGGGATGGAACTTATTTTTACCCAGATGAAGACCGCATTCGAGAAAAGTGGCCTCGCTGAGGTGGAAGCGCAGGGTCAGGACTTCGACCCGATGAAGCACAATGCCGTGCTGACAGAGGAGTGCGAAGAATTGGAAAGTGGTAAGGTCAGCAAGGTCCTGCAGAAGGGCTATTCGCTGAATGATAAAGTAATACGGCCGGCAATGGTCGCAGTAACAAAGTAAATTCTAAGGAAGGCAAGGTAGATAAAATGAGCAAAGTAATTGGAATCGATTTAGGAACAACAAACAGCTGTGTAGCAGTATTGGAAGGCGGAGAACCAACCGTTATCGCAAATGCGGAGGGTGCAAGAACGACCCCGTCTGTTGTCGCATTCACCAAGAACGGCGAGAGATTGGTAGGAGAGACCGCAAAGAGACAGGCGATTACCAATCCGGACAGAACGATCGCATCCATCAAGAGACACATGGGCGAGAATTACCATGTGGAAATCGATGGCAAGCAGTACACACCGCAAGATATTTCCGCAATGATTCTGTCTAAGCTGAAGGCAGACGCGGAGAGCTATCTGGGTGAGAAGGTGACGGAAGCGGTTATCACCGTACCGGCTTACTTCTCCGATGCTCAGAAACAGGCGACGAAGGATGCCGGCAAGATCGCCGGTCTGGATGTTAAGAGGATCATCAACGAGCCAACCGCAGCATCTCTGGCATACGGTCTGGATAAGGCAAACGGCTCGCAGAAGATTCTGGTATACGATCTGGGCGGTGGTACCTTCGATGTCTCCGTACTGGAATTGGGAGACGGCGTATTCGAGGTATTGGCTACTAACGGTGATACCCATCTGGGCGGCGATGACTTCGATAACAAGATCATGGACTTCCTGGCTGATTCGTTCCAGAAAGAACATGGCGTAGATCTGCGCAAGGACAACATGGCACTTCAGAGATTGAAGGAAGCTGCCGAGAAAGCAAAGAAGGAGCTGTCCAGCGCACAGACCACAAAGATCAATCTTCCGTTCATCACCGTTACGGCGGAAGGCCCGCTGCACATGGATATGGATCTGACGCGTGCAAGATTTGATCAATTGACATCGGATCTGGTAGAGAGATCCATCGAACCGATGAACAAGGCAATGAAAGATGCCAACGTTACATCGGCAGATCTGAGCAAGGTTATTCTGGTTGGCGGATCAACTCGTATTCCGGCAGTGCAGGCTGCGGTACAGAAAGTCACCGGTAAGGAACCGTTCAAGGGAATCAACCCGGACGAGTGCGTTGCCATCGGTGCTTCCATCCAGGCCGGAGTACTCACCGGCGAGGTGAACGACGTACTGCTGCTGGACGTTACTCCGCTGAGCCTGTCTATTGAGACATTGGGCGGAATCTCCACGAAGCTGATTGAGAGGAACACCACCATCCCGACCAAGAAGAGCCAGATTTTCTCGACTGCTGCCGATAACCAGACGACGGTTGATATCCATGTTCTGCAGGGTGAAAGAGAGATGGCACAGGACAACATTACACTGGGAAGATTCCAGCTGTCCGGCATCGCACCGGCTCCTCGCGGAATTCCGCAGATTGAGGTTACTTTTGACATCGATGCGAACGGTATCGTAAATGTCAGCGCAAAGGATCTGGGAACAGGCAAGGAACAGAAGATTACCATTACATCTTCTACGAAGCTGTCGGAGGATGAGATTAACGAGAAAATCAAGGAAGCCGAGAGATACGCAGAAGAGGATAAGAAGCACAAAGAAGCAATCGAGACGAAGAACCAGGCAGAAGCCATGATTTTCGAAATCGATAAGCAGATGGGTGAACTGGGAGATAAGGTGCAGTCATCCGAGAAGGAGACTGTGGAAAATGCGAAGAAGGATCTGCAGGAAGCCATCAATAACAGTGCATCTGTAGAAGACCTGAAGACCAAGATGGAAGCACTGACCAATGCGTTCTATCCAATCTCCACCAGAATCTATCAGGAAGCACAGGCTGCACAGGGAGCAGACGGTGCAGGCGCAGCTGCCGGTGCCGCAAGTTCGGACATGGGTGCGCAGCAGTCCGCAGGTGGAGACAACACCGTGGATGCTGATTATGAAGTTGTTGACGAGGACAACTAATCTTTGTATGATAAGGAAGGCTGCCGGCAGGAGTGCCGGCAGCTCCGTTCATGAAATAGAATTCTAACGATGGAAAGGATATACGAATGGCTGAGAAAAGAGACTATTATGAAGTGTTAGGTCTCCAGAAAGGCGCAACCGAAGACGAAATCAAGAAGGCTTTCCGTAAAATGGCCATGAAATACCATCCGGACCGCAACCCGGACGACAAAGAAGCGGAGGAGAAATTCAAAGAAGTGAACGAAGCTTATGCGGTTCTTTCCGATCCGGATAAGAAGAGTAAGTATGACCGCTTCGGCCACGCGGGTGTCGATCCGAATGCCGGCTTTGGCGGAGGTGCAGGCGGATTTGATACCGGTTTTGGCGGGTTTGATTTCAGCGATATCTTTGATATGTTCGGAGGCGGCTTCAGTAGCGGACGGCGTTCGGCATCTCGCCGGAACGGTCCGACGAAGGGCAGAGACCTCCAGAAGACATTGACGATTGAATTTACCGAGGCAGTTTTCGGGTGTGAGAAGGAAATCGAACTGAACAAGCTGGTTAAGTGCAAGACGTGTAATGGAGAGGGTGCCGCACCGGGAACCCAGAAGCATACGTGTGATGCCTGTGGCGGAACCGGTCAGGTCAGTCAAGTTTCCAACACTCCTTTTGGTCGGATCCAGAATGTTACCACGTGCTCGAAGTGTGGCGGAACCGGTCAGATTATCGATACGCCGTGTACAGATTGTAGGGGCACCGGATCTGTTCGTAAGAATGTGAAGATCAAGATTAACATTCCGGCCGGTGTGGACACGGACAGCATCATTCCGATTCGCGGACAGGGAGAGCCGGGCGCGAACGGCGGCCAGAACGGAGATCTGTATATTGTCATCAATGTAAAACCGCACAGCACTTACAAGCGCAGGGGAGACGACCTGTATCTGGATCTGCCGATCCGTTTCGACCAGGCCGCGCTAGGTGCAAAAGTCAGTGTACCGGGATTCAATGAGACCTACAGTTACACAATCCCGGCAGGAACCCAGACCGGATCAAATTTCCGGCTTAAGGGCAAGGGCGTGAAGAATCCACGCACCGGAAGATACGGTGACCTGTTTGTGAAGGTTATCGTGGAGATTCCGACGAAGCTGAGCTCTAAGGAGAAGAAGGCTATCGAGAAGATGGCGGAATCGCTCTCAGAGAAGGCTTATCCGAAGAATGAGAAATTCTCCAAGCTTAAATTTTAGAAATGACAGAGAAGGCCGCTTTCAGTTGGGAGCCGGCCTTTTTCGAATGACGGTATTTGTCAAGGCGTGGGTTCTATAGTATAATTCATCGAGACAATGTGAAATCAGACAGGGACAGGAATGATGAAGAAGAAAATATCGAAAATTGCAGCAGCGCTCATCGCGGCAATTCTGATCACCGGCTTGCTGACCGGATGCACCAACAAAGAGAAAGAGGCTGTAAAGACCGAAACGGACAATTTTATGAAAGTGCTGGAAAGCGGGGATTTTTCGGAGGCGTCGTCATATTGTACGGAGGAGGTCCTGAATGACACCGGCATTACGGAACTGGAGAACCTCGCTAAGGTTTTCTACGAATCCCTCGGACTGTCTAAGAAGGACCTGTCTAAGACCGCACAGAAAAGCGTCAGTGATTTCGCTTCGAATATGAAAAAGAATTTCATCACCGATTACACGATTTCATCCGTGGATGTGAAGGATGGCACTGCGACGGTGAACGTGAACGTGACCTATGGTTATAATCCGGACGAATTATCAGATGTTGACATCAGCAAGAAGCTTAAGAAGATTACATCGGATTACATGGACAAGAATAAGGCCTCGCTGACCAAGCTTTACGTCGACAAGGGCGAGAAAGCGCTACAGAAGAAGGTCTACTCCGATATCCTGCCGGATGCACTTTCGGCATATTCTGATGCTGTGAAGGAACTCGGCGAGGCGAAGCAGGAGCTTCAATTTGAACTCAAAAAGAAAGACGGGAAGTGGACGATTACTGCAGCGTATTCCTCTGCTGCCAAGAAATCCTCGAAGGCAGCCGATTCGTCGAATGACTCCGACTCTTCTAAATCCTCGGATAAGACAGATACATCTTCAAGTGAAAGCAAATAGAGGCTTTAGTGACACGCAATAACGAATACAAGTAGCAAAACACGTAATACAAATGGAACACAAACATAAGAGTACAGCGAATCGGAATAAAATGCTCCGGTTCGCTGTACTCTTATTTTAGTGGCTGTATTTTGGAGAAGCAGGGCAATTAATCGTTGCTCTCCAGTGTATCCAGATCTTCCACCAGCGAATCGTAATCCGCGAGAATGTCTTCCAGTGGGGAATACATGCGAAGCTCATATCCACTGTCTGATTTCTTCAGCTTCGCATTAACGCCGCCGAGATTGAAGGAGTCCTTGCTTCCCGCACGCATATCTTTCAGCATTTTTGACGCATCGTCATAGGTCAGCTCGGAATCCATGGCAATCAGCAAATCCCGAGCTACCACATCGAGATTCTCATCCTCAAGGTCCGCAAAGGAAAGCGTCACAGTCAGCAAGCCGTCCTTGCTGGTGACGAACTTTACGTTGATTCCTGCAATTTCACAAGTAATAGACCCGTCGTCGTTCGTTGTCAAATCGTCGGACGAGATCGTATTCTCTGCATCCAGATTGTACTGATTGAGATAAGCCGTTACTTCTTCATTGTCGATGCCGCTGATGGCCTCCTTCTGTGCCGCCGGATCTTCTTCCTCCTTGGAAGAGGAGCAGGCACACAGCGTCAGTGCCAGCACGGAAATCAGGGTTAGAAATAGTAGTTTCTTCTTCATGGTTTTCTCCTTGTGTTGTGTATTGTATGTTGGAATCTCCGGTAATCGGTTTCCCGAAGGTTTCGTCTCTGAATCAATGAGTTTCCGAGTACCTGATTCTCTTCTCGGTAAAAGTAAGCTCTACAGCACCGTCTTTATCCGGAACCGCGTGAGCTTCATATCTTTGTAGCTCCCGAGCCCGGTGACAACCGCATATGCATAGCCGGCAGATGCGTTTTTCACGTAGCTCACCCGGTAGTCCTTACCTTCTGATAAAGTTTTTTTACCGTACTTAACAGTAAGAGCTGGTTCTACCTTGCGGCCGACGAGGAAGAAGCTGTGCTTCTTTAGCTTGATAGTGCAGTACTTCAGGGATTTCGCATTGGCATTCCGCTTTCCGTACGTGGTCATGCCACCTTTGTAGAAATACCAGAAGTCCTGATCCACGTTTCCCCGGATGCCCTTGACGGAAGATTGGTCAGATGCTTGCCAGAATTCGTATTTTCCGGAGTAATCTGTGGAATTGTTATAGTGCGCAACCCAGATGTGGGATTTTTTGGAAAGCGTCTGGGCGTTCAAGTGATTCACCAATAAGTTGTAGTTGGAGTAGACGCCCGACTCATATCCGGCATTCCGAATGACCGTACAGAAACGATCGACAATTTCGGTTCCCTTTGTGGCAGTATACGAATCCTTCGAAATGAATTTGTGAAGGCGTCCATTCTCCAGAATCTCGTAATCCATCACCAGCGGAAGGTCGATATCGTATCCGTTCACCCAGCGAAGAAGGGTGCGTGCTTCTTTTGCAGCCTCGGCTTTGGTCGTTGCCTGAGAGTAGAAGTAGACACCGACCATCAGACCGGCTTTCTTCGCGCGGCGGATGTTCTTTCGGAATTGGGAGTCTTTGTGTATCTTGCCGTCCGTGGAATCCCTGTAACCGGCACGGATGAACACGAAGTCCACACCGTTTCTCTTTACTTTATTCCAATTGATGCTGCCTCCCTGAGCGTAGGAGACATCAATGCCGTTCAGGATGATGGTGTTTCCGAATTTGGCGGCGTGCTGATAGTCGCCGGAATCCACCTGTGCAGGATGGGTGTACAGATGAAGGCCGACGATGCCGGCGATCAGGATAATGCCCACTAGAATCAGGATGGATTTCCATCGCGGGAAGCGTCTCTTTGTGCTGCCACCGGTTCGTTTGCCGCGTTTGTTGCTTTTTTTCGAATTGCTGTGATTACTGCTACTAGGGCTCCTCGTACGGGTGTGATCGGAAGGCTGTGATTTTCTATTCTTTGCACTGGCGTTTGATTTTTTTGCATGCTTGGAGGCATGTGTATTCGCTGATCTCATGAATAATGAAAACCTTTCATTCTGCAGGAAATAAAAAGCAAATATAGTATACCATATAGAAGGTTTTTTCGAATATAAAGAAATTGATAACTTTAAAACGAGTTTTTGTTATGTTATAATCGTCGTGCAACTTGAAGAATAATTTTATGTTCTTGTTGAAAGGAGAAGGAAAATGGTAAACAAAAAGCAATATGGTTATGGTACAGCTCCGTCCGTAATCAGAGCACTCTTCGCTTATGGTCTGGAACAGGCTAAAATTGTTGGCCCGGAGAACGTATATGATTACTCCCTGGGCAACCCGAGCATTCCTGCACCGGCATCTGTTAATGAAGCAATCGCAGATCTGGCACAGAACTACGATTCCATCCAGCTTCACGGATATTCGGTAGCAGCGGGTCACGAAGATGTTCGACAGGCAATCGCAGACAACCTGAACGAGAGATTTAACTGCGACGCAAAGGCAAGCGAGCTGTTCATGACATGCGGCTGCGCACCGGCACTGGTATCGGTAGCCAAGGCACTCACCGATACACCGGACGCAGAATTCATTGCAGTTGCACCTTATTTCCCGGAATACAAGGTATTCTTCGGAATTGACAATGCAACGCTGAAGACCGTGCCTGCTGACACTGAACATTTCCAGATTAATCTGGCAGAGCTGGAGAAAGCGATCACAGCGAACACAAAGGCTGTTGTTATCAACTCCCCGAACAACCCGTCCGGCGTTGTATATACGGAGGAGACCCTGAAGAAGGTTGCTGAAATCCTGTCCGCAAAGGGTAAGGAATACGGTCATCCGATCTACATCATCGCAGACGAACCTTATCGTGAACTGGTTTACGGCGGCGTTGTTGTTCCGTTCATTCCGAACATCTATCCGAACACCATCGTTTGCTACTCCTGGTCGAAATCCCTGTCCCTGCCGGGCGAGCGTATCGGATACGTATACGTTAACGGCAAGTGCGAGCTGGGCGAAGAAATTTATGCAGGCGTAGTTGGTGCTGCACGCGAAATCGGTTCCGTTTGCCCTCCAACCCTGATCCAGAAGGTTATCGGCAGATGCGTCGGCGAGATGCCGGATCTGGTAGCTTATGATGAGAACAGACTGCTGCTGTACAACTCCCTGTCCGAGATGGGTTATGAGATGGCAAAACCGGACGGTGCATTCTACATGTTTGTAAAGGCTCCGAATGGCGATGCGGTGGCATTCTCCGAGAAGGCAAAGCTGGAGCACAACCTGCTGGTTGTTCCTGCTGACGGCTTCGAATGCCCGGGCTTCTTCAGACTGTCCTACTGCGTATCCAACGACATGATCAAGAGATCTCTGCCAGCATTCAAGGCAATGATCGAGTCCTACAAATAATTAATCCGGATGTTATCCGCGCTAAAAAAGTATCCCGCCTCGGGGCACCCTCCGTAAGGAAGGTGCCCCGAGGCGGCTCTTGTATCTCAGTTGGCTCTTGTATCTCAGTTTAATCAGTTCTCGAAAACGGTGTAACCCTTGTGGTTATGCCGTTTTCTCTTTGTTACGCTCGGTAAGGTGCTGCTGGAAGGCTTCTTCCATCTCCTCCGGGGTCAGCTCGTGGAGGATGCCCACGCCGCTGTAATAGATATCCAGAAGCTGCACCCGCTTACCGTCAAGGTACCTGGGCGCATACACCACGATTCTGTCCACAAACTCGTGGATCAGTTCCGGCGTCAGCGCTTTCAGCTCCTTAATTTGCTTGACCTTCTGGATAAACCGCTGCAAACTCTCAGTTTTATCCGTTTCAGATTCCAGATAGGCCTGCATCTTCGGGACGGCAGCTTTCAGCGCCTTCTGCTCCTCCTCGTAGGATAGGGACAGGGTGGCGTAGCGCTCGTCAGGCAGCTTTCCGCTGGCGTTGTCCTCGTAGATTTTCTGGATCGGGGTGTCGATTTCAGCAATTCGCTTCTTCGCTTTGTTCAGCTCCCGGCGCTTGAAGGAAAGCTGCTTCTTCTTGTCCTCCGTGTAGAAGTCCATCTGCTTGCGGGCAAACTCCTTCTCAAAGGCCTGCACATTCAAGAGGATGCGCTGCATACTCTCCAGAACGATTTGCTCCACCACTTTCTCACGGATATAGTGAGCGGAGCACACCTCGGAGTTCTTGCGATAGGAAGAGCAGAAGAAATACGCCTGCTCCCGTTTGTAGTTGTTGGTGACACTGTAATACAGCTTCTCTCCGCAATCGGCACAGTACAGTAGACCCGAAAAGGGACTGACGATACCGCTTTTTGTGGGCCAGCGGCGGTGCTTGCGAAGCTCCTGCACCAAGGCAAAGGTCTCCCGGTCGATGATGGCAGGATGCGTGTCCTTGAAGATCTGCCATTCCTCCGGTGGACGATCGATTTTCTTCTGTTCTTGAAAGACTTGGTGGTGCTGCGGAAGTTCATCGTGTCACCGCAGTATTCCTGCTTGCCGAGAATGTCCGCCACGGTGGCAGAGCACCAGTTGTAGGGCACCGCAGGCGGTTTGCTGCAATTCCTGCCGATATTGCCCCAGTGCTCCGTGGGCGTCGGCACCTTGCCAGCCTTCAGCCGTTTGGCGATCTGCGTGGGGCCGAAGCCATCGACGCACCAAGCGAAAATCTGCCGCACGGTCTTTGCTGCCTCCTCGTCCACGATCCAGCCGTTCTTACTCTCCGGGTCTTTCAGATACCCAAAGGGCGGATTGGTAGTTGAACACATTGCGTACCTTCTGGCTGGTGTTTTTGGCATGCCACTCGTTGAACAAGTCCTGCATCGGGACAAGATCGCTGATGCCCTTGACGGTGTCGATGTTGTCCATAATAGCGATGTAACGGACGCCGAGGCTGTCGGTAATGCCCATATAATGGTGTAAATTCGAAAATAAAAGAGCCAAGAGTTAAA
>CAVKJB010000016.1:0-55274 GCA_963656785.1 Acutalibacteraceae bacterium | reverse complement strand
TTCACGCGCAGGGCGGCCGCATCACGATTTCGGGAGATGTCCATCAGAAACAGAACCTGGACCGGGGCTTCCGGCAGGCGCAGGACCTGGCTCGACAAATCGGTTTTGAGTCGCTGACGGCGCTGCACGCGGAAGGCGCGGTGGAGGTTGGGATTAGATAGTTGCGGAACATTTAGCAAAGCGAGAGAATGCGATCGAATGCCCCATCGCGCACAAAAAATATTGAACGACACAAAGTATTCTGATAGTATCTTGAATTGAAAAAAGGATACTGGATTTTTAATGCAGGGGTAAATCTAAAATAATTATGAGCAGCCAAATTAATACGAAGAGAACTGGCGTCAGTTCCGTGAACCGTGCGCTGGATATTATGGAACTTCTCTGTCGAGAGGAGCGACCAATGGGGATTAACGAAATTGCCAACGCACTGGGAGATTATCCCAGCACGATACATCGGTCCATCTCGACGTTGAATGAAAGGGGATATGTCTATCAGGATGCGAGCAGTCTGAAGTACGGACTCAGTTATAAGCTATGTATGCTTGGGAAGAGTGTTAGTGAGAATTCCTCACTGGTACAGATCTCAAAACCGTATGCAATTCAAATTGCGAATGAACTGAGGGAAACGGTGAATGTTTCTGTACGGGAGCGTTCGGACGGGGCAAGCTACTCAGCTGTTACAATCTTCCAGGAATGCGGGGGAAAGAGAAGGCTTAGCGTGTCGGAGACGCTCGGGAAATCGTATGACTGCTATTACTCAGGTGGTGGAAAGGCACTTCTTGCCTTCTCCGATGATTACGATGAGAATACGATTCGCCACATTAAATTGGAAAAGCATACAGAAACATCCATCACGGATCCGGAATTGTTCATCCGGGAAATGGAGAGAATTCGAGAACGTGGATATGCCTTAGACAATGAAGAAAATGAATACGGGCTTTTTTGCATTGGATGCCCGGTGCTCGACAGCAAAGGTCATGCGGTAATGGCAATCAGTGTCAGCGGATACAAGGGACAACTGCACGACATTGGCGTCGAAAGAATTGTAAATCTTCTCAAAGAAGCTTGTCTAGAAATGAGTCGACAATTTATATAGCGGATTTTTCTGATTGGATATTTCGAGCGCAACTGAATCTGGTCGGAGGACGATCGTAAGTGAGTATGTTCTCCGCCCCTTCCAATCTGAGAGTGTTGAGTGAAAGAAACAGGGTTAATAATCGCAAATGGAGGCGAGTTATTAACTCTGTTTTTCAATTATTAATTATATTTAATTACATTTTAATTCGGATTTATGATAGTTGACACTCTCTGTTACAGAGGAGTATATTGAAAACAGAATTTTATTCCGCATAGCGGAATAAAATTTATGACTTGATTGCGGAATGGTATTCTGCATAGCGGAATACAACATGGACATATACCTGTCACTTCCCAGTCAGCAACAGAATTAATCCTTTTGTTTTAACAATGCTTCATGATATTCCGATTTTTGGAAGAGAGAATGCAAAGGAGAGGTGCATTATGAATTACGCAAAAAGAATGACGACGGTTCGCGGTTCGGTTATCCGCGATGTTGCAACGGAAATCGCGGAAAGAAATAACCCGAATCTGATTAAGCTTTCCGGCGGACTTCCGGATGAAGAGCTTTTCCCGATGAAGGAGTTAAAAGAGGCTGCAGAAAAGATTTTCAACGACAAAGAGTTATACAAAGAATCGCTCCAGTACGGCCTCACCAGAGGAGATACAGAACTGGTCAGTCTTCTGACTGCACGTCTGAATAAGCTGGAGGATATGAATATAACAGAACGCAATTTGCTGATTGTTACCGGATGTCAGCAGGGAATCTCTTTGTGTGGCACGGCTCTGGTAGACATTGGAGATACCATTCTGATTGAAAAGCCAAGCTATCTTGATGGTCTGAATGCAATGCTCCCATATGAACCGAATATCGTCGGCGTTGATACGGACGAGAGCGGGATTCGCATTGATGCGTTAGAAGCCGCAATTAAGGCAAATCCAAATACCAAGATTGTATATGTAATTCCTAATTTCCAGAATCCAACCGGAAAGGCATGGCCTCTGGAGAAGCGCCGAGAATTTCTTGATTTCATGAGCCAGCCGGAGTATAGACACATTATCATTCTGGAAGATAATCCATATGGTGAAGTTCGATTCAGAGGAGATCATGTCCCATGCTTGAAGGCTCTGGACAAAATCGGCCAGGTCGTATATCTTGGATCTTTCTCCAAAATCCTTGCTCCGGGACTTCGTATTGCGTATGTGGTATCGGATGATACCGAATTCATTGACAGACTGGAAGAAATCAAGGAAGGTGCGGATCTTCAGTCGAATCAGTTCACACAGGTTCACGTTAGAGAGTATCTGAAGGCAAATGATCTGGAAGCACATGTTCAGGAGATTTGTGCTAATTACAAGAAGAGATGTGAAGCATTGGTAGACGCCATGGAGAAAGAATTTCCAGTGGGTGTTACCTTCACCATTCCGGATGGCGGAATGTTCCTGTATGTTACCTGCCCGGAAAACTTCGATACCGGAAAGATGCTGAAGGATGCGCTGGATGCGGAAGTCTCTTATATCCCGGGTGCTTCTTTTAACGCAGACGGAAGTGGCAAGAACACAATGCGTCTGAACTTTACCGCGAACGACATTCCGGCACTGCAGGAAGGTGTTCGTCGGCTGGCAAAGGTGTTTAGGGCAGAAATGGAGAAACAGGGGATGTAATGTCCTCAATCGCCGGAAAGGAGCAGAATATGGAGCAGAAAATCAAATTGGAATTGGATAGATGCAAAGGATGTTACCTATGTATTGCCAATTGCAAAGTAGGTGCAATCTCTCTGACAGACCAGACCAATAAAAGAGGTGTTGTAACGATTCAGGTGGACGAAGAGAAGTGCGTGAAATGCGGAAGCTGCTACACCATGTGTCCGGACCTAGTCTTTGAAATTCTGTAGGAGGGAACGATATGGCAGAAACATTATTGATCAAAGGAAACGAGGCGTTGGCAGAAGGCGCCATTCGAGGCGGCTGCAGGTTCTATGCCGGATACCCGATTACACCGCAAAGTGAAATTCTGGAGTGGATGGGAAGACGACAGAAAGAAGTGGGTGGTGTATTTGTACAGGGCGAATCCGAAATTGCCAGCGTCAATATGGTGTTTGCAGCAAGAGCACTGGGTGCAAGGGCATTGACATCATCTTCCGGTCCGGGATTCTCGCTGAAGCAGGAGGGTATTGCTTATTGGGTTAGCGCTGAAATTCCGGGCGTCGTTGCCTGTGTACAACGTTACGGTATTGGCGATGGTTTTATCGGGGCTGGACAGGACAACTACTGGCAGGCAGTAAAGGGTGGCGGCAACGGAGATTATCACCTTATTACCCTTGCACCGAACAGTGTTCAGGAAAATATGGATATGGCATACGAATCCTTTGAGCTGGCTGAAAAATGGATGCATCCGGTTCTGATTTTGTCCGATGCGACCATCGGGCAAATGATTGAACCGTGTGAAGTAAGACCGTATAAGGAATATGACAAGGATCAGTATGACTGGGCAGTCAAGGGTACACCGATTGGTACACCGAACAAGGTTGTTACTGACAAGACGTACAATGAGGATATTGACGGGTGGAATGCGAAGTATCTCGCGAAGTGTCGTCAGATTATCGAGGAAGAGCAGCGCTGGGAGTCCATTCTGGTAGAAGATGCAGAAATCGTCTTGATTGCCTATGGGATTTCTTCTCGCGTCGCAGAAGGTGCCGTTCGCGAAGCCAGAGAGAAGGGCATCAAACTGGGCTTGATTCGTCCGATCACGCTATGGCCTTTCCCACGCAAGGCGTTTGCGGAGCTTTCTGATAAGTGCATGGCTCTGGTGACAGTAGAAATGAACATGATGGGACAGCTGCGCGAGGATGTGATGCTGTATACCAAGAGCAAATATCCAACTTACGCTATCACTACAGCTTATAAGGTTCCGACTACCGATGAGGTCATCGAGTTTGCAGAAAGCATTCTGATGGGAACCGCCACAGAACAGGAGGTGTATTAATATGGCTAAGAAGGCACCTGCAATTATGAAGTGCGAGAACTTGTTCTGTGCCGGGTGCGGTCATTCGATTTTTGATCGTATTCTGGGCGAGGTTCTCACGGAGATGGACATCATTCAAGACACAATCATCTGCTCCGACATCGGATGCAATCATCAATTCCAGTATTGCATGGCAGTAGACGCTATTGTTCCGCCGCATGGAAAGATGGGTGCAGCACTTACGGCAATGAAGCGTGTGAGACCGGATAAGTATGCGTTGACCATTGCCGGAGACGGTGGTGCATATGCCATTGGACTGGGCGAAACCATGGCATGTGCAACAAGAAATGAAAACGTTACATTCTTCGTTATGAACAATACGTGCTACGGCATGACCGGTGGACAGATGGCTCCGACAACACAGATGGGACAATGGTCTTCCTCCACCCCATATGGAAGAAATTTTGAAGATCACGGACTGGATTTCGATGTGGTCAAGGTGATGAGAAACCTGGATATTGCTTATCTGGCAAGAACCACTATTACTAATCCGAAGGAAGTCAACAAGACGAAGAAAGCCGTCAGAAAAGCACTGGAAAAACAGCGGGATAACAAAGGCTTCTCCCTGGTTGAAGTACTGGTTCCTTGTCCGACGAACTGGGGACTCCTCCCGCCGAAGGCGATGGAACGTATTGAGAATGAATTGGTGCCGCATTACGAGATGGGCGAAATCATCGATAAATAGGGAGGCGAACATATGTTAAAAGGAATTATCTGTGCCGGATTCGGTGGACAAGGTGTATTAACGGCCGGAAAGCTTCTCCTCTACGCAGCATATAAACAGGGCAAGAAGGCCACATGGTTTCCTTCCTACGGAAGTGAGATGAGAGGGGGATCGGCAAATTGTAACGTGGTTATATCGGATAAGCGAATTGCTAGCCCGTATGTGGATCATCCGGATATTCTGATTGCTATGAATGACCTCTCCCTGTTGAAGTTTCAGGACACAATGAAAGAGGATGGCATTCTGTTTGTCAATTCTTCCTTGATCCCGGCAAACAAGATTTCTCGAACGGACGTAGAAGTATTCTCTGCCCCTGTTACTGAAATTGCCATTTCATTGAAGAATGAGAAGGCGGCGAACATTGTGATGCTGGGATACGTCTGCAAAAAGACCGGACTGTTCGGTGGACAGGAATTCTCTGATTCCATGTGCACATATTTCGAGGATGCCGGTAAAGGAAAACACAATGCGAAGAATGTCGAGGCTTTCATGGCCGGGTACAATTTAGACTAGAAGGAGAGTTGTTGGATGGATTTAAAGAAATTACTCAAACCGGAGAAGATTGCCATTGTAGGCGCAACCGAGAAGGAAACCTACGGCGGATTTGCTGTCAAACTGATGGAACAGTATGCAGCAGAGAAACTGAGTAGCGATGTCTATCTCGTCAACCCGGGAAGAGATCATGTATTTGATTATAAGTGTTACCACAGCCTTTCCGAGTGCCCGACAGACATCGATATGGTTATCATTGCGACCGCCAAGAAGACGGTTCCGTCGTTGCTTCGTGAGGCCTCCGCAAAAGGAGCAAAGGGTGCTGTTGTATTTGCTGCCGGATATGGAGAGACCGGAAAACCGGAAGATAAGGCGGCAGAGCAAGAACTGAAAGAACTTTGCAATGAATTGGATATGGCATTGATGGGCCCGAACTGTGCAGGTTACATTAATGTTCTCGACAAAATCCCAGCAATGGGATTCATGACCACAACCCCGGAAAAGAAGGGACGCGTAGGATTGGTATCACAGAGCGGAATGATTTGCACACTGCTTCTGGATAGCGGGAAGACTGATTTTTCCTACGTCATCTCTTGCGGAAACAGCAAGATCGTGGAAGTGATTGATTATATCGACTTCCTGATTGATGACGAAGATACAAAAGTTATTATTTCCTACATTGAGGGCGTTACCAACCCGGCAAAGTTTGTGGAAGTGCTGAAGAAAGCCGCGCAGAAGCGCAAGCCGGTGATTTTGCTTAAAATCGGCAGATCAGAGAAAGGGAGCAAGGCAGCATCCTCGCATACCGGAAACCTTTCCGGTTCCGACAAAGCGTTTGATGCGATCTTTAACAAATACGGGGTAATTCGTGTCGACGATCTGGAGGATCTGGCAAGCCTTTCGAACATGCTTGCAACCATCTCGGAGCTTCCTGCCGGTGATAGAGTCGTCTCCTTGAATGGATCCGGCGGTGAAAATGGCGTGGCATGTGACGTGGGAGCGATGTACAACATTAACTATCCGGATTTTTCCGAGGAAAGTGCAGCAAAACTGAGAGCAATGCTTCCGGATTTTGCAACCATCAGCAATCCACTCGATACGACGGCAGACATCTGTTATGACACGGATGCGTTTGCGGATGCAGCAGAAGTCATTATTAATGATGAAAACTTCGATATGGCTGTTGTTGGAATCACTATTGTCAACGAACTGACGGATCTTTGTGTGAAGCATATGTCCGAAGCCTTGATCAAGCTGAAGAGAGAAAAACGGGTAACAAAGCCGATATTCGTTATCCCTGCTGTTGAGTCCGGCAGAATGCCGAACTACGTGCAGGAACTGAAGGATGCTGGAATTCCGGTAACTGCACCTTGCTATTACGGTTATAAGCACATTAACAAGATTGCTCAGTACGCAAAGTGGTTAAAAGAAACGGACGTGGATGCTCTCGAAGCCGCTGTGCCGAAGGATACCGGTGCGAAGGAGAAGGTCGCTCTGTCAGAGCACGAATCCAAAGAACTGCTGAAGCAGTATGGTGTACCGGTTCCGGCGGAGAACATCGCCAAATCAGAAGATGAAGCAGTTCAGTATGCAAAAGAAATCGGATATCCGCTTGTAATGAAAGTCGAATCCGCAGATATCATGCACAAGACGGATGCTGGGGGCGTGAAACTGAATATCAACAGCGAGGAGGAAGTTCGTGCAGCATATCACACGATCCTGGAGAACTGTACGAAGAACTGCCCGGACGCAAAGATTAACGGAATTCTGATGCAGAAGATGCTGAAGACTGGAACAGAAATGATTGTCGGGGTAACCAATGATTCGTCTCTGGGACCGATGGTTCTCTGCGGTATGGGTGGCGTATTTACGGAAGTTTTCAAGGACGTATCGCTCTATCCGGCACCGTTGACAAAGAATGATGCACGAAAAATGATTGGCGGGCTCAAGGCCTACAAGCTGATGACAGGTTACCGCGGACAGGCCAAACTAGACGTGGATGCTTTTGCAGATCTTTTAGTCAACGTTAGCCACTTTGCGGTAGAACACGTGAATGACCTGGTTGAAATGGATATCAATCCGGTCTTTGTATATCCGGAAGGAGAAGGAGTTGCCGCAGCGGATGCTCTTGTGATTTGCAGAAAATAAGAAGGGAGGCTTACTATGAATCGGGTGGAAAGAAAACCGTCTTTTGCGGAAAGCTTTATCCTTGTTGCAATATCACTCTCAATGTTGATGTACAACATTTTCGTTTTGAAGGGGGATGCCCAGATTCCGCTGATCATCGCGACATCGATGATCAGCGTATATGCAGTTGTACGGATGGGTTTTCGATGGGATCGGTTGATGGACAGCATTGGAAACGGCATTCGAGAAATTGCGTCGACGATACTGATTTTCGGAATTATCGGCATGATGATTGCAACCTGGATTATGGGCGGCATTGTACCGACACTGGTATACTACGGTCTCCATTTGATGAATCCCAAGTTTTTCCTGGTAATGACCCTGCTCATTTGCGTTGTTGTATCGACGGCAACCGGAAGCAGTTGGACGACGGTGGGAACCATGGGAGTCGTGTTTCTCGGTATTGGCGCCGGATTTGGAATTCCAATGCCAATTACTGCGGGTGCAGCTATCTCCGGTGCTTACTTTGGGGATAAGGTTTCGCCAATGTCGGATACAACCAACATGGCGCCTGCAGTATCCGGTGCCGATTTGTTCTCCCATATTCGCCACATGCTGGTCAGCAGTGGGATATCGACGGTTATTGCCGGCGTGATATTCTTCTTTATTGGCTTGAAATACAGTGGCGCGAGCGGTACACCGGAAATTATCAGGGAAATTGAAGGTGTTATTTCGTCCAGTTTCCATATTTCAATTCTATTTCTTCTGGTGCCGCTGACGGTTATCGGGCTCGGCATACTCAAGATGCCATCCGTTCCCAGCCTATTCCTCGGTGTCGTTCTTGGCGTGATCTGTTGCTGCATTCAGGGAAATGATCTCGGTGCGATATTTGATTCGCTGAACAATGGATTCACCTTCACATCAGAGAGCGAGCTACTGTCTTCGTTGTTCACCGGAGGCGGTATTCAGAATATGATGTGGTCCATGTCTTTGACACTTTGTGCGATCTGTTTTGGCAGCGTGCTTGAAGTGACGCAGATCATCGGTGTGCTCGCCAATAAGGTTCTTTCCATTGTAAAAGGTGTAAAGGGCCTGATTGTAGCGACGGTACTTACGTGCCTGATGACAAATTTCATTACGGGAGACCAGTATCTCGGGATTATTCTCCCGGGGAAAATGTATAAGAAGAGCTATGAGGATTACGGATTAGCTCCACAGAATCTGTCAAGAGCGCTAGAGGATTCCGCGACCGTTACATCTCCGCTAGTGCCGTGGAGCTCTTGTGCCGCCGTCATGGTCGCAGCGTTGGGAATTCCGACAGTGGAATATTTGCCGTATTGCTTCTTCTGTATTGTCTCACCGATTGTCTCAATATTCCTTGGGGTTACTGGCCTTACTATCACAAGGCTTCCCCAGACTGAAGATATAGAGAAAGAAACGTCCGTTATTGAATAAGAAAGAAAAATGTAGAGGAAATTCATTTTATGAAGGAGGAAGAGTTATGCTAAATGATAACAAGTTTAGAATGACACCCAAGGTACTTGTGGCAGTTATCTCCATTGGATTAATTAACTCCATTGTATTCACGATCCCGTATATCAAGTACACATTCTATTTCGGAATGATTGAACTGACGGGATGCACCAACGAACAACTGGGATATCTGCTGACCATCTTTGGCCTTGGCGAGGTATTCTCGCTTCCAATCGGCGGACTGCTGGTTGAGAAGTTTGACGTAAAGAAAGTGCTTCTGATTTCAACATACGGAACCGGAATTCTTTGCTTCATGATCGTACTTTTTCCTTGCTATCTGACCACCGTGCTGGTGTGGTTCGGTTTGATTTTCACCACGCTGTTCATGTTCTGGGGCGCTATCTTTAAAGGCTTGCGTATCCTGGCTCCTGCTGAATATCAGGGTAGAATGAACGGTTTCTACTCCGGATCCTCCGGTGTTGGATACTTCGTCATCGGCCTGACCATGGTTCCGGTATATGACTATTATTCGAAACGAAGCGATGGTATGGGAATGAGAGCCGTATTCGTATTCCTGGGAATTCTGTGCTTCGTGCTCGCAACATTCTGCTATTTTGCCGTAAAGGCCGCACAGGAAGAACAGAAAGTGAACGGCTGGGACTTTGCAGAGGAAGCGGAGGAAGAACAGATCGGTGGAATCAAGGGACTGCTGGAAGGCTTCAAAGCGGTATCGAAATACAAAGCAGTATGGACCTTCGGTATCTGTCTGTTCTGCGTATACGGTATTGAGATTTGTATCAGTTACACCACATCTTATTTCACCGAGGTATTAGGTATCACTGTGACATTCGGTGCGGTATTGTCGGTCTTCCGATCCTATGGTATGAAAATCATCGGTGCTCCGCTTGGCGGAATCATTTCGGACCGCATCGGTGCTCCGAGTAAGGTTGTATTCACCGGAAATACCGTAGCTGCGCTGTGTCTGGTACTGGTGATCATGCTGCCGATGAGCGCATTGAAACTGCCGGTTCTGATGGCTATCATTCTGACAACCGCATGGTTCAATTCGATGTGCTACGGCGTACAGTTCGCTATCCCTGCAGAGGGTAAAGTGCCGGTTAACATGGCGGCCTCTGCTATCGGGTTCGGATCTGCAATCGGTTACATTCCAGACGTATATCAGCACGCGATGATTGGAAACTGGCTTGATAACTGGGGGACCGCAGCTTATAAGTACGCATTTGTTTTCGGAATCTGCCTGGCACTCATTGCCAATGTGACGCTGTTCCGTTTCCTGAGAGCAAAGAAGAGCGGAAAGCTTGTTTTCGGAGAAAAGTAGTATCCTAACAAGTGCACATCACATTACCTCATATCATAGAAGAGAGCACGGCCTGTGGCTGTGCTCTCTTTGCATAGGGCATTTTATCATTCCGATTTGTAAAAGCAGAGGGAGGAAGGCGTGACGCCTTCCTCCCTCATTTCATCCCGTCATGATGTCCGACAACTTAAACAAAATCATCTCCGAATTGACGATTTTCGCTGCCTGATTTCTCGCGCTGTTCATGAATCAACATCTTCGTTCTCTTATTATCCTCTTATTATCGCGTCAACCGCGTGCGAACCGCGAACTGGAGCCATCGGTTTTCCTTCGATGAGGATCCGGATCTCCGATGCTAACGAACTGCTTTGCGGCGCTTGAACCGGTCGACTAAGACTGCGGCACCCAGTGCGCCCAGTCCAAGAACAAACCAGCCTTCAATGTTCGAGAAATCTCCGGTTTCAACGACTTCCGAATCGGATGACGAATCGGAATCAGCGGTGCTTTGCTTCGTCGTATTTGTTTTTTTCGATGATGTGTTTTTATCGGCGGAGGAATTATCCTGGTCATCCGGGTCGACCGGATCAACCGGATCGACGGGATCTGGTTTTACATCATCCTCGCCCGGGGCATTGGCTTCTACCGGGTATAAGGAGAGATCCGGTGATTTCAGGATATCCCGCCAGTAGGTGTCGTGGTCGTAATCGATATCGCCGACGTTTTCTCCATCGATGAGATTGCGATTAGTCTTTTTAGACAATTTCACATTTTGCGTCATTGCCTGTCCCGGCGTCTTATCCTTCGATACCGATGCACCGCCTTCCAGATAGGCGTCCTTCACAGAAATTGTGCCGTTGCCGGATACGGCATTGCCGCCATTTCCGAAATGTCCGTCACCGCCGACCGCAATCAGTTTTCCCTCTCCGGTAATGGTTCCGCCGTTCAGAATGATGGCATCTCCGCCGTTAGAGGTGGTCGCATCTTTTCCGGCGCCGTATACTGCCAGAATGGAGTCTTTTTCCAGAGTCAGTGTTCCGTTTACCTGCATGCCGGACTGTCCGGCGTAGCTTAATCCGGTGGCAGGATCGGTCCCTGTCGGTGCTTCATCGCCGCGGATGAAGACCTTGCCCCGCAGTGTGACATTTCCGTTCACGATGACCACGGGATCTGTGTTGTGACGCGCTTCCGAGCCATTCGGAACATTGTTGGTGTTGGAATAAATCTTCGCATTCTCCAGAACAGAACCGTCTTTGAGGATGAGCTTGCCGTTGATGGAAGCGCCGTTCAGAAATTCTCCATCGCCGTAATCATTATAGTTCATGGAGAATGTTCCACCGTTCTCTACTTCTACGGCTCCTTGTATCACGGAATCGCGAAGGGTGAGTTTGGCACCGTTTTGTACCACGATGCGGACACTGCTGAGAATATCCATATTCACTAATGTCAGATTGCAGCCTTCCGGAAGAATCAGGGTCTGCGGCTGAATGGTTCCTTCCGCTACTGCATAACCCAGTTCACCGTAGGTGCCGCTGGTGTGAGATCCGTACCACGCCTTGATATCCTTCGGCACGATTACAGTCTGCTCCTTGTCGTCCAGATCGAAATTCTTAATCGCCCAAGGCTCCATATCGTACATGTACTTACCGTCGGCTGTCTTGGTGCAATTGTCCAAAGTCAGCTGATCCCGAAGCGTCTCCTGCCCGCTGTACACGCGGAAGGTCAGCGAATTGCTGGTGGCCGTGTGGCCATCCTCATCTGTAAGTGTGACACTGATATCGTACGTTCCCACCGTCTTAGGGGTTCCTGCCAGCGTGACGGAACTGTCGTATACCGAATATACACCTTCCATGCCGGAATCGTTTCCTTTGGATGCATCACTCTGATTGATAATGTTAACCGATGATCCTTTCGATTTCACCCGAATATCGGACTTATTCAGCACTGTCCAGTCTTCGCTTGTCGGAGTGGTTCCGGATTTGACCAGAGCCACTTCTACGCTGGCATCGCTGTTCTTATTTTGCGTAATATTTGTGGATGCTCCGCTGATGGCGTCGTATCCCTTCTGATTCAGAATGGCAGACTCGAAGCTTCCTACTAATCGTACATGAAGCGTCATTTCATCTTCCGGTTCGCTATCTTCGGATAGCGTCATCTTGCTTCCGTCTATTTGAACTTTGAAAGTCAGGGCTTTGTAACCATCTGCTTCCAGGGTGACAACGTCTCCGCTTTTGATGGCCGGAGAAGAACTGTTGTAACTGCTCTGTGCCAGTATTAACGCGCCGTCCCGAATTCGATACTGTCCGCCATAGTATGGACCGAAGCTCGCAACAGTCCATGGATTGTCATTCACCGTGAGCTTTGTCACCTTATCAAGATAGGATGTGTCTTTAAAAGTAAAAATCCATCCCGAGAAGGAATCCAACGAGACCGTGATATCGCTGAGAGAAAGTTTTTTCTGTTCATCGTCCTTCTTACCGGAATCCTTCTTCTTGAACTGAGCACTCACGGTAACATCACTTTCCGGCATGATGAATGCAGAATCGTTGACCGTCAGGGTGTTTCCTGCTGCATCCCGAGCTTCGAGCGTTTCCAGTTCGTAGTTGTCCGCCGGAACCGCGGTAATGGTGACGGTTTCGCCTTTCTTTGCGGATGTTTTGTCGACCGTAACGGAGCCGTTTTCGATCTCTTCCGAGACATTCACGTTATACAGGGAATCCGACTCCTCCACCTCTACGGATGCTTGATATTGGAAACTCTTGCATGTGATTTTCACCGTAATCGTCGCGTATCCGGAGGCTTTGATGACGACGTTTGCAGGGAAAGAGAAATCATCCTTTGTCATCTTCAGGGCGTTAAATGATCCCGTGTTTCCGGTTGCCTTTCCAATACACCAGGCCTTACTGTCACTTGAAGACAGCGCACTCGTCTTCGAGAATTCAGAATCATTGACGACAACACTCTGAATGCTATTGATGTAATCATCGTTATTGAAATCCAGATTAAGGGTAGAAGGGAAGTTGCCCTCTACGATCTGGCTGACACTTGTTGGCGGCTGCTTGACTGCTGCCTGTACAGGAATTCCTCCCAGGGAGATTCCGCTGCACAGGAGAAATGCAGTTAGCAGAAATGCGATTGATTTTCTTCTCATACTCCATCCTTTCTCAAATCGGAAGTTAGCGTAGATTAATTATAGTTTAAGCTGACTAACTCATTCTACAGGAGTATAAGCACTTCGTCAACAAAAATCCCCTGTCCGGAATTCTCCGGGCAGGGGATATCGGTTATTCATGGATGAAACGATTCGCCGCTCCTTACAGCACACGCACCTTGATAATGCCGTCTGCGCTGATTGCAGCAAGAGCATCCTCATCGGCGCTGTCCTTTACCAGTGCGATGGCATATCCGTATTCGCTGCGGCTCTTGCCGATTTCCGCCTTGACATAGGCATCTCCGGCAGTTTCCTTAACGAGGGCCTCTACGTCTACCGCACCCTTGTACAGTATGCAGACTCTCTTGGTGCCGGCTTCTGCGTCTACCGATACCGGTGGGAAGTTTACGGAGTTGCGGATGTTTCCGTTCTCGATGTAGTCCATCAGCTGATCAACTGCCATGCATGCACAGTTGTCCTCCGCTTCTTCGGTGGATGCACCCAGGTGAGGGGTAGCAACGATGCCCGGCTTGTTGATCAGGTTCTCGTCAGCGAGATCGGTCATGTACTTGCGGATCTTGCCGGATTCGAGTGCGGCAATGATGTCCTCTTCGACAACCAGATCCGGTCTTGCGTAGTTGAGGATGATGGCGCCGTCCTTCATGTTGGCAATCAGGTCTTTGTTGATCATTCCCTTGGTGTCCGGCAGGGACGGAACATGGATGGAGATAAAGTCACATACTTTTACCATCTCATCGATGCTGTCGTACATCTCGCATGGGACGTTCAGAATCGGGTGAACAACGACAGAGTTGCCGACGATGTTCATACCCAGTGCGTGAGCAGCATTGGCAACCTTTGCACCGATTGCGCCGAGGCCGATGATGCCCAGCGTTTTCCCTTCGATCTCGGTGCCGGCAAACTGCTTCTTACCCTTCTCAACCTGACCTGCAACATCGCCTTCCAGGGAGTTCGCCCAGCTGATTCCTTCATACATATTTCTGGCACCGACAATTAGTCCGGCGATAACCAGTTCTTTAACGGCGTTGGAGTTCGCACCCGGCGCGTTAAATACGACAATTCCTTCATCAGCACAGCGGTCCAGCGGGATGTTGTTCACGCCGGCACCGGCTCTGCCGATTGCGAGAAGATTATCGGAGAAATCCATGTCGTGCATCTTGTAACTTCTAACCACAATACCATTTGCCTTGTTAATGTCTTCTGTCAGCTCATACTGATCAGTAAGACGGTTCAGTCCAACCTTGGAAATGTTGTTCAGAGTACCGATTGAGTACTTTGCCATTTTGTTACCTCCTGTATATCAATAACTGACTGCAAAAGCCTTGCATATCAAGCGAATACAGCGACTCGCCCGTTCTCAGTATAGCATTATTGACCTTTACTTTCAATTGTGAAGGCGTTATAATTTGCGTAGTATCAAATCTATAGTAATATTTGGAGGTATATACCCATGGGAAATCGTGTATTTAATTTTTCGGCAGGTCCGTCCACTCTTCCGGAGGATGTTCTGAAGAAGTGCGCTGCTGAGATGCTGGATTATGAAGGTACCGGCGAGTCCGTAATGGAAATGAGCCACAGATCCGCGGAGTTCCAGAAGATCATCGATGATGCAGAACAGAATCTGAGAGATCTGATGAATATTCCGGATGACTACTATGTGCTGTTCCTTCAGGGCGGCGGTACACTGCAGTTCTCCATGGTTCCGATCAACCTGATGACAGGATCCAAGAAAGCCGATTACATCATCACCGGAAACTGGGCAAAGAAGGCTTATGAGGAAGCACAGAAGTTCGGCGACGTGCGTGCGCTGGCAAGCTCCGCCGACAAGACTTATTCTTACATTCCGAAGTTCAGCAAGGAAGATATCCGTGAAGATGTAGATTACGTGTACATCTGCTACAACAATACCATCTATGGAACACATTACAACGAAGTTCCGGATGTGGGAGATCATCTGTTGGTTGCAGACATGTCTTCCTGCATTCTGTCTGAGGAAGTAGACGTTACCAAGTTCGGACTGATTTATGCCGGCGCGCAGAAGAACATTGCTCCTGCTGGCGTAACCATCGTTATCGTTCGCAAGGATCTGGTAGGACATGCACCGGAGAACACCCCAATCTACCTGGATTACGCAATCCATGCAAAGAAGGGATCCATGTACAACACACCGCCGTGCTATCCGATCTACGTTGCAGGTGAGGTCTTCAAGTATCTGAAGAACATCGGCGGCGTGAAGGAAATGCATGAAAGAGATGTTCGCAAGGCCGGCAAGCTGTACGATTACTTAGACAACAGCGCTCTATTCAAGCCAACCGTTGCGAAGGAGGATCGTTCTCTGATGAATGTATGCTTTGTTACCGGAGATGCGGATCTCGACAAGAAATTCATCGCCGGCGCAAGAGAACGCAATATGATTAACCTGGCAGGTCACAGAACGACCGGCGGTATGAGAGCCAGCATCTACAACGCTATGCCGGAAGAAGGCGTGGATGCACTGATTGCATACATGAAAGAATTCGAAGATGAGAACAAATAAGCGGAATGTACACTGCTTAGAATCGAATAGAGGATTAGAAAGAGTGATGGTGGTCATTTTGTCGGTGCTTCTCGCGCTGATGGGGGTGACCACCCTCTTTGTCGATGAGGCTTTTGCGGAGTCTGAACCGGTCATTGCTGCGGACGCTGCGATCGTGGTGTCTTCATCTACCGGTGAGGTTGTCTATTCGCTCCACAAAGACCGCAAACTGCCGCCGGGTTCTCTGACGAAGCTGATGGTCGCCATGGTGGTAGTGGATCAGATGCATGACAAGTCGGAATACAAGAACCGGATTACCATCACGGACAAAGTGGACGGACTCGGAGATGTTTTTAACCAGGGGCAACGCATTACGGTTCGGGATCTGATGGCAGCGCTTCTGATGGAGGACTCCGATGAAGCAGCACTGGCGCTGGCAGTCTATTCGTCGGGCAGCCGCGGCGAGTTCATTCGGGCAATGAATGCCAAAGCACAGGAGCTCGGCCTCGAGAATACCCATTACACCAACGTAACGGGCAAGGTGGATGTGCTCCAGTACTCAACGGCAGAGGATACTGCATCTTTGATTCAGGCGGCCTTGAAATACAGTGTGATAGAGAAGTATCTGACCGCGGAGAGTTATGCTCCGGAGAGCAAGGAACTCTCACAGACGGAAGGCTTCCAACGGACGGATTCCCTTCAGTACCGTGGCCTTGTGATGTCCACGCAGGCAAAACTGACATCCGGCAGTCTGTACAACGGCGTGGCGGTTGCGAGCCGGGATGGAATGAAACTGGTGGCGGTTGTATTGGAGACTTCGAAGAGCGGGACGGATGCCGATCGGAAGACTCTACTGGATTACGGTTACCGAAATGTAACGATGCAGACAATCGTCAAGCAGGGAAAGCAAATGGGTAAAATCAGAATCCGCCACGGCGCACGTACCCGAATCCCTGTATATACCGAGACGAAGGGATATGTCTACGTGCCTAAGGAAGGAAGCGATTCCCTGATTCGCACAGAGACGGTGATATACAAGAAACTGACCGCACCGGTCAAGGCTGGCACGAAAGCCGGGGAATACCGAATCTACGTTGCGGATCAACTGACGGGTACGGTGGATCTCATCGTGAAGGACGATGTGGAGAAGGGGTGGTTTCCTTCCTACCTGTATATTTCGAATGCGGTTTCGGTCATCATACTGATTGTGCTGCTAATTGGAATCGCCTTGGCGATTCGCATTATTCAGGTGAAGCGTCGACGGAAGAAAAGGGCCATGCTTAGGCGAAAGCGTCGAGCACAGGAAATTGCACGGCAAGAGCTTGAGCTGGAAGAAGATCGTCGGAAGCGGAACTGGATCTACCGCTAGGAGAACGTTGCAAGGCTACTTTAAGACTTACGATAAGATCCTTACGATGAAGAAGGCGTGAAGGAAGAAGTCGTGAAGAAGGATAGAAGTTACGTGACCGGATGTGCTCGGGCGGAACACATCTGGAGCGTGATAAATCAGTGAGATGAGGAAGAGGCGAGATGTTTGATATCCCGGAAGAACTGAAGAAGCTCCCGCAATGCCCGGGCGTCTATATGCATAAGGACAGCTTGGGCAGTGTTATTTATGTGGGGAAAGCGATCAACCTTCGAAGCCGCGTGCGCCAATATTTCCAGAACTCCTCGCGAAACAGTGCAAAAGTGCGCTCAATGGTGCCGAATATCGCGGAGTTCGACTACATCACCTGCGCGACGGAGATGGAGGCGCTGATCCTCGAATGCAACCTCATCAAGAAATACATGCCGAAATACAACATCCTTCTCAAGGATGACAAGACCTATCCCTACATTGAAGTGACGCTTTCAGAGGAGTTTCCGCGAGTGATCCGGACGCGTTCGATTCGGAGAGACAACAACCGATACTTCGGCCCGTATTCTGACAGTACTGCGGTATGGCGGATCTTGAAGATGATTGACGAACTCTATCCTCTCAAAAAATGCAGTACGGTGCATTTCCCGGACAATGTGAGGCCGTGCCTGAATTATTTTATCGGCAAATGCAAGGGGATCTGTATTGGCAAGGCGGACAAGGTGGAATATCGGTCGATGATCGAGGATATCCTGGGAATCCTTGGTGGTAAAGATGCACCGGTGATTCGACGTCTGGAAGAGAAGATGTACGCAGCATCTGAGGAGATGCGGTACGAGGAGGCTGCGAAATATCGCGACTACATCCGAGCACTTCGAACGCTGAGCGAGAAGCAACGCGCCACCATGGTGCGGGATCACGATATTGACATCCTGATCCCGATTCAGACGCACCAAAACAGTATTGTGGCACAATACCGAATACGGGATGGTAAAATGATTGGCCGTGAGATCATCTATATGAATGATGATGCGGTTGCCCTGATGGAGAATGATGCACACGCTGCATCGGAGGCCTCGCCGGAAGGGGTTGCTTTCGATGAAGAAGATCACGGCACGGCAGAGCCTTACTTATGCGATGCGGCGGATTCTGTGGTGGAACAGGCGGATACTTCCCGAGAGGAAATGCTGACCGCATTCCTGGAACAATATTACCTTTCAGCTGCTCGGATTCCGAAAGAAGTGATTATTCCGTTCCACCTGAAAGAAGAATCACTACTGACAGATTTGCTGAACCACATCGATTCGTTGAACGCAGAGGCGGGGACGGATCATGCCCATAAGACAAGGCTGTATGTGCCGGAGCGCGGAGAGAAGAAGGATATTCTTGAAATGACGATGGCCGACGCACTGGAACTTAGTCGTTCGCTGGATGAGCGAGCGGAACGGGAAGAAGAACGGCGGCAGGCCCTTAAGGAGAGAATCGCCAAGCTTATCAGCAAGGCGTCGGAAATCAATCATTCGATTCCCCGGCTTCTGGAAGAAAATGAAGCCCGAGATTATCGTGTGGAAGCTTACGATATTTCCAATATGAACGGATTGGATACGGTCGGTGCCATGGTGGTCTACGAAGGAAAGAATCCGATTCGAAATGATTACCGAAAATTCCGTATTCGTACTGCAGAGGGTGATGATTACGGCAGCCTGCAAGAGGTGTTATACCGAAGGTTAAAGCGCGCACGGCAGAATGATCCCGGGTTTAATATTTATCCGGACATTATGTTCATCGACGGAGGGCTGGGACAGGTACACGCGGTGCAGACCGTGATGGACGCATTCGGACTCACGATTCCGGTGGTAGGGCTGGCCAAGGATGACGGACATCGGACGAGAGCGGTGGTTTTCTCCGACGGAAGCGAGATCGATCTTAAGGAGGATCCATTGCTTTTCAGCTATGCCGGAAACATTCAGGAGGAAGTGCATCGCTTTGCGATTACTTTTCACCGCGGAGCGCGGGGGAAGAAAATGACACATTCCGTACTGGAAGAAATTCCTTCCATCGGCCCGAAGCGGCGCCGCGCATTGATGGAGAAGTTTCGCAGTATCGATGCGATCCGTAAGGCCGGATATGAGGAACTGCTGACGGTAGACGGTATGAATGCGCAGGCTGCGGAGAGTGTGCTTGAATTCTTCCGCCGGCAGGATCAGGATACGGAGCGGAATTGAATCCGCGGAAATCTTTGCCTGCGAATTACCTGCAGTTGAACCAGAAATCCAGATTGCAGGCCGGAGCCGGAATCATGAAACGTGGGACGGAATTCTTCTCCCAATAATGTGTCAATAGCTTGATATTTACCATTAATCATGGTATATTCTGAACTATGATTTTCCTGCGAAGGGAAAGTTGAGAAGTGATAAGACAATAATTTAGGATAAGGAGTGTAGCGAGATGGCTGAAGATCAGAACAAAGATCTGGTAATTGAAGACGAAGCAGAAGATGAAGATTTCATCACTCTGGAATTCGATGACGGAACGGTAGTGGAATGCTTTATCACCGGCGTTTTCGATCTGAACGGTAAGGAATACATCGCGCTGGAACCGGACGACGGAACCGATGATGTGTATATTTACGGCTACAAGGATAATGGAAATGATACTTTCGACCTTGTGGAAATCGAAGACGAGGACGAATTCGGCGCAGCAGTGGAAGAGTTCGATCGTCTGATGATGCAGTAAATGACCGGAATGATTTGTTTTATGCCGCTGTGGTGGCGGCATAAAACTTTTTCAAAAAAGGGGTTTACAGGAGCAACTCAAATCTGTATAATAAATATTGCGAGTTGCGAGAAAGCAGCCCGTTAAAACAATCTGCGGATGTGGCGGAATTGGCAGACGCGCACGGTTCAGGTCCGTGTGACCACAAATCATGTGGGTTCGAGTCCCACCATCCGCACCAAGAAATGCGATATTCTGCGGAATATCGCATTTTATTTTTCAGAGGATTTAGAGAATCCATGGAAGTTTTTCTTATTTTGAGAACTCATTATCAGATTATCGGAAGGATTTCGGAGGAAATATGGACAACAGAGCAATTGGTTTCTTCGACTCCGGATTGGGCGGATTGACGAGCGTTTCCGCGCTTCAGAGCAGACTCCCGAAGGAACATGTCATCTATTATGGCGATACGGCAAGGACACCGTATGGATCGAAATCTCCGGAGACAATCTGTCGATTTGCTTCACAGATTGTCGATTATCTCGTCAGCAAAGATGTGAAGATGGTAGTTATCGCCTGCAATACGGTGACGTCTTTGGCGCTGGATCAACTCCGTGCGGAACACCCGGAACTGCCGATTGTTGGCGTGATCGAACCGACAGCACGCAAGGTCGTGGAAAGTAAGTGTGATAACGTGGGTATCATTGCCACCAAAGCTACTATCAACAGTGACGTGTATTCGACAGTCCTGCATACCATGGATCCTAGCATTCATACCAGCAGCTTGGCCTGTCCGGCGATTGTACCACTGATCGAAGAAGGCATTATCGATAACGAAATCATGGATCTCACGATCCGATACTACATGGATGATTTCGTAAAATCCGGTGGATTTCGGCATTTGATTCTCGGCTGCACTCATTATCCGATGATCACGGAGAATCTCAAACGCCTCTACCCGCACCTGGAACTGATTAGCTCTTCGGAGGCGGTTATCGATCAGGTGGAAAACATTCTGAAAGACCGGGAGATGCTTGCAGACAGCCTCACGGAAGAGGATCGTTTCTATGCCAGTGACCTGTCGGAAAACTTCATTCGCATGACAGATCGACTGACAGGCGGTAAAAATTCCCGGATTAAGCTCAAAAAGATGGAAGAATAAGCAGTATTTCTGCCCTAAATCGGTTTTAATCCATCAGAACACCGATGATTAAGACAGAAGAAGGGGGTAAATCGCCGGGAAACTGTTTTTAAGTGGTATCAAATGGCGATTCCATTGACAACATTATTATTATTTTGTAGAATAACTTGATATTGCGTATGCTCGCCAAGTGCGGCAAGTAAAAGCAGGTAGGAGAGAGTATGGAAACAGAATTCAAGTATCGCCTGGATGACGCATCCATCATCCAACAGATCATCGATGATCCCATGCTTGATGATTACGTCGACCGAGACAACCTGGAAGAAATCGGAATGCATGCGGTGTACTTTGACACCGATGAGATGGATTTGAGGGCATCCGGTATCGCGTACCGAATTCGTTACGAGAATGATCGAATTACGGCGACCATCAAATGGGATAATCACGTGGAGAATGGATTGCACTCCCGGGAGGAGTTTAACCTGGTTATTACGGACGAACGCTTTGCGGAACACCCGAATATCGACGCATTTGAGTCCAGTGACGCGTATGAAGTGCTGCGGAAGGCCGCAGGTCATAAACCTCTGGTCAAGAAGGTGGAGATGGATTTCACCCGCAAGCTGATCAAGGTGGATACCGGAGATTCCATTAGTGCCCTATCCTTCGACGAAGGAGTCATTCACGGGGTGCATGGAGATGCGAATGTATTGGAAATGGAACTGGAATGGTATTACGGAGATCCGGAAGATTTCAAAGATATTGCCGGAGCACTGGCCGAGAAGTACAAGCTTCAACCGGAGAATATTTCCAAGCTGCAAAGGGGGTTTCTGACAGATGGCGAGGCGGAAGAATAGACCGTAGTCCATGTTTTACTGGAGAATACACCGGAATAATAAATCATCAAAAACGTATTTTTACCGGACAATACACCGGAAGAATAAATCAAATCAAGTTCGTTTTTCAGGAGGAAGATTAATGAAGGCTACTTTTATTTCTAAGGAAGGTAATGATGCTAAATTCACTATGCTTTTCACGGCAGATGAGTTCGAGAATGCAGTGGTGGATTCCTATAAAAGCAACAAGGATCGTTTTGAGATCAAAGGATTCCGCAAGGGAAAGGCACCAAGAAAGATCATCGAGAACACCTATGGTGAAGACATTTTCTACGAAGATGCACTGAACGGCCTGCTGCAGAGCGGGTATCCGACAGCACTCAACGAGCTGAATCTGGAGGTTATTGCTCAGCCGAAGCTGGATCTCGGTGAGATTAAGAAAGGCGAAGATGTAGAAATTGTAGCAGTCGTTGCTTGCTTCCCGGAAGTAGAAGCGAAGGACTACTTCGGTATCGAAGTGGAGAAGGTGGAGCACGAGGTTACCGATGAAGAGGTTGAGAAAGAACTGGAGAGAGTTCAGAAGGCTCATTCCAGCGTAGAAACTGTTACCGATCGCAAGACCGAAGAGGGGGATACCGTGGTTCTGGACTTCGACGGTTCTGTAGACGGTGTTCACTTCGACGGCGGCAAGGCAGAGAATTTCGAACTGAAGCTGGGATCCGGACAGTTCATTCCGGGATTTGAGGAACAGCTGGTAGGAAAGGATGTGGAAGAACCTGTCGATGTACACGTTACATTCCCGGAGGAATATCATGCGAAAGATCTGGCAGGAAAGGAAGCCCTCTTCGAGTGCATGATTCATGAAATCAAGAAGGAAGTTCTGCCGGAAATTAACGACGAACTGGCAAGTGATGTCAGCGAATTTGAGACACTGGAAGAGTACAAGAATTCTATCCGTGAGAAGTTCCAGGAAGAGGACAACCGCAGTGCTGAGAACATGATGAAGAACAGCATGATCATGAAGTTGGTTGAACTCAACGATGTTGACGTTCCTGCAGTGATGATTGAGAACGAAATCGACAACATGCTGCGCGAGATGGAGCAGAATATGGCATACCAGGGCTTCACCATGGATCAGTACATGAAACTGACCGGCATGGACAGAAATGCGATTCGCGAGCAGTATCGTTCGGATGCAAAGACTCGTGTTGCTTCTAACATCCTGATGAAGGCGATTATTAAGCAGGAGAATATCGAAGCGACGGAAGAGGAAATCACGAAGGAATTGGAAGAGTTTGCAAAGCAGTACAACCAGACCGCAGAGGACGTTCGTAAAATGATGGGTGACGATATCCGTTACTTCGAGGAGGATGTGAAGTCCAGAAAAGCTGTCGATCTCCTGTTTGAGAAGGCAAATTTCGTTGAACCGAAGGCAGAGGAAGCCGAAGCGGAAGCAAAGGAAGAAGAATAATTTATGAACACAATTCCGATAGTTGTTGAACAGACGGGAAGCGGGGAGCGGAGTTATGACATCTACTCCCGCCTCCTGAAGGATCGTATTATTTTCATCGATCAGCAGGTGGATGAACATCTCGCCAGTGTCGTTGTGGCGCAGCTTCTGTTTCTGGAAGCGGAAGATCCGGAGAAAGATATCAATATTTACATCAATTCCCCGGGAGGAATGGTCACGGCGGGACTTGCGATTCTGGACACGATGAACTACGTGAAACCGGATGTTTCGACCATCTGTGTCGGTCTTGCAGCCAGCATGGGTGCAGTATTGCTTTCTGCCGGTACGAAGGGCAAGCGTTTTGCACTTCCGAATGCGGAGATCATGATTCACCAGCCATTGGGTGGTGCGCAAGGTCAGGCTTCGGACATTAAGATTCAAGCAGACTGGATGATGAAGACCAAGGCAAGATTGAACCGAATCCTTGCGGACAACACCGGTAAAAACCTGTCGGTTATCGAACAGGACACCGATCGCGACAACTTCATGTATGCAGATGAAGCCGTGGAATATGGACTGATTGATCGAGTTTTGAGAGATTAACAGAGGAGAACGAGTGAGTAAGACAAGCGATAGAAACGAATTGGTATGCTCTTTTTGCGGCAAGACCAGTTCCCAGGTTCAGAGAATTATTGTCGGTCCGGGAGACGTGGCAATTTGTAACGAATGCGTGGAACTTTGTGAGTCGCTGATGGAGGAAACGGTTCATGTCAGAACCGCGGACTTGTCCGATCTTCCGAAGCCGAAGGAAATCGCAGCCTTCCTGAGCGATTACGTAATCGAACAGGACGAGGCAAAGAAGAATCTTGCGGTTGCGGTCTACAATCACTACAAAAGAATCAAGCATCTGGAAGAGAAAGCAGACAGCGACAAGAATACTGTTGAGATTCAGAAGAGTAATATTCTGATGCTCGGTCCGACCGGAAGCGGGAAGACACTTCTGGCGCAGACATTGGCAAAGCTCCTGGATGTGCCTTTCGCCATCGTCGATGCCACTTCCCTGACAGAGGCCGGTTATGTGGGCGAGGACGTTGAGAATATTCTGCTTCGTCTCTATCAGGCTGCGGACGGTGACCTTGAACGTGCGCAGAAGGGCATCATCTATGTGGACGAAATCGATAAGATCGCCCGTAAGTCGGAAAACATGTCCATCACCCGTGACGTTAGCGGCGAGGGGGTGCAGCAGGCACTTCTCAAGATTATCGAGGGTACAGTGGCTAATGTTCCTCCGCAGGGCGGCCGGAAGCATCCGCTTCAGGAGTTCATTCATTTTGACACGAAGGATGTTCTGTTCATTTGTGGCGGCGCATTTACCGGACTTTCCACGATTATTAAAAGACGTCTTGGGAACAAGGTGATTGGATTCAACTCTGCGGATGACCGCTTAGAAGCTTCAGACGATCATGAAATTCTGCTAAAAGTAGAACCGGAAGACTTGCTGAGATTCGGCCTGATTCCGGAATTGATCGGTCGTCTTCCGGTTATTGTCTCCCTTAAGGAGTTGACCGAGGAGGCGTTGGTTCGGATTATGAAGGAACCGAAGAATTCTCTGATTCGTCAGTATCAGGAATTGTTCCGGATGGATCATGTAGAGCTGGAAATTGAAGACGATGCGATTGTGGCGATCGCGAACAAGGCCATTGAGCTGCGTACCGGCGCAAGAGGACTTCGCGGAATCTTTGAGAAGATCATGACAGACGTAATGTTCGAGCTGCCGTCTCGGAAAGATGTGGTAAAATGCATCATCACCAAGGACATGGTGGAGAATGGTGCGGATCCGATTCTGGAGACAAAACCGGCGTAACCGATAGCGTGTATAATAGGAAATCATGAGGCGGCAGGGTATCTGGTATCTTGCCGCCTGCTTTATATAAATGGAAAGATTCGCAAAGGAGGCGTTGATGGAAGAAAACATGAAGTATGTTCCTTTTATCCCCCTGAGAGGACAGGTGTTTTTCCCGAATACGGTGGTGACATTCGCCGTAGGAAGAGATCAGTCCGTTCAATCCCTGGAATCCGCAATGGAGAGTGAACGGCTTGTCGCGGTGGCTGCACAGCGAGATGTTAATATTTCAAAACCTGCCGGTGAGGATTGCTATCTGACCGGTGTGTTGATTAAAGTTAAGCAAATCCTGCGCCAACATGATTTTATTCGCGTGCTGGCGGAGTGCACCCAACGGATTCGAATCGAGAAATTCTTCGAAGAAGATGGGAATATGTTCTGTGACTGCCTGCCGGCAGATGATCTGATGCCGGAGCAGACAACTGCGGATGATGTTCTCGAGACAGAGGCATATCTTCGCCTGGTGAGGGATACATATCGACAGTATGCGAAGGTCGCACAAGAGGATGCTACGGTTCCGGAGTACATCCTCGAGGAAGTCGATGATTTGGCCATGATACTGAACATCGTCTCGGATGAGATGAACTTTGCTGTAGATCAGAAGCAGGAACTCCTGGAAATCGATTATCTTCCGGAGAGGGCGAACTCCTTGGTGAGTAAAATGATGGATGAGATCCAACTGGCCAGACTGGAAAAAGATCTGGAGGGTCAGACATCCGCGAACATGGATCGGAATCAGAAGGAGTATTATCTTCGGGAGAAGATTAAGGTTCTGCAAGCCGAATTGGAGGGCGATGAGAATCAGAACGATGAAATCACGCAGTGGCTGGAACAGCTGGATGAACTTCAGCTGGATGAGAAAACAGACCGAAAGCTGCGGAAGGAGATTAATCGTTTCCGTAAGATGAATCCTATGAGCCCGGATGCCGGGGTTGCTCGAAATTATATCGATATCATTCTGAATCTCCCGTGGCATAAGGAATCCAAAGCCAACATTAACATTAAGAAGGCGGAGAGAATTCTGAACGAAGATCACTACGGTCTGGAGAAGGTTAAGGAACGGATTGTAGAGCAGCTGGCCGTAATGCACCTGACGAAATCCATTAGGGGACCGATTCTGTGCCTTGTCGGACCGCCGGGAGTCGGAAAGACATCGATCGCGAAATCGATTGCCCGAGCAACCAATCGGGAATTCGTCCGGATGTCTCTAGGTGGAGTGCGAGATGAAGCGGAGATTCGCGGTCATCGCCGAACCTACGTTGGAGCGATCCCGGGAAGAATTATCAACGGTATCAGTGAGGCCGGAACGAACAATCCGTTGTTTCTTCTGGATGAAGTGGATAAGCTCGGAAATGAT
Organism: Acutalibacteraceae bacterium; assembly: GCA_963656785.1. Classification (GTDB taxonomy): domain Bacteria; phylum Bacillota; class Clostridia; order Peptostreptococcales; family Anaerovoracaceae; genus Mogibacterium_A. The sequence goes on along the minus strand of CAVKJB010000016.1, from coordinate 28,598 downwards.
TTTCGGGGAGATCCGGCATCTGCACTTCTCGAGGTGTTGGATCCGGAGCAGAATAAGGATTTTACGGATCGATATCTGGAAATTCCGTTTGACCTCTCCCATGTGATGTTCATCACGACGGCCAATACGACACAGACCATACCTCGTCCGCTTCTCGATCGCATGGAAATCATCGAGGTTTCGAGTTATACAGAGGAAGAGAAGGTCAAAATTGCAGAGAACTACCTGATTCCGAAGAATCTGAAGGCATATGCAATCAAGAATAATCAGCTCGTCTTCTCGGAATCGGCTATCTCCGGAATCATTCGGTATTACACCCGGGAATCCGGCGTCCGAAATCTGGAGCGGGAAATTGCGTCCGTCTGCCGCAAAGTGGCAAAGCGAATTGTCACCGAGAAGAAAACGAAATACACCGTTAACATGCGTAATCTGGAGAAATATCTGGGACCAAGATATTTCAAAGAGGATTATCTGGATATGAATCCGGAAGTAGGCGTGACCATTGGAATGGCATGGACGGCGGTTGGCGGAGTAACGTTACAGATTGAGAGCGTGAAAATGCCGGGAAGCGGAAAACTCATTCTTACCGGTCAGATGGGGGATGTGATGAAGGAGTCCGCTCAGACAGCAATGGGGTATATCAAATCACTGTCGGACAAGTATGAATTAGACCCGACACTTTTCAAGGATTACGATATTCAGATTCACATTCCGGAGGGGGCGACACCGAAGGATGGACCATCTGCCGGAGTGACGATGTGCACGGCACTGTTCTCTTTGCTCTCCGGTCGCAAGGCGAAACGAAATATTGCTATGACGGGAGAAATTACCCTTCTGGGTGCGATTCTTCCGGTCGGTGGAATCAAGGAGAAAGTACTGGCGGCGTATCGTCAGGGAATTCGAAAGATCCTGCTGCCGAAGGATAACGAAATCGATATCCGGGATATCCCGAAATCGGTGAGAAGCAAGATGGAATTTGTCATGCTGGAGAAGGCGGAGGATGCATTCTGCCAGGTGCTTCTTCCGAAAGAAAGCGAGATGTAGAAATGAGAATTGTGAAGTCAGACCTGGAAACGGTTGCGGTCAAGCCGTCGCAGTATCCGGAAGCGAATTGCAGCGAGATTGCTTTTGCCGGACGATCCAACGTGGGAAAGTCGTCTTTACTGAATTTGCTGACAAATCGAAAAAAACTGGCGCGAGTCAGTGGAAGTCCGGGAAAGACGCGGACGATCAACTTTTACCGAATTAATGATGAGTTCCGAATCGTGGACCTACCGGGATACGGATACGCAAAGCTGTCACGTTCGGAAACGGAGAAGTGGGGAGAAATGATGGAGGCTTATTTGAGCAATCGCCCGGGTCTCCTGAAGGTCGTGCAGCTCGTGGACATTCGTCATGAGCCGTCTGCACTGGACGTGCAGATGTATGATTATCTTCGCTATTATGGTCTCGACGGACTGGTTGTGGCGACAAAGGCGGATAAGATATCGAGGAACCAACAGCAGAAATCCATCCAAATGATTCGCAAGAAACTGGGGATGAAGAAGGAAGACATTGTTATTCCGGTCTCGGCTCTCAAAAGAACGGGGCAAGATCAATTGCTGGATGCCATTGAAATGATTTTGAACAGGGAGGATTCGTAGAATGAGTGCACAGGAACATGTAATCGGAAAAATTCTTTACACAGAGAAGGACATTCGAAAGAGAGCAGAGGAGATAGGCAAGGAGATTTCTAAAGACTTTGCCGGTGAAGAGCTGATTGTCATCGGAACGCTGAAGGGATCGGTTCCATGGATGTGCGATCTCCTGAAGTGCCTGGATCTTGATACATCGATCGACTTCGTCAAAGCCAGCAGCTACGGCTCCAGCACGACTTCTTCCGGCGTGGTGAAAATTAGCATGGACACGGAGATGAACCTCTACAACAAGAATGTGCTCGTTGTGGAGGATATCGTGGATACCGGCAACACATTGAAATACCTGCTGGAGAAACTCCGGGAACGTCACCCGAAGACCTTGAAGGTATGCACGATGCTGGACAAGCCATCCCGACGCACGGCAGATTTCCATGCGGATTACATTGGTTTTGAAGTCGAGGATTTGTTTATTATCGGCTATGGACTAGACTACGATCAGAAGTATCGGAACCTGCCGTACATCAGTTACTTGCAGAACGAGAACTAAAGATTTAAAAAAACGCCCGGAGCGTTTAATAATCGTACCTACACGCCCGACATGTCAAAACGGGGTTCTCATCACCATTCTTTCCCGATATGATACGAGCATATCGCAAAACGAGGAAAGGATGGTGTTTTGATATGAAAGAATATCAGCGAAGGAAGGATCCCGGTATCGTGCTGCCCAGTGCGGTGTATCACCAGTGCATCTGGGTGGTCAAAGATATGGCGCGTCTGGAGACGGTAGCAAAACAGCGGTTCGCTGCCGAACTGCTGGCGGAAACCGTCGCATCCTATGGGGTTACGGCGGAGGAAAGATGCCCGCCGGAGCAGGAGGAAGCTATGTTCAAACTGGACTGCATTCATCATGCGCTGCTGTTAATCCCGGAGGAATACCGCGAAGGAATTCTCCACAGCATTCAAAACCGCGGGAGCGGATATTACGATTTCGCTCACGAAAACACGTGGAAGAAGTGGAAACAGCGTTTCATCTATGCACTCGCTGTGAACTTGAATCTCGTGTCCGACCGGGTTTACTGATCTTCATTGTACAAAACTCTGAAAAGCCCGGAGAGAATCGACCTGTGTGGTGCTGAAACGACTCATCATAAAGAAAAAGGATAGAATGTATCCGAACCGTCGGATGTAGTGAAAAGAGATGGCGTTTTTCATGAAAAAATCAGGAAATGGATTTCGTCCAATGTGTGCTGAAGGGCAATTCTATATCTGGTATGATTTCATTGTCAGATAGAGCGGCATCAGAATCGTCCTGGCATGCGGTGAGTCGTTCTGGATGTTTTCACTTCTTATATCTAAATAGGTGCGAGTGCACTTGGGTCGGAGCGACGGTTCGCCGTCGCTTTTGTTGTATTTTTTCTTTATTCTTTCGATTGAAAGTGTTAAAATTACAAAATGGGATAGACGATAATACTATTCCTGTAAAGAAGTTCGGAAGGTGGAACCAACCATGGCGTTCGAAGAGAAGACGATAGATTCAGAGATTATGTATGAAGGCCCGATTTTTCGAATTCGAAAGCACAAGGTTCTCGCAGTCGGGAATCGAATTGCTTATCGGGATATTCTGGAGCATAACGGCGCCGCGGTTCTCCTGGCAATAACAGATGAGGGGAAGATACCGGTTGTTCGCCAATATCGTACAGCGATGAATCGACAGGTGTTTGAACTCCCGGCGGGCAAGATTGACGAGAATGAGGATCATCGAAAGACGGCTGTCCGGGAATTGAAGGAAGAGACCGGATACACCGCAAAGGAAATTCGCCATCTTACCACTATCAATCCGAGCTGCGGATATACGACAGAAATGTTGTACATTTATCTCTGTACCGGCCTGACGCCGGGTGAGACCGCATTTGACGATACGGAAGATTTGGATATATATGAATTCACTGCGGACGAGCTGATCCGGAAGATTATGGATGGAACCATTCAGGATGCAAAGACCATCGTAGGAGTGCTCTTTGCAAGGACAGCAGGTGTAATATAGTGATTTCGGGAGAAGAGAATGGAAGCCTTCATTGATTATCTGAAAAATACAAAGAACAAAGCGGAGAATACGCTCGTTGCATATCAGAGAGATCTGAAGGCGTTCGAATTGTTCCTAGAGGGACGTGGCGAGAAGCAATTGAACGATTGCAAGGAGAGTGACGCTGCGGCATACATCTTGGAATTGAATAATGAGAGCAAATCCAAGGCGACCATCAATCGAAAGATTTCTTCGCTGCGTGCTTTTTACGATTACAAGCTGGAGGAAGGAGAGGTTAAGTCCAACCCGTTTCAACGGATTAAGTCCGCGAAGAACGACAAGCGCCAGATTGAGTTCCTGACAGTTGAGGAAGTGACGGCACTGCTGGAGCTACCGGATGACACGGCGAAGGGACTCCGCGATCGTGCACTTCTGGAGTTCATGTACGGAACCGGTGCCCGGGTCACGGAGATTGTGCGTCTTCGTTTCACGGACATCAATCTCAAAATGAATTTCGTGACGCTCAAGGATAACGAGGGCGAGAGCCGGATTGTTCCGATTGGTTCTTATGCCAGTCGTGCACTGCAGGAATACCTTGCAGGTGCATTTGAAGAAATCAAGGGGGAACCGCGAGCGAAGGACGATTATCTTTTCATCAATTTCCGCGGACAGGCGCTGACTCGCCAAGGAATCTGGAAGATTCTGAAAGAGTACGGCAAGGAACTGGATATTGAGGACAAGATGACTCCCCAGATTCTTCGAAACAGCTTTGCGGTTCATATTCTGCAGAACGGGGGAGACCTCAAGACGCTCCAGGAACTGATGGGATTCGAAGATATGTCGGTCGGTATTGCCTACCTCGCAGTGCTGAATGTGCGCATTCGCGATGTGTACAACCGGACGCATCCGAGAGCATAAATGAAATATTTTTCGCAAAATTGCTTGAAAGCAAAACAATTATTTGATATACTGTTCAAGTTATTACGGGCGGTCCTCTGGTAGTAGACAACAAGGCATATTGCTGGGAAATGACAGAGTAAGAGCACACCATGAGCGTCTTGGAAAGGAAGGAGGAATAACAATGAACGTAATCGATTCGATCACAAAGGAGTATAAGAAGACTGATATTCCGGAATTCAACATCGGTGATACTGTAAGAGTTCACGTTAAGATTGTTGAGGGACAGAGAGAAAGAATTCAGGTATTCGAAGGATATGTCCTGAAGAAACAGAATGGCGGAATTTCCGAGACATTTACAGTAAGAAGACTGTCTCAGGGTGTTGGCGTAGAGAAGACCTTCCCGCTGCATTCGCCTAAAGTAGCTAAGATTGAAGTTCTGAAGCGCGGTAGAGTCAGAAGAGCAAAGCTCAACTACATGCGTGAGAGAACAGGTAAGGCTGCGAAGATCAAAGCTGCGAAGTAGTGATGATTCAATGAGTTTGGAAATGCATACCGAGACAGATGACTCGGTATGCATTTTATTTGTATGTGATTTTGATACAAGCGGAGAGCGAGGAGAAGATGATTCAGAACATTAACTGGTACCCCGGCCATATGAAGAAGACTCGGGAGATGATTCAGGAGAACCTGAAAGCAGTGGATCTGGTTATCGAGCTGCTAGACAGTCGCATTCCGGTTTCCAGCCGCAACCCGATTATCGATGAGTTAATTGGGGCCAAAAGAAGAATCGTCCTGCTGGGAAAATCCGATCTCGCGGACGCTTCCGAGAATGAGAAATGGCAGCGCGTGTTCCAGCGAAACGGTGACCGAGTGTTGTCCATCGACGCACGATCCGGGGAGAATGTGAATCGGCTGTTCCGCCTGCTGGACGAAATTCAGGAGGAGAAAAACCGCGAACGACAGATGAACCGTGCCATTCGCATGATGGTTGTGGGGGTACCGAACGTTGGAAAATCCTCATTGATTAACCGTCTGATAGGACGAAAAAGCGCAAAGACCGGCGACAAAGCGGGTGTTACACGCGGAAAACAGTGGGTAACGCTGCAGAATGGAATGCAGCTCCTGGATACGCCGGGAATTCTCTGGCCGAAGTTTGAGGATCAACGCGTGGGCCTGTACCTGGCCTTCTGCGGCAGCATTCGAGATGAAATTCTGGACACACAGGATTTGGCTTTTGAGCTGATTAAGGTCTTGGAGAAACGGTATCCGGAGGCATTGAAGGAACGTTACAAGCTAGAGGAAATTCAGGAGGAAACGTTGGATAATATGGAGGCCATTGCGAGAAAGCGAGGATTCCTGATGCCGGGGAAACGAATCGATTATGAGCGCACCGGGCGAACTGTCATTGATGAATTCCGTGCCGGGAAACTCGGTCGGATTACGCTGGAACCGGCGTCGATGGCAGATGCAAGTGACGTGATTTCGGAATAGCACGAAAAACTTGAAAAGCAAGAGAACAGAAGGGTTCTTCGGCGAATTAACGAGCAGGAAATGGAAGGAGCGGAAGCGATGACTAAGGCAGAGCGTCAGGAGAAACTTCTAAAACGATTCCGGGAGATGACAGAAAGAGAGAATCAATTACGACGGGAAGGAATTCGGTACATTGCCGGAATGGACGAAGTAGGAAGAGGTCCGCTTGCAGGTCCGGTGTACACCGCGTGCGTAGTGCTCCCGCCGGATTTCGATGTGATTGGGGTGGACGATTCCAAGAAACTCTCTGAGAAGAAAAGACTGGAACTGGATTGTGAAATTAGGCGCCGTGCACTGGCGGTTGGAATCGGCATTGCAACACCGGAAGAAATTGATGAGATTAACATTCTGGAAGCCACAAAGAAGGCAATGCTTCGCGCATACGAAGAAGCGAATCGCCAGCTGGCAGAGCGTGAAAAGGACGCATCCATTCAGCACCTGATGATCGATGCGCTGACTCTGCCGGACATCGCGGTATCACAGGAAGGCATTGTCCGCGGCGATGCGGCATCGATCTCTATTGCTGCAGCGTCCATTGTGGCAAAGGTGGCGCGAGATGCATATATGGTTGAGATGAATGAGGTATATCCGGGATATGCATTTGCAAGCAACAAGGGATATGGAACGTCTGCCCACTATGCCGGCATCCGGGAACGTGGCATCACGCCGATCCATCGCAGATCGTTCCTGCGGAATCTTAAGAGTCGTCACGGGGTTTTACCGAAAACTGCTAATTCAACTTCTGATGATGAGGAATGTAACATGGCTAAAAACAAATTTTATGCCGTTCGAAACGGCCGAGAAACCGGGGTATACACGAGCTGGGAAGAGTGTCGGAAACAGGTGGAAGGCTTCTCCGGTGCGGAGTATAAAAGCTTCCCGACAGAAACTGAGGCCCAAATATACCTGGGGAATCCTGTGACGGAGGACTTATCTTCGGTTGCTCCGGAGAACAAAGCACGCATTTATATTGACGGAAGTTATAATCTTCACACGAAGAAGTATGGCTGTGGTGTTGTGATCCTCTACAAGGGCGAAATGAAGACTTATAACGAGGCCTTCGAGAATGCGGAATACGCATCTATGCGAAATGTCGCGGGTGAAGTAATGGGGGCTGTTCGTGCGATTCAGTACTGTCGCAAGTACGGTATACTGGAAGCGGAAATCTACTACGACTATAACGGTATCGGCAAATGGGGCGATGGTGAGTGGAAAGCCAACCTGCAGATGACGCAGAGCTATAAGAATTTTGTGGCGGAAGCCCGAAAGTCGATGAAGATTACTTTTATCAAAGTGAATGCTCATACAGGGGACACGTACAATGAAATGGCCGATCGACTGGCGAAAGACGCTATTGGACTTTCCTAAGGTGTGTGATATAATAATTTGACGTGTTTTTATGCAAATTCAACAGGAGATGATGAATTATTTGTTGTTTGCACTAAATAATAACGCGTTGATTGGTTAGATTGAAAGGAATTGGATACTTATGTCGAAATTGTTAAGAGGGGCGCCGGTTCGCGATGCGATTGCAGATCAGATTCATCGCGAGGCAGATGCACTGCGGGAACAGGGCATCCGTGCTAAGGTTGCAACCTTGAGAGTGGGGGAGAACGCCGGCGATGTCTATTACGAAGGAGCCATCGCAAAGAACTCCGCCAAATATGGAATCGATTGTGTGAACCGTGTATATCCGGAGGATATTTCTCAAGAAGAGCTGGAGATGGCCCTGACGGAATTAAACAACGATTCGACCATTCACGGCATCATCATGCTGATGCCATTTCCGAAATCGGTGGACGAAGATCGGATGAAGGCGCTTCTGTCGCCGGATAAAGACATTGATGCAATAACAGACACTTCGTATGCGAGTCTGTTTGATGCCAAGAAACCGACATCGGATTATTTTTGTGCTTGCACCGCAGAGGCTTGCATGGAAATCTTGAAAAAGAACGGTGTCGAACTGGAAGGTCAGAAAGTAACCATCGTCGGTCGAAGTATTCGAATCGGTAAACCGCTGACACTGATGATGATGAACGCAAACGCGACGGTGACGGTCTGCCATACGAAGACGCGTCCGGAGGATCTGCTGGCGGCAGTTCAGAACGCCGATATTGTCGTCCTGGCAACAGGCATGATCGAGAAATATGGTCCGGAAATGTTCCGTAGCGGGCAGATCATCGTAGACGCCGGCACAGGAACCGGATCCGACGGGAAGATGGCCGGTGACCTGAATGCCAAAGCATTGGAACAGACATCGCTTGCCGACAACGTCGCGTATACACCGGTACCGGGCGGAGTAGGTACCGTGACAACAACATTGCTTCTTCGCAATGTAATTAAGGCCGCCAAAATGACATTATCCCTTGCTTAGTTACAAATCCCGTTAGGAAAGGAAGATAGAATGACCTTTTCCCAGATTTATAAGCCGGATGACATGAAGAACAGCTTGCCGGATTACCTTCGGGAAAATCAGGTTTTGCAGGAACAGATTGTGGATATCAATCTTCTGTACAGTGCTGCCATCCGGGAAGTCAGCACAAAGTTGGATGTTCTTGGTGATGATTTCAACATGAAGCATTCCTACGTGCCGATTCATCACATGCAGTCGCGGCTCAAATCCTTTGAGAGTCTGATTGACAAGGCGGAACGGTATGGAATTGAGGATCCGATTCACAATCTCGACACCGTTCGCGCCGAAGTGTACGATATTGCCGGAATTCGTGTCGTCTGCAACTACCGTGAAGACATCTACACGATGTCGGAACTGCTATTGAAGCAATCCGACGTGAATCTGATTAAGATTAAGGATTACTGCAAGAATCCGAAGCCGAGCGGCTATCGAAGCCTGCACGTGGTGATTTCGGTACCGGTATTCCTGGTGAACAGCAAAGCCACCGTACCCGTGGAAATACAGTTCCGGAGCATCGCTATGGATACATGGGCGAGTCTGGAACACGAACTCAAGTACAAGAACAAGGGTGTTCTTTCCGAAGACATCCAGAATCAATTGACGCAGTGTGCTTCGACGTTGGCGGAGGTGGATGAGCAGATGGAACGAATTCGCCATCAGGTTTTCTAGAAAGAATGCGGAACTGATTAGACGATCGTTGACGAGAAGACAGATGTGGAATGCTAGATGAAAAAGGAGAATTTCATGAAGAAAAACCTCGCAAAGACATATGACCCCAAGGATTTTGAAGATCGTATTTATGAGACATGGGAACAGTCCGGCGCTTTCAACGCGGAAGTCGATCCGGACAAGAAACCATTCACCATTGTGATGCCGCCGCCAAACATTACCGGCCAGCTTCACATGGGACACGCGTTGGATCAGACACTTCAGGACGTCCTGACTCGCTGGAAGCGAATGGAAGGATACAGCGCATTGTGGCTTCCGGGCAGTGACCATGCCAGCATTGCCACCGAGGTTAAAGTGGCGAAGAAACTCTATGAGGACACCGGCCGCCACAAGAGTGATTTCACACGGGAGGAGTTCTTGGAACATGCCTGGGCGTGGAAAGAAGAATATGGCAGCCGAATCACGAAGCAATGTCGGAAGCTGGGAGACTCCTGTGACTGGAGAAGAGAACGTTTCACTATGGATGAAGGCTGCAGCAAGGCGGTTACCCGTTTCTTCATTGACCTGTATAAGAAGGGATGGATTTATCGCGGAAACCGCTTGATTAACTGGTGCCCAAGCTGTAAGACATCTCTGTCGGATGCCGAGGTGGAGCACGAGGATGAGAATGGAAAGTATTGGTATTTCCGTTATCCAGCGGTGGATGGCGGCGAGGGAATCGTCGTTGCCACATCTCGTCCGGAGACGATGTTTGGCGATATTGCCATCGCTGTACACCCGAGTGATGAGAGGTATAAGGACTTAGTCGGCAAGAATGTCTATCTGCCGATCCTGAATAGAGAGATCCCGGTCATTGCCGATGAATATCCGGATCCGGAAAAGGGTACGGGTGCAGTTAAAATCACACCGGCACATGACCCGAATGACTTTGAAGTGGGCGTTCGTCACAACCTCGAGGTACTGAGCTGCATGAACGAAGACGCGACCATGTCCGCATTGGCTGGAAAGTATGAGGGGATGGATCGCTATGAGTGCCGGAAGGCCTGGGTGAAAGATCTGGAAGACGCCGGATATCTGGTGAAGACCGAAGATATGGTGATTCCGGTCGGTAAGTGTTACCGTTGTCATAATGCCATCGAACCGATGCTCTCGGATCAATGGTTTGTCAAGATGGAAGACCTTGCAAAACCGGCAATTGAGGCGGCGACATCCGGAAAGATGCAGCACGTGCCACCACGCTTTGAGAAAATCTATCTCAATTGGTTGAATGATATTCATGATTGGTGCATTTCCAGACAGCTGTGGTGGGGACATCGAATCCCGGCATACTACTGCGAAGATTGCGGCGAAATTGTCGTTGATGAGGCGATGCCGACCATCTGTCCGAAATGTGGCGGCAGTCATTTCCATCAGGATGAAGACGTGCTGGATACGTGGTTTAGCTCGGCACTCTGGCCGTTCTCCACGCTGGGATGGCCGGAGAAGACACCGGAACTGGATTACTTCTATCCGACATCGGTTATGGTAACCGGATATGATATTCTCTTTTTCTGGGTTATCCGAATGGTGTTCTCTGCTTGTGAGGCGATGGGTGAGATTCCGTTCAAGTACGTATTCCTGCATGGCCTGGTTCGCGATGAACAGGGTCGCAAGATGAGCAAGTCACTGGGCAACGGTATCGATCCGCTGGTTGTTATTGACCAGTACGGTGCAGACGCACTGAGATTTATGCTTTGTACCGGCATTACCCCGGGTAACGATACGAGATTCCTCCAGAGTCGTCTGGAATCTGCGCGGAACTTTGCAAACAAATTATGGAACGCATCGCGCTTTACCATCATGAACCTCCAGGATGAGGACGGAAATTTTCTGCCGATGGCAGATGAGACCACGGCTCAGCTTCGGGATGAAGATAAGTGGATGATTGCCAAGGTGAACGATGCTGCTAAAGCGGTAACCGATTTCCTGGAAAAATTTGAACTGGGTATGGCCGGACAGAAGGTCTATGAGACCATCTGGGATGAGTACTGTGACTGGTATATCGAAATTGTAAAGCGCAGATTATACGGCGAGGATGAAGAGGATAAGAAGACGGCACGGTTTGTTCTACAGAGAACATTGAAGGATCTCATTAAGCTGCTTCACCCGTTCATGCCGTTCATTACAGAAGAGATCTGGGGCTTCCTGCCGAAAGAATGCGACGCTGAAGGTGCGAATGCAATGTTGATTCGTGCAAGTTGGCCGGTATATGATGCTGACAAGGAATACCCGGATGAGGTATCCCGCATCGAGACGGCGATTGCTGCTATCAAAGCCATTCGTAACATTCGTGTGGAGGCAGATGCTGCACCGAGCCGCAAGCTGACGGTAGTGGTTCGAACCGATACGCTGGCAGAAACGATTTCGTCCACATCGGATATCATTCGGAACATTGCGAATGTAACGGAAATTACCATTGACGGCACAGACGGAGAGACACCGAAGGATGTCATGTCCGCAGTCATCGAAGGCGCTGAGATTCTGATACCGCTGGAAGATCTGGTAGACTTCGAAGCGGAAATCGAGAGACTGAAGAAGGAGAAGAAACGCCTGGAAGGCGAAGTTCTTCGTGTCGAGAAGAAACTGGCCAACAAGGGCTTCGTTGAGAAAGCACCGGAGGCAGTGGTTCAGCAGGAACGAGAGAAGCAGGAGAAGTACAAGGATATGCTGGCAACCGTCGTTGCCCGCCTGGAATCCATGGGAGCAAAAGGTGACAAATAGCAGCCAAAGAATCATTGATCGTATTCACGAGAGTACGGCGCATCGAGGACCGGTGGGGCTCGACAGAATGAGAAGACTGCTGAGCTTGCTGGGAAACCCGGAGAGAAGGCTGCGGATTTTCCATGTGGCCGGCACCAACGGGAAGGGATCTGTCTGCACGTATCTGGCTTCCATGCTGGAGGAAGCCGGGTATCGTGTCGGCGTATTTACTTCGCCGCATGTGATGGTCTACAACGAGCGCTTCGTTGTGAACCATCGCCTGATTTCTGATGCCGCCTTCGTCCATTACGCAACCTCTGTCCTATCCTACAACGAGTGGCTGAATCAGGAAGGATATGGATATCTCTCGGAATTCGAAATTCTGACGGCGATTGCGTACCTGTTCTTTGCAGAACGGGAAGTGGATTTTATGATTTCGGAAGTCGGTATCGGTGGTATCATGGACTCCACCAATACCATTGAAGATCCGGTTTCTACGATTATCACGCAAGTAGGCCGAGATCATACCGCCATGCTGGGGGACACATTACAGGAAATCGCGTGGAACAAGTCTGGGATCATCAAATCCGGCGTGCCGATCATTTCCGAGAGCGCAGAACCCGAGGTTCGGAATTTCCTGGCGTGGAAAGCAAAGCAGAAGGAAGCACCTTATGTCGATGTGTCGGAAATGCCCTACAGTGTCACTTCTTTTTACCCGAATGTGACATTCGATACAACGGTTCTTGGGGAACACTTTGAGAGTCTGCAGCTTGCCATGCAGGGCGAGCATCAGATTCGAAATGCCATGACGGCATTGGCGGCGGTACTTACCGCAAAGAATGAGGGAAAGCTGCGCATCACAGACGATGCGATTCGCCAGGGGCTTGAGAAGGCGCAGATTATGGGACGTTTCGAATTCCTACAGGAAGAGAATCCGGCGATTATCATCGACGGCGGCCACAATCCGAATGGCGTGCGCGCGGCGGTTACGGCATTGAAGCGGTATTTGGCATATCGGGCGGATGAGCCGCGGACGCTGGTTGTCTTTGGATGTTTCAAGGATAAAGAATACGATGAAATGGTGAATGAACTGGCAGAACTGCCGGCGGACACAAATTTCATGACGACGGAACCCCACAGCGAACGGGCACTGGAAGCTGGTCTTCTGGCGGAACGCTTGATGGATCGGGGCTTCCACACTATTGCGATTACAGATGAAAGGGATGCATATGAGGCAGCGGTTAATGGTTGCTACGATGTGGTACTCTTCGTCGGATCGATATATTTAATAGGTGATGTAAGAATACTGTATCAAACGAAAGGATGGTAAAAGATGTTTGACAGAAACGGAAACGATTCGAGCAATTACAATTTGGATAACATTGCGGAAATTCGCAAGACATCCCCTCGGGTTGCAGAGCTGGTCGAGAAGGAGTACAACCGTCAGAAGAACAACGTAGAGTTGATTGCTTCGGAAAACTATTGCTCGGAGGCCGTTCTCGCTGCTTGCGGAAGCTGTCTTTCCTGGAAGTACGCGGAGGGTTATCCGGCAAAACCAATCGAGAGACATTCCGGCAACAAGGGCAGATATTATGGCGGCACTCGTTACGTAGACGAGCTGGAAGAGTACTGCTGTGATATGTGGAGAAAAGTATTTGATACAGATTATCACGTTAACGTTCAGCCGCACAGCGGTTCTCAGGCGAACTTTGCGGCGTACAAGTCCGTTCTGGAACCGGGAGATACCATTCTCTCCCTGAACCTGGACAACGGAGGGCATCTAACCCACGGTTCCGCCGTTAACTTCAGCGGAAAACTGTACGACGTGCATTTCTATAATGTGGATGACAACGGCTTCATCGATATGGAAGATTTGAAGAAGAAAGCCAATGAACTTCATCCGAAGCTGATTCTGACAGGTGCCAGTGCATATTCCAGAACGATTGATTTTCCGGCATTCGCGGAAATCGCAAAGAGCGTAGGTGCTTACTTCATGGTAGACATGGCTCATATTGCAGGTCTGGTTGCCGGCGGTGAACACATCTCGCCATTTGGTTATGCGGATATCATCACAACAACAACCCACAAGACGCTGAGAGGTCCTCGCGGCGGAATGATTTTCTGCATCCCGGAACTCGCAAAGAAAGTGGATAGCGCGGTATTCCCATATGCACAGGGCGGCCCGCTCGAACACATCATTGCCGGAAAAGCCGTATGCGCAGAGGAGGCACTTCGTCCGGAATTTAAGGAATATGCACATCAGGTTGTTCTCAACTGCAAAGCTTTCGCGGAGGAGTTCATCAAGATGGGATATAATGTTGTAACCGGTGGTACCGACAATCACGTATTCCTGCTCGATTTCTCCGATCATGAATTCTCCGGTAAGGATCTGCAGAATGCATGCGACGAAGTAGGCATCACTCTGAACAAGAACTGCGTTCCGAATGAGAAGCGTTCTCCGATGCAGACCAGCGGCGTTCGGGTAGGTACTGCGCCGATGACGACCAGAGGATTCAAAGAGGATGATTTCATTAAAGTGGCTCATCGAATTGACGAAGTTGTTAAAAAACTTGACGCGGAAAAAGCCTCTGAAAAGTAATTTGTCTTATTGAACCATACCACTAGATGTTGTATAATGAGACAACATAAAGACAGATGCGTCGATAGACACCATTATCTTAAATACACTGAAGGAGGACACTGCCATGGTTAAACTATTAGTAGGACACAAAGGGAGTGGAAAAACAAAGAACATGATCGAATTCGCAAATGCAGATGCGGAGACATGCAAGGGCAGCGTTGTATTTATCAATCGCAACTCCAGACTGATCTACGATCTCGATTATCGCATTCGTGCGGTTTGCATGGAAGATTTTGTTCACATCACAAATGTAAGCGAGTACATTGGATTCATCTTCGGAATTATCAGCTCGAACAGCGACATCGAGAAATTCTACCTGGATGGTATCATGAAGCACGCAGACATTTCTCTCGAAGTTCTTCCTGAATTCATTGAGAAGATTAAAGTAATCTCCAAGGATTATGGTATTGATTTCATAGTAAGCATCAGCGCTGAATTGGAAGAGATGATTGGTGTTAATTTCGATGACTGCGAGGTTCTGAACTAATCAGACCTTTTGATCGGAAGATAAAGAGATTAACGAACCCCTTGAATGGATTGGATTCCGTTCAAGGGGTATTCTTACGGTTAAAAATACTTCTCGTCCATCGGAAATCTCCGACATGGCAGCGGTTTTCTTTCATTGAATTCCAGTGGCGGCTACGGCGTACTTGTAAGAGGTCTAATTATTCTCGCAGTTCTTGCGGGTTTCCCTTTCCTGACGATTTTTCACCGCGTTCCGGGCACTGACGTCATCGCCCTCCCAGAAGCGCTTGCCGGTGGTGCCATCGAGGTAACGCTCCGCACCTTTTCCCAGAACCAGCACAATGTCGCCCGGCTCAGCCATATCAATGCCGGCCTGGATGGCTTCGGCACGGTTTTCGATGTAAGCATGCGGATATCCTTCTGTCATGCCGGCGGCGATTTCATCCGCCACTTTCTTCGGCGATTCGTCGCGGCAATCCTCTTCTGTGAGGATGGAGAAATCGCAATATTGGCTGAAGTAGTGTCCGAAGATTTCCCGGTTGCCGGCGTCTCTCTTGCCCGGGGCGCCGGATACGGTTATGATGCGGCGAATTCCCGGCAGGTCGTTACGAACATAGTGCAGAAGTTTGTTGTAACTGTCATCCGTGTGGGCGTAATCAACGATGACACGGTAATTCTGTCCATAACGGATTTCATCCATCCGTCCCGGGATGGATGAAATGTATTCAAATTCGTGGAGTATATCTTCCATGTTGATCCCGGCCTGGTGGAGTGTGCCGGCAACTGCCAACAGGTTGTACAGGTTGTAGGTTACCTGAAGATTGGTGGTAGCCGGGTATTCCTTCCCCTCGTGAACCAGGGTGAATGACATTCCATCCGGACTGTAGACGATGTCCTTCGCCATGTAGTCGGCCGGTTCTTTTAGCGAGTATGTCATGAATTTACCGGTGCAAAGCGGTTCAATGCGTTTTCCGTATGGATCGTCGATGTTGATCATGGCAATTGCTTCCGGCTTCAGATTCCGGAAGAACACGGCTTTCGCTTGAAAATAATTCTCCATGTCCTTGAAGTAATCCAGGTGTTCTCTGGTCAGATTGGTGTAGATGGCGTAATCGAAATCCACCGCGCCGACGCGCTTCTGAATCAGACCGTGGGAGCTGGCTTCCAGAGAAACCGCAACTGCGCCATCCTTACGCATCTGGTTCAAGGTTGCTTGAAGCGGTATGATGTCCGGTGTTGTCAGCGGAACGTTGTATTTCTTGCCTTCCATCTGACCGCCGATGGTGCCGAGATAACCGCATTCTCCTTTGTATTTGGTATAAATCTTGCTGATCAGATAGGCTATCGAGGATTTTCCGTTCGTGCCGGTAACACCGAAGACGGTCATGTGTTGACTCGGCCATCCGTTCAGGGAGGATGCCGCTTCGTTCAGTGCGTTCAACGTGCTTGGAACCCGAATATAGATAGTGCCTTCCCGGTCTTTTTTCGGCATGTCGTGCTCGTATACGATGACGGTAGCACCGTTCTCGGCAGCCTGCTGTGCGTAATCATGGCCGTCCACGGCGGAACCGTTAATGCAGAAAAACATGTCCCCTTTCTGTACTTTGCGGGAATCAATGCATAGATTCATAATACTTTTAACTCCTTTATTGCATATGTATGTTACAATATCTCCGCTATTATAGCACACAATGTCGACTGATACCACGATGATAGCGGATGCCGCGTCTCGAAAGGATGATTCCCAACGATTGGAGAGATCTTCGGATCCATCCCATGGCGGAAGCTCGAAGGAACAGATGCCGGATCAGAAGGAGATTCTTACGAGGGAATAAAAATTCAATAATTGTAAAACAATACAAAAGATTTATTATTTTTTATGATAAAACACTGGACAAATGGGGTGAAGGGTGCTAACATAGCACTTGTAGTCACAAAATCAACGAAAGGAGACCGGAAGAAATGTACAACCTGTTCTTTACAGCAGCAATCTTTACGTTTGTGTTTTTCTTTTTCGGAAAGAAGAACATTTTTTGCTGCGGTCAAATCAGGTGACAGGAATTCCCGTTTCTGAATACGATTGACAATCCGCAGCTTGCTGCGGATTTTTTTATTATAGGGAGGGCATGAATGATTATAACACTGAAGCCTCAGGCAGAGGAAGAACAGAAGAATCAATTGAAGTCCTGGCTGTCCGGGCTGGGACTGGATGTGGATGAGTCGGAAGAAGAGGACCATATCCTCTTGCGACTCATTGGCGATACATCGTTGATGGATGCGAATATGGTGGAAATGCTGGATATCGTTTCCTCCGTTCGCAAAATCTCCGCACCGTACAAGAAGGCGAATCGACAGTTTCATCCGAATGATACGATTGTGGACGTGAATGGCGTTAAGATTGGCGGAGGTCACTTTGCCGTTATTGCAGGACCTTGTTCGGTGGAATCGGAGGCGCAGATTATTGAAGTAGCCCAGCGCGTCAAGGCGGCTGGCGCGACACTGCTTCGAGGGGGTGCTTTCAAGCCGAGAACATCGCCTTACGCATTCCAGGGTATGAAAGCAGATGGCATTGAACTGCTCGTCAGGGCCAAAGAGGCGACCGGTCTTCCTATTGTTACCGAGATTATGAACGAGAATCATCTCCCGCTGTTCGAGGATGTCGATGTCATTCAGGTCGGAGCCCGAAACATGCAAAACTTCGAGCTTCTCAAAGCGCTTGGTAAGACGAGAAAACCGATTCTTTTGAAACGGGGACTGGCGAACACGCTAAAAGAACTCTTGATGAGTGCGGAATATATCATGGCAGGCGGTAACGAGAACGTCATTCTGTGCGAACGCGGTATTCGAACCTTCGAACCTCATACTCGAAATACGCTGGATCTTTCGGCGGTAACCGCACTGCATGAACTGTCTCACCTTCCGGTGGTCGTTGATCCGAGCCACGCGACAGGCATTCGTTCCTTCGTAGAGCCGATGGCGTGTGCAGCGACCGCTTGCGGCGCCGATGCGTTAATGATTGAGGTTCACAACGATCCGGCACATGCACTGTGCGATGGTCCACAGTCCTTAACCCCAGATCAGTTCGACGGCGTGATGGACAAAGTGCGTCGAATTCGCACAGCAATTGGCATGGAGTAAACAGAAAGATGAAAGAAAGAGAAATCGAGAGAAATATCGCACAAGAGAACAAATCGATGAAACTGGAAGAAATCGGGAAATATCTGCAGCATCTCCAGTGTGGCGGTAAGATTTGCATCGTTACGGACAGCAATGTGGCAGCGCTTTATCTGGAGGCATGCACAGAATCCCTCGAGACGGCCGGATATGAGGTGTATGAATACATTCTTTCGCCGGGAGAAACATCCAAGAATGCGGAGAATTATCTGAAGATTTTGAATTATCTGATATCGGTGTCGATGACGCGTTCGGATGGAATTGTCGCTCTAGGCGGTGGGATGGTCGGCGATATCGCAGGATTTGCCGCCGCTACTTACATGAGGGGTATTAGTGTGTATCAAGTGCCGACGACGTTACTGGCGGCCGTAGATTCCTCTGTTGGAGGGAAGACGGCAATTGACCTTCCGGCAGGAAAGAATCTTGTGGGGGCATTCCATCAGCCGAAGCTCGTACTTCAGGATTCGTCGCTTCTCAAGACGCTACCTCCGGAAATTTACCGGGAAGGTATGGCAGAAGTCATTAAATACGGAATGATTAACAGCCGTGTTTTGTTCAGACAGCTGAAAGATACAGAATATACAAAAACAAATCTACACGAAGTGATTCGATCCTGCGTGGCAATGAAGAAACAATATGTGGAAGCCGATGAGTTCGATCACGGACTTCGACATATGCTGAATTTCGGGCACACGCTCGGACACGCCATTGAAATTCTTAGTGATTACGCATTGAGCCATGGCGATGCGGTGGCCAAGGGCATGTACTGGATGACCGGGATTTCCGTTGCACAGGGTTGGTGCAGCCAGGAAACATTGGATGAACTGGAAGAAATTCTGATGGTATACGGATTTGACCTTGAACTCGATTATGATCGGGAGGAGATCTACCGAATTCTGTGCGCGGACAAGAAGCGAAGCGGTGACCAGATCCGAATCATCACACCGGATGAAGTCGGCGTATGCCGAATTCGAACGATGAACCTGGAGGAGGTGAGAAATCTCCTATGAAGAACATCGGAATACTACCGTCCAAATCCGAAGCCCATCGCATGATTATTGCCGGTGCATTATGTAATCCGCCGTGCGAAATTCGCCTCGAAGAGACATCCGACGACATCGAAGCGACGCGGTCTTGCATGCAGGTGATTCACAAAGCGAGAGAAACCGGAAATCCCGCGGAACTCCACTGCAGGGAGAGCGGATCCACTTTCCGTTTTCTGATTCCTTTGGTGGCGGCACTGGGTATCCCGACGAATTTCTACCCGGAAGGTCGGCTGCCGGATCGGCCGTTGTCTCCGCTGTATGAGGAACTGGAGGCACACGGAGTGACGATGACAGCAATGGGAACTGTACCCTTTACTGTCACCGGAAATCTAACCCCGGGGGAGTACATACTGCCGGGAAATGTCTCGTCCCAGTATATTACCGGTCTCCTTCTGGCGCTCCCGCTTCTTTCGGGAGATAGCACGATACGCGTCACCGGCGAACGGCAGTCAATGGGGTACATCAATATGACACTTCGCGTGCTGAGTCGATTCGGGATTCGCGTAATCACGGAGCAATCGACGAGTGAGTTAGTCTACCGAATTTTCGGCGGACAGGAATACACGAAGCCAACGGATCGGAGCGTGGAGGGTGACTGGTCCAACGCCGCATTCTGGCTAACTGCCGGTATTCTCGGGGAGGAGCCTGTCCGGGTAACCGGTCTGAATCTGAATTCGGCGCAGGGTGACCGCAGCATCGTGAATTGGATTCATGCGTTCGGAGGGCGAATCGAGACGGAGGGAGATTCTGTAACAGCGTATCCGTCCCGAGACCTTCTTCACGGAACTGAAATCAACGCCGCGCAGATACCGGATATGGTGCCGGCCCTGTCCTTGATCGCAACGCAGGCGAAAGGCGTGACGGAAATCAACCATGCGGAGCGCCTTCGCCTCAAGGAAAGTGATCGATTGGAATCCGTTACAAATGTGTTAAAAGCACTGGGCGCCGAGGTCCGGGAACTTCCGGACGGGCTTCAGATTCGCGGTAGGACGAAGCTTTACGGCACTACGGTAAACAGTTACGGCGATCACCGTATTGCCATGATGGCGGCAATTGCATCATTGGTTGCAGACGGATGCGTTACGATAACAGACGCGGAGTCGGTGAATAAATCCTATCCAACTTTTTTTACCATAATGGACAAGAATGAAATGAGCAGCAATATTGAGAGGAGATAAATAAAATGGCGAATTTACAGGACTACAGAGTGAAAATTGATGAGATCGATAAGGTGCTCATCCAGAAGGTAGATGAACGCATGCGGATTGCGGAGGAAATCGCGAAATATAAGCAGGAGAATGGCATGCGAATCGTCGATCCACTGCGTGAACGGGCGTTGATGGAACAGATTACGGATGATTCCGCGGAGGATATGGCATATTATAACCGGATGCTTTTCAGTCTGCTGATGGAGATGAGCGCAGACCACCAGAGGCAGGTGACCCGCTCGGAGTCGCAGATTGTAAAGGCCATTCGTGCGGCACTTCGCGATACTCCGCAGACGTTTCCGGAATCTGCGGTGGTTGCGTGCCAGGGCGTGCAGGGTGCATATTCGCAGGAGGCTTGCGACAAGTTCTTCAAGATGCCGAAAATCGTCTATACGAAGAACTTCAAGGGAGTGTTTGCGGCGATTGATCAGGGCCTCTGCAGGTATGGCGTGCTGCCGATCGAGAACAGCACCGCTGGATCGGTAAATCAGGTCTATGACCTGATGAAGGAATATGATTTCCACATCGTGAAGAGTCTTCGTGTTAAGATTGAACATTGTCTGCTGGCAAACCACGGCGTTCATAAAGCAGATATTAAGGAAATCGTCTCCCACGAGCAAGCGCTCTCTCAGTGTGATGAGTATCTGAGAAGGGAATTCCCGGATGCGAAAATCACCGTGTATGAGAATACCGCGGCAGCCGCAAAGTATGTCTCCGAATCGGGCCGGAAAGATCTAGCTGCGCTCGGCAGTGAGGTGAACGGCAGTTATTACTCGCTGGACTGCCTGGAGCGTTCTGTGCAGGATAACGACAACAACTACACGCGTTTTATCTGCCTGACCAAAAAGCTTGAAATATATCCGGGTGCGAATAAAACCAGCTTCATGTGCGTGACGGATCATACTCCGGGATCTTTGTACAAGGTTCTTTCCGCCATCAACGCTTGCGGCATCAACCTGACTAAGCTGGAGTCCCGCCCGATCCCGGGCAGTGACTTCGATTTCAGCTTCTATTTCGATTTCGAGGAGTCCGTGTATACCGAGCAGTTCGTTCGGCTGATGAATCATCTGGAAGGTGTCTGCAAGGAATTCCGTTATTTCGGTAGTTACATTGAGTTGTAATATCCCTAAGCTGCACTATCATTAAAGTGTTGTTTTCTTAAAAAAATCGGAAGCCGCTTCGTGCATCGTCTCGCCCTTGAGGGCCGGGTCCGAAGGCACGAAGCGGCTTCCTTTGCGATGTGCTAGACAAATCGAAAGTGCTGAATTATAATATTTCCAGATTTGACGAAACGTAGACGCGAGTACAGAAATGAATGCGGTGTGTACCTGTGGCGGATGACAGCCCTTGGTGACATCGCATACTTATGATACAGAATTCGAATAATTTCCTCGGATACAAATTGCTTTCCGATCGCAGTGTTGGTCCAAAGCAATCGCGATTCAATTCAGAAAAAATAGGAACAGGAATAAAGAATGGGTGTATTAGAGAATTTACATACAGGATTAGAGACCGGAAAGAAACTGGCAAAGGAATCGTCAGACACAAAGTTTCGACTGTCGGAATGGCATAATCCGTCTGCTTATATACCTTGGAATTCCCTCCTTGGAAAAACTGAATTGAGCCAGGATGGAGCGGGCGATTTGGGCGAGGGAACCGTATCGAGTGAGCCTGCGGATGAAACATGTGAGGCAGATGATTCCACTTCGAGGGAAGATTGTCTTTTGAATGCACTGACACTAGGCGATAATCTGGCATATATGAAATGGCTCCTTGATAGCGGCTATGAAGGAAAATTTCGAGTCATCTATATCGATCCGCCCTTTTTTACCAAAAACAAGTATGATGCAACCATCACCTTGCAGGCTGCGGATGGTAAGACTCACAAGATGAAGCATTTAGCTTATGATGATACGTTCGACCGTAGTCTGGAATGCTATGCGGAGAACATGACGGCGAGGCTTATTCTGATGAAACAGTTACTTGCAGAAGACGGTCTTATTTGGGTGCATCTTGATTGGCACTCTTGCAGCTATGTCAAGGTTCTGATGGACGAAATCTTCGGTGCTAAGAATTTTCAGAACGAGATTATCTGGCAGTACAAATCCGGCGGAAGCGGCTCGAAACATTTCGCCCGGAAACATGACACCATCCTGGTGTACAGCAAATCGGCGAGATTCCGTCTGAATGTCCCGAAAGAAAAATCCTACAACCGCGATTTTAAACCGTATCGTTTCAAAGGTGTGACAGAATACCAGGATGAAATCGGCTGGTATACCATGGTTAATATGAAGGACATCTGGCAGATTGACATGGTCGGACGCACTGCGAAGGAACGAAACGGGTATGCGACGCAGAAACCGTTAGAGCTGATGAGGCGGATTATTGCAGCCTCCACGGAAGAAGGCGATCTATGCGGCGACTTTTTCTGTGGCTCCGGTAGTTTTCTGGAAGCTGCCCATTCGCTGAACCGTCACTGGATCGGCTGTGATACGGAGCCATTGGCGGTATCGACGACGCGACGCCGGATGGATGACTGCCGGGCACCGTACATCTATTACCGGGATCCGTGGAAGTCTATTCCGGGTATTTTCGATATTGAGGAGATCGGCGAGGCGCCAATGACGGATGGTCGGAAAATGGTGACGATTCGTGTTCGTTCTTTTAACCCCGAAATTGAATATGGACATATTCCTCTCAAGGATCGAGAATTAGCGGCACAAATCGGCGAAAAATCTCCAGAGCGATATGTGGATTATATGATGGTGGATCCGGATTACAACGGGCAATTCACATCTCGAATCATCTGTCATGGATGTCCGGAGCGGATTGAATTCCCTACTTCTGGAAATTATGCAATAATTGCGGTGGATGTGTTTGGAAAGGAGTATCTGTATGGAAAAGAACCTCAAGAGTGACAAGGGCCGGAAACTCTTGCGTTCCGCTATCATTGTGTTTTGCTCGGCGTTTGCCGGATCGTTCGGACAGATCTATGTCATGATTCCGTGCGGATTGACTTCCGGCGGAATTCCGGGTATTGCACGGATGATCACCCACTTTGTATCGTGGAACTATTCTTTGGTCTATTACTGCATTGTGATGGTGGTTCTTTTGATTGTTTTCCTGACCATGGGGTGGGATGATGTGCGTAAAATTATCGCGCTGTCTCTGGCCTATCCGGTGATTATGTATGCCATGGAACGGCTGCCATTCCAACTTCTGACCAAACCGGATCCGTTGCTGGGCGCCATTTTCGTGGGTGTATTCTATGGCGTTGCAACTGGCGTGGGTTATATTGACGGGTTCTCCTCGGGCGGAACGGATTCGCTCTCTCGTGTCATCAAATTCAAAGTTTTGAAGCACGTGCCTGTCAGTAAAATCATGATGACACTGGACGGGACCATCATTGTATTGTCCGCGTTCGTTTTCGACCGAAGTGTGGCGTTATACGCGCTGGTCACGGTTTTTGTGAACAGCAAGACGACAGAAATGGTGCTGCTTGGACTTACCGGAACACACGTACAGGTGAGCGTTTTGACAAAGGAACCGGAGAAATTCCTCAGTTTTGTAATGAACGAAATGAATCGGGGAGCAACTTCGTATTTGTCGGTGGGTGAATACACGAAGACTGAGCGGCGGATGGTGGAAGTTATCTGCACGCCGAGAGAGAGCTTGACCATCAAGAATTACCTCGCCGATCACGATGACAGTGCGTTTGTAACGGTCAAGAAGCTGAGTAGTGTCTGGGGGCTCGGACGAGGGTTCTCGAACATCCACGAGGTGGACAACAATTAACACTGGGGTTCCGGGAGTTCCTGTATCCCCTGTCAAAAGCATATTTCATCCAATCGAAAGCATCCGACATCCCCGCAAAAATGATATGCGGAGAAGTCCATTTTCTATCAGAGGTCCCGAACCCGTTGAAGGATGCGGCTTGCCAGAATTTCTGCGAATATATTGATATCTGGATAACGGAGAAGCCCATCCTCCACAAGAATCAAGTAATCGTTGACGAAACCTCGGCAAGAGGAGATCGCATTTTTCTGTGCCTCCGAGAACTCCAGGTGCAAACGGGTCAAGTCGATGTAGGCGGACTTGGCGTATTGTTCCAGCGGCAGAGAAATCCGGTAGTTTTCGGTGCCAGCGTGAAATTCTGCAGAGAAGGGGGTCTCGAGATCTGGAAATACGTGGGCATTCAGGAGATGTGGCAGGGCATTCGCACGATAATGGTATTTATATTCCAGAGAGATTTTATCGTCATTTGTCTCTGAGGAGGCGAACATTTTTTGTAGATTGCAGTGCTGGTTTCCCTGGATCAGGAGTGCTTTTCCGGAAAACTTCGGGCGAATCGTGAGTTCTGCTTTTGGCAGAAGGGGATAACCGTAGGCGGCCTGTGCCTCGTGTACGCTGTTTGTGCGAAGAATCTCGGACAAAGCATCAGGATCAGCACAGAAAAAACGCCGTAGGAGTCGATATAGCTGGACAACATCCTCTCGGTTGTGGGTCAGGATAATTTTCTCTATCACGCTGCTGTGGCCGGTGGCATATTCGGAATAGAGCTTGACGCTTTCTTTCCCGGAAATGGCATCAATGCGGTCGTTTCCGATTCGGAAATACTTCTCCACGGATTTCTGACTGAGAGAGGAAATGCGAGTGGACAAGACGGTGTTTCGCTTAATCCAGGAGTAGAGATCCAAATGATGCAATTTCAAGGAACACGGAAAATGGAGAGCCTCCAGCCGCTGATTAACAAACGGTAGATCGAAAGACGTGCCGTTATAGGTAACCAGGAAATCGACGTTGTTATCCGCCAGGAAACGCAAGGTGGCTCGGAGAATACGATCTTCCTCATAAGGTCCTTCTGCCAGGTACTGCGTGACAGAAATGCCTTCCGGTGTTGGAATCAGCAAGGCTGTGAGAATGACTTTGCCGCCTTTTCGCGCACTGAGGCCTGTAGTTTCGATGTCGAAGACGCAGGGATTGAGGCCGCCGTAATATGTGGAATAGATTCCACTGTTTAGGTGTGGAATTCGGTAGTGTCGAATTATTTCTTTCAAAATGCTTGAGCCTCTCTTGGTTTTTGTGTATAATAGCGATGTTGTTTGTGAAACATCTCGTAGGGAGATTATACCACAATCTTCAGTGTGACAAATAATTTTAAAAATCAAGTTCGAAACAGTTGACAACATACTAGGAATTTGATATTATTATTTGGCGACGTGAGTGAGGAACCATTCACTGAGTATTTGGCGGCGTAGCTTAGCTGGCTATAGCGTCCGGTTCATACCCGGAAGGTCATTGGTTCGAGTCCAATCGCCGCCACCATTTGTGGACGCTTAGCTCAGCTGGGAGAGCATCTGCCTTACAAGCAGAGGGTCATAGGTTCGAGCCCTATAGCGTCCACCATTTTGGCCGGGTAGTTCAGTTGGTTAGAATGCCAGCCTGTCACGCTGGAGGTCGACGGTTCGAGCCCGTTCCCGGTCGCCAACTATGGTGGGTATCGTCAAGTGGTTAAGACCCAGGGTTGTGGCTCCTGTATACGTGGGTTCGAATCCCACTACCCACCCCATATTGTGGGCTATGATATAATACGTTGTTGGGGTATAGCCAAGTGGTAAGGCACCGGATTCTGATTCCGTTATGCGCAGGTTCGAATCCTGCTACCCTAGCCAATTCGGCGACATAGCCAAGTGGTAAGGCTCGGGTCTGCAAAACCCTCATCCCCAGTTCGAATCTGGGTGTCGCCTCCACTACGAAGGGAAGAAGCGAGAAATCGCTTCTTTTTTTCTTTGTGTTATTCTCTGTTTTATATGTGTATAATTATGCTTGTATGTATGATACCTTTTTACCTATGATGCACGCAGGGTGCGTATCCGTCTTATTCTAGTCTGTTTTAAAGAAAGGAATTCCCATGCTACAGTCTCCGGGACCCATTGCATTCACGCTGGGCGGATTTGAAATTCGCTGGTACGGAATATTGATTGCGCTCGGCGCTTTGCTCGCGACGCTGATTTCTTATTATCGCGCACCGAGACATCGGATTCAGCAGGATGATGTGTTGGATTTGGTGATCTTCGCACTCCCCATTGGAATCGTTGGAGCAAGAATTTATTACGTTCTGTTCTCCTGGAACACGATCTATCGGAATAATCCGCTGGAGGCCTTCAATATCCGGGAAGGAGGACTGGCTATCCACGGCGGGTTGATTTTTGGTATCATCACCACATATATGGTTTGCAGACATAAAAAAATTCAGTTTCTGAATATGGCGGATTTAATTCTGCCGACGGTAGCACTGGCACAGAGCATTGGACGTTGGGGAAACTTCTTCAATAATGAGGCGTACGGTCGTCCGACAGAGTTACCGTGGGGTATTCTGGTGAATGGACAGAAGGTACACCCCACTTTTCTCTATGAGTCTATCTGGTGCTTTTTAATCTTCCTGCTGCTCTTGTTTTTAGATGACCGACACCGTCGGTTCCAGGGGCAGATTGCTTGCCTCTACGGTACTCTCTATTCTTTGGAACGATTCTTTGTGGAATCTCTCCGAACGGATAGCCTGATGATTGGACCTTTTCGTCAGGCTATGGTGCTGAGTGCGGTGGCCTTTATCTTATGTACTGTCTTTTATTTCTATCTGCAAAGTCGATCCGATGCCGGTAAAACAACGAAATAATCCGGGCTTTTTTAATGGTCAGAAGGATAAAAAACGGCTTGAGCGAAAAGAACATATCTGATATCATAATTTGGTTAAGTAAACAGTAATTCATCATGTTTTTAAGGAGATGTAAGGATATATGAAATTAGGTATCGTTGGACTCCCGAATGTGGGTAAAAGTACGCTTTTCAATGCTATTACCAAGGCGGGTGCTGAAGCGGCGAATTATCCGTTTTGCACCATTGAACCGAATATCGGCGTGGTGACGGTGCCGGACAATCGCCTTGAGGTGCTGCACGAAATCTACCACTCGAAGAAGACCATTCACACGACCATTGAGTTTTGCGACATCGCGGGATTGGTGAAAGGTGCATCCAAAGGAGAGGGACTTGGCAACAAGTTTCTGGGTCATATCCGAGAGGTGTCGGCAATTGTGCATGTGGTGCGTTGCTTTGAGAATGACAACATTGTGCACGTGAACGGTCATATTAACCCGATGGATGACATCGAAACGATTAATATGGAACTGATTTTCGCGGATCTCGAGGTGCTCGAACGCGCGATTGCAAAGACGACCAAGAACATGAAGGCGGATCGCAAGCTGGCACCGCAGCTGCAGATTTTGGAGAAGGCAAAAGCGTGGCTGGAAAGCGGTAAGAACATCCGGGCAATGGAAATGGATGAAGAGGATCATGAGGTATTGGATGCCATAGATCTTCTGACGTCAAAACCAATTATCTATGTGGCGAACGTTTCCGAGGAGGAGATTACCAACGAAGAGAATCCATATGTGAAGCAGGTGGCCGATTTGGCAGCGTCCGAAGGTGCACGTTGCGTGCAGATTTGTGCCGAAATTGAAGCCGAGATGGCTGAACTCGAGGATGATGAACGCGACGCTTTCCTGGAAGACCTTGGCATCGAAGAATCTGGCCTAGATAAGCTGGTAAAAGCATCTTATTCCTTGTTGGATCTGATTTCCTACCTGACCGCCGGAGAGCCGGAAGTGCGTGCCTGGACCATCAGGAAAGGAACAAAAGCACCACAGGCAGCCGGAAAGATTCATTCAGACTTTGAGAAGGGCTTCATCCGTGCAGAAACCATCACCTACGACCAGCTTGTGGAATGTGAGGGTAATCTTGGGAAGGCACGGGAAAAAGGTCTGATTCGCTCGGAAGGCAAGGAGTACGTGGTACAGGATGGTGATGTTATCCACTTCCTGTTTAATGTATAGAAAACTGACTATTTATTGAGCAGAAAGAGAATCCGAAAAAGCGAAAATAATTTTCAGAACTGCTTGATTTTTTCAACGTAACTGTTATAATGACCATAGAGGTTATCCTTATAATCTCTTTAATCTCTAGTCCCAATACCCTTTTTACGAAACAGACTGCGCCCCTGCAGTCTGTTTTATTTTAGGTGCGCCTGGCGGCGCACGTTTCTAACGGGTGAAAGTCCCGAATCCGCCCGACAGTGGGAAGGATATAGCTGAACAGCA